>NZ_MSDU01000009.1 GCF_001936625.1 Domibacillus antri | reverse complement strand
GCGCATAATCGCCGCTGGTAGTTGGGTGTGTACCCCTGTGAGAGCACGACGCCGCCTGGAACGTAAAAACAACTTTAGAACTAAATTTGTTTTTTTTGTATATAAAAAAACAAATAAATTGCAATGGATCGTCTTTTTCCTTTATAATTATCGTCAAATATAGTCAAAGTCAAGGTGGGGAGTAATATGAGAAACGTTTCTGATATTATTGAACAGTATTTGAAACAAGTACTCGAACATAGCGGAAGCGAAATCGTCGAAATTAAAAGAAGCGAAATCGCAGATAAATTCCAGTGTGTTCCTTCTCAAATCAACTATGTCATTAACACCCGTTTCACCATTGAGCGTGGTTACGTTGTTGAGAGTAAACGTGGCGGCGGTGGATATATTAGAATTATTAAGGTAACGGTAAGAGAGCAGAGTGATTTAATTGATCAGCTGCTTGCGCTGGTCGGAACACGGCTATCTCAATCAAATGGAGAGGATTTTATTTATCGTCTCCTTGAGGAGAAGGTAATTTCGACACGCGAGGCGAAATTAATGATAAGCGCTATGGACCGCTCTGTGTTAAATCTTGAACTTCCTGATCGCGACGAATTGAGAGCGCGTATGATGAAGTCATTTCTTTTATCTCTTAAATACCAGTAAGGCGGGTGGACGTTGTGATATGTCAAGAATGCCATGAACGGCCGGCAGCTCTTCATTTTACGAAAACGGTAAATGGGGAAAAAACAGAAGTGTATTTGTGTGAAAAATGCGCTCACGAAAAAGGAGAATATTTATTTAGTGGGCACCCCGCTTTTTCTTTGAACAATTTGCTTGGGGGATTATTTAATCCTGAACCGCTTTTTTCATCCAAGCCCGCATTTCATGAAGAAGAAGCGCGGTGTGAGAAATGCCATATGACCTTTCAACAGTTTTTACAGACGGGCAAATTCGGTTGTGCGAATTGCTACACTGCCTTTGATTCTAAGCTAATTCCTATTTTAAAACGTCTTCATGGTGGGAATACTATGCACCATGGAAAAATACCGGAGCGAATGGGCGGGACGCTGCATTTGCAAAAGGAGCTTCAGCAGCTGCGCGAACAGCTGAATGAAATGATTGCTAATGAATATTTTGAGCAGGCAGCCGATGTACGTGATCAAATACGTGCTGTAGAGCAGAAGTTATCCGGTGAAGGGGGCGGTGTTTAATGTCACTGGAGCGGTTTATTAATAAGCAGACGAGTTCCTGGATGAGTGGTACCGGTCCTCATTCGGATGTTGTTCTTAGTACGCGTGTACGGCTTGCCCGTAACTTTGCTGATGTTTGTTTTCCGGCCATTTTTCAATTTGATGACGCAAAAAAAATTGTGGAACAGGTAAACGGCGCGGTTTCTGAGAAACTTTCGCTTGAACTGCTCAAAATGGAGGACCTTTCTCCACTGCAAAAAAGAGTTCTTGTGGAAAAACATTTAATAAGTCCTCTTTTGGCAGAGTCATCATTATACGGAGCAGCGCTCATTTCAGAAAAAGAAGATATAAGCATTATGGTCAATGAAGAAGACCATCTTCGCATTCAATGCCTTTCATCTGGTTTGCAGCTGCAGGAAACGCTGAACGAGGCAAATCGGATTGATGATGTAATTGAAGAAAGTGTGCAGTATGCATTTGATGAAAAACGCGGTTATTTAACAGGGTGTCCGACAAATGTCGGAACCGGACTCCGCGCCTCGGTGATGATTCACCTGCCTGGTCTCGTTCTGACCCGGCAGATGAACCGGATTATTCCGGCAATCAGTCAGCTTGGTTTGGTTGTTAGAGGAATTTATGGTGAAGGAAGCGAAGCATTAGGAAATATTTTTCAAATTTCAAATCAGCTGACGCTAGGAAAATCGGAAGCAGATATTATTGAGGACTTGGGAAGTGTTGTTCATGAATTGATGTCGAGAGAACAATCGGCACGGGATGCACTTGTAAAAACATCAAATATTCAGCTGGAAGACCGTATCTTCAGATCATTCGGTATTTTATCAAACAGCCGGATCATTGAAACAAATGAAGCGTTTCGATGTTTATCAGATGTTAGATTAGGAATAGATTTAGGGTATATTCAACATATATCAAAAAGTATTTTAAATGAACTGATGATTTTAACGCAGCCGGGCTTCTTGCAGCAATATGCAGGTGGTCCGCTGCGGGCGGAAGAGCGTGATGTCCGTCGGGCGGCGCTCATTCGGGAAAGATTATTGATGCAGGAGACGAATTGATATAAGGAGGAATTGGATATGATGTTTGGTCGTTTTACGGAGAGAGCACAAAAAGTACTGGCGCTTGCACAGGAAGAAGCCATTCGGCTCGGTCACAGCAATATAGGTACGGAACATATTTTGCTTGGTCTCGTTCGTGAGGGAGAAGGCATCGCAGCGAAAGCTCTTTACGGTTTAGGTCTCGGTGCGGAAAAGATTCAGCAGGAAGTTGAAGAATTAATTGGCAAAGGCGACGGTGCTTCGAAAACGGTTCATTACACACCGCGTGCGAAAAAAGTCATTGAGCTGTCTATGGATGAAGCGCGCAAACTCGGTCATTCTTACGTGGGAACAGAGCATATTCTACTCGGTTTGATTCGTGAAGGAGAAGGGGTTGCGGCACGAGTTCTTGGTAATCTTGGTGTAAGCTTAAACAAAACACGTCAACAAGTACTCCAGCTTCTTGGCAGCAGTGAGTCGGGCGGTACGCAAGGCGGCCAGGCATCGAATGTAAGCACGCCGACGCTTGATGGTCTGGCACGTGATTTAACGGTCATTGCCCGCGAAGGAAGCCTTGATCCGGTCATTGGACGCAGTAAAGAAATTCAACGTGTTATTGAAGTATTAAGCCGCCGGACGAAAAATAATCCGGTATTAATTGGGGAGCCAGGTGTTGGTAAAACAGCCATTGCAGAAGGGCTTGCCCAGCAAATCATTAACAATGAAGTGCCGGAAACTCTTCGCAATAAACGTGTGATGACACTGGATATGGGAACTGTTGTAGCTGGAACAAAATACCGCGGTGAGTTTGAAGACCGCTTGAAAAAAGTGATGGATGAAATCCGGCAGGCCGGCAATATTATTTTGTTCATTGACGAATTACACACATTAATCGGTGCGGGAGGAGCAGAAGGAGCGATTGATGCCTCCAATATTTTAAAACCGTCGCTTGCCCGCGGTGAACTCCAATGTATTGGTGCGACAACACTTGATGAGTACCGGAAGTATATTGAAAAAGATGCGGCGCTTGAACGTCGATTCCAGCCGATCCAGGTGGATGAGCCAACGCTTGATGAGTCGATTCAAATTTTGAAAGGCTTGCGCGACCGCTATGAAGCACATCACCGTGTTTCAATTCTGGATGAAGCGATTGAAGCAGCGGTAAAAATGTCGGACCGCTATATTTCAGACCGTTTCCTGCCGGATAAAGCGATTGATTTAATTGACGAGGCCGGTTCAAAAGTGCGCCTGCGTTCTTTTACGACCCCTCCTAATTTGAAAGAGCTTGAAGTGAAGCTTGAAGCGCTTAAAAATGAAAAAGATTCAGCTGTTCAAAGTCAGGAATTTGAAAAAGCCGCTTCTTTACGCGATGCTGAACAAAAATTACGTGAGGAGCTTGAAAAAACGAAAAACAGCTGGAAAGAAAAGCAGGGCACCGAGAATAGTGAAGTGACGATGGAAGATATCGCGATGGTCGTATCGAGCTGGACCGGTATTCCGGTTTCAAAACTGGCACAGACGGAAACAGATCGTCTATTAAATTTGGAGGAAATTCTTCATTCCCGCTTAATTGGCCAGGAAGAAGCGGTGACATCCATTTCAAAAGCGGTACGTCGTGCGCGTGCCGGTTTGAAAGATCCGAAGCGTCCGATTGGCTCGTTTATTTTCCTCGGTCCAACGGGTGTCGGGAAAACAGAACTGGCAAAAGCGCTGGCTGAATCCATGTTTGGTGATGAAGATGCGATGATCCGTATTGACATGTCCGAATATATGGAAAAACATTCGACATCACGTCTTGTCGGGTCGCCTCCAGGGTATGTTGGTTATGAAGAAGGCGGTCAGCTGACAGAAAAAATCCGCCGTAAGCCGTATTCGGTTGTCTTGCTTGACGAAATTGAAAAAGCGCATCCGGATGTGTTTAATATTTTACTGCAGGTGCTTGAAGACGGCCGTCTGACGGATTCAAAAGGCCGTACAGTTGATTTCCGAAACACTGTACTCATTATGACGTCTAACGTCGGAGCGCAGTCCTTGCAGAAAAATAAATATGTCGGTTTTAACATTCAAGATTCGGCGCAGGATCATAAAGATATGAAAGGAAAAGTAATGGATGAGTTGAAGCGTGCCTTCCGTCCTGAATTCCTGAACCGTATTGATGAGATCATTGTCTTCCATGCACTGGAAAAGAAACATTTGAAAGAAATTGTGACATTAATGGCCGATCAATTAACGAGCCGTTTGAAAGAGCAGGATATTATGGTTGAGCTGACAGACAAGGCGAAAGAAAAAATCGCCGATGAAGGCTATGATCCTGAGTATGGCGCGCGTCCGCTGCGCCGCGCACTGCAAAAACAAGTAGAAGACCGGCTTTCAGAAGAATTGCTGAAAGGCAACGTCTTAACCGGTCAGCAAGTGACAGTCGATGTTGATGAAAAAGGTGAATTTACGGTTCGTACAGCGGCTGGCTCTGCATCGTAAATGAAAAACAGCGGGTCTCATAGACCTGCTGTTTTTTTCTGAAAGGAGAGCATATATGGCAAAGAAAAAAACGAAATTCGTCTGCGGTTCGTGTGGTTATGAATCGCCAAAATGGATGGGGAAATGTCCGGGGTGCGGAGAATGGAATCAAATGGTGGAAGAAACAGCGATTACCGGAACACCAAAGCGGACGTTTACGCATTCCGAAACAACGATGGCAAAACCGTCCCGCCTTGTAGACGTGGAAACGTCGCAGGAACCGCGTGTGGAAACAGATTTAAAAGAATTAAACCGTGTGCTTGGCGGAGGAGTTGTTCCCGGTTCACTGGTTTTGATCGGCGGAGATCCAGGTATCGGGAAGTCGACGCTTCTTTTGCAAGTGTCATCACAGCTTTCTTCAAAGGGAAGCAACGTCCTGTATATCTCGGGTGAGGAATCGGTCAAACAGACAAAAATGCGGGCTTCGCGAATGAGCATAAACAATGAAAGCCTGTATATTTATGCGGAGACCAATTTACAGCTCATTCATTCTGCCATTGAAGACATGAAGCCCTCATTTGTTATCATCGATTCGATTCAGACCGTGCATCATCCGGAAGTAACGTCGGCGCCAGGCAGTGTCTCCCAGGTTCGTGAATGTACGGCGGAATTGATGCGCATTGCAAAAATGAACAATATTGCTATTTTTATTGTTGGCCATGTGACGAAAGAAGGCTCGATTGCCGGCCCGCGTTTACTTGAGCATATGGTGGATACGGTATTGTATTTTGAAGGAGAGCGGCATCATACATACCGCATTTTGCGGGCAGTGAAAAACCGTTTCGGATCCACGAATGAAATGGGTATTTTTGAAATGAAAGAAAGCGGGCTTGAAGAAGTTGCAAATCCGTCGGAAATTTTTCTTGAAGAGCGGACGCAGGGAACATCCGGTTCTACAGTTGTTGCATCCATGGAAGGGACAAGACCTGTGCTGGTCGAAATCCAGGCATTGATTTCGCCGACTGTGTTCGGAAATCCGAGACGGATGGCAACCGGAATTGACCATAACCGTGTGACACTTCTTATGGCTGTGCTTGAAAAAAGGGTGGGACTGCTGCTGCAAAATCAGGATGCGTACTTAAAAGTTGCGGGTGGGGTGAAATTGGACGAGCCTGCAATTGACCTTGCCATTGCCGTTAGTATTGCCTCCAGTTTTCGTGATGAACCAACCGGTGCCGCAGATTGTTTGATCGGTGAAGTCGGGTTGACAGGCGAAGTACGGCGAGTGTCACGTATTGAACAGCGTGTAAATGAAGCAGCTAAATTAGGATTTACACGTGTCATTGTTCCGGCGAATAATCTTGGCGGATGGACACCGCCTGATGGCGTGGAGATTATTGGTGTGTCAACAGTAAATGAAGCATTAAAAACAATCTTCGGAAAATAAAAATGGAACTAAATACGTTTCAGTCTCGTAATAATAGCGCGGGGCTCGAAACGTGTTTATAATAAAAAGAATAGGGAGGTGAAATAAACATGTTAAAGCGCCTTGTACAGGGTGGGTTCATTATTTTAGGCGGTACGCTCGGCGTATTTCTTTTAGCGGACTTATTCCATTATTTTAATTTTAATCATCCATTTATTAACAATCCATATGTCACTGCGCTTTTAGGTGCACTTGTGTTCTACTTGCTGACATTTTGGGCGGTGGACTATATTGTAGAGTTCATTAAATGGATTGAAGAGCGCATTATCAATGCACCGCTTACGGATATTTTAATGGGGGGATTCGGGCTTGTGGTCGGCCTGCTTCTCGCGATTTTAATCGGAATTCCGCTTGCAAAGCTGGAATTACCAATCGTCAATACGGTTGTACCGATTCTTTTAACGATTGGCCTTGGTTATTTAGGCTTTCAATTCGGATTTAAACGGCGGGATGAATTAACAACGCTTTTTTCATTTAATAAAAATACAAAACGAAAAGAAGTACAGTCTGATGAAGTATTGCCGGTACTGCCTGCCAAATCGTTTAAAATTTTGGATACAAGTGTCATCATTGACGGGCGCATTGCGGATATTTGCGATACCGGTTTTTTAGATGGCACAATCGTCATTCCACAGTTTGTTCTCGAAGAATTGCAGCATATTGCAGATTCATCTGATACACTGAAAAGAACAAAAGGACGACGCGGACTTGATATTTTGAATCGGATGCAAAAGGAAATCTCAGTAGACGTTGAGATGACGGAAAAAGATTATGAAGACATTCATGAAGTAGATTCGAAACTTGTTAAACTGGCAAAAGAAATCGGCGGAATTGTCGTCACAAATGATTTTAACTTAAATAAAGTATGCGAGTTTCAACAAGTGCCGGTGCTGAACATTAATGATCTCGCCAACGCGGTGAAACCGGTGGTGATCCCGGGCGAAGAAATGAACGTCCTCGTTATTAAAGACGGGAAAGAGCAGCGCCAGGGTATTGCGTACCTTGATGATGGTACGATGATCGTCGTAGAAGATGGCCGCGATTTTATCGGCAAACAAATCGCTGTCATTGTGACAAGTGTTTTGCAGACATCGGCGGGCCGTATGATTTTTGCAAAGCCGAAATATGCATGAGGAGAAAATGAAAGGGTTTGAACGAATGGACTACTTTGTTGTGATTCCGGCTGCCGGAAAAGGAAAGCGCATGAAAGCGGGCCGCAATAAGCTTTTTCTTGATCTCGAAGGCCTCCCGGTGATCATTCACACACTCGCGGTTTTTGAATCAGACCCTTTCTGTAAAGGAATTGTGTTGTCTGTTCATTCCGACGAGCAATTTGAATTTGAACAGCTTCTTTCCACGCACAATATAAAAAAAGTGCACGCATTGGCAGCAGGAGGCCAAGAGCGTCAGTACAGTGTATACAGCGGATTAAAAGCGCTCCCGCCGGAAACGGAAATTGTTCTTGTTCATGACGGTGCCAGACCGTTTATTACACGGGATACGATTGCACTGCTCGCTGAAAGCGCTCGAGAAACGGGAGCGGCTATCGCGGCTGTTCCGGTGAAAGATACAATCAAACAAGCAGACAGCGGCAAGGTGTCCCAAACAGTGGACCGGGCGAATTTATGGTCGGTACAGACACCTCAGGCTTTCCGGACATCGGTTTTGTTAGCCGCTCAGCAAAAGGCGGAGGACGAACAGTTCCTCGGAACGGATGAATCGTCGCTTGTCGAGCGGACGGGCTATCCCGTGCAAATCGTTGAAAGCGATTATGATAATATTAAATTGACGACACCGGAAGATTTATATTTTGCCCGGGCGATCATTGCGAAAAGAAAGGAAAGTCAGGTGTAATCCATTATGTTTCGAATTGGACAAGGATTTGATGTACATCAATTAACGGAAGGCCGTCCGCTTATCATCGGCGGCATTACTATTCCGTATGAAAAAGGGCTGCTTGGCCACTCGGATGCGGACGTTCTTTTGCATACTGTGGCTGACGCTTGTCTCGGCGCGATTGGAGAAGGCGATATTGGCCGTCATTTTCCTGATACAGATGAAGCGTTCAAAGATGCGGATTCAGCGAAACTGCTTGAACATGTATGGGCCATTGTCAAAGAAAAAGGCTATATGCTTGGCAATATAGACTGCACGATTATTGCCCAGAAGCCAAAAATGGCGCCGTACATCGGTGCGATGCAGGCGCGTATTGCAGAGCTGTTAGAAGCGGAAACAAGCCAGGTGAACGTGAAAGCAACGACAACAGAAAAACTCGGGTTTCCGGGACGCGGTGAAGGAATTGCTTCGCAGGCAGCCGTCCTTTTAGTAAAAAAACAATCGTAAATCAGCATTGGAGGGTACACAGCATGACAAACGAAGTACGTGTTCGTTACGCGCCGAGTCCAACCGGACATTTGCATATCGGCAATGCGCGGACAGCACTCTTTAATTACTTATATGCACGAAATCTTGGCGGAAAGTTTATTATCCGCATTGAAGATACAGATCAAAAACGAAATATTGAAGGCGGCGAAGAAAGCCAGCTTGAGTATTTGAAGTGGCTTGGTGTTGATTGGGATGAAGGTCCGGATGTTGGCGGTGAGTACGGCCCATATCGCCAGTCAGAGCGCAATGAATTATATAAAGGATATTACGAACAGCTGTTAGAAGAAGGAAAAGCGTATAAATGCTACTGCACAGCAGAAGAACTTGAAGCGGAGCGGGAAGCGCAGCAGGCGCGTAATGAAATTGCCGGCTACTCCGGAAAATGCCGCAGCTTAACGAATGAAGAACAGGCTGCCCTTGAAGCGGAGGGGCGCCGTCCGAGCATCCGTTTCCGGGTGCCTGAAGGTGAAACAATCGCGTTCAACGATATAGTTAAAGGAGAAGTATCCTTTGAATCGGAGGGCATTGGCGGCGATTTTGTCATCGTGAAACAAGATGGAACACCAACTTACAACTTTGCTGTGGCGATTGATGATCATTTAATGAATATGACGCATGTACTTCGCGGTGATGATCATATTTCCAATACACCGAAACAGCTGCTGATTTATAAAGCGCTGGGCTTTGAACCGCCTGTTTTTGGTCACATGACATTAATTGTGAATGAAAACAGAAAAAAATTGAGCAAGCGCGATGAATCCATTATTCAATTTATTGAACAATACAAAGAGCTCGGCTACTTGCCTGAAGCGCTCTTGAACTTCATCACACTGCTTGGCTGGTCCCCGAAAGAAGAAGAAGAAATCTTCACGAAAGAGCAGTTTATTCAATTGTTTGATGCGGATCGCCTGTCTAAATCGCCTGCCTTTTTCGATAAGCAAAAACTGCTTTGGATGAACAATCAATATATGAAAGAACAGCCGGTTGAGCGCGTCGTGGAATTGGCGAGCCCGCATCTTGTGAAAGCCGGGCTGATCGAAGAAACGCTCTCTCCTGAACAGGAAGAATGGGTGACAAGCTTAATCGCTTTGTATCAAGAAAAAATGAGCTTCGGTGCCGAAATTGTCGAATTGTCTGGTTTGTTTTTTAAAGAAGAAGCTGTTTATGAAGGTGAAGCAAAAGAGGTTCTTGCCGAAGAGCAGGTGCCTGAAGTGCTCCGCGCATTTGCTGAAAAAGCGTCTGCACTTGAGCCGTTTGAAGCAGATGGCGTGAAGAAAGCAATGAAAGACGTGCAAAAAGAGACGGGCCATAAAGGGAAAAAACTATTTATGCCGATCCGCGCCGCGGTTACCGGTCAGACGCACGGTCCGGATTTGCCAAAAGCGATTGAGCTGCTTGGGAAAGAAAAAGTTTTAAAAAGGCTCAATGCCATTCTTGATTAAAAGAAGCACCCGTATATAATAGAGTGTGTATATACAAAAAACGTTGAAGAGGAAAAGTATGCGGCAGATGCCTTTCAGAGAGAACCGCCGTCCGGCTGAGAGCGGTTCAGGCCCCTGTGTCCGCAGAAGTGCCCCTCGGAGTCTGCCGCTGAACGTTTCAGTAAGCGGCGGCGGGTCCGCCCGTTAACAGGTCAAGTTGGGAAAGCAGCTATACTGTTTTTCAAACAGAGTGGAACCGCGTTTTAAAACGTCTCTGTCTTGCAGAGGCGTTTTTTGTATGTCTGAACAAAATGTTGGGAGGAGGAATAGCATTGTTTAAAGTGCTGAAAGAAGATATTGATACGATATTTGAACAGGACCCGGCGGCCCGCAGCTATTTAGAAGTCATTTTAACATACTCGGGTCTGCACGCGATCTGGTCTCATCGGCTCGCTCACGGTTTTTATAAACGGAAATTTTATTTTATTGCCCGGGTTATTTCACAAATCAGCCGCTTTTTTACCGGCATTGAAATACATCCCGGCGCCCGGATTGGACGCGGCCTGTTTATCGATCACGGGATGGGTGTCGTCATCGGAGAAACGTGTGAAATCGGGAATAATGTGACACTTTATCAAGGGGTCACTCTCGGCGGGACTGGAAAAGAAAAAGGGAAGCGGCATCCGACAGTGAAAGACGGAGCCCTTATTGCAACAGGTGCGAAAGTGCTTGGATCGATTACAGTGGGAGAAGATGCGAGAATCGGCGCCGGTTCTGTGGTGCTGAAGGATGTACCGCCAAATTCAACCGTTGTCGGCATTCCAGGCCGTATTGTGATTCAAGATGGCCGCAAAGTCGAAAAAGATTTAAATCACCGCAACCTGCCCGATCCTGTGGCAGACCGTTTGAAAAGCCTGGAAGCAGAAATTGCCCATTTGAAAGAAGAAATGAAGAAAGGGGATCATACGAATGCCCATTAAAATGTATAATACGCTGACGCGAAAAAAAGAAGAATTTATTCCTCTTGAAGAAGGAAAAGTAAAGATGTATGTGTGCGGTCCAACCGTTTACAACTACATCCATATCGGCAACGCCCGTCCGGCTATCGTGTTTGATACAGTGCGCCGTCATTTGCAATACCGCGGCTTCGAAGTGAAATATGTCTCTAATTTCACCGATGTCGACGACAAACTAATCCGAGCGGCAAATGAACTCGGTGAAGAAGTACCGGTGATTGCGGAACGGTTTATTAACGCTTACTTTGAAGATACACACGCGCTGGGCTGTCAGAAAGCGGACGTACATCCGCGTGTGACGGAAAACATTGAACTCATTGTTGAGTTTATCGGGCAGCTCGTTGAAAAAGGGTTTGCTTACGAGTCAGGCGGAGACGTGTATTACCGGACGCGCCGGTTTGACGGCTATGGAAAGCTTTCTCATCAGTCGATTGATGAGCTGAAAGTCGGTGCCCGGATCGGTGCCGGAGAAAAGAAAGATGACGCGCTTGATTTCGTGTTATGGAAAGCGGCCAAAGAAGGGGAAATTTCGTGGAGCAGCCCATGGGGAGCGGGCCGCCCTGGCTGGCATATAGAATGCTCGGCGATGGCGCGCAAATACCTTGGTGATTCCATTGATATTCATGCAGGCGGGCAGGATTTAACTTTCCCGCATCATGAAAATGAAATTGCCCAGTCGGAAGCATTAACCGGCCAACCATTTGCCCGTTACTGGCTTCATAATGGCTATATCAATATCGACAACGAAAAAATGTCAAAATCACTTGGTAACTTTGTCCTTGTTCATGACATTATTAAAGAGGTCGATCCGCAAGTATTGCGCTTCTTCATGCTATCCGTTCATTACCGTCACCCGGTTAATTACAATAAAGAATTGCTCGACAGCGCAGCAGCGTCGCTCGAACGGCTAAAGATTGCTTATGAAAATCTAAAACACCGCAAGCAGTCCAGCACCAATTTAACAAAGGGTGATAATGAATGGCTTGGAAAAATTAACGCGCATCGCGATCGTTTCCTTACTGAAATGGATGATGACTTTAACGCGGCAAATGCGATCTCCGTTTTATTTGATTTATCAAAAGATGCGAACGTATATTTGCTTGAAAAGCATACATCTGTCCAAGTGATCGATGCCTTTTTGTCGACATATGAAGATATGTTTTTTGTTCTCGGTCTGACGGTTCAAAATGAGGAACTGCTCGACGAAGAGATTGAAGATTTAATAGAACAGCGCAATCAGGCGCGCAAAGACCGTGATTTTGCCCGTGCTGATGAAATCCGCGATCAGCTGAAAGAATTAAATATTATTCTTGAAGACACGCCGCAGGGCATTCGATGGAGACGCGGATAATGAAACAGCTGATGGAACCATTAAAAGATGCACAGCAGCTGAACGGGCTGGCACTGGCTTATATGGGGGATGCGGTATATGAAGTATATATCCGCAAATTTTTGCTTGAGTCTGGCCGTGTAAAGCCGAACGATCTTCATCGCGCCTCGACCCGGTACGTTTCGGCTAAAGCACAGGCGGCACAGCTGCACCGTCTGCGTGAAACGAGCTTTTTAACCGAAGCGGAAGAAACGGTTGCCAGACGGGGACGCAACGCAAAATCCGGTCACGTTCCGAAAAATACAGACGTGCAGACTTATAATCACAGCACCGCATTTGAAGCGCTCATCGGGTTTTTATTTTTAACGGGACAGCTGGAGCGGATGGAAGAAATTATCTGCAACATTTTAAACGACAGTGATGAACAAAGGAGGGTGAATAGATGACACAGGAACAGGAATGGATCGCTGGACGCAATCCTGTGCTGGAAGCGTTAAAGTCAGGGCGCGATATAAATAAATTGTGGGTGCAGGAAGGCTCGCAAAAAGGATCTATGCAGCAAATTTTAAATAAAGCAAAAGAAGCGGGTATTCCGGTACAAGTGGTGCCGAAGCGGAAAATTGAACAGGTCGTGCCGGACAATCATCAAGGTGTCGCTGCATCGGTGGCAGCCTATCAATATGCGGAAATGGACGATTTATTTGCGAAAGCGGAGGAAAGCGGTGAACCACCCTTTTTTATTCTGCTTGATGAATTGGAAGACCCGCATAATCTTGGCTCCATTATGAGAACGGCAGATGCGGTCGGCGCCCACGGGATCATTATTCCGAAACGCCGCTCGGTTGGTTTGACGGCAACAGCCGCGAAAGCATCAACGGGCGCGATTGAATATATCCCTGTTGCCCGCGTGACCAATTTGGCCCGGACAATTGAAGAGCTGAAAGAGAGGGGTGTCTGGATCGCGGGAACAGACGCGTCAGGGGCGGAAGATTACCGCCGCTTTGATGGCACAATGCCGCTCTGTCTCGTCATCGGCAGTGAAGGACGCGGCATGAGCCGTCTCATCAAAGAAAAATGCGACTTTTTAATTCAGCTGCCGATGAGCGGACATGTGACATCGTTAAATGCATCGGTGGCAGCAGCGCTTCTTATGTATGAAGTGTATCGGAAGCGTCATCCACTGGGGACGTAACGATGGATATTTTACTCGTAGACGGCTATAACATGATCGGTGCCTGGCCGGAGCTGCGCCAGTTAAAAGATACGGATTTTGCCGGTGCCCGCGACCGCCTCGTCAAATTGATGGCGGAATATCAAGGGGTGCACGGCTGCCGTGTCATCGTTGTCTTCGATGCGCATTTCGTAAAAGGGACGGAAAAAAAATACCGGGATTCAAAAGTTGAAGTCATTTTTACACGAGAAAACGAGACAGCGGATGAGCGGATCGAGAAGCTGGCAATAGAGTTGAACAATGTCCGCGATCAAGTCACGGTCGCCACATCCGACTATACAGAGCAGTGGGCCGTCTTTGGCCAGGGTGCCCTTCGCGTGTCAGCGCGCGAGCTTTTGACCGAGCTTGGCATCATGCAAAAATCAATCGAAAAAAACCTCGATGAAATTAGTGACGACAAGCCCCATGCCCGTATACAGCTCAGTAAAGAACAGAAGGAAATTTTAGAGAAGTGGCGCCGCGGCGAAAAAATGAATGATTGACTCCAAAAAAAATCGTACTGTATAATATTACTATCTATGTTTGGCAGGCGGAGGGGGATGTGTAAGCTTGAACCGTTCGATAAGTGTGACGATGGATTCGCTGAACGATGAGCAGTTAGTGGAACTTGTGCACAACGGCAACAGTGATGCCCTCGATTATTTAATTCATAAGTACCGGAACTTTGTCAGGGCGAAAGCGCGATCATATTTCTTGATCGGCGCTGATAAAGAAGACATCGTACAGGAAGGCATGATCGGTTTATACAAAGCCGTCCGCGATTATAGAGGGGACAAGCTCAGCACGTTTAAAGCATTCGCGGAACTGTGTATCACCCGGCAAATCATTACCGCTATTAAAACCGCAACGCGTCAAAAGCACATTCCGCTCAATTCCTACGTGTCGCTTGATAAACCGATTTACGATGAAGAATCGGAACGGACGCTAATGGATGTATTAACAGGTGCCAAAGTAACAGACCCGGAAGAATTAATTATTAACCGCGAGCAGTTTTCCAGTATCGAAGGAAAAGTGAATGAATTACTGAGCGATCTTGAACGGCAGGTGCTCGCATTATATTTGGACGGCCGCTCTTATCAGGAAATATCAGAAGAGTTAAACCGCCATGTGAAGTCGATTGATAATGCTTTGCAGCGCGTTAAAAGAAAATTGGAACGGTATCTTGAATTTAAAGAGATTACCATTTAATGAAAACTTGACGAATTACGGTGATCAATGATACGTTTTAAGAATTGAAATGGTTAGGTGATTTTAATGGCGAAAAAAGTGCCGCTTGCCTGTTCAGACTGTGGAACACGAAACTACTCAACGACGGTTAATAACAGCGGTGAACGCCTGGAAATAAAAAAATTTTGCAGTGTCTGCAATCAGCATACTGTCCATAAACAGACGAAGTGACACAGGCGCATTTCTTTTTGGAGGTTTTCAGTACATGTCACGTATTACGCAATTTTTTCGCAACGTGCGCTCGGAATTGGGCAAGGTCAGCTGGCCGAAAAAGAAAGAATTAACGACATATACAATCACCGTTATTACAACGGTTATATTTCTTACTCTCTTTTTAGGATTAGTTGATCTAGGCATTTCCTGGCTTATACGTTTAATTTGAGAAATGTAATCAGCCTTCCGGAAAATTCACTTGAATACACAATGTTTTTCCGTGCTATAATGTAATTAGAAAAAATCAAAGGCTAAACGCGCAACGCTTTCGGTACCTGCATCGTGCGGCAGCGCCTTTGTGACCTGCATCGCGCAGGCCTAAGAAGCCCGTTTAACGGGTTTTTTCATTTGGTTTAAATTTATTGTGGTCTAGCTCCAGGCGCCATCAGCTCGAGGTCATAAGCCAAATCCCTCTGGAGGCACAAAACGCCTCCGACAGGATTCGTCTTATGCTTGTCGCTGATAAGCGGGCGCCTTGCGCTTTTCATTTAAAAAAGGAGGGAAGGACACAAGTCCCTTTCTATGGAGAAAAATTGGTATGTAGTCCACACGTATTCAGGATACGAGAATAAAGTAAAAGCGAATCTCGAAAAACGCGTTGAATCAATGGGCATGCAGGATAAAATCTTTCGCGTCATCGTGCCGGAAGAAGAAGAACGAGATGTAAAAAATGGTAAAGAAAAAGTAACAAAACGCAAAGTATTCCCGGGCTATGTACTTGTTGAAATCGTCATGACGGATGATTCCTGGTATGTCGTGCGAAATACACCGGGTGTCACGGGCTTCGTCGGTTCATCGGGCCACGGTTCAAAACCGACCGCGCTATTGCCGGATGAAGTAACGTCTATTTTGAAACAAATGGGCATGGACGAGCGCCGTCATGAGGCGGATTATGAACTTGGAGAAACAGTCGTTGTGAAAGAAGGGCCGTTTGCGGACTTCGAAGGAACCGTTGAAGAGATCGATCAGGATAAAGGCAAGTTAAAAGTACACGTAAACATGTTTGGCCGTGAAACGCCGGTTGAGCTTGATTTTGATCAAGTAAACAAATTATCCTAAAAAACGGCTTGAATTATTATGTAAAAAGTGATACTATTTCTAAGGTCAGTACGTCTCGTGCTGCTCAGACTCATTTTATAATCATCTTTATTTAAATAAAGATAGACAGAGTGGGAGGGGCAAAGCCCCATGTACCACATCACGGACTTAAGGAGGTGTGTCTCGTGGCTAAAAAAGTAATTAAAGTCGTAAAACTGCAAATTCCTGCAGGTAAAGCTAATCCTGCGCCGCCGGTTGGTCCGGCACTCGGTCAAGCTGGTGTTAACATCATGGGATTCTGTAAAGAGTTCAATGCGCGCACAGCGGATCAAGCAGGATTGATCATTCCGGTTGAAATTTCGGTTTTCGAAGACCGTTCATTTACATTCATCACAAAAACTCCGCCTGCAGCTGTTCTGCTTAAAAAAGCAGCCGGCATCGAATCAGGATCCGGAGAACCGAACCGCAACAAAGTTGCAACGGTTAAACGTGATAAAGTGCGTGAAATCGCTGAAACAAAAATGCCTGACTTAAACGCAGCTGATGTTGAAGCAGCTATGCGTATGGTCGAAGGTACTGCCCGCAGCATGGGTATTGTGATCGAAGATTAATCAGCTGTCTGTTTTTGGGGGTTGCGGCTTGAAGTAGCTATACTTCATCCGCAGCCTTTATTCGTGGGAGGTAAATCCGTTAAAACCACATAAGGAGGAAATAAACATGGCGAAACATGGTAAAAAGTTTCAAGATGCGGCGAAACTCGTTGACCGCACGAAACAATATTCAGTAGAAGAAGCAATCGATCTTGTGAAAAAAACAAGCACGGTGAAATTTGATGCAACAGTTGAGGCGGCATTCCGTCTTGGGGTTGATCCGAAAAAAGCGGATCAGCAAATTCGCGGTGCGCTTGTTCTTCCAAACGGAACAGGTAAAACACAACGTGTTCTCGTATTCGCAAAAGGCGAAAAAGCAAAAGAAGCGGAAGCTGCTGGTGCTGACTACGTTGGCGACAGCGACTACATCAACAAAATTCAGCAAGGCTGGTTTGAATTTGACGTTATCGTTGCAACACCTGACATGATGGGTGAAGTTGGTAAACTCGGCCGTGTGCTTGGACCAAAAGGTTTAATGCCAAATCCGAAAACAGGTACCGTTACATTTGACGTTGAAAAAGCGATCCAGGAAATCAAAGCAGGTAAAGTAGAATACCGCGTTGATAAAGCTGGTAACATTCACGTTCCGGTTGGTAAAGTATCTTTCGATAACGAAAAGCTGATCGAAAACTTTACAGCTATTTTCGATACAATGCTGAAAGTGAAACCTTCAGCTGCAAAAGGTGTATACATGAAAAACATTTCTGTTACATCTACAATGGGACCAGGTGTAAAAGTTGATCCTGCATCTGTAACAGCAGTAAAAAACTAAGTTGACAACATAAGATTTTTCTGTTAAAGTAAAATTCGTTGGGCTCACATGATGTGAGTCACAAAGGCGGTGCAACAGGACGTTGCGTTTATAGCCTTTGATCCGTTTTATATATATGTACATTTGTACCGTAGACAGCAGGGGCTTACGCTTAATCATCCTGCCGAGGACATGCGAAATAGATAGTGCGACATTTTTGTCCGCTTTTCGTGCCTCTATGTCTTCCGGGACATAGAGGCTTTTTACGTTTCCCGTGACGGTATTAAATTGTGAGCGGTCCCGCTCGTACAAATTCTACAGGAGGTGTAGCAGATGAGCAGCATTATCGAGAAAAAACAAGCGCTTGTCAGTGAAATTGCTGACAAACTGAAAAACAGCCCATCGACAGTTATCGTTGACTACCGCGGTCTTTCCGTGGCACAAGTAACGGAACTTCGTAAGCAGCTTCGTGAAGCAGGCGTTGAGTTCAAAGTATACAAAAATACAATGACTCGCCGTGCGGCTGAACAAGCAGGTATTGAAGGCCTTGAAGAATTCCTTACAGGTCCTAATGCGATTGCGTTCGGCAGCGAGGATGTTGTCGCTCCAGCTAAAATTTTGAATGAATTCGCTAAGAAAAACGAAGCACTTGAAATTAAAGCGGGCGTTCTTGAAGGCAATTTCGTTTCTGTTGAAGAAGTTAAAGCACTTGCAGAACTTCCTTCACGCGAAGGTCTTCTTTCTATGGTACTCAGCGTTCTTCAAGCGCCAATCCGCAACTTCGCTCTTGCAGCGAAAGCAGTGGCCGATCAAAAAGAAGAGCAAGGTGCATAATTGTAAGGCAAGCCGGTTAACGGCATCGTAAATATAACTATTTTTAAAACACACTAAGGAGGAAATATAAAATGTCTAAAGAGCAAATCATTGAAGCAATCAAAGAAATGTCCGTTCTTGAATTGAACGACCTTGTAAAAGCAATCGAAGAAGAATTCGGCGTAACAGCAGCTGCACCAGTAGCAGTAGTAGGTGGCGCTGGCGGCGATGCAGCAGCAGAAAAAACTGAATTTGACGTTGTTCTTGCTGGCGCAGGCGACCAAAAAATCAAAGTTATCAAAGTTGTTCGCGAAATCACAGGTCTTGGTTTGAAAGAAGCGAAAGAGCTTGTTGACAACACACCAAAAGCGCTTAAAGAAGGCGTAGCGAAAGAAGAAGCTGAAGAAATCAAAGCGAAACTTGAAGAAGTTGGCGCTTCTGTAGAAGTGAAGTAATTTTTGATGCAATGACACAAAAGCCCGCTGGAATCAGCGGGCTTTTGTTTATTGAAAGGGGAAATTTCTGTGGGTGACCATTACTTTTCCAAAAATCCGGACAGCGAACACCGCCCGCGCCAGTTTTCATTTACACTGCGGGGAAAAGAATACCGATTTAACACGGATGCCGGTGTTTTCTCAAGAACAGAAGTGGATTTCGGTTCAAGGTTGTTAGTTGCAACGTTTGAATGGCCGAAAGTAGAGGGACCGGTGCTTGATGCGGGATGCGGATACGGGCCCATCGGTATTTCACTTGCGGCTGAACAGCCAGACCGTACGATTCATATGATCGATATAAATGATAGGGCGCTTTCGCTTGCGCGTCAAAATGCAAAGGTGAATGGTGTCGAAAATGTTAAAATATATGAAAGTGACCGTCTGCAAAATGTGTCGGAGGAAGGGTTTGCGGCCGTTATCACAAACCCGCCGATTCGGGCTGGTAAACAAGTGGTGTTCGACATCTTGCGAAATGGGTTTGCAAAACTGGCGGAAGGCGGAGAGATTTGGGTTGTCATTCAAAAGAAGCAAGGAGCTCCATCTGCTCTAAAAGAATTAGAGAGATTGGCCGGCTCGTGTGAAACGGCCGCGAAGTCAAAAGGCTATTTTATTTTGCGTGCGAAAAAATAATTGACCCTAAAAAAACGGTATGCTATTATTGTAAAATGCCAATATAATATTTGTGCCCGTTTGTCAATGAGAATTTTTTTTCACTGCAATGGGAACAATGACAACAAAATAGGGCCATTTGTGATAAAAATGAGGTTTTCTTTGACAAAACCTTTTTCTTTTTGTCTTATTGAGTATGAAAATACTCTGCCTTAAGATGAATTATAGGCAATTATAACGCTTGATTTGAGGGGTGAATCAGTTGACAGGTCAACTAGTTCAGTATGGACGACACCGCCAGCGCAGAAGCTATGCGCGCATTAGTGAAGTATTGGAATTACCGAATTTGATTGAGATTCAAACAGCCTCCTATCAATGGTTTCTTGATGAGGGTCTGCGTGAAATGTTCCAGGACATTTCTCCGATTGAAGATTTCACAGGTAATCTGGCACTGGAATTCATTGATTACAGTCTTGCCGAGCCGAAATATCCCGTGGATGAGTCAAAAGAGCGCGATGTTACGTATTCCGCTCCGCTCCGCGTGAAAGTCCGTCTTTTAAATAAAGAAACGGGCGAAGTGAAAGATCAGGAAGTTTTCATGGGCGATTTCCCGCTTATGACTGAAACAGGAACATTCATTATTAACGGTGCAGAGCGCGTTATCGTTTCCCAGCTCGTTCGTTCTCCAAGTGTATATTACAACGGAAAACTGGACAAAAATGGAAAACGCGGGTTCACTGCGACTGTTATTCCAAACCGCGGTGCCTGGTTAGAATATGAAACAGATGCTAAAGACATTGTCTATGTCCGTATTGACCGGACGCGTAAATTGCCGATTACGGTATTATTGCGTGCGCTCGGGTTTGGTACTGATCAAGAAATCATCGACTTGCTTGGTGATAACGAATATTTACGTAATACACTTGAAAAAGATAACACGGAAACAACGGAAAAAGCGCTGATTGAAATTTATGAGCGTCTTCGTCCGGGCGAGCCGCCGACAGTTGAAAATGCGAAGAGTCTTCTTGTCTCCCGCTTCTTTGACCCGAAACGGTACGATCTTGCAAGTGTCGGACGCTATAAAATGAATAAAAAGCTTCACACGAAAAACCGTCTGTTCGGTCAGCGTCTTGCTGAAACGCTTGCTGATCCGGAAACGGGTGAAATTATTGCAGAAGCAGGAACGGTTCTTGACCGCCGCACTCTCGATAAAATCATCCCTTATCTTGAAAATGGGGCATCTTTCAAATCGTACCGTCAATCCGGCGGCGTGATTGAAGATGAAATGACGGTTCAGTCCATTAAAGTGTATGCACCGAACAGTGAAGAAGAGCAGGTTATCAACATTATCGGAAACGGCTTCCCAGAAATGAACGTGAAGAATATTACGCCAGCTGACATTATTGCGTCAATCGGTTATTTCTTCAATCTTCTTTATGGCGTAGGCGATACAGATGATATCGATCACCTGGGCAACCGCCGTCTCCGCTCTGTCGGTGAGCTTTTACAAAACCAATTCCGTATCGGCTTATCCCGTATGGAGCGCGTTGTTCGGGAGCGTATGTCGATTCAAGATACGGCAACGATTACACCGCAGCAATTAATTAATATTCGCCCGGTTATTGCGTCGATTAAAGAGTTCTTTGGAAGCTCGCAGCTTTCTCAGTTCATGGATCAGACGAATCCTCTGGCTGAATTGACCCATAAACGCCGTCTTTCGGCCCTTGGTCCTGGTGGTTTAACGCGTGAGCGCGCCGGCTTTGAAGTGCGCGACGTTCATTACTCCCACTATGGCCGCATGTGTCCGATTGAAACGCCTGAGGGCCCGAATATCGGCTTGATCAACTCATTATCATCTTTTGCGAAAGTAAACCGCTTCGGCTTCATTGAAACACCTTACCGCCGCGTTGATCCGGATACGGGCTGCGTGACGGAAAGAATCGATTACTTAACAGCGGATGAAGAAGATAACTATGTTGTCGCGCAGGCAAATGTACCGCTAAATGAAGACGGCTCATTTGCGGAAGAGGAAGTTGTCGCACGTTTCCGCGGCGAAAATACCGTTGTCAAACGTGAGCGTGCGGATTACATGGATGTATCGCCGAAGCAGGTTGTATCGGCAGCGACAGCATGTATCCCATTCTTAGAGAACGATGACTCCAACCGTGCCCTCATGGGAGCGAACATGCAGCGTCAGGCTGTTCCGTTAATGCAGCCGGAAGCGCCGATTGTTGGAACAGGTATGGAGTATGTATCGGGTAAAGACTCCGGTGCAGCTGTTATCTGTAAGCATGAAGGGATTGTCGAACGCGTAGAAGCACGCCAAATTTTTGTCCGCCGCATTCAAGAAGTGGACGGGCAGGAAGTAAAAGGTGATCTCGACAAATATAAACTTCAAAAATTTATCCGTTCCAACCAGGGAACGTGTTATAACCAGCGTCCGATTGTTGCAGTCGGAGACCGTGTCACAAAAGGGGAAATCCTTGCTGATGGTCCTTCAATGGAACTAGGTGAGCTTGCTCTTGGCCGCAACGTTCTTGTTGCCTTCATGACATGGGATGGATACAACTATGAAGATGCCATCATTATGAGTGAAAGACTTGTAAAAGATGATGTGTATACATCGATTCATATTGAAGAGTATGAGTCAGAGTCACGCGATACGAAGCTCGGACCGGAAGAAATTACACGTGACATTCCGAACGTTGGGGAAGATGCACTTCGCAACCTCGATGACCGCGGGATTATCCGGATCGGTGCGGAAGTAAAAGACGGTGACTTGCTCGTCGGGAAAGTAACGCCTAAAGGGGTAACAGAACTGACGGCTGAAGAGCGTCTTCTTCATGCGATCTTCGGTGAAAAAGCGCGTGAAGTCCGCGATACATCGCTGCGTGTTCCTCACGGCGGCGGCGGTATTGTCCTTGACGTAAAAGTCTTTAACCGTGAAGATGGAGATGAACTGCCACCTGGTGTTAACCAGCTCGTGCGCGTATACATCGTTCAGAAGCGGAAGATTTCTGAAGGGGATAAAATGGCCGGACGTCACGGTAACAAGGGGGTTATTTCCCGCATTTTGCCGGAGGAAGATATGCCTTTCTTACCGGATGGCACACCGGTTGATATCATGCTTAACCCGCTCGGCGTACCTTCCCGTATGAATATCGGTCAGGTGCTTGAGCTTCACTTAGGTATGGCTGCCCGTTACCTTGGCATTCATGTTGCATCTCCTGTATTTGATGGTGCCTCAGAGGATGACGTATGGGAAACAATTGAAGAAGCGGGTATGAGCCGGGATGCGAAAACCGTCTTGTACGATGGACGCAACGGTGAACCGTTCGATAACCGCGTTTCAGTCGGAATCATGTATATGATCAAACTGGCCCATATGGTTGACGATAAGCTTCATGCCCGTTCGACGGGACCATACTCACTCGTTACACAGCAGCCTCTTGGCGGTAAAGCCCAATTCGGCGGTCAGCGTTTCGGTGAGATGGAAGTATGGGCGCTTGAAGCATACGGCGCTGCTTATACATTGCAGGAAATTTTAACGGTTAAATCCGATGACATCGTCGGCCGTGTCAAAACGTACGAAGCGATTGTTAAAGGTGAAAATGTTCCAGAGCCAGGCGTTCCGGAATCATTCAAAGTATTGATTAAAGAACTGCAAAGTCTCGGTATGGACGTGAAAATCATGTCCGGCGATGATCAGGAAATTGAAATGCGTGATCTTGAAGATGAAGATGACGTGCAGCCGGCTGATACATTAAATATCGCTCCTGAAACAGCCGGGACTGAGCCGATCGGATCAACAGACTGAACCATTAAATAGTTTCGTCCAAAAAGCGCTTGTTTTCAGCGCTTTTTGGGCGCTTTCAAGGAAATCGGTAAAAAGAAAAGGGAGGTAGGCCCCTTGATCGATGTTAATAATTTCGAGTATATGAAAATTGGTCTTGCTTCACCGGATAAGATTCGTTCGTGGTCTTACGGAGAAGTGAAGAAACCTGAAACAATCAACTACCGTACGCTGAAGCCGGAGAAAGACGGTTTGTTTTGCGAACGAATTTTCGGCCCTACGAAAGACTGGGAATGTCATTGCGGCAAATACAAGCGTGTTCGTTACAAAGGCGTTGTCTGCGATCGCTGCGGCGTTGAAGTAACAAAAGCAAAAGTGCGCCGTGAACGCATGGGTCACATTGAACTGGCTGCGCCTGTTTCGCATATCTGGTATTTCAAAGGTATTCCAAGCCGTATGGGTCTTGTGCTTGATATGTCTCCGCGCGCGCTGGAAGAAGTGATTTATTTTGCTTCATACGTAGTCACTGAATCCGGTGATACCGCGCTTGAAAAGAAACAG
Source organism: Domibacillus antri (assembly GCF_001936625.1). GTDB lineage: Bacteria > Bacillota > Bacilli > Bacillales > Domibacillaceae > Domibacillus > Domibacillus antri. Next base: position 30,962 of record NZ_MSDU01000009.1, on the reverse strand, counting down.
CTTCTTTCTGAAAAAGAATATCGCACATACCGTGATAAATACGGTAATAAATTCCAGGCATCAATGGGAGCGGAAGCCATTAAAAAGCTTCTTCAAGATATTGATCTTGAGAAAGAAACAGAACAGTTAAAAGAAGAGCTGAAATCTGCTCAAGGACAGCGCCGCACCCGTGCGATCAAACGTCTTGAAGTGATTGAAGCGTTCCGTCATTCCGGAAATAAACCGGATTGGATGATTCTTGACGTTCTGCCAGTTATCCCGCCGGAATTGCGCCCGATGGTACAACTGGACGGCGGCCGTTTTGCGACATCAGATTTGAACGATTTGTACCGCCGTGTAATCAACCGGAATAACCGTTTGAAGCGTCTTCTTGACCTTGGTGCACCGAGCATCATCGTTCAAAATGAAAAGCGTATGCTGCAGGAAGCAGTTGATGCGCTGATCGATAATGGACGCCGCGGACGCCCGGTAACAGGTCCTGGTAACCGTCCGTTGAAATCTCTTTCTCACATGCTGAAAGGGAAGCAAGGCCGTTTCCGTCAAAACCTGCTGGGAAAACGTGTTGACTATTCAGGCCGTTCCGTCATTGTTGTTGGACCGAACTTGAAAATGTATCAATGTGGTCTTCCGAAAGAAATGGCACTTGAATTGTTCAAACCATTTGTGATGAAAGAACTCGTTGAAAGAGGTCTTGCACACAACATTAAGAGTGCAAAACGTAAAATCGAGCGCGTCCAATCAGACGTTTGGGACGTACTTGAAGAAGTCATTAAGGAGCATCCGGTTTTACTGAACCGCGCACCGACACTTCACCGTCTCGGTATTCAGGCATTTGAACCGACGCTTGTAGAAGGACGTGCGATCCGTCTTCATCCGCTCGTTTGTACAGCGTATAACGCTGACTTTGACGGTGACCAGATGGCCGTTCACGTTCCGCTTTCCGCTGAAGCACAGGCAGAAGCGCGCATGCTTATGCTTGCTGCGCAAAACATCTTGAATCCGAAAGACGGAAAACCGGTTGTAACGCCGTCTCAGGATATGGTACTCGGTAACTACTACTTAACGCTTGAACGCGAAGGAGCAGTGGGTGAAGGGGCTATTTTCAAAGATACGAATGAAGCGATTTTGGCATACCAAAATGGCTACGTTCACCTCCATACACGTGTGGCGGTAGCGGCATCGTCGCTTGAAAATCAAACTTTTACAGAAGAGCAAAATAAAAAGCTTCTTGTCACGACGGTTGGTAAATTGATTTTCAACGAAATTTTACCGGATACATTCCCGTATATTAACGAACCGACAAGCAGCAACCTTGAAGTGAAGACGCCGGAAAAATATTTTGTGGACGCAGGTGTGGATGTACGCGAACACATCGCAAAACAAGAAATTGTACCGCCGTTTAAAAAGAAGATTCTCGGTAACATCATTGCCGAAGTGTTTAAACGCTTCAAAATTACAGAAACATCGAAAATGCTTGACCGCATGAAAGACCTTGGCTTTAGACACTCGACAAAAGCGGGTATTACAGTAGGGGTAGCGGACATCGTCGTCTTAGGTGAAAAAGAAGAAATCCTGAAAGAAGCTCAGGCAAAAGTGGATAACGTTATGAAACAGTTCCGCCGCGGTTTAATTACTGAAGAAGAACGATACGATCGCGTTATTTCTGTCTGGAGCGCAGCGAAAGATGTCATTCAGGGCAAATTGATGGAATCACTTGATAAACGCAACCCGATCTTCATGATGAGTGACTCGGGCGCGCGCGGTAACGCATCAAACTTTACACAGCTTGCCGGTATGCGCGGACTTATGGCCAACCCGGCCGGCCGTATTATCGAACTTCCGATCAAGTCTTCATTCCGTGAAGGTCTGACGGTACTCGAGTACTTTATTTCGACGCATGGTGCGCGTAAAGGTCTGGCAGATACCGCACTGAAAACAGCCGATTCAGGTTACTTAACACGCCGTCTTGTGGACGTAGCACAGGATGTAATTGTCCGTGAAGATGATTGTGGCACAGACCGCGGCTTAGAAATCAGCTCGATTAAAGACGGAACGGAAATCATTGAAGCGCTGGAAGAACGTCTTGTCGGCCGTTATTCACGCAAAGCGATTAAACATCCGGAAACGGGCGAGGTACTCGTGCGTGAAAACGAACAAATTGACGAAGATTTAGCAAAAGTGGTTGTGGAAGCTGGCGTTGAAAAAGTATGGATTCGCTCCGCATTCACATGTAACACACGCCACGGTGTATGTAAAAAATGCTATGGCCGCAACTTGGCAACAGGCCAAGAAGTGGAAGTTGGTGAAGCGGTCGGTATTATCGCTGCCCAATCCATTGGTGAGCCGGGTACACAGCTTACAATGCGTACGTTCCATACAGGCGGTGTAGCAGGAGACGATATCACGCAGGGTCTTCCGCGTATCCAGGAGATTTTCGAGGCGCGTAATCCGAAAGGTCAGGCGCTTATCTCTGAAATTAATGGTACAGTTACATCCATTACAGAAGGACGCGACCGCCAGCAGGAAATCACTATTCAAGGGGATGTGGAAACCCGTACGTATTCCGCTCCTTACACAGCGCGCTTAAAAGTAGCGGTCAACGATCAAATCGAACGCGGTCAAGTCTTGACTGAAGGTTCAATTGATCCGAAAGAATACTTGAAAATCAAAGATGTTACATCTGTTCAGGAATACTTGCTTCGCGAAGTGCAAAAAGTATACCGTATGCAAGGTGTAGAAATCGGCGATAAGCACGTGGAAGTGATGGTACGTCAAATGCTTCGTAAAGTGCGTGTTCTTGAAGCGGGAGATACCGATGTTCTTCCGGGCAGTTTGCTTGAAATTCATCAGTTCCGTGACGCGAATGAAAAAGTTCTGCTCGAAGGCGGCACACCGGCGACAGGGCGTCCAATCCTGCTTGGTATTACGAAAGCGTCGCTGGAAACAGATTCCTTCTTGTCTGCGGCGTCCTTCCAGGAAACAACGCGTGTCTTGACGGACGCAGCGATCAAAGGAAAACGCGACGAATTGCTCGGTTTGAAAGAAAACGTCATTATCGGAAAACTCGTTCCGGCGGGTACCGGTATGCAGCGTTACAGACGATCCGAAGCGAACCTGAAACAGGAAAAATCCGTTCCGGTTGAATAAATACGTTATCGGTGTCTGTACACACAGACACCGATAAATTTTTCAGAAAGATAGTTGACACTAAAAAACGAAAATGATACTATGATCAAGGTGCTCCTATACGACCCTTATTAGATGTTCAGATATAGGAACAAAACAATTGTTGCTACTATATGCAAATGATGTTTTTGCAGTTTGCTGCAAGAACTTTGTTTTTGCCCAAAAATGAGCCACCTGGAAGTGTGGGCTTAGAAAAAGGAAGGGAGGATCTTTACATGCCTACTATTAATCAGTTAGTACGTAAGCCTCGTAAATCAAAGATCACTAAATCGAAGTCTCCGGCGCTTAATAAAGGATTCAACAGCTTTAAGAAATCCCAAACAGATGTACTTTCTCCGCAAAAGCGCGGTGTTTGCACACGTGTTGGTACAATGACGCCGAAGAAACCGAACTCAGCGCTTCGTAAATATGCGCGTGTGCGTTTGAGCAACGGTATTGAGGTAACAGCTTATATCCCTGGTATCGGCCATAACCTTCAAGAGCATAGTGTTGTTTTGATCCGCGGCGGACGCGTAAAAGACTTACCGGGGGTACGTTACCACATCGTTCGTGGTGCGCTTGATACTGCCGGCGTTGAAACTCGTCGCCAAGGCCGTTCTAAATACGGTACAAAACGTCCTAAAGCTCCTAAAGCATAATAAAAATCTTAGACACTTAATTTCCGAAAGGAGGAAAACACATGCCACGTAAAGGTCCTGTATCAAAAAGAGACGTATTGCCTGATCCGCTTTACAACTCGAAACTTGTTACACGTCTTATTAACAAAATGATGGTTGACGGGAAGCGTGGAAAATCCCAAGCCATCCTTTACGCAGCTTTTGACACAATCCGTGAACGCACGGGTAATGATCCAATGGAAGTATTCGACCAGGCGATGAAAAACATCATGCCGGTACTAGAGGTACGCGCTCGCCGCGTCGGTGGTGCAAACTATCAGGTACCAGTTGAAGTTCGTCCGGAACGCCGTACAACACTCGGCCTCCGCTGGTTGGTAAACTACGCACGTCTTCGCGGTGAAAAAACAATGGAAGAACGCCTTGCAGCGGAAATCCTTGATGCAGCAAACAACAGCGGTGCTTCTGTTAAAAAACGCGAAGATACACACAAAATGGCGGAAGCGAACAAAGCATTCGCTCACTACCGCTGGTGATTTTTAAAATAAACCTACCCTAATCCAGGAAGGAGAAAGACATAGATGGCAAGAGAGTTCTCCTTGAAAAACACTCGTAACATCGGAATCATGGCTCACATCGATGCTGGTAAAACAACAACGACTGAGCGTATCCTTTATTACACTGGCCGTATCCATAAAATTGGTGAAACGCACGAAGGTGCATCACAAATGGACTGGATGGAGCAAGAGCAGGAGCGCGGGATCACAATCACGTCTGCTGCGACAACTGCTCAATGGAAAGGCCACCGTGTTAACATCATTGATACACCGGGACACGTAGACTTCACGGTTGAAGTTGAACGTTCTTTGCGCGTACTTGATGGTGCTGTAACGGTTCTTGACGCTCAATCAGGTGTAGAGCCGCAAACGGAAACAGTATGGCGTCAGGCGACAACTTACGGTGTTCCACGTGTCGTATTCGTCAACAAAATGGACAAATTGGGTGCAGACTTCCTTTACTCCGTCCGCACAATCCATGACCGTCTAATGGCGAACGCACACCCAATTCAATTGCCAATCGGTGCTGAAGACGAGTTCTCAGGAATCATTGACTTAATTGAAATGAAAGCAACAATGTATGGCAATGACCTCGGAACTGAAATCGAAGTTGTTGACATTCCTGCTGATTATCAAGACCAGGCAGAAGAGTACCGTGAAAAGCTAATTGAAGCTGTAGCGGAACTTGACGAAGAACTAATGGAGAAATACCTCGGTGGCGAAGAGTTGACGAATGACGAAATCAAAGCTGCGATCCGCAAAGGTGTTATCAACGTAGAATTCTTCCCTGTGATGGTTGGTTCAGCGTTTAAAAACAAAGGTGTTCAGCTTATGCTGGATGCTGTTATCGATTACCTTCCATCACCTGTTGATGTACCGGCAATTAAAGGTACACTTCCGGACAGTGATGAAGAAGTGGAACGTGAATCAAGCGACGAAGCGCCATTCTCGGCACTTGCGTTTAAAGTTATGACAGATCCATATGTCGGTAAATTAACATTCTTCCGCGTATATTCAGGTGTTCTTCAGTCTGGTTCATACGTACAAAACTCTACAAAAGGGAAGCGTGAGCGCGTAGGACGTATCCTGCAAATGCACGCAAACTCCCGTGAAGAGATTTCGGAAGTATACGCAGGGGACATCGCTGCTGCGGTTGGTCTTAAAGATACAACAACAGGCGATACACTGTGCGATGAGAAAAACCTTGTTATTCTTGAGTCTATGGAGTTCCCTGAGCCGGTTATCTCTCTCTCTGTTGAGCCGAAAACAAAGGCTGACCAAGATAAGATGACAACAGCACTTCAAAAACTTCAAGAAGAAGATCCGACATTCCATGCGCATACTGACCAGGAAACTGGAGAAGTTATTATCGCAGGTATGGGTGAGCTTCACCTTGATATCATCGTTGACCGTATGCGCCGCGAGTTCAAAGTAGAAGCTAACGTTGGTGCACCACAAGTATCTTACCGTGAAACATTCCGTTCAAGTGCACAGGTTGAGGGTAAATTTGCCCGTCAGTCAGGTGGACGCGGACAGTTTGGTCATGTTTGGATCGAGTTCTCTCCTAACGAAGAAGGAGCAGGCTTCGAATTTGAAAATGGCATCGTCGGTGGATCTGTACCACGCGAATACATCCCAGCAGTTCAAGCAGGCCTTGAAGACGCTATGAAAAACGGTGTTCTTGCCGGTTATCCTTTGATCGACGTGAAAGCACGTCTTTTCGATGGTTCTTACCATGATGTCGATTCATCTGAGATGGCATTTAAAATCGCTGCATCAATGGCGCTTAAAAATGCAATTTCTAAATGTAACCCGGTACTTCTTGAGCCGCTTATGAAAGTAGAAGTTGTTATTCCAGACGAATATCTTGGCGATATCATGGGTGATATTACATCACGCCGTGGACGCGTAGAAGGTATGGAAGCACGCGGTAACGCACAAGTAGTTAAAGCGTTCGTTCCACTTTCTGAAATGTTCGGCTACGCAACGTCACTTCGTTCCAACACGCAAGGACGCGGTAACTACTCTATGCACTTCGACCACTACGAAGAAGTGCCGAAGAGTGTAGCAGAAGGCATCATCAAAAAAAATAAAGGCGAATAATTGATTTATACCCGCTAATCAAGTATAAATACTATTGTAAGCTTTCCCTCCTTTCAGAAAAGACGTCTTTTCTGAAAGGAGAACTATATAAACAACAACTAATTTCTATATTTTGAAGGAGGAACTTCCTAATGGCAAAAGCAAAATTCGACCGTTCAAAACCACACGTTAACATCGGCACAATCGGCCACGTTGACCATGGTAAAACAACTTTAACAGCTGCAATCACAACTGTTCTTGCAAAAACAGGTGGTGCAGAAGCACGTGCATACGATCAAATCGATGGTGCTCCTGAAGAGCGCGAGCGCGGTATCACAATCTCAACTGCACACGTTGAGTACGAAACTGAAAACCGTCACTATGCACACGTAGACTGCCCTGGACATGCTGACTATGTTAAAAACATGATCACTGGTGCTGCTCAAATGGACGGCGGTATTCTTGTAGTATCTGCTGCTGACGGCCCGATGCCACAAACTCGTGAGCACATCCTTCTTTCACGTCAAGTAGGTGTTCCTTACCTTGTAGTATTCATGAACAAATGCGACATGGTAGATGACGAAGAACTTCTTGAACTAGTTGAAATGGAAGTCCGTGACCTTCTTTCTGAATATGATTTCCCTGGCGATGACATTCCTGTTATCAAAGGTTCTGCTCTTAAAGCTCTTGAAGGCGATGCAGCATGGGAAGAGAAAATCCATGAACTAATGAACGCTGTTGACGAGTACATCCCAACTCCAACACGCGACACTGATAAAGATTTCATGATGCCTGTTGAGGATGTTTTCTCAATCACAGGCCGTGGTACAGTAGCAACTGGCCGCGTTGAGCGTGGACAAATCAAAGTCGGTGATGTTGTAGAAATCATCGGTTTGACTGAAGAGCCAAAATCAACAACTGTAACAGGTGTTGAAATGTTCCGTAAACTTCTTGACTATGCAGAAGCTGGTGACAACATCGGCGCGCTTCTTCGCGGTGTAGCTCGTGAAGAAATCCAACGTGGTCAAGTACTTGCGAAACCAGGTTCAATCACACCGCATACTACTTTCAAAGCGGAAGTTTATGTTCTTTCTAAAGAAGAAGGTGGACGTCACACTCCATTCTTCTCTAACTACCGCCCGCAGTTCTACTTCCGTACAACTGACGTAACTGGTATCTGCAACCTTCCTGAGGGCGTAGAAATGGTTATGCCTGGCGATAACGTTGAAATGTCTGTAGAATTGATCGCTCCAATCGCGATTGAAGAAGGTACAAAATTCTCAATCCGTGAAGGCGGCCGTACTGTAGGCGCTGGCGTTGTAGCAACAATCCAAAAATAAGGTTTAACCTTTGACAGTCCGGTTTTAACCGGACTGTTTTTATATGTGAAAAAAATTGATTCATGTGTTGCAAACAAGACACAAACCATGTATAATAAACAATGTTGGTTTTTGACAGCGATGATGCGGAAGGTTGCTGACACACCCGGCCGCTTTGCCATGGCGGTGATGTCAGGTAAAATTTTCGCGGAGTATGTCTATTAGCTAAATAGGCGATAAAGGAGGGAAAATAATGGCAAAACAAAAAATTCGTATTCGTTTGAAAGCATATGATCATCGTATTCTTGATCAATCAGCTGAGAAAATCGTTGAAACGGCTAAACGTTCAGGTGCAAGTGTATCTGGTCCGATTCCGCTTCCGACTGAGAAATCTGTTTACACAATTCTTCGTGCAGTTCATAAGTACAAAGATTCTCGTGAGCAGTTCGAAATGCGTACTCATAAACGTTTAATCGATATCGTGAACCCGACTCCAAAAACAGTTGATTCATTGATGCGTTTAGACTTGCCATCAGGCGTTGACATCGAAATTAAACTTTAATAAATAAAACTAACAATTAATCAGGAGGTGTGACTCATGACCAAAGGAATCTTAGGAAGAAAAATCGGTATGACGCAAGTGTTTGCTGAAAACGGCGACCTTATCCCGGTAACTGTAATCGAAGCTGCACCAAACGTTGTACTTCAAAAGAAAACAGTCGAAAGCGACGGCTACTCAGCGGTTCAACTAGGTTTTGAAGACAAGCGCGAAAAGCTTGCGAACAAACCATCACTTGGACACATAAAGAAAGCAGGCGAAGGCATCGCACCTAAGCGCTTCATTCGTGAGTTCCGTAACATCGACAGCGATCTTGAAATTGGTCAAGAAGTCAAAGTTGATATTTTTGCAGAAGGCGACATCGTCGACGTAACAGGAATTTCCAAAGGGAAAGGCTTCCAAGGTGCTATTAAGCGTCACGGACAAAGCCGCGGCCCTATGTCTCATGGTTCCCGCTACCATCGTCGTCCGGGCTCAATGGGTCCTGTAGCGCCAAACCGTGTATTTAAAAACAAACTTCTCCCTGGCCGTATGGGCGGAGAGCAAGTGACAGTACAAAACCTGCAAGTGGTGAAAGTAGACGCTGAGCGCAACGTTCTTCTTATCAAAGGAAACGTTCCAGGTTCTAAAAAAGCCTTGATTCAGGTGAAATCTGCGGTTAAAGCAAACTAATCAACTTTTCTGGGAAAGGAGGAAACAGAAATGGCTAAAGTTAAAGTATTAAACCAAACGGGTTCTGAAGTCGGCGATATCGAACTAAACGATGCGGTATTCGGAATCGAACCAAACGAACATGTAGTATTTGAAGCAGTGGTTATGCAGCGCGCTTCTTTGCGCCAAGGTAATCATAAAGTAAAAAACCGTTCGGAAGTGAGCGGCGGCGGCCGTAAACCATGGCGTCAAAAAGGAACTGGACGCGCGCGTCAAGGTTCTATCCGCTCTCCACAATGGCGCGGCGGTGGTACTGTATTCGGACCAACACCACGCAGCTATAGCTACAAACTGCCGAAGAAAGTACGTCGTCTTGCATTGAAATCTGTTTTGTCATCAAAAGTAAAAGAGCAAAACATTCTTGTTTTGGAAGCTTTATCGTTTGATGCACCAAAAACAAAAGAATTTGTAAACGTCTTGAAAAACTTGTCTGTTGACTCAAAAGCATTGATCGTAACAGATACAGTAAACGAATTCGTTGCATTGTCAGCTCGCAACATCCCTGGAGTAACAGTGGTTGAAGCTGCAGGCATCAACGTCCTTGATCTGCTTGGACACGATAAGCTTATCATGACAAAAGCAGCGGTTGAAAAAGTAGAGGAGGTGCTTGCATAATGGATGCACGCGATGTGATTAAGCGCCCCGTTATTACTGAACAATCCATGGCTGTAATGGCTGAGAAAAAATACACTTTTGAAGTGGACGTACGCGCAAACAAAACGCAAGTGAAGACGGCTGTTGAAGAGATCTTCGGCGTTAAAGTAAAAAACGTAAACGTCATGAACTACAAAGGTAAATTCAAGCGTATGGGACGCCATGTCGGCTATACAAACAAACGCCGCAAAGCAATCGTAACATTAACGCAAGACAGCAAAGAAATCGAACTTTTCGAAGCTTAATAAACACATAAAATAGAAGAGGAGGGACACGAAATGGCGATTAAAAAGTACAAACCGACCACAAATGGTCGTCGTAATATGACATCTCTTGACTTTGCTGAGATTACAACAAGCACACCTGAGAAATCATTGCTTGAGCCTTTGAAAAAGAAAGGCGGCCGTAACAACCAAGGTAAAATCACAGTTCGTCATAAAGGCGGCGGTCACAAGCGTCAATACCGTATCATCGATTTTAAACGTGACAAAGACGGCATTCCAGGCCGCGTTGCTACAATCGAATACGATCCGAACCGCTCGGCTAACATCGCACTCGTGAACTACGTTGACGGAGAAAAACGTTACATCTTAGCTCCAAAGAACATCCAAGTTGGAACAGAAATTATGTCTGGACCAGAAGCGGATATTAAAGTAGGAAATGCACTTCCACTTGCTAATATTCCGGTTGGTACAGTAATCCACAACATTGAATTGAAACCAGGCAAAGGCGGACAATTAGTTCGTTCTGCAGGTACTTCAGCTCAAGTGCTTGGTAAAGAAGGTAAATATGTTCTTGTTCGCTTGAACTCTGGCGAAGTACGCATGATTCTTGCTACATGCCGTGCAACAATCGGCCAAGTTGGTAATGAGCAGCATGAACTTGTTAACATCGGTAAAGCAGGCCGTTCCCGCTGGTTAGGTAAAAAACCTACAGTACGCGGTTCTGTTATGAACCCGAACGACCATCCACATGGTGGTGGTGAAGGACGCGCGCCAATCGGACGTAAAGGTCCTGTTACACCTTGGGGCAAACCAGCTCTTGGCTATAAAACACGTAAGAAAACAAACAAATCCGATAAATTTATCGTTCGTCGCCGTAAAAAATAACGTAATTGTCCTACGGTTCCAAGTGCGAACCGTAGATCAATCACGAAGGGAGGTACACAAATGGGCCGCAGCTTGAAAAAAGGACCTTTTGTTGATGATCATTTATTCAATAAAGTTGAAAAATTGAACGAAACTGAAAAGAAACAAGTTATCAAAACTTGGTCACGCCGTTCTACAATTTTCCCGCAATTCATCGGACACACAATCGCAGTTTACGATGGTCGCAAACACGTACCTGTTTACGTAACTGAAGATATGGTTGGACATAAACTTGGTGAATTCGCTCCAACGCGTACGTACAAAGGACACGTTGCAGACGATAAGAAAACAAGACGCTAATTGAGAGGAGGATATTTCAATGGAAGCTAAAGCTGTCTTAAGAACAGTCCGCATTGCTCCTCGTAAAGCACGTCTAGTTATTGACTTGATTCGAGGCAAGCAAGTTGGAGAAGCAGTGGCGATTTTAAAACACACGCCAAAAACAGCATCTCCTGTAATCGAAAAACTTTTGAACTCTGCGATTGCAAATGCAGAGCACAACTATGATCTTGATGTAAACAACCTCGTTGTAACGCAAGCTTACGTTAACGAAGGACCAACATTGAAACGTTTCCGTCCACGTGCAATGGGACGTGCAAGCGCAATTAACAAACGCACTAGCCACATCACAATCGTCGTGGCAGAAAAGAAGGAGGGATAATTCGTGGGTCAAAAAGTACATCCTCATGGACTGCGCGTCGGGATCATTCGCGACTGGGATTCAAAATGGTACGCCGAAAAAGACTACGCTGATCTTCTACATGAAGATTTGAAAGTGCGCGGCTACATTGAAGAACGTCTTAAAGATGCTTCTTTATCCCGTGTTGAAATCGAACGTGCTGCGAATCGCGTGAACATCACAGTTCACACTGCTAAACCCGGTATGGTTATCGGTAAAGGTGGTTCTGAAGTAGAAGCACTTCGCAAAGCTTTAAATGAATTGACAGGCAAACGTGTTCACATTAACATCGTTGAAGTGAAACGTGCTGACCTTGATGCTAAACTTGTTGCGGAAAACATCGCTCGTCAACTTGAAAACCGTGTATCATTCCGCCGTGCTCAAAAGCAGGCTATCCAACGGACAATCCGTTCTGGTGCAAAAGGAATTAAAACACAGGTTTCAGGACGCCTTGGCGGAGCAGATATTGCCCGTGCCGAACATTACAGTGAAGGAACAGTTCCACTTCATACTCTTCGTGCTGACATCGACTATGCACATGTTGAAGCAGACACAACTTACGGCAAACTTGGCGTAAAAGTATGGATCTACCGTGGAGAGGTTCTTCCTGCGAAGAAGAAAACTCAGGAAGGAGGCAAATAATATGTTGTTGCCAAAACGCGTTAAATACCGTCGTGTACACCGCGGCAAAATGCGCGGTCAAGCGAAAGGCGGAACAGAAGTAGCATTTGGTGAATACGGTCTTCAAGCTGTTGAAGCTTCATGGATCACTAACCGCCAAATCGAATCTGCCCGTATTGCGATGACTCGTTACATGAAACGTGGCGGTAAAGTTTGGATTAAAATTTTCCCGCACAAACCATACACGAAAAAACCTCTTGAAGTACGGATGGGTTCTGGTAAAGGTGCTCCTGAAGGCTGGGTAGCGGTTGTTAAACCAGGCAAGATCATGTTTGAAATTGCCGGTGTTTCTGAAGAAGTAGCACGTGAAGCACTTCGTCTGGCATCTCACAAGCTGCCAGTGAAATGCAAAATCGTAAAACGTGAAGAAATTGGTGGTGAATCAAATGAAAGCTAATGAAATCCGTGAACTTACCACTGCTGAAATTGAACAACAAGTAAAGTCGCTCAAAGAAGAACTTTTCAACCTTCGCTTTCAATTGGCGACGGGACAGCTTGAGAATACTGCTCGTATTCGTGAAGTACGTAAAGCAATCGCCCGCATGAAAACCGTGATTCATCAACGGGAAATTGATAATCGATAATTGAAAGGAGGTTTGCACGATGAGCGAACGCAATCAGCGCAAAGTTTACACAGGCCGCGTTGTATCCGACAAAATGGATAAAACAGTAACGGTTCTTGTTGAAACATACAAAACACACAAACTTTATGGCAAACGCGTAAAGTACTCGAAAAAGTTTAAAGCTCATGATGAGAACAACGAAGCAAAAATCGGTGACGTAGTACGCATCATGGAAACTCGCCCGCTTTCTGCAACAAAACGTTTCCGCCTTCTAGAAGTAGTGGAAAAAGCAGTCATCATCTAATTTATGTTCGGATAGATGTTAAAGTCCGAAAGGAGGTAACCTAAATGATCCAGCAAGAATCACGTTTAAAAGTAGCTGACAACTCTGGTGCACGTGAAGTATTAACGATCAAAGTCCTCGGTGGTTCAGGCCGTAAAACAGCTAACGTCGGTGATGTAATCGTATGTACAGTAAAACAAGCAACACCAGGTGGCGTTGTCAAAAAAGGTGAAGTGGTAAAAGCGGTTATCGTTCGTACGAAACGCGGCGTTCGCCGTAATGACGGTTCCTACATCCGCTTCGACGAAAACGCGTGCGTTATCATTCGTGACGACAAGAGCCCACGTGGCACACGTATTTTCGGCCCGGTTGCCCGCGAACTTCGCGACAGCAATTTCATGAAGATTGTTTCCCTTGCTCCGGAAGTAATCTAATTGAACTGAATAAATAAAAGGCCAATCAAGGAGGTGCGCAACATGCACGTGAAAAAAGGCGATAAAGTCATGGTCATCACAGGAAAAGATAAAGGCAAAACAGGCGTTGTTCTTGCAGCTTTCCCTAAAAAAGACCGTGTACTTGTTGAAGGTGTCAACATCGTGAAAAAACACGCGAAACCTTCACAATTGAATCCGCAAGGCGGCATCCTCAGCCAGGAGGCAGCTATTCACGTATCCAATGTAATGCTGTTGGATCCGAAAACAAATGAACCTACTCGTGTAGGTTACAAAGAAGTGGACGGCAAAAAAGTCCGCGTAGCTAAAAAATCCGGTGAAACTCTAGATAAATAAAAAGTTCAAGAAGGGAGGTATTCTAAGTGAACCGCCTTAAAGAAAAATATCAAAAAGAAATCACACCTGCTCTTGTGAGCAAGTTCAACTATACGTCAGTTATGCAAGTGCCTAAAATTGAAAAAATCGTCGTGAACATGGGTGTCGGTGAAGCTGTTCAAAACGCAAAAGTATTGGACACGGCTGTTGAAGAATTGCAGCAAATCACTGGTCAAAAGCCAATGGTCACTCGTGCGAAAAACTCAATCGCAGGATTCCGTCTTCGTGAAGGTATGCCAATCGGTGCGAAAGTAACTCTTCGCGGCGAGCGCATGTACGAATTCCTTGATAAACTTGTTTCTGTTTCACTTCCACGTGTGCGCGACTTCCGCGGCGTTTCTAAAAAAGCGTTTGACGGCCGCGGCAACTACACGTTAGGTGTTAAAGAACAGTTAATCTTCCCTGAGATTGATTACGATAAAGTATCAAAAGTACGCGGCATGGACATCGTTATCGTCACTACTGCCAACACGGACGAAGAAGCTCGTGAATTGTTAACACAAATTGGAATGCCGTTCCAAAAGTAATCGCTATATAAGGGAGGCGAAAACGTGGCTAAAAAATCAATGATTGCGAAACAAAAACGCACACAGAAGTTTAAAGTGCAAGAGTACACACGCTGCGAACGCTGCGGACGTCCACACTCTGTATACCGCAAATTTAAACTTTGCCGTATTTGTTTCCGTGAACTAGCTTATAAAGGTCAAATTCCTGGCGTTAAAAAAGCCAGCTGGTAATACACTGATTCCGGAAGGAGGTAAAAACAAATGGTTATGACAGATCCAATTGCTGACTTGCTGACTCGCATCCGTAATGCGAATATGGTTCGTCACGAAAAACTGGAAGTGCCTGCTTCCAAAATTAAACGTGAAATCGCTGAAATTCTTAAACGTGAAGGTTTTATCCGTGACGTTGAATTCATCGAAGACGACAAACAAGGTGTTATCCGTATTTTCTTGAAATACAGCGGCAACGAGCGTGTAATCACTGGCTTGAAGCGTATTTCTAAACCAGGCCTTCGCGTTTATGCGAAAGCTGACGAAGTACCACGTGTACTTAACGGACTTGGTATTGCGATTCTATCTACATCTACTGGTGTAGTAACAGATAAAGAAGCCCGCGCTAAACAAGTAGGCGGCGAAGTACTCGCTTACGTTTGGTAATAATCTTTTAAAGAATGGAGGTGCGAAACTATGTCACGCGTAGGTAAAAAAGTAATCGAGCTTCCAGAAGGCGTTACGATTACAAACAATAACAATGAAGTGACTGTCAAAGGTCCTAAAGGAGAATTGACTCGTCAGTTTAACAAAGATTTGACGATTGAAGTGGAAGGCAGCACAGTAACTGTCGTACGTCCTTCAGAGTCAAAAGAACACCGTACAATCCACGGAACAACTCGTGCGCTTCTTGCTAATATGGTAGAGGGCGTATCAAAAGGATTCGAACGTAACCTTGAGTTGGTTGGTGTCGGTTACCGTGCTCAAAAACAAGGTGCGAAACTTGTTTTGAACGTAGGTTACTCTCATCCTGTGGAATTCGAAGCTGAAAAAGGCATCGAAATCGATGTACCTGCTAATACAAAAATCAGCATTAAAGGGATCGACAAAGAGCGCGTTGGTGCAATTGCTGCTAACATCCGCCAAGTTCGTCCTCCTGAGCCTTACAAAGGCAAAGGTATTCGCTATGAAGGCGAACAAGTACGCCGCAAAGAAGGTAAAACAGGTAAATAATGCCGCGTAGGCAATAGAAAGGAGTGACCTCGGGATGATTACAAAACCTGATAAAAATAAAACGCGTAAAAGACGCCACGCTCGTGTACGTGCGAAAATTGCTGGTACAGAGGCGCGTCCACGCTTAAACGTATTCCGTTCTAACAAGCATCTTTACGCTCAATTGATTGATGATGTAAAGGGTGTTACACTTGCAAGTGCTTCAACTATTGAAAAAGATTTCGGTCTTGAATCAACAGGCAACCAGGAAGCTGCTGCGAAAGTTGGCGAATTGCTCGCTAAACGCGCAACTGAAAAAGGTGTCGCTTCTGTTGTATTCGACCGTGGGGGCTACCTTTATCATGGCCGCGTTAAAGCTTTGGCTGACGCTGCTCGTGAAAATGGCCTTGAATTCTAATAAAAGGAGGGACACATTTAATGCGTCGCATTGATCCAAACAAACTCGAACTTGAAGAACGCGTAGTAACGGTCAACCGTGTGGCGAAAGTTGTGAAAGGCGGACGCCGTTTCCGCTTTACTGCACTCGTTGTCGTTGGCGATAAAAATGGTAATGTCGGCTTTGGAACTGGTAAAGCGCAAGAGGTTCCAGATGCTATTCGCAAAGCGATTGAAGATGCGAAGAAAAATCTTGTATTTGTACCGATGGTTGGCACAACATTGCCTCACCAGGTTATCGGTCATTTCGGTGCGGGAGAAGTTTTATTAAAACCTGCTTCTGAAGGTACTGGAGTCATCGCAGGCGGACCTGTCCGTGCGGTACTTGAACTTGCTGGTGTTGGTGACATTCTCTCCAAATCACTTGGTTCAAACACGCCGATCAACATGGTTCGTGCTACAATCGAAGGATTGAAAGAACTGAAAACAGCTGAAGAAGTTGCAAAGCTTCGCGGCAAGTCTGTAGAAGAACTGTTAGGATAAGGAGGGAATCATAATGGCTGAAAAATTACAAATTACCCTCACTCGCAGCCTGATCGGACGTACGAAGGATCAGCGCGAAACTGTTAAGGCACTTGGTCTTCGCAAAATGCACCAAACGGTTGAGCAAAATGACAACCCTGCAATTCGCGGCATGGTCAATAAAGTGTCTCATCTTGTGACTGTTACAGAAAAATAATTATATTTTATAGAACAAGGAGGTGCACAAGCATGAAACTTCATGAATTGAAACCAGCTGAAGGTTCCCGCAAAGAACGCAACCGTGTTGGACGCGGAACTGGTTCCGGTAACGGAAAAACGTCCGGTAAAGGTCATAAAGGTCAAAACGCACGTTCCGGCGGCGGTGTACGTCCGGGTTTTGAAGGCGGACAGACTCCTTTATTCCGTCGTCTTCCAAAACGCGGCTTTACGAACATAAATCGTAAAGAGTATGCGGTCGTGAATGTTGATACGTTGAATCGTTTCGAAGAAGGCACAGAAGTTACGCCTGAACTTCTTATCGAAAACGGCATCGTGAAAAGCGAAAAAGCAGGAATCAAAATTCTTGCGAACGGCAATGTAGAGAAAAAGCTTACTGTTAAAGCTCACAAATTCTCTGCTGCTGCAAAAGAAGCAATTGAAGCGGCCGGCGGTAAGACTGAGGTGATCTGATGTTTCGCACAATCTCCAATTTTATGCGCGTGGGTGATATAAGAAAAAAGATTATATTCACCCTTCTTATGTTAATCGTGTTCCGTATCGGTACATTCATTCCTGTTCCTTATGTTAATGCGGATGTTCTCCGCATGCAGGAACAGGCCGGTCTAATTGGATTTCTTAATACGTTCGGCGGAGGAGCTCTTCAAAACTTCTCGATCCTTGCAATGGGAATCATGCCGTATATTACAGCGTCCATCATCGTGCAGCTATTGCAAATGGATGTCGTGCCCAAGTTCACGGAATGGTCGAAGCAAGGTGATGTCGGGCGGCGTAAACTGACACAGTTTACACGCTATTTCACAATTGTGCTCGGCTTTATTCAAGGTCTTGGTATGTCATACGGATTTAACCGTTTGTATGGCGGCATGCTTGTCGAAAACAACAGCTTTGCCGGATACTTGTTAATTGCCCTTGTGCTGACGGCAGGTACGGCTTTCCTTATGTGGCTTGGTGAGCAGATCACGGCTAAAGGAGTCGGCAACGGAATCTCGATCATCATTTTTGCCGGGATTGTTGCGGCGATTCCAGGAGCGGTAAATCAAATCTATGCACAGCAAATCGAAGGAGCAGGCGATCAGCTCTTCCTCCGCATTGTTGTTCTTGTTTTGATCTTGCTTGCTGTACTGGCTATTGTTGTAGGGGTTATTTTCTTCCAGCAGGCTTTGCGGAAAATTCCGATTCAATATGCGAAACGCGTTGGAGCAAGTGGTGGCATGGCACCGGTTGGCGGCCAGTCAACTCATCTTCCGTTGAAAGTAAATGCTGCGGGAGTAATCCCGGTCATCTTTGCGATTTCATTTTTGATCACGCCACAAACAATTGGTTCGTTTTTTGGTTCAAATGATATCACGAATAAAATTCAAAATATCTTTGATTATACGCAGCCAATCGGTATGGCGATCTATGTCGCATTGATTGTCGCATTTACGTATTTCTATGCTTTCATTCAAGTAAACCCTGAACAAGTTGCTGACAACTTGAAAAAGCAGGGTGGATATATTCCGGGTATTCGTCCCGGGAAGAACACACAGGATTATTTGACAAACGTGCTTTACCGTCTGACATTCGTCGGTGCAATTTTCCTATCAGTCGTTGCTGTGCTGCCTGTTTTCTTCATTCAATTCGCGGGTCTTCCACCAGCGGCGCAAATCGGCGGTACAGGTTTACTCATCGTCGTCGGTGTGGCACTTGAAACAATGAAGCAGCTGGAAGCACAACTTGTAAAGCGTCATTATAAAGGCTTTATGAAGTAAGCGCGGTGAGGCGTGGCTTCACTCTAATCAGACTGAGGGGGTATTTCAATGAATCTCGTGTTAATGGGATTGCCTGGTGCCGGCAAAGGGACTCAGGCAGAGAAAATTGTTGAAAAGTACGGTGTTCCGCACATTTCAACCGGTGACATGTTCCGTGCTGCAATGAAAGATGAAACGGAACTTGGCCTAAAAGCAAAATCGTTTATGGATAAAGGGGAGCTCGTTCCGGACGAAGTAACGATCGGAATTGTGCACGAACGCCTATCGCAGTCTGACTGCGCACAAGGATTTCTTCTTGATGGATTTCCGCGTACAGTTGCACAGGCAGAAGCGCTTGAGGACATTCTGGCAAACCTGAATCGTCAAATTGATTATGTCATTAACGTTGATGTTGATAAAGACATCTTAATGGCACGCTTAACAGGCCGCCGCATTTGCAAAAGCTGCGGTGCGACGTATCATCTTGAATTCAATCCGCCATCTCAGGAAGATAAGTGCGATCGCTGCGGCGGTGAGCTTTATCAACGTGCAGATGACAATGCGGAAACGGTTCAAAACCGCCTTGACGTTAACTTAAAGCAGACGGAACCATTGCTTGCTTTTTATAACGAAAAAGGGTATTTGAAAAACATTAACGGTCAACAGGACATCAATGTCGTATTTGAAGATATTGATTGGCTTCTTGAAGGCCTACGTAAATAATGATCATTTGTAAAACCCCTCGAGAACTGGAGATTATGAAAGAAGCGGGGCGTATTGTTGCGCTTACACACCAGGAATTGCAAAACCATATCTCCCCCGGCGTGAGTACGATGGAGCTTGATGAAATCGCTGAAGCGTGCATTAGACGATTTGGCGCAACTCCTTCTTTTAAAGGATACAACGGCTTTCCAGGCAGCATTTGCGCTTCGGTTAACGAAGAGCTTGTGCATGGAATTCCAGGTGACCGTCGTTTAGAAGAAGGTGACATCATCAGCGTTGATATCGGTGCGTACTATAAGGGTTATCATGGCGACTCGGCCTGGACATATGCTGTCGGCCGGATTGCACCTGAGACGGAGAAGCTTCTCGAAGTAACAGAGGAATCGCTTTACATCGGGCTCAATGAAGCGAAACCGGGTGAACGTCTTTCAAACATCTCCCATGCAATTCAAACGTATGTGGAATCGAATGGCTTTTCAATCGTTCGTGAGTATGTTGGCCATGGTGTCGGGCAGAACCTTCATGAGGCTCCACAAATTCCTCATTACGGTCCGCCGGGAAAAGGTCCAGTGCTGCAACCCGGAATGGTGCTCGCGATCGAACCGATGGTCAATGCCGGTCGTCGTTACGTAAAGACACTTGAGGATAATTGGACTGTCATTACGCAGGATGGAAAAATGTGTGCTCATTTTGAACATACAATTGCGATAACCGAAACAGGCTTTGATATTTTAACGAAAGCTTGATGGCAAAAGCCAATCGGCATGAAAAGTGAAGGGAGATGAAAAAATGGCGAAAGACGATGTAATTGAAATTGAAGGTACAGTCACTGAAACTTTGCCAAACGCCATGTTTAAGGTAGAATTGGAAAATGGGCATACTATTTTAGCGCATGTTTCAGGCAAAATTCGTATGCACTTTATCCGAATCCTGCCTGGCGATAAAGTAACAGTAGAACTTTCACCTTATGATTTAACACGCGGACGGATCACGTACCGTTACAAATAAACATATATGGCGCTCCGGACTATTAAGGAGGTTGGAGAAATGAAAGTAAGACCATCAGTAAAGCCAATCTGTGAGAAATGTAAAGTTATTCGCAGACGCGGCAAAGTTATGGTTATTTGTGAAAACCCTAAGCATAAACAAAAACAAGGCTAATTTTAAAGGGAGGTGCACATTTTATGGCACGTGTAGCAGGTGTTGATATTCCACGCGATAAGCGTGTAGTTATCTCATTAACTTATATTTTTGGTATTGGCAGACCGACAGCTGAGCAAATTCTTGCTGAAGCAGGTGTGTCTGAAGATACGCGCGTTCGTGATTTGACGGAAGATGAATTGAACAAAATCCGTGACATCGTTGACCGCTTGAAAGTGGAGGGTGACCTTCGCCGTGAAGTATCTCTTAACATTAAACGTTTGATGGAAATCGGTTCATTCCGTGGTATCCGTCATCGCCGCGGACTTCCAGTACGTGGACAAAATACAAAAAACAACGCGCGTACTCGCAAAGGCCCGCGTAAAACTGTAGCTAACAAGAAAAAATAATCGGTAAAGGAGGCAGAAACAAGACATGGCTCGTAAACAACAATCTCGCAAGCGTCGTGTGAAAAAGAATATTGAATCTGGTATTGCACACATCCGCTCAACATTCAACAACACAATCGTCACAATTACAGACGTTCACGGTAACGCTCTATCATGGTCAAGTGCAGGTGCTCTAGGTTTTAGAGGATCACGTAAATCTACTCCGTTTGCTGCTCAAATGGCTGCTGAAACAGCTGCAAAAGCATCAATCGAACATGGTATGAAAACACTTGAAGTAACAGTAAAAGGCCCTGGTTCAGGTCGTGAAGCAGCAATTCGTGCTCTTCAAGCAGCAGGACTAGAAGTTACGGCTATTAAAGACGTGACACCAGTTCCTCATAATGGCTGCCGTCCTCCAAAACGTCGCCGTGTTTAATCTTCCTGAATAAAGGATAACTATTCCGGTTATAATGGAAAATTGACTGTTTTGATTCAGGAATTGACCACTTGTTTTGTAAAATCGGGAATGGTAAACATGGGGAATTTCGGCTCGCCGAAGTTTCGACGTATTGAAGGAGGGAAAATGGAATGATCGAAATTGAAAAGCCAAAAATTGAAACGGTTGAGATCAGCGATGATGCTACATTTGGAAAGTTCGTCGTGGAGCCACTTGAGCGCGGATACGGTACAACTCTAGGTAACTCCTTGCGTCGTATTTTATTATCCTCACTCCCTGGTGCTGCGGTTACGGCCATCCATATTGATGGAGTGCTGCACGAATTCTCAACAATTGAAGGCGTCGTAGAAGATGTAACATCGATCATTTTGAATATCAAAAAGCTGGCGTTGAAGATTTATTCCGATGAGGAAAAAACGCTTGAAATCGATGTACAGGGTCAAGGAACCGTAACGGCTGCCGACATTACTCATGACAGCGATGTGGAAATTTTAAATCCGGATCTGCATATTGCGACATTAGGTGAAAATGCTAATTTCCGTATGCGTTTGACGGCACAACGCGGTAGAGGGTACAACCGGGCTGATCACAATAAAAAAGAAGATCATCCAATCGGCGTCATTGCGATCGACTCCATCTATACACCTGTTTCCCGCGTGAATTTCCAAGTGGAAAATACGCGCGTTGGACAGCTTTCAAACTTTGATAAATTGTCACTGGACGTATGGACAGATGGCAGCATCGGACCGAAAGAAGCCATTTCTTTAGGGGCGAAAATTTTAACTGAACATCTTAACATTTTCGTAGGATTAACCGATGAAGCACAGCATGCGGAAATCATGGTTGAAAAAGAAGAAGACCAGAAAGAAAAAGTGCTTGAGATGACGATCGAAGAACTTGATCTTTCCGTCCGTTCTTACAACTGCCTGAAACGCGCCGGCATTAATACAGTTCAAGAACTTGCGAACAAGAGCGAGGATGACATGATGAAAGTCCGTAACCTTGGCCGTAAATCTCTTGAAGAAGTAAAAGCGAAATTGGACGAGCTTGGTCTCGGCTTACGAAAAGAAGATTGATTTAAATCAACGACATCTATAAAGGAGGGTATCTTCATGGCTTACAGAAAGCTAGGACGTACAAGCGCTCAGCGCAAAGCGATGCTGCGTGATCTTACAACGGATCTTATCATCAGTGAACGCATCGAAACGACTGAAGCACGCGCGAAAGAATTGCGCTCAGTTGTAGAAAAAATGATTACACTCGGTAAACGTGGTGATTTGCATGCCCGCCGTCAGGCTGCTGCATTCCTTCGTCACGAAGTCGCTTCTACTGTTGAAGTAGAGAAAAACGGCAAAACGAAAGAGCAGCCAGTGTACGCTCTACAAAAATTATTTGATGATGTGGCACCGCGCTACACAGAGCGTCAAGGTGGCTACACACGCATTATGAAAGTCGGTCCACGCCGCGGCGATGGCGCACCAATGGTGATTATTGAGCTTGTTTAATAGCCAATAAGACCGCGAAATGGGCAGAACAAAACAAAACCTTTGCTTTGTTTTGCCTTTTTTTTATCCTTTTAAAAAGTGCAAGTTTTTGGACAATGTCCAGCTTCAGGCACCCAGTCCCTCGGAGGCCCACACGATATGGGTCACAAAGGCGTTGCAGCAGGAATCTGCGATTTTCGCCTTTGTTCAATGCCCGATTCGTCTTATGTCTGCCGGGCTTGAGCGGCTGCCTTGCGCTTTTCGATTAACAAGCTTAGAGCGTTACGATGGGCGTACCACTAGCTCCAACGTGCGTCCCGTCTAGCTCATGCACCCCTCAACCCGACCGCAGGCAGCGGCAAGAATGTTGTATTCTTTGGTGCGGGGTGCGGGCTTTTTTTGTTTTTGCAGAAACAGGGGGATAGAGGATGAGCGAGAAAGTCATTTCAATTAAAGGGGTTTCTTTTCAATATCCGGAACAGGAGACGTTTGCCCTGCGCGAGGTGTCATTTGATGTATATAAGGGAGAGTGGCTGGCGGTTGTCGGTCATAACGGTTCCGGTAAATCAACATTGGCCAAAATGTTAAAT
Source organism: Domibacillus antri (assembly GCF_001936625.1). Taxonomy (GTDB): domain Bacteria; phylum Bacillota; class Bacilli; order Bacillales; family Domibacillaceae; genus Domibacillus; species Domibacillus antri. The sequence goes on along the minus strand of NZ_MSDU01000009.1, from coordinate 7,719 downwards.
GGACTTCACTATCCGTCACAGGGGACGGTCTCAATCGGCGGGTATAAACTGACTGAAGAACATGTATGGTCCATACGCGGAAAATTAGGAATGGTCTTTCAAAATCCTGATAATCAATTTGTTGGAACAACGGTACAGGATGATGTGGCTTTTGGGTTAGAAAATAACGGTGTTGAACATGGCGTCATGCAGGAGCGTGTTTTCGCCTCTCTTGAAAAAGTAGGCATGACTGCTTTTCTGAATCAAGAGCCGCACCATCTTTCCGGCGGACAGAAGCAGCGTGTTGCAATTGCCGGTGTGATCGCCCTGCGCCCGGACATCATTTTGCTGGATGAAGCGACATCGATGCTTGATCCGCTTGGCCGGGAAGAAGTCATGAATACGGTTCGTGAATTGAACGAAAAAGAAGGATTAACGGTTATTTCAATTACACATGATCTTGAAGAGGCGGCAAAAGCCGACCGTGTGATCGTGTTGAATGAAGGACGGCTGTATATAGAAGGGACGCCGGCAGACATTTTTCAACTGGACCGGGAATTGGTGCAGCTTGGCCTTGGTGTGCCGTTTGCGGTTCAAATGAGTCAGCTGCTGGCGGATGCCGGCCTGAAGCTGTCACAGCGTCATTTCAATGAAGAAGAGCTGGTGAATGAATTATGGACATTAAACTTCGAGAAATAGAATACCGTTATGCGGCCGGTACACCATTTGAACGCTCGGCCATTGCGGATGTGACATTTGATATCCCTTCCGGCCAGTACGTTGCCATTATCGGCCATACCGGATCCGGAAAATCAACTGTTCTGCAGCATTTAAATGTGCTCCTCAAGCCGTTAAAAGGGGAAGTCCAGATTGGAAACCGGACTGTTTCGTCAGGGCGGAAAGAAAAAAATTTAAAAGACGTCCGCCGGCGAGTCGGGATCGTGTTTCAATTTCCGGAGCATCAGCTTTTTGAAGAAACGGTCGAAAAAGATATTTGCTTCGGTCCAATGAATTTTGGCGTAATGGAAGAAGATGCGAAGAAGCGGGCGCGGGCGGCGATCCAGCTTGTCGGGCTGCCTGAAGAGGTGCTCGGAAAATCACCGTTTGATTTATCCGGAGGACAAATGAGACGTGTGGCGATTGCAGGTGTCCTCGCAATGAAGCCGGATGTACTTGTGCTGGACGAGCCGACAGCCGGACTTGATCCACGCGGCCGCCAAGATATGATGGACATGTTTGCAAAGCTGCAAAAGGAGAACGGAATGACTTGTGTGCTTGTCACGCACAGCATGGAAGATGCGGCGCGGTATGCGGATACAATTGTCATTATGCATAAAGGACGAGTGTTCCGGACCGGGGCGGCGCGGGATATTTTTAGTGATGCGGGCAGTTTAACAGATGTTGGCCTTGATGTGCCGGAAACAGTCCGGTTTCAGCGGCTGTTTGAGCAGCGTCTTGGCCGGCCGCTTGGCAAAGTATGTTTAACGCCGGAAGAACTCGCTGCTGAAGTGGGAAGACTGCGGGGTGAACAATCATGATGGAGAAACTGATTATTGGCCGCTATTTGCCGGCTGATTCCGTTGTGCATGGGATGGACCCGCGGGCGAAGCTGCTCTTTATTTTTATATTCGTTTTGATCATTTTTTTAGCCAATAACCCGGTGACGTACACACTTCTTGGAGCGTTTACTTTGTTTGCTGTCTTTCTGTCAAAAGTGAAACTGCGATTTTTAGTGAATGGGTTAAAGCCGGTGCTTATTCTCATATTGTTTACATTCCTGCTGCATGTTTTTTTTACGAAAGAAGGAGACATGATTGCGCGAATAGGCTTTTTGACGATTTATGAAGGCGGCGTTATAAAAGGCGTTTTTATTTCACTCCGCTTTTTCCTGCTTATTTTCGTTACATCGCTCCTTACACTTACAACACCGCCTATTTCCGTAACGGATGGGATTGAAAGCTTATTCGGACCGTTAAGGAAAATAAAGGTGCCTGTGCATGAGCTGGCGCTGATGATGTCCATTTCACTCCGTTTTATTCCGACACTGCTGGATGAAACAGATAAAATTATGAAGGCCCAGATGGCACGGGGAGCTGATTTCTCGAGCGGTTCGATTCCGGACCGAGTGAAAGCTGTCATCCCTCTTTTAATCCCGCTGTTTGTGAGCGCGTTTAAACGGGCGGAGGAGCTGGCGGTGGCCATGGAAGCAAGAGGCTATAAAGGGAGTGAAGGACGGACGAAATACCGCCTTCTGCACTGGAGCCTGCGGGATACGATGGCCATGCTGCTTCTAGGTGCACTTTCGGCAGCGCTTTTCATGTTAAGAAGTTAATAGGAGAGATCAAATTGAAACGGATAAAATGTGAGCTCATGTACGACGGTTCCCGCTTTTCCGGCTACCAGTCACAGCTGAATGACCGTACTGTTCAGCAGGAGCTTGAGAAAGCACTCTGGAAGATTCATAAAAAAATGCCGATTAAAACGCACGCCTCAGGCCGTACAGACGCCGGTGTACACGCAATGGGACAAATCGTTCATTTTGATACCCCAATCGATATGCCGGCTGACAGGTGGGCACGTGCGCTCAACGGAGAACTTCCGTCCGACGTCTCTGTAAAGCGGACTGAGGCAGTGCCGGATACGTTCCATGCGCGTTATTCGGTAACGGGGAAAGAGTACCGTTACCGTATATACCGGACGCCGTACCGCGATCCATTTCGTACATCCTACGCCTATCATTACCCGTACCCGCTGGACGTGGAGCGAATGAAAGCAGCGGCGGTTCATTTAATGGGTGAACATGATTTTACATCGTTTTGTTCGGCAAAGACGGATAAAGAGAATAAAGTACGGACTGTCACAAATATATCGTTTATGGAAGACGGAGATAATCTTGAAGTGCGCTTTACCGGAACAGGATTTTTATATAATATGGTGCGGATTATGATGGGGACATTAATAAAGGTCGGCAATGGCCGAATGGAGCCGGATGAGGTGGCGAAAATTTTAGCGGACCGCAGCCGCAGGCACGCCGGACAGACGGCACCTGCTGCCGGATTGTATTTATGGCAAGTGTTTTATCATAGCAACTAAACCGAGTGTTGCATTTTTTCTTGACAATGAATTGAAGACGATATATTATAGCATATGGTATGTTATTTGACCCCACGATAAGCCCCGGAAACTTATTCGTGATATAAATACATGGAACCGTAAAAACATTAACAAATCAGGAGGGTAAACAATGCGTACGACTTACATGGCTAAAGCAGGCGAAATCGAGCGTAAATGGTTCGTTATCGATGCTGAAGGCAAAACATTGGGCCGTCTATCAAGCGAAGTAGCATCTATTTTGCGCGGCAAACATAAACCAACTTTTACACCGCACGTTGACACTGGTGATAATGTGATCATCATCAACGCTTCTAAAATTGAATTGACTGGTAACAAACTTCAAGGGAAAATTTACTACCGTCACAGCATGTATCCAGGCGGTTTGAAAACACGCACAGCACAGGATATGCGTGCGAACAACCCTGAAAGAATGCTTGAGCTTGCAATCAAAGGCATGCTTCCAAAAGGTTCTTTAGGACGTCAAATGTTCAGAAAACTTCATGTTTACGCTGGAGCGGAACATAAACATGAAGCACAACAACCGGAAGTTTACGAACTTCGCGGATAATAAAAATTAAAAGGAGGAAATGACATTGTCACAAGTTCAATACTTAGGCACAGGACGCCGTAAAAGCTCAGTAGCCCGCGTACGCTTAGTACCAGGCGAAGGTAACATCGTAATCAACGGCCGTACTGCTGAAGATTATATCCCATTTGAAGCGCTGCGCACTGTGATCAAACAGCCGCTCGTTGCGACTGAAACAGTAAACAGCTACGATGTACATGTAAATGTAAACGGAGGCGGCTACACAGGACAAGCAGGAGCGATCCGTCACGGTATCGCCCGCGCTCTTCTGCAAGCTGATCCGGAATTCCGTCCGACACTTAAACGTGCCGGCTACCTTACTCGTGATGCACGTGCGAAAGAGCGTAAAAAATACGGTCTTAAAGGCGCTCGTCGTGCACCGCAGTTCTCAAAACGTTAATTTTTCGTTATCAAAAATCCTTTCTCCAATTTGGGGAAAGGATTTTTTTCATTTGCAGACACGCATGTTCATATACTGGTTTTAACGAGGGGGACTGTATATGAAGCGGGTTGCTGTTGTGGTATGTCTTATTGCCATCGCCGCCTTTTTTTATCAGGATATTAAGCCGGTATTTAATTCGTGGAGACCGCCGCTTACGGATGTCACGATCATAATTGATCCTGGGCATGGAGGAGTCGACGGGGGAGCGGGAGACAAGGAAGCACTGGAAAAAGATATTGCGCTGTCCGTATCTGAAAAATTGAGAGAGCATTTAAACGGCCAAGGGGCAATCGTTCTGATGACGCGGGAGGAAGATACGGATCTTGCCCGTAATGAAACGGGGAGAATCCGCACGAGAAAAGCAGAGGATTTGCGGAAAAGAAGCGAGATGATCAACGACACAAATGCGGACATGTTTATCAGCATTCATTTAAATGCGATCCCATCCGAAAGGTGGCATGGCTCCCAGACGTTTTACTCGGCTCACGTGCCTGAAAATAAAAAGATAGCAGAATCGATTCAGCGTGAATTGACCGATAACCTCGAAAACACAGACCGTCAGCCGGCTGAGATTGGACATGTGTATATTTTGAAAGAAGCAAAAGTTCCCGGCGCACTCGTTGAAATTGGCTTTTTATCGAATCCGCAAGAGCGGCGCTTATTGATGGATGATGAGTATCAGGAAAAAACGGCCGCCTCTATTTCCCGCGGAATATTACACTATTTTAAAAGCCGGTAACCGTTTTCCATTCTTCATTTACTTGATTATGATATACTGAATTAAGTGAAGATTATAAATGAAGGATGGTGCTCCCAAATGATCACAGAATCGCAAGTACGCGACATCGTGAAAGCCCTTGAAGACCCTTTTTTACATAAAACACTTGCGGAAACGGGCGGCATTGAAGACATTTCAATCAAAGAAGAGAAAAATCATGTAAGCATCAAGATCGCGATTGCGCAGACAGGTACACCTGAACAGCTGCAGCTTCAAATGCGAATCGTAAATACGCTGAAAGAAGCGGGTGTGGAGACAATTGGTATTCGCTTTACCGAACTGTCTGACGAAAAAATCGCACAATTCCGCGGTGCGGATGCCGCCGAAAAAAACGAAGGTCTTCTGTCACCTGACAGTCACACTGTTTTCTTGGCGATCGCCAGCGGAAAAGGCGGCGTCGGCAAGTCAACGGTATCCGTTAACTTAGCTATTTCGCTTGCCCGCCTTGGCAAAAAAGTGGGTCTCGTGGATGCCGATATTTACGGATTCAGTGTTCCGGATATGATGGGGATTACGACTCGCCCCGTCGTTCGCGGAGAAAAAATATGCCCCGTTGAGCGTTTTGGTGTGAAAGTCATATCAATGGGCTTTTTCGTTGATGACAATGCCCCTGTTATTTGGCGCGGTCCGATGCTTGGCAAAATGTTGAATAACTTCTTTTCGGAAGTAGAATGGGGCGACCTGGATTATTTGCTGCTGGATTTGCCGCCTGGAACCGGCGATGTTGCTCTCGACGTGCATACGATGCTGCCGCATTGTAAAGAGGTTATTGTTTCAACACCGCATCCAACGGCCGCATTTGTTGCTGCCCGTGCCGGCGCAATGGCACTGCAGACTGATCATGAAGTGGTCGGTGTCATTGAAAACATGGCCTACTTTGAAAGCAAAACTACCGGTGAAAAAGAGTATATTTTTGGCCGCGGCGGCGGGGATAAGCTCGCTGACGAATTACGCACGGAGGTACTCGGGCGGCTTCCGCTTCAGCAGCCGGACTGGGATGAAACGGACTTTGCTCCATCCGTTTACGCAGAAGATCACCAGCTTGGCGCTATTTATCAAGAGATTGCAGAAAAGCTCGATGCAAAATTGTCTTCGGCAAAATAATCGATCGCTTCCGGAACTGTTTCCGGAAGCTCTTTTTGTGAAAAGACAAAAATTGTCCACGGCTCGCTGCCTTTCTTTTTCACAGCTGTATTGTTACAATCGAATCAGAAGAAAGTACAGGAGGATTTTCGCGTGGGTATACGAAACTGGATACGATTTTTTACACATACATTGCTGATCGGCGGAGCGGTGACGGGTGTTCTTGGATTTATTATTCGCTGGAATGAGTTCGCACCTCTTTTTGCAAACGGAGAATGGAGTGAAGTATTATCTGTTCTCGCATGGCTTATCGGTGTCGGTTTTACTTTCAGTGTGATCAGTCAGATGGGCTTCTTCGCCTATTTAACCATTCACCAATTTGGACTCGGATTATTCCGCTCATATTGGAATTTTATTCAGATTGCCCTTATTGTTGTCGTGCTGTTTGATCTCGTCTATTTCCGGTTTAAAGCGTTCAGCAGTGAAGGGGAAGCCATCAGCTCCTATCTTATTCTTGCAGCGATCCTCCTCATAGTCGGACTGGCTGTTGCCTGGCTGAAAGGGAAAGGAAAAAACAAGAATGTTTTTATTGCAGCGCTCTTCTTCATGATTGTTGTCACGACGCTTGAGTGGCTGCCGGTTTTGCAGGCGAACGAAGAGAGCTGGCTTTACTTAATGCTCTTCACCCTGTTACCATGCAATGCATTTCAGCTGTTATTATTGCCGAAATACAATCAAAAAGTTTCAAAAGCCCGTTAATCAATGGCTTTTGAAACTTTTTTCATGGAATATATTCGATATCCGTATTTCCTCCGACCATTTCAGACAAGCTGATCAGTCTCTCTTTAGCGGACAAAATAGAAATCATTTTTTTGGTAATATCCAGATCAGAATCAAGATTTAATAAAACAATATCCCCTTTTTCCACTTCTTTTACAAAAGCTGAAGCAGAGCGGCTTCGCAGATCTACACCCCATTGGACAGGCAAAAACCCGTGAGCGGCTGCAACCTTTAACATATTGTCATGTACCTCACCATCAGCAGCCCGTAAGAAAATAACTTCTTTCTTCCCATATGCAGAAAGAATTTTTTTTACCTTAGAGATTTCTTGAATGATCACATCCTCGCTTGAAGAGTCAGTTAAAAGGACACCTATATCAAATGCTCTGTCAACGAGCAGCTTTGCCGTTTTCGGATGGTGCTCAAGCCAGGAAGATGTTACAAAAAAGGAAGCGGTTGATTCGTTTTCAATAAGAAGCTTGACTAATTTGCTTACATTTTTTTCGGGATGATCTGCATTTACTGTTAAAGAAATGCCATCGTGACCGGCATAAACGGCTTTCATCGTTCCATTCATTGAAATAACCGGCTGCTCATTTTTCGGTTGCAAAGAAAATAAAAGAAGACAGGCTATACAAAGAAAAAGCGCCGTCCATTTGAGTTGTTTAGCATGTATGAACAGAAATGGCATCATCGTCGGAGCCCCCGATTTAGAAAGATTATTAAGAGTATATGGATAAAAAATAAAAAAATACGAAAAAACAATTGACCTTTTATAACGAATCATGTTAAATTAAATTTTGCCGCTGCGAAAGACTCAGAGGTGTTAAAAAACATTGAAAAAATGTTGACAACACAAAAGGCAAAAGATATAATATGAAAGTTGCTGTTGAACAGCACGATTGAACATTGAAAACTGAACAAAATCAATAAAATCGTCAACGTTTAAACGAAAAG
>NZ_MSDU01000008.1 GCF_001936625.1 Domibacillus antri | reverse complement strand
CCTCCTGGGACGCCATACATAACAATTCAAAAAGGCAGTCTGTCACGTAATGGTGCGGGCTGCCTTTTTTCTGTTCTTTCCACAAATCCCATGCTACACTTCAATTATTACAAGATGAGCGGGTGACAAATGATGAAAAAGAAGAAGCGGATCAAACAGGGCAATGTGATTCAATTCCCGGGCACGGTGGATCATTTGGATAAAAAAGGCCAAAGAGCACTTGAAGAAAAACGGTTTGATGATGCGATCCTCCACTATACAGAAGCTCTGCGGTTTGAGACGGATCGTACAGAAGAACTGAAAATGGCCCTGCTCATTGCTTATCACGAAAGCGGCAGTTACGACGAAGGGATTGAACTTTCACGTGATATGCTCCATGCTGGTGAAGGTCACTATTTTGATGTGCTCGACATGCATGTGCTGATGCTTATTCAAAAAAAACGCTATAAAGAAGTGGCAGATACTTTATCGGCGTTGCTTGAAGAAGGGCTCCCGCCGGACCGGTACGAACACTTTGCCCATTTAAAAGCGCTTGCAGACCGGATGAGCGCAAAGCAGCAAGAGCCCGCTGCCGCTCTATTTTCTAAAGATGATACAATGCAAAATAAAATGATGAAGCTCGCTGAACTTGCCGCCCACGATGCAGCACCTTACGAAACAGAACTCATTCATCTGCTGGACGATGGATCCGAACATCCATTTATACAGTCAATGGCACTTGGTCTGCTGCGTGAGATAGGCACCGTTCAAAAAGTGACTGTCCGAAAATTTCATTTTGAAAAAGAGGTCATTCCGGTTATGATGGATGAAGCATTCAGCCGTCCTTTTTTCAAGGAAGCTGCTGATCACCTTGAAAAAACGGTTGGACAGGAGAACCCGGCCTTATTCGCGCAGGTTCTGGACCTTGTCAAGCAGCAGCTGTTTTTGCTGCATCCATTTGACCCGGAGCAGGAGCCGGCTGTCTGGGCGGAGGCTGCGGTTTTCCGCATTGAAACGCTTTATCGGTCTGTGAACGCTCTTTCCGACATGAATCCAGAGGTGGAAAAAGCTTTGCTTTTCATGAAGGAACTCGATGAAATTTCAGCCTTTTAGTTGAAAGAAAACGGCTGTATGGTATAATGTAAAAGTCGTATTGTGTCCTTTTTGTATCAGAAAGAATATACATAGGACGAACGTTCATATTTATTAATAGATTGTTGGAGGGAATTTTTTATGTCTGCAAAGTGGGAAAAATTAGAAGGTAACCAAGGCGTACTGACTGTTGAAGTAGACGCTGAAACAGTAAAACAGGGACTCGATACTGCCTTCAAAAAAGTCGTTAAAACCATTAATGTACCGGGCTTCCGTAAAGGAAAAATGCCTCGTCCATTGTTCGAGCAGCGTTTCGGCGTTGAAGCTCTTTATCAAGATGCGATCGATGCGATTCTTCCGGAAGCGTACAGCAATGCCATTGATGAAACCGGTATCGAACCGGTTGACCGTCCGGAAATCGATGTAGAGCAATTTGAAAAAGGCAAACCATTCATCTTCAAAGCTACTGTTACAGTGAAGCCTGAAGTAAAACTTGGCGAATATAAAGGTCTTGAAGTAGAAAAAGAAAGCATAGACGTAACAGATGAAGATGTTGAAAACGAACTGAAAGATCTACAAAAACGCCACGCTGAGCTTGTTGTGAAAGAAGACGGCGCTGTTGAGAATGACGATACTGTTGTCATCGATTTTGAAGGCTTCGTTAACGGTGAAGCATTTGAAGGCGGACAAGCTGAAAACTACTCAATCGTCATCGGTTCCGGCACATTCATTCCAGGTTTTGAAGAGCAGCTTATTGGCATGAAAACCGGCGAAGAAAAAGACGTTGAAGTGACTTTCCCTGAAGAATATCATGCGGAAGAGCTTGCAGGTCAACCGGCTGTATTCAAAGTGAAACTTCATGAAATTAAAGCGCAGGAACTTCCTGAGTTGAACGATGAGTTTGCACAGGAAACAGACGAAGAAGTGGAAACGCTGGATGCATTGAAAGCGAAAATTAAAGAGCGTCTTGCTGAGCAAAAGAAAAACGCTTCTGAACAAAAATTGCGTGACGATCTTGTCGATCAGGCCGTAGCGAACGCTGAAACGGATGTTCCTGATGTCATGATCGACAGTGAAGTTGACCGCATGCTCCAAGAGTTTACTCAAAACCTTTCGATGCAAGGAATGAACCTTGACCTTTACTACCAATTCTCAGGTCAATCGGAAGAAGACCTTCGCGGACAAATGAAAGAAAATGCAGAAACACGTGTGCGTACAAGCTTGACCCTTGAAGCGATCGCTGAAGCTGAAAACCTTGAGCCAACGGACGAAGATGTGGATGCGGAAGTAAGCAAAATGGCTGAGCAATTCGGTCTTTCAAAAGAAGATATTCAAAAAGCACTTGGCAGCCTTGACGGTATGAAAGCGGACTTGAAAATTCGCAAAGCAGTCGAATTTCTTGTCGAAAACAGTAAAACTAGTGCATAATAAAAGAACAAACTGACAAGGCGCGACTTGATCGTGCCTTGTTTTCTACCCTAAAATATGCGAAAAACGCTTTTTCGTTTTTGTTTTCCGGCAAATATGCTACAATGCGATACATAACTTACTTAAGGGGTAGTCAAAAAAGTCGGTCCACTGAATTTTTCCGGCTGCACCAACATAGCATAAGGGGTGAACCAGATGTTTAAATTCAATGAAGAAAAAGGACAGTTAAAATGCTCGTTTTGCGGAAAGTCGCAGGACCAGGTGCGTAAACTCGTAGCAGGGCCGGGCGTATATATTTGCGACGAATGTATTGAACTGTGCACAGAAATCGTGGAAGAAGAGCTGGGTACAGAAGAAGAAGTTGAGTTTAAAGATGTACCGAAGCCGGCACAAATCCGCGAAATTTTAGGTGAATATGTCATCGGGCAGGAACGGGCGAAAAAATCACTCGCGGTTGCCGTTTACAATCACTATAAACGCATCAATTCCAACAGCAAAGTGGATGATGTGGAATTATCCAAATCAAACATTTGCTTAATCGGGCCGACAGGAAGCGGTAAAACGCTTCTTGCTCAAACGCTTGCCCGTATTTTGAACGTGCCGTTTGCCATTGCGGATGCGACGTCATTGACAGAAGCCGGGTATGTTGGTGAGGACGTTGAAAATATATTATTAAAACTCATTCAGGCTGCTGATTACGATGTGGAAAAAGCGGAAAAAGGCATTATTTACATCGACGAAATCGATAAAGTGGCCCGTAAATCGGAAAACCCGTCCATTACACGTGATGTTTCCGGTGAAGGAGTGCAGCAGGCTCTTTTGAAAATTTTGGAGGGTACTGTTGCGAGCGTGCCGCCACAAGGTGGGCGGAAGCATCCTCACCAGGAGTTTATCCAAATTGATACAACCAACATCCTCTTTATTTGCGGCGGAGCGTTTGATGGGGTGGAGCAAATTATTAAACGCCGCCTCGGTCAAAAAGTGATCGGTTTCGGTTCAGAAACGAAAAAAGAAGAAGTGGAAGATAAATCCCTTCTTTCTCAGCTCGTTCCGGAAGATTTGCTTCGCTTCGGATTAATTCCGGAATTTATCGGCCGTCTGCCTGTTATTGCAAGCCTTGAGCAGCTTGATGAAGAAGCGCTTGTTGAAATATTGACGAAGCCGAAAAATGCCCTTGTGAAGCAATACCAAAAAATGCTTGAGCTGGATGATGTTGATCTTGAATTTGAGGATGCGGCTCTAAGCGAAATTGCCAAAAAAGCGATTGAACGTAAAACAGGTGCGCGCGGACTGCGTTCGATCATTGAAAGCATTATGCTTGAAGTGATGTATGAATTGCCGTCACGTGATGATATTCAAACTTGTGTCATTACGAGTGAAACCGTAACAAATCAGGCGCCGCCAAGGCTGCTTGATGAACATGGCAAGGAAGTCGGTTCAGCTGATAAAACGTCTGCATAATGATGTGGTGGAAAAAGGGGACAGCGCCTGGATGGGCGCTGTCCCCTCTTTTTCATCGACATCATCCGGCATTTTACGATAAGATAGGAGAAAAGAAAGAGAAGCGCCCGGTGAAACATACCGGGATGGTTTTTGCAGGGAGGGATTTGGATGAACGCAGAAACAATTTTTACTGTACCGCTTTTGCCATTGAGAGGTATGCATGTCTACCCAACGATGGTGCTGCACCTGGATGTCGGACGAGACCGCTCGATTGAAGCGCTTGAGAAAGCAATGATGAACGACCAGCTCGTATTTTTATCGGCACAAAAAGATCCGGAATTGGATGATCCGGCTGGCGACGATGTATATGAAGTGGGAACGCTGACGAAAGTGAAACAAATGCTGAAGCTTCCAAATGGAACAATCCGTGTCCTTGTCGAAGGGCTTGACCGGGCAAAACTAATTTCCGTTATTGACCAGGAAACTTATTATGAAGCGGTCGTGGAAGTACATGAAGAAGAAACAGGAAAAGACGCGGAAACAGAAGCGCTCATGAGAATGCTGTTCAAACAATTCGAACAATACGTAAAGCTGTCGAAAAAAGGTTCTTCTGATACATTGAGCTCCGTTTCCGATATTGAGGAACCGGGCCGCCTGGCGGATATTGCCGCATCGCATATTGCGCTGAAAGTAAAAGAAAAGCAGGAAATTCTCGCTACGTTTCCGGTGAAACAACGTCTTGAACGGTTAATTTCGCTTTTGCAAAATGAGCGGGAAGTATTAAATTTAGAGAAAAAGATCGGCCAGCGTGTCAAAACATCAATGGAAAAAACACAAAAAGAGTATTATTTGCGTGAACAAATGAAAGCGATCCAGCAGGAGCTCGGCGATAAAGAAGGCAAAACGGGGGAAGTAGAAGAGCTGACAGAGCGCATTTTATCCGCTGCCATGCCGGAACATGTTGAAAAAACAGCTTTAAAAGAATTGGATCGCTATGAAAAAATACCGCAAAGTGCCGCGGAAAGTTCGGTCATCCGCAATTATTTGGAATGGCTTGTCACATTGCCCTGGTCAAACGCGACAGAAGATGACCTTGATGTCTTGAAAGCAGAAGACGTGTTAAACCGTGATCATTATGGGCTTGAAAAAGTGAAAGAGCGTGTGCTAGAATTTTTGGCTGTCCGTCAATTGACACAGTCGCTGCGCGGACCGATTTTATGTCTTGGTGGACCTCCAGGCGTAGGGAAAACAAGTTTAGTCCGTTCCATTGCTGAGTCACTCGGACGTAACTTTGTCCGCATTTCACTTGGCGGCGTCCGGGATGAATCCGAAATTCGCGGTCATCGCCGTACGTATGTCGGCGCCATGCCGGGCCGGATTATTCAAGGGATGAAAAAAGCGGGAACAGTGAATCCGGTCTTTTTATTGGATGAAATTGATAAAATGTCAAGCGATTTCCGGGGTGATCCATCGTCTGCACTGCTTGAAGTGCTTGATCCGGAGCAAAATCATAATTTCAGCGATCATTATATTGAAGAAACGTACGATTTATCGAATGTCATGTTTATCGCCACGGCAAATGATTTAAGTGCCATTCCAGGACCTTTGCGCGACCGGATGGAAATTATTTCGATTGCCGGTTATACGGAAGTAGAGAAAATTCATATTGCGAAAGATCATTTATTTCCGAAGCAAGTAAAAGAAAATGGTTTGACACGCAATCAAATTCGTCTCAAGGAAGAAGCAATCCGCGATATCATCCGGTATTACACGCGTGAAGCGGGTGTGCGCAGCCTTGAGCGCCAGCTGGCAGCCATCTGCCGGAAAGCAGCGAAGAAAATTGTGTCCGGCGAGAAAAAACGCGTAACCGTGACTGATAAAAATTTGCAGGAATTTCTGGGCAAGCGCATTTTCCGCTACGGTCAGACAGATACAGAAGACCAGGTCGGTGTTGTGAACGGTCTTGCCTATACCGCAGCCGGCGGCGATACGTTACAAATTGAGGTATCACTTTCACCGGGAAAAGGCAAACTTCTTTTAACCGGTAAACTTGGCGATGTGATGAAAGAATCGGCACAGGCCGCGTTCAGCTATGTCCGTTCAAAAGCGAATGAACTTGGGATTGAAGCGAATTTCCATGAACATCACGACATTCACATTCATGTCCCGGAAGGCGCTGTGCCGAAAGACGGTCCTTCAGCAGGGATTACAATGGCGGTTGCGCTCATTTCTGCACTTACAGGACGTCCTGTGCGGCGGGATGTCGGGATGACCGGTGAAATTACACTGCGAGGACGTGTCTTGCCGATCGGCGGTGTGAAAGAGAAATCACTCGGTGCACATCGTGCTGGACTGAAAACGATCATTTTACCAAAAGATAACGAAAAAGATATCGATGATGTGCCGGAAAGCATCCGCGAAGGGCTGACATTTTTGCCAGTGTCAACGATGGATGAAGTGCTGGACATCGCGATCGGAGGAAGCAGTACATGAAAGTAAACAATGTAGAACTGGTCATCAGTGCAGCGAAGCCCCATCAATATCCGAATATCGGATTGCCGGAGTTTGCACTGGCGGGCCGTTCCAATGTCGGAAAATCATCGTTTATTAACAAGATGATCGGCCGTAAAAGTATGGCTCGCATTTCGTCGAAGCCGGGTAAAACACAGACCCTGAATTTTTATAAAATTGAAGACACCCTGTTTTTTGTGGACGTGCCTGGTTACGGCTACGCAAAAGTGTCCAAAACGGAGCGCGAGGCATGGGGACAAATGATTGAAACCTATATGACGGACCGGCCGCAGCTGTCGGCTTGTATTCATATTGTCGATTTGCGCCACGCCCCGTCTGCAGATGATGTGGCGATGTACGAGTTTTTAAAATACCATGAAATCCCAGCTATTGTGATTGCGACAAAAGCCGATAAAATTCCAAAAGGAAAATGGCAGAAATATTTAAAAGTCGTAAAAGAAACGCTTGATTTTGATCCTGTGGATGACATTATTATTTTTTCATCGGAAACAGGACTAGGAAAAGATGAAGTGTGGAAAGCTGTGAAAAAACGGATGTATGAAGATAAAATGTATAAAGCCGAGCTGGAGTTGGATGGAGAAGAATAAGAAAAACGGGGATGTCTCAAAAGTTCATTGAGACATCCCCTTCCTTATTTCTATAGCCGGATTTTCTGAGTTTGGGCCGGTTTGTCGATGAATTCGGCCTTGATATATTCCGGCTGTACGATCGAAAAATCGGCCTAAATGGTACGAAATCCGGCCGTCCCTCTGCACTTATTAGACAACTCCGTTTTTTGAAGCGGCGATTATCGCTTCCCGGGCTTTCCGCCATTTTTCTTGACAAACAGTAAATATCCGCCTGCCGCAATTAAAATGAGCGGCCAGAACTGCCAGATGGTTTCAAGAGAGCCGAACCAGCTTTTTACGGTACTGTAAAAGAGCGTCACGGCCGCAAGGATTAAAAATAAAATGCCGTGAACCAGTCCGCTTCCCGTTTTTTGGTGCTGGAGCAAAAAGCCGAGTGCAATAATTAAAATAAACACGCCGGTATCGTTTGCCCACCAGCCGAGGTAATCAATGACGTAAAAATGAATGCCGAATCCCGTCAGCACAACGCCAGGCAAAATGCCATTTCCGTCACTTTTGTATCCTTGTGCTAAAAAGGCAATACCGGTAATCAATAAAAGAGCGGGCCAGCCGAGATATGGCTTCACCCAAAGAAAAGCTGATTGCTGTAAAAAGAAATATAAGCCGAATCCAATCAAAATGATGCCAGGAAACACACGCTGTCCATTCATTTTTCAACGTCCCCGCTTTCCAATTCATTCTGTTGCAAAAATAATTTCTTTTTGATAATATTTATAAAATAGAGGCCCGCAGGACGTGGGTCACAAAGACGCTGCGAGGGCACGGACGGCCTAGTCGGGCGAGCGCCACAGGACGTGGCGGTTCCGAGCGTGGCCACAGGACGTCGCGCTTTTCGTCTTTGATCGTAAAAAAGTGCTGCCTTATATGTTAGCATATGTTCACAAATTGTGAATAATAAAAACTTCTCATTATGGTATAATGGGTAGCACAATGATTCGTTTTCGGGGGTGCAGCAACGTGCATATTATAACGGTTGGATTAAATTATAAAACAGCCCCGGTAGAAATTCGTGAGCGTCTTTCTTTTCAAGAGAATACGCTTGCAACAGCCATGACAGAGCTTCAAAAACAAAAAAGTGTGCTCGAAAATGTCATTATTTCGACATGTAACCGTACAGAGATATACGCGGTTGTCGATCAGCTGCATACCGGTCGATATTATATTAAAGAATTTTTATCAAAATGGTTCAATATTGCGCAGGAGGAATTCACGCCATTCTTGTTCATTTATGAACAGGAAGCGGCAGTGGAGCACCTTTTCCGCGTCGCATCCGGTTTAAATTCAATGGTGCTTGGCGAAACGCAAATTCTTGGACAGGTACGTCAAAGCTTTTTGCAATCGCAGGAGATGGGCACGACAGGCACTGTATTTAACCATTTATTTAAGCAGGCGATTACGCTTGCGAAAAGAGCGCATGCAGAAACGGATATTGGTGCGAATGCCGTATCGGTCAGCTATGCGGCAGTTGAACTCGCGAAGAAAATTTTTGGAAGCCTAAACGGGCGTCACGTGCTCGTTCTTGGTGCCGGAAAGATGGGCGAACTCGCGATTAAAAACCTGCACGGAAGCGGCGCAACGAAAGTGACCGTGATGAACCGGACATTTGAAAAGGCAGAAACGCTTGCAGGCCGTTTTGACGGACAGGCAAAGTCAATGGACGAGCTTCAATCTGCACTTGTTGAAGCGGATATTTTAATCAGCTCCACCGGTTCAAAAGAATATGTCATTACGAAGGGCTTAATGGCAAATGTGCAAAAAATGCGCAAAGGTCGTCCGCTGTTCATGGTTGATATTGCGGTTCCGCGTGATATTGAACCGGAAATTGCGAATCTCGACAGCGTCTTTTTATATGACATCGACGATCTGGAAGGGATTGTGCAGGCGAACCTGGCTGAACGTGAAAAAGCGGCAGCGAATATCGGTCTCATGATTGAAGAAGAGATTGTCGCATTTAATGAGTGGCTGAACCTGCTTGGCGTTGTGCCTGTCATTTCTGCGCTGCGGCAAAAAGCGCTGGCGATTCAGGCGGAAACGATGGAAAGCCTTGACCGGAAACTGCCTCATTTAAGCGAGCGCGACCGTAAAGTGTTAAGCAAGCATACAAAAAGCATCGTAAATCAAATGCTGAAGGACCCTGTTTTACAGGCAAAAGAACTGGCAGGAGATAAGCATGCTGAAGAAAAGCTGGATCTGTTCATGCGAATTTTCAATATTGAAGAAGAAGTAAAAGGATTGAAACAGGCGCAGGCGGAAGAAAAACGCGCACAGGCGGTTCAGGCAAAGCCTTTACTCCAGTTTTAAGCGAGGTTATGCGATGTTTGAACAGGGAATGACACGGCTTCATGAACTTATGATTATTTTATATGCAGTAAGCGTATTGCTCTATTTCCTTGATTTTGTACAGCGCAACCAGAGGGCGAACAAAATCGCCTTCTGGATTTTAACGATTGTTTGGGGTCTTCAAACAATTTTTTTATGTCTATACATGTATAACACTGGAAGGTTTCCGGTTCTCACCTTATTTGAGGGACTGTATTTTTACGCCTGGGTGCTATTGACACTCTCTCTCGTTTTGAATAAACTGCTGCGGATGGATTTCACGGTCTTTTTCACGAATGTAATCGGCTTTTTAATTATGACCGTTCATACATTTGCGCCGATACAGGTTGAATCGCAGGCTGCAGCGGAAAAGCTTGTGTCTGAACTCTTGCTCATCCATATTACAATGGCGATCTTATCCTATGGAGCCTTTTCCCTGTCTTTTATTTTCTCGGCTCTTTACTTGCTGCAATATCGGCTTTTGAAAATGAAGAAATGGAATGAGCGTCTCTGGCGGCTTGGCGATCTCGGACAGCTGGAAAAGATGTCCGTCGTTTTAAACGCGATGGGCGTGCCGCTGTTACTATTGAGCCTCATCCTCGGCCTCGTCTGGAAAACGATAAAATTGCCGGATGTCAGCTGGTTTGATTTGAAAATTATCGCATCATTTGTTTTACTATTCGTATACAGTGCGTTTTTATATGTGAAAGTACGAAAAGGATTGTCAGGAAAAACGCTTGCATTGATTAATACAGCGGCGTTTCTCATTATTTTAATTAACTTTTTCCTCGGAAGCCGGCTGTCCACATTCCATTTCTGGTATTCGTGACACCGGCTTTCGGTTTACATGGAGGGTACGATTGTGCGGAAAATTATTGTCGGGTCAAGAAGAAGCCGTCTGGCGTTAACACAGACGAATCAAGTCATCGATCAATTGAAAAAATTATCACCTGAAACAGAATTTGAAGTGAAAGAAATTGTCACAAAAGGAGATCGTATTTTAGATGTGACATTGTCGAAAGTCGGCGGGAAAGGCCTTTTCGTAAAAGAAATCGAACAGGCGATGTTTGATAATGAAATTGACATGGCAGTCCACAGCATGAAAGATATGCCGGCTGTCTTGCCGGAAGGGCTGGTCATTGGCGCGGTGCCGGAGCGGGAAGACCACCGCGATGCGTTTATCTCAAAAGGCCATGTAAAGTTTCTTGATTTACCAGCAGGGGCGATTATTGGCACAAGCAGTCTTCGCCGCGGCGCTCAGCTGCTGGCGGTTCGTCCTGATATCGAGATTAAGTGGATTCGGGGCAATATCGATACGCGTCTTCAAAAGCTTGAAAATGAAGAATTTGATGCAATTATTTTGGCGGCGGCGGGTCTTGCGCGTATGGGCTGGTCGTCAGACATTGTCACGGAATTTTTAGATGATGAGTTGTCCGTATCTGCCGTAGGACAGGGAGCACTTGCGATTGAATGCCGCGAAAATGATGCGGAATTGCTTGAGCTTCTCGCAAAATTCACCTGCGATCAGACGAAGCGTGCGACGACAGCGGAGCGTGCTTTCTTAAAAGCAGTGGATGGAGGATGCCAGGTGCCTGTGGCTGGTTTTGCGCAAGTAAAAGGCGAAGACGTTTCATTGACAGCTCTCGTTGCGTCACCGGATGGAAAAACAGTGTTAAAAGAAACGGTAACTGGCAGTGATGCGGAACAGGCAGGACTGGAAGCGGCTCGTTTACTAAAAGAACGCGGTGCTTTACAATTGATCGAAGCGGCGAGAGCGGAATCAGAGTGAACGCGGAACAGCCGTTAGCAGGAAAACACATTGTCGTAACACGTCCCGCGGGACAGGCGGCGCCGTTTATTGGTAAAATAGAAGAAGCGGGCGGCACAGCATACGCGGTGCCGCTTATCGCGTTTCGAATGTGTGAAGATATTCGGGATGAGGCTGTGTTGAATCAGCTGTTTACATATGATTGGGTCATTATTACAAGTAAAAATGGCGCGGATTTTTTTATGAAAAAAGTAGGGCAGGCGGGGGTCGATGTGAGGACGCTGCCGGCTAAATTTGCGGCGATCGGTTCGAAAACGGCAGCTGTCCTGGAGCAGTATGGCGTGGAGGTTTCGCATATTCCAAAACGGTTTTCCGCTGATGATCTCGTCAAGGAGATCAATAATGGACGATACATGCCGAAAAAAGCGCTCATTCCAAAGGGAAGCCTGGCCCGTGATATAATCGGTGAGACAATTCGCCGCTCTGGTGCTCAAGCCCACGACTGGATTGTGTACGAAACGTATTTTCCGGAAGATAAAAAAGCAGAACTGCTCGACCTGATCCGGCATAAAGCGATCGATATGTACACATTTACAAGCCCATCCGCTGTCAGACATTTTGTTCAAATCGTCAATGAAGGAAATGAACCGATTCCAGCGGCGGATTTTGCCTGCATTGGACCAGTGACAAAAAAAGAAGCTGAGAAATATGGACTGGCCGTTTCGGTCTGCCCGGAAGAGTACACAATGGAAGCGCTCGTTCAAGAAATGAGCGACTATTACAGGGAGTGAAGAAAAGTGACAAACCATTTTGCAAGGCACCGCCGTCTGCGCCAGAGCGCAAACATGCGCGCACTCGTGCGTGAAACAACATTAAGTGTAAACGATTTTATTTATCCGCTGTTTATTACAGAAGGAAACGGCGTTCGAAATGAAGTCTCTTCCATGCCGGGTGTATTCCAGTTATCGATGGACAATTTGAAAGAAGAACTCGATGAAATAGTTGGACTCGGCATCAAATCGGTTATTTTATTCGGTGTGCCGGATGAAAAAGATGCGGTTGGAACAGGTGCTTACCATAATCACGGTATCGTCCAGCAGGCGACCCGTTTTATTAAAGGGCAGTACCCGGACCTTTTGGTTATCGCTGATACTTGCCTGTGTGAATATACAGACCACGGCCACTGCGGCGTTGTGGAAGGCGGAAAAGTATTAAATGATCCCTCGCTTGATCTGCTGGCGAAAACGGCTGTGAGCCAGGCAGAAGCAGGTGCGGATATTATCGCGCCGTCGAATATGATGGACGGTTTTGTGGCAGCGATCCGCCAAGGTCTGGACGCTGCCGGCTATACAGAAGTGCCGATTATGTCTTACGCTGTCAAATACTCATCCGCCTTTTACGGGCCATTCCGCGATGCAGCGGATTCAACACCTCAGTTTGGTGACCGGAAAACGTATCAAATGGACCCGGCAAACCGGCGTGAAGCGATGAGGGAAGCGGCAGCTGATATTGAGCAGGGAGCGGACTTTCTAATTGTCAAGCCTGCGCTTTCCTATCTTGATATTATCCGAAAAGTGAGAAACGAATTTGACGCACCGGTTGTCGCGTACAACGTAAGCGGCGAATATTCAATGGTCAAAGCGGCGGCATTGAACGGATGGATCGATGAAAAAGCCATCGTGCTGGAAAAATTAATAAGTATGAAACGGGCAGGCGCTGACTTGATTATGACGTATCACGCCAAAGATGCGGCGCGCTGGTTAAGCGGACAATAATCGGAAGGGGATTTATTCATGCATTCATTTGAAAAATCAAAAGCAGCATTTCAAGAAGCGGTAAAAATGATGCCGGGCGGCGTAAACAGCCCGGTTCGTGCGTTTAAATCGGTCAGCATCGATCCGATCTTTATGGAGCGGGGCAAAGGCTCAAAAATTTATGATATTGACGGCAATGAATACATTGATTATGTTTTATCGTGGGGGCCTCTTATCTTAGGTCATTCCAATGATGACGTAGTGGAAGCACTGAAAAAGACGGCTGAAACGGGAACGAGCTTCGGTGCATCGACATTATTGGAAAATGAGATGGCCAAGCTTGTGATTGAACGTGTTCCATCGATTGAAGTGGTACGAATGGTATCAAGCGGCACGGAAGCGACAATGAGTGCGCTTCGTCTTGCGCGCGGTTATACGGGCCGAAATAAAATCCTGAAATTTGAAGGCTGCTACCATGGCCACGGTGATTCGCTGTTAATTAAAGCTGGTTCCGGTGTCGCCACACTTGGTCTGCCGGACAGCCCGGGCGTACCGGAAAGCGTCGCGAAAAACACCATTACGGTTCCTTACAATGATTTAGAGAGCGTTCGTTATGCGTTTGAACAATTCGGAGACGATATTGCCTGCATCATTGTGGAGCCGGTTGCTGGGAATATGGGGGTTGTACCGCCTCAGCCCGGTTTCTTAGAGGGATTGCGTGAGATTACGGAACAAAACGGATCACTTTTAATTTTCGATGAAGTCATGACCGGCTTCCGCGTCGGCTACAACTGTGCACAAGGTCATTTTGGCATTACACCGGATCTTACGTGCCTAGGAAAAGTGATCGGCGGCGGGCTTCCAGTCGGCGCATACGGCGGAAAAGCGGAAATTATGAACAACATCGCGCCGGCCGGTTCGATTTATCAAGCCGGTACGTTATCCGGCAACCCGATGGCGATGACAGCCGGGCTTGAAACACTTCGTCAGCTGACACCGTCATCATACGAAGAATTTACGCGAAAAGCGGATCTGCTTGAAGAAGGCTTGACGAAAGCAGCGGAGAAACACGGCATTCCGATTACATTTAACCGCGCCGGTTCGATGATCGGCTTTTTCTTCCATGAAGGACCGGTTCACAACTACGACGATGCAAAAAATTCGGACCTTGCCTTGTTTGCGGACTATTTCCGCGAAATGGCGCTGGAAGGTGTTTTCCTCCCGCCGTCTCAGTTTGAAGGACTTTTCTTGTCAACGGCGCATTCAGATGAAGATATTGCGAAAACAATTGAAGCCGCTGAAAAAGCATTCAGCCGCTTAAAAAAATAATACGGTTAAAAAGCGGCGGGTGTTCCTGCTGCTTTTTGCCGTTCGACTTGTGGTGTAAACAGTGAAAAAAAGAACAATAAAAACCATCGGGGTCGGTGCTGCAGCAGGCGGACTCTTTGACGCATTAGATATTATTTTACCGTGGATGCTCGGACCGCTGCTTGTCATTATGGTGTTAAATCAGTGGACGCCAGTCAAGCTGACACTGCCTTCCTTTTGGAGAAATGCCGGGCTCCTGTTCCTTGGAATCAGCCTTGGTACGTCATTTACGACAGAATCAATTGAACCGGCTGTCCGCTTTTTTCCATATTTAGCCGTTTTGACGATAGCTATTACAGCTCTGACTATCGGCATGGCGCACTTGTTCAGTCAAAAAACCGGTGTGGATACCGGTACCGCAGTGCTCGGCAGTCTGCCGGGCGGTCTGTCCCAAATGGTGCTGATTGCCGATGAACATCCAAATGTGGACGCATCCGTTGTAACGGTCATGCAAACATTACGGTTATTTATGGTCGTCACGACCGTCCCGTTTCTCGTTAGTGCGATTCATCGGGATCACGCGGCATCAGTCATTCCAGCCAATGCATTGCCGGCTCATCATCTCTCTTTCGGGGAATGGATCTTCATTGCCGGTATCGTTGCAGCAGGCATATTCTTGTTTAAACAAGGAAAACTGCCGACACCGTATTTACTCGGTCCCATGTGTGCCGTTATCGTTTGGAATTTAACGGGCGGCTCACCGTTTCATTTGCCGTATTGGATAATCGCCGCTTCACAGGTGGTACTCGGCGTATATATCGGCTTAAAAATGAACATAACAGGAAAAACCGTTCCACTACGGCAATTAGGCTTATTATTTGCGATGAATGGTATTCTTGTCGCCTTCTGTCTTGCTGCAGCTGTTGTCATCCATCATTGGACGGGCTTCCCGTATCTGGACTTATTTATCGGCCTCGCTCCGGGCGGTGTTGCCGAGATGGCGGTAACAGCCATGTCCACAGGAGCGGATATTGCGGCCGTGACAAGCTTTCATCTGTTCCGCGTCTTTTTTATCTTATTTATTGCCGCGCCTTTGACCGCGCGCTGGCTGAAAAAACGCCGGAATGATACCAATCTCGGGGTCAGTCCCCCATCCGGCTAAAGAGAAGAATGACAGGACAGAAAACCGGACTTAGAAGGGCTGTTGATGATCTAATATACACTTTTGTCAAAAGGGAATCTGTTACACATTTTCGTTTCATAGAGAAAAGGGCATAAAATTATGAAGAAAGACCGTCTGGCGAATCAGTCCCGGACTGTCTTTTGCAAATGCTGCAGTAAAGACGAATTGGACAACCCATACAGCTTGCTTTCCGAGCCTCCTTTTTAAAAACACTTCTTTTTCAACATATTGCTGCATACAATAGCGCGAAAAGGAGTGGTGTAGATGGAAGATTTATTTTTGGTGTCCATTCGTGAAGATGTTGTGTTTCCGGACGGGGAAGAAGTGGAGGAGCTATTGTCTATTTCACTCGATCCGCAGGTGGTGATCGAACCCAAAATGGAAGGGACTTCGCTTACCGGTACGATTGAAATAACAGGTGAATACAGCATCGCTGAAGAAGAGGAGGAAAACATCCGTCAATTTTTCCGGCACATTCCCGTTCAGGCTTTTATTCCACCGAATCGGCAAACAGCTGAAGATACGGATATTCAAATTCATTCTTTTGATTACGACGTACAAAAGCCCGGCCGTCTTATGCTTGCAGCCGAGCTTGCCGTAGCGCTTGTTGATCAAGAAGAAATGACTGATGAATTTGCGCAGGATTCACATATTGAGCTTCCTGTTATGGAAATGGAAGAAGAAGAGGAAGTGGTTGAGACAAATTTACATGAAGATTCCCCTGTCATGGAAGAAGAGGCATCTGTACAGGTTCAAAAAGGAAATGCAGATGCCCCTTCTATTTTCAGCTGGCTTGAGGAACAATCTGAAAAGCAGGCGCAATGGCGTTTTTCGATTGAAAAATCAGGTGATGTGGAGCTTATATCCACTCAAGGTGAAGCGCAGCCGCAAGAAGA
Source organism: Domibacillus antri (assembly GCF_001936625.1). Lineage (GTDB taxonomy): Bacteria > Bacillota > Bacilli > Bacillales > Domibacillaceae > Domibacillus > Domibacillus antri. The sequence goes on along the minus strand of NZ_MSDU01000008.1, from coordinate 352,767 downwards.
ATAAGGATCGACAGCAAAATGACGTCCATTGTTGTCGGGAAAAACAAGGTGCGGATGCCCTGGAAGCAGCAAAACGGAACAGCCAGCCCGTATGTAATACGGCGGCAATGACGGAGCCACGGCGGCCACCGGTCATAATGGCGCATCAATTTAACCACCTGCCTTTTTTTCATATTGTATGAAAACACATTTAAAAACGTGTACGCGAGGTTGACGGACTTTATCTTTTTCGGATAAGATAATGGTATTCAAAAGAAAAATGTGGACCTGGAAAAGGTGGTACCGCGAACAATCCTCTTCGTCCTTTTCAGACGACGGGGCTTTTTTTCGTTAAGGAGGAAATAAATAACATGTCACAAAATGAAACAACGATGCCGACAAAATATGATCCACAGACGATTGAAAAAGGACGCTATGACTGGTGGACAGCCGGCAAATTTTTCGAGGCGAAAAACGATGAAACAAAGGAACCATATACGATTGTCATCCCGCCGCCAAACGTGACGGGGAAACTTCATCTCGGACATGCATGGGATACAACGCTGCAGGATATTTTAACGCGTATGAAACGCATGCAGGGCTATGATGTACTCTGGCTGCCGGGCATGGACCACGCTGGTATTGCGACGCAGGCGAAAGTCGAGCAAAAGCTGAAAGAAGAAGGGACAACACGCTACGACCTCGGGCGTGAGAAATTTTTAGAAGAATCGTGGAAATGGAAAGAAGAATATGCCGGCCATATCCGCGCGCAGTGGGCTAAACTCGGTCTCGGTCTTGATTACAGCCGTGAGCGTTTTACCCTTGATGAAGGCCTGTCTAAAGCGGTGCGTGAAGTATTCGTTAAGCTGTATGAAAAAGATTTAATTTACCGCGGCGAATACATTATTAACTGGGACCCGTCCACAAAAACAGCGCTTTCTGATATTGAAGTTATTTATAAAGACGTACAGGGTGCGTTTTATCATATGAAATATCCGCTTGAAGACGGTTCAGGCCATATTGAAGTGGCGACAACCCGTCCAGAAACAATGCTTGGCGATACAGCGGTTGCGGTTCATCCGGAAGACGATCGCTATAAGCATTTGATCGGTAAAAATGTCGTGCTGCCGATTACAGGCCGCGTCATTCCGATTGTAGGCGATGATTATGTCGATCAGGAATTCGGAAGCGGTGCGGTAAAAATTACACCGGCGCACGACCCGAATGACTTTGAAATCGGCAACCGTCATGATTTGCCGCGCATTCTTGTCATGAATGAAGACGGTACAATGAATGAGGAAGCGGGCAAATATAACGGCATGGACCGTTTTGACTGCCGGAAGCAAATTGTAAAGGATCTACAGGAAGAAGGTGTGCTGTTTAAAATTGAGGAGCACCTCCATTCCGTTGGTCACTCAGAGAGAAGCGGCGCCGTTGTGGAACCGTATTTATCAACGCAATGGTTTGTGAAAATGGAGCCGCTTGCGAAAGCAGCGGTTGATTTGCAAAAATCGGATGAAAAAGTAAACTTTGTGCCGGATCGTTTTGAAAAAACGTATTTGCACTGGATGGACAACATCCGCGATTGGTGTATTTCACGTCAATTATGGTGGGGGCACCGTATTCCGGCCTGGTACCATAAAGAAACAGGAGAAGTGTATGTCGGCCATGAAGAACCGGCTGATGCGGAAAACTGGGAGCAGGATAACGACGTATTGGATACATGGTTCTCATCTGCCTTATGGCCGTTTTCAACGATGGGCTGGCCGGATGAAGCGTCTGCTGAATTTAAACGCTATTACCCGACTGCCGCACTCGTTACGGGGTACGATATCATTTTCTTCTGGGTATCCCGCATGATCTTCCAGGGGCTTGAATTTACAGGGAACCGTCCATTTGACGACGTCCTCATTCACGGACTCGTCCGCGATGCAGAAGGCCGTAAAATGTCAAAATCACTCGGCAACGGTGTCGATCCGATGGAAGTGATCGATCAGTACGGTGCGGATTCCCTTCGTTATTTCCTGGCAACAGGAAGCTCGCCGGGACAGGATTTGCGCTACTCAACAGAAAAAGTAGAGGCTGTTTGGAACTTTGCCAATAAAATCTGGAATGCCTCCCGTTTTGCCTTAATGAACATGGATGGCATGACGTATGACCAAATTGATTTGTCCGGCAAAAAATCGGTGGCAGACGAGTGGATTTTAACACGACTGAATGAAACGATTGAAAACGTAACGAACTTGTCCTCGAAATATGAATTCGGGGAAGTCGGCCGTACACTATACAACTTCATCTGGGATGATTTCTGCGACTGGTATATTGAAATGGCGAAATTGCCGTTGTACGGCGAAGACGAACAGGCGAAACAAATGACGCGTTCTGTACTCGCTTATGTTCTCGACAATACAATGCGTCTCTTGCATCCATTTATGCCATTTATTACTGAAGAAATCTGGCAAAACCTGCCGCATGAAGGCGAAACGATTGTGGAAGCAAAGTGGCCTGCTGCTGATGGATCACTCACAAATAAAGAAGCGGCGTCTGATATGAAGCTGCTTGTGGATATTATCCGTGCAGTCCGAAACATCCGGGCAGAAGTAAACACACCGATGAGTAAGAAAGTGCCTCTCGTTATTAAAGCAAAAGATGAGCAGGTCTTATCAACATTGACAGAAAACCGTTACTACATTGAGCGCTTCTGTAATCCGGAAGAGCTTATCATCGAATTGGCTCCGGAAACACCGGCAAAATCCATGACGGCGGTTGTAACTGGTGCGGAACTGTTTATGCCGCTTGCAGGTCTTTTAAATATAGACGAAGAAATTGCCCGTCTGGAAAAAGAAAAAGCAAAATGGCAGTCGGAAGTAGACCGTGTATTAAAGAAACTTTCGAATGAGCGGTTTATGGCGAAAGCGCCGCAAAAAGTGGTCGATGAAGAGCGTGCGAAGGAAACAGATTACCGCGCAAAACTCGCAGCGGTTGAAGCGCGCATTGAAGATTTAAAGAATTAATTCATTGAAAAAGGCGGATCGGCTCAAGCGGGCGGATTCGTCTTTTTCGTACATAAAAGGGGAAAATAAAAATGGAAACATATGAAGAAGCTTTATCATGGATACATGGCCGCCTCCGGACAGGCATGAAGCCGGGGCTTGCACGCATGGAGTGGATGATGGAAAAACTTAATCACCCGGAACGCCGTCTGAAAGCGGTGCATATTGGCGGGACGAATGGAAAAGGATCGACCACATCGATGCTGCGTTCGATTTTACAAGAAGCAGGCTATGAGGTGGGAACGTTCACTTCGCCATATATTGAACAATTCAACGAGCGGATCAGCGTAAACGGCCAGTCCATTTCAGATGATGACATTACAGTGCTGGCGAATAAAATCCGGATACTCGCCGATGAAATGGAAGACATGCCGTTCGGTGGACCGAGCGAATTTGAAATTATTACAGCGATGGCCTTTTATTATTTTGCTTTTGTGCGCCCGGTTGATATTGTGCTTTTTGAAGTCGGTCTTGGCGGCCGTTTGGACTCCACGAATATTGTTCACCCGGTTCTTTCAATTATAACGACCATCGGCATGGACCATATTCAATTTCTTGGTGACTCACTCGCTGACATTGCGTTCGAAAAAGCGGGTATTGTGAAAAGCGGCATACCAGTTATAACAGCCGTTCATCAGCCGGAAGCACTGGACGTCATTAAACGGACAGTGCAAGAAAAAAAGGCGGCTCTTTATTTAGAAGGCCGTGATTTTAACGGAACATGGACCGCTTCAACGACAGGAGGAGAACAGTTCCAGTTTGATTCTCCATTCAGCAAACATGATCGGCTTGAAACGGGGCTAGCCGGCCTTCATCAAGTAAAGAACGCAGCGCTCGCGGTCATGGCGGCGGATTATTTACGTGTTTTTTATTCGTTTTTAATAGAAAAAGAGCATGTGGAATTCGGCTTGAAGAACACACGATGGCCCGGCCGGTTTGAAACGCTTTCGGAAAATCCGCTTATCATCGCGGACGGTGCCCATAACGAAGAAGGCATCAAAGCCTTGACCGACACGATCAAGTCCCGTTTTCCGGACAAAAAGATCACGATTTTATTTGCGGCAATGAAAGACAAACCATTGGGAAACATGATCGATGAATTGAAAAGTGCGGCCGATTTATTATATTTTGCGCCGTTTTCATTTCCGCGCGCGGCTCAAAAAGAAGATTATGAGCCATTTGCTTCAGAGAAAGCGTCCGTCGTTGAATCGTATGCGGCATGGATTCGCAATTTTAAAGAAAGGGTATTAAAGGACGAGGTGCTTGTCATTACCGGTTCGCTTTATTTTATATCAGATGTAAAAAATCAGTTAATCTGAAATTTTTTCCAAATAAGGCAGAGTGTAGTATACTAGATAGAAAGAATTGTTTGATGAGTCAGGAGGAAGGAATCGATGTTACACAGGATAGAAGGCACTCCATCAGAAGTGAACATACTAAAGAGTGAAACAGCCTCAGCTGGAACTGGACCAGCCGTACAAATATGATGCATGTGCTTATGTTCCTGTATGGTCTCGTCTTGGGCTCATTTTATAATGTTGTAGGTCTCCGGGTTCCGTCCGGTCATTCGATTGTGAAGCCGCGCAGCGCATGCCCGCTGTGCGGCCGGCAATTGACAGCTCCGGATTTGATTCCGGTCGTTTCCTATTTGATGCTGAAAGGGAAATGCCGCAAATGCGGGGCTCCTATCCCTCCTATTTACCCGTTAATAGAGCTGTTGACGGGGCTGTTATTTATGTATGCGTTCCTTTCTTTCGGTTTCACGGTGGAATTGTTTATCGCTTTGATCCTGATTTCAATGCTTGTCATTATTGTCGTGTCCGATCTTGCGTATATGCTGATCCCGGATAAAATTTTATGTGTTTTTTTCGTTTTGTTTGTGATCGCTCGCTTCATACAGCCGCTCACACCGTGGTGGGATTCGCTTGCAGGCGCAGCGGCCGCATTTATGCTGCTTTTGCTTGTTGCTGTCCTATCAAAAGGCGGCATGGGCGGAGGAGATATTAAATTGTTTGCCGTTCTTGGATTTGCAATGGGGACAAAGCTTGTACTGCTGACATTCTTTTTGTCATGTCTTATTGGCGCTGCAGCGGGACTTGTTTTCATGATGTTTGGTATCGTCAAGCCGGGTAAACCAATGCCGTTCGGACCTTCAATTGCCTTGGCGGCGATGGCCGCTTATTTTCACGGCGTCGGAATCATCAACTGGTATCTCACATTTTTTTAACGGCGTCTATTTAGAGAAAGCAAAGACGCTTTTCCTCTATGGCTATGAACATCTTATTCGTACACAGATAATAAAACAGGACGCTCCGTTCTGTTCTTTTTTATGGACGAAAATCGTATACATAATAAAAAAACGGGAGGGATGAATATGGACGAGCCGGACTGGTCAAACCATAACAGCGATGTTCTTGTCTGGCAGCTGCCCGGTGAAGAAACGCCTGCTCCTTTGCCGAAAAAAAAATCGCTGATTCGGCCGGCTGCAGGAGCGGCTATTATCGTGTCGGCACTTATTACCGGGACAATATTTGGCGTGACGATGATCCGCGCTGTGAATGTTCCGGATGAAAAGCCGGCTGAGGCTGCTGTCAGCGAGGCACCTGTACAGGAAACGAAAAAGGCAGACGTGAGCGTGTCGGTCATACAAGGAGGTCTTTTCTCAACAGAGGAATCGGCGCTGAAAGGCATGGAAGCTGCAAAAGCAAAGCAGATGACAGCTTCCGTTATCCCGGTTGGCGGACAGTACATGCTTTTATATGGTGCTTTTGGTTCTAAAAGTGAAGCGGAGCAGGCGTCACAACGTATAGAGGAAAAAGGAACAAACGTATATGTGAAAGAAGTGACCGCTTCGATGACAGATAGTGACGAAAAGAAGTTTAAGGAAGAATCGGATCCGGAAAAGCGGCTCGATCAATTAAAAGAAGCGATGTCCCCATAACCTGCCTGCTTCCGGCAGGTTTTTATTGTTGCACTTTCTGAAATTTGGTATGATGGTTTCGTATTCTCCCTATCCCTATACAGAAAGGTGATCCTCTTTGACCAGCATTATACTTGCTTCATCATCACCCCGCAGAAAAGAATTGCTTTCTCAAGTGTTGATTCCGTTTACCGTACACGCTGCAGATGCAGACGAAACCATTTCACCGGGAACGGAGCCTTCTGATGCTGTTGAACAGCTTGCGCTCCGTAAAGCAGAAGCTGTTTTTGCCCATTATCCGGATGCTGCTGTCATCGGTGCAGACACCGTTGTCGTTCAGGACGGGCGCATTCTTGGCAAACCGGCTGATGCGTCAGAAGCAGCGGCGATGATTGCGTCGCTCTCCGGAACTGTTCACTCCGTTTACACAGGTGTTGCCATTATCACAGCGAACGAAACCGTGATGTTTCATGAAAAAACCGATGTTGAATTTTGGAAATTGACCGGGGAAGAAATCGCCGCCTACATCCAGACGGGAGAACCGTTTGATAAAGCGGGCGGCTACGGCATTCAATCCGCCGGCGCGCTGTTTGTAAAAGCGGTGCATGGCGACTATTTTACGGTTGTCGGTCTCCCGCTTTCCTCGCTGTACCGTCATCTAAAACGTCTCGGAATCCTAACAGGCGGCCTCTCTTCCCCTGCAAAATGAAAGGGGACTCCTATTTTGACAAATGATTCAATTTTACCCGCCCAGCCCATGATGATTCGAGATGTACCCCCGCATGACCGCCCGCGCGAGCGAATGATTGCTTCCGGGCCTCACAGTCTTTCAAATCATGAACTTCTAGCCATTTTACTCCGCACCGGAACGAAACAGGAATCGGTCCTTCAGCTATCCAACCGCATATTACATGAATTTGAAGGGCTGCGTTTGCTGAAAGATGCGTCCCTTGAAGAAATTACTTCTATTAAAGGAGTGGGCAGTGCAAAAGCGGTCCAGATCATGGCGGCCATTGAACTTGGCCGCCGTCTCGGCCGGCTGAAATATGAAGACCGCTTTATGATTCGTTCCCCGGAAGATGCCGCCAATTATATGATGGAAGAAATGCGGTTTCTCAGCCAGGAGCATTTCGTTTGTTTATACTTGAATACAAAAAACCAGGTGATGCATAAGCAGACGCTGTTTATTGGCAGTTTGAACGCCAGCATCGTGCATCCGCGTGAAGTTTTCAAAGAGGCATTCAGACGATCTGCCGCCTCCATCGTCTGCCTGCATAATCACCCGTCCGGCGATCCCGCCCCGAGCCGCGAAGACATCGATGTGACGAAACGGCTTGTCGAATGCGGAAAAATTCTTGGAATTGACGTGCTTGACCACCTTATTATTGGTGAGAAAAAATTTGTCAGTTTGAAAGAAAAAGGTTATTTATAACGCTATGATTTTTTTTTTCGTTCCGCTATAATATAAGTTATGGTTTTTGAGAAACGATTCACACTATTTTAACGACCATTAATAGGGAAATGATCACGATAAAAAGGATCGATTGAGGAAAGGGAGATACACTACATGTTTGGAATTGGGAGCCGTGATTTAGGCATTGACCTTGGAACAGCGAATACACTTGTTTATGCGAAAGGGAAAGGGATCATCGTTCGTGAACCTTCCGTTGTCGCATTACAGACCGATACAAAGCAGATTGTTGCAGTTGGAAACGATGCAAGAAACATGATCGGAAGAACACCAGGCAATATAATTGCGACGCGTCCGATGAAAGACGGCGTTATTGCCGACTACGAAACAACGGCCACAATGATTAAATATTATATTAAACAGGCAACAAAAGGCTCTACTGGCTTTCTATCAAGCAAGCCGTATGTTATGGTATGCGTACCATCCGGTATTACAGCTGTTGAAAGACGCGCCGTTATTGATGCGACACGTCAAGCCGGTGCCCGCGACGCCTATCCGATTGAAGAGCCGTTTGCAGCGGCAATTGGGGCAAATTTACCTGTCTGGGAACCGACAGGCAGCATGGTGGTGGATATCGGCGGCGGTACGACAGAAGTGGCGATTATTTCACTCGGCGGCATTGTGACAAGTGAATCACTCCGCGTCGCCGGTGATGAAATGGATGATGCGATTATCGCTTACATCCGCAAGCAGTATAATTTGTTAATCGGTGACCGTACCGCGGAAATGATTAAAATGGAAATTGGTTCAGCGGGTGAAGTGGAGGATATTCCGAACATGGAAATCCGCGGACGTGATTTGTTGACAGGCCTTCCGAAAACGATTGAAATTACAGCGCAGGAAATTGCCGATGCATTGAGAGATACAGTTTATGCAATTGTGGATACGGTGAAAGGCACGCTTGAAAAAACCCCGCCGGAACTTGCTGCGGATATTATGGATCGGGGCATTGTGTTAACAGGCGGCGGTGCACTCCTTCGCAACCTTGATAAAGTGATCAGCAAAGAAACGAATATGCCGGTTATTATTGCGGAAAACCCGCTTGACTGTGTGGCTGTCGGTACAGGCCTTGCACTGGATCACATTCATTTGTTTAAAAATAAATAAATTTCGTCAATGAGGCCGGTTCTCCGCGCTCTAATCGGCTGTGCCGGTGCGCACTGAACCTGCCTCACCGTTTTGAATGCTTAGAAAACTGAGGTGGATTTCATGCCGCAATTTTTTACAAACAAGCGATTAATCATTTTACTTGGCAGCATCATTATTCTTGTGGCATTGATTGGCTTTTCCCTTCGCGACCGCGCTAACATTACTTGGCCTGAAAAATTTGTAAAAGATGTGACCGGCTTTGGACAAAATATCGTATCAAAACCGGCCGGTGCAGTGGAACAGTTTTTTGATGATATCCGCCGGCTGCGGAATACATATGAAGAAAATGAAAAACTGCGAACCCATTTAGATGAACTGGCCCAGCTTGAAAGTGATGTCACCCGGCTGAAAAAAGACAATGCGGAGCTGCGGAAAGTGCTGGAAAAGGAAGAAAGTTTAGCAGATTACGAGCCGGTGCAGGCAACAGTTATTGCCCGAAATCCCGATCGCTGGTATGAATTAATTACGATCGATCAAGGGGAATCATCCGGCATCGAACCGGATATGGCCGTTATCACAGCCAGCGGACTCGTCGGCAAAGTGAAAAGCACCTCTAAATTTACCTCAACGGTACAGCTGCTGTCAGCGCATGATCCGCAAAACCGTGTGTCTGCGATTATTCAGGCGGATGCGGCTATTTATGGGCTGATTGAAGGATATGACGAAGAGAAAAAAATGCTGAAAATGACAAAAATTCCGTCTGATTCGAACGTAGCAAAAGGGCAGACCGTCACCACATCCGGACTCGGAGGTGTTTTTCCGAAAGGTCTTGTTATAGGAAAAGTAACAGAGCTTGTACCGGATGAATTCGGGTTGACCCAAACCGCACTTGTGGAACCGGCAGCCAGTTTTTATGATCTTGAACACGTGATGGTATCCAAACGGGCCATGACAAAAGTGCTTCCAGAAGAAGATCGCCAGCAAGTAGTCATTGAGGAGGAAGCGCTGTGAAAAAAGGACTTCTTCCTCTTTTAATGATTGCCCTTTTTTATAGTGACAGTGTCTTTATGGTTTTTTTTCCGGAAAATGCGTTTAACGGGATATACGTGCCGGTACCGCGTTTCTTTTTAATCGGACTGTTATTTATGTCCGTTTTCTTTGACCGGAACACAGCAATTAAGTATGGCTTCTTATTCGGATTTTTATTTGATATGTTCTATACAGGACTATTGGGTGCTTATATGTTCTTCCTGCCGCTGATTGTCTACATCACGTCGAAATTGACGAAATGGCTGCATAGCACGCTAGTCATTTTCTTCATCATCGTGCTGTTTGACATTGCGCTGCTTGAAATGATTATATACGGACTGAATGTGCTTGTTCAGCGGTCAGAAGCTTCATTTGAGCAGTTTGTCTTTATGCGGCTATGGCCGACACTTGCATTAAATGCGATTTTTTATATCCTGTTCGCCATTCCGCTCCGAAATGCTTTTCAAAAATTAAAAAACATATTCGGCTGATCCTTTAAAAAAGGAAATGGGCACCGTTCTGTCGAATAATGAGACGTACAGAGGTGGGATACTTGCTATGAAAACAGGGCAAAACGTAGTCATCAAAGGGACGAAAGATGGCCTGACTCTTCAATTGAATGATAAGTGTGCGTATAATGAATTAATAGAAGAATTGACAGAAAAGCTCGATGCCGTTACGAAAGACGGACAGGGGGCGCTTATTACCGTCTCCGTTCAGACAGGGAATCGCTATGTGACTGAAGACGAGAAAGAAGCATTAAAAAGTTTAATCCGCCAGCGGCGTCATCTCGTCGTTGAAGAGATAAAATCGAATGTGATGACCATTGAGGAAGCGGTACGCTGGAAAGAGGAAAATGAAATTGTGTCCTTTGTGGGCCGAATTCGTTCCGGACAGGTACTTGAAGTGCCGGGTGATCTGTTGTTGATCGGTGATGTAAATCCGGGCGGTACAGTGATGGCCGGCGGCAGCATTTTTGTGATGGGCGCATTAAAAGGTGTTGCACATGCCGGCTGCTACGGAAACAAACAGGCCGTCATTACGGCGGCGAAAATGATGCCGTCCCAGCTGCGCATCAGCAGTCATTTGACGAGGTCGCCTGACCGTTATGATGAAGAAGAAATAACAGAATCTGAATGCGCTTTTATTAACGAAGCGGATCAACTTGTCATTGACCGGCTGCAAGTATTGAAATATTTGCGGCCTGACATATCGACGTTTAAAGGGGGCTTTTGAAGTGGGTGAAGCAATCGTCATTACTTCCGGAAAAGGTGGTGTCGGCAAAACGACAACAACTGCCAATCTCGGAACAGCGCTCGCGCTGCAGGAAAAAAAAGTGTGCCTAGTAGATACCGACATCGGCCTTCGCAACCTCGATGTAGTTATGGGGCTTGAAAATCGGATTATTTATGATCTTGTCGACGTTGTCGAAGAGCGATGCAAAACACATCAGGCTCTCGTTAAAGACAAGCGTTTTAACGACCTGCTTTATTTGCTTCCGGCTGCACAAACAACGGATAAGTCAGCTGTGACACCGGAGCAGATGAAAAAATTAATTGATGAGCTGAAGCAAGATTACGATTATATTTTAATAGATTGTCCTGCAGGTATTGAGCAGGGATACAAAAACGCGGTTGCCGGAGCGGATCATGCCATTGTCGTCACCACGCCTGAAAAATCATCTGTGCGTGATGCGGATCGGGTCATCGGCTTACTTGAAAAGGAAGAGGGCATGGCGCCGCCGAAATTGATCGTGAACCGCATTCGCAATCACATGGTGAAAGAAGGCGATATGCTCGATGTGGATGAAGTGGCCGCTCATTTGTCCATTGAATTGATTGGCATTGTTGCTGACGATGATGAAGTCATTAAATCATCTCATAACGGCGAGCCGGTTGCACACAATCCAAACAATCGCGCTTCGATTGCTTACCGCAATATTGCACGCCGTATTTTAGGTGAATCCGTCCCGCTGCAGCAGCTGGATCAGGAAAAAGAAACATTCCTTACGAAATTCAAACGCTTTATCGGCATGGGCCGATCATAAAAAAAAACCGCTTATTGAAGCGGTTTTTTTTTCGTATTTGCTTGTGCCTGTGCATACAAATAAAAAAAAGCAGGAGTGGTGATCGTGAAACGAAAAATTGCCGGGGCAGCCCTTCTATATTTATTGGTTTATGTAAATCGGGATCAGCCGGCAGTTTATTATTTATTTACCGGTGATTTCACATTTGCCCGCACCGCTTATGTATATGAACGCCATCTCGGTGCGCTTTTGCCTTCATTGCATGGGCAGCCGGATGGAGCAATTACGCCAGTGAACGTGTCCCACACACTTAAAGCAGAAAGGGCGGGAATGGTTGTGCGGATTAACAAGGACGATCATTCAATTGTTCTGCAGCATAATGACGGAAGTGAAACGGAAATCGATGGGGTGTATGTTAACGATTTTGGATTGTTTGAAAAAGTGGACGAAGGAGCGGTGATCGGGGAGCCGGCAAAGGAATCCGTGCATATCACGAGGCGGAAAAATGGACAGGTCATCTCAAAGCAACGAATGGGAGCAGACGAGATTGATTAGAATTCATCCTCTTACATGGCTGATGGGTGCTTTGGCGGCTGCTGTCGGGATGTTTGCGGAAGCGCTCTGTTTATTAACTATCATTTTCGTTCACGAACTCGGCCATGCAGCGGCGGCCAAATTTTGCGGCTGGCGGATTGTTAAAATAGAGTTTCTGCCGTTTGGAGGGAAACTGGAAACAAATGAACATGCAGGACGGCCGCTTGCTGAAGAATGGCTCGTCGTCCTGTCCGGTCCTTTTATGCATATGCCGCTCGCGGCGGCGTTCTTTTGTTTATTGCACACCGGAGTGGTCGAACCGGACGTTTATTCATTGTTAATTCAGTTGAATGTCCTCATACTTCTCTTTAATTTACTCCCTGTGTTGCCGCTTGACGGTGGAAAAATGATCCTGCTGCTATTATCCGCTGTCCGTCCTTATTATGACGCTTACAGGATGGCCATTCACTGCTCTTTTTTCATGCTTGTCTGTCTTTTTGGAGCGGCGATTTATGTTCTTCCGTTTTACTTGCAGCTGCTGCTGACCGTATCGTATATTACCGTTCAGCTTTTGACCATGTGGAAAGAAAAGGAGTATATGTTTATCCGCTTTTTGACGGCGCGGTTTTACGAACCGGTGCAGCTTAGAATGCTTCATATTCACACAGGCAGCCGCCAGCTGTTAATGGAAACTGTTCGTCAATTACACCGGAACCGGACACATCTTTTCATGGTAGACCGGAGAGTGAACATCACTGAATATGAACTGTTAACGCATTTTTTTCAAGGAAAGAAAAGGGTGGATGAGATCATTGAAAATAACGATTGACACAGTGAATTGAAAGTGATAGAATTCATATGTTATTGTTTGTAGCACCCGTGCTACAACCGCACACAGCAGGTTCAAGTATCTCCGGATCACCTGGTACGTGGCGAGTCTGAGTAAACAGGGAGGTGCAGAAATGTACGCAATTATTGAAACAGGCGGCAAGCAGATCAAAGTTGAAGAAGGTCAAGCAATCTACATCGAAAAATTGAACGCTCAAGATGGTGATTCTGTCACTTTTGATAAAGTTCTTTTCGTTGGCGGCGACAACGTGAAAGTCGGCAGCCCGGTCGTAGAAGGCGCAACTGTAACGGCGAAGGTTGAAAAGCAAGGACGCGCGAAGAAAATCATCGTTTTCAAATTTAAAGCTAAGAAAAACTACCGCAGAAAGCAAGGACACCGTCAGCCTTACACAAAAGTAGTCATTGAAAAAATCAACGCGTAAGGCGATGATTGAATGATTTATGTTGATGTAAACAAAGACGAATCGGGCTTGATTCAGTCGTTTACGATGAAGGGCCATGCAGGCTACGATGAAAGCGGCAAAGACCTCGTCTGCGCTGGCGCTTCGGCTGTTTCATTTGGTGCGATTAACGCAGTGGAAGCACTGACCGGCATCACCCCTCATATTGAGCTTGGTGAAGACGGCGGGCTGCTTTATTGCGAGGTGCCGGATGAACTGCCGGAGGACAAGCGGAGCCAGATTCAGCTATTGCTCGAAGGCATGATCATTTCACTGAAGACAATTGAAGAAAGCCACGGAGAGTATATTCAAATAAACTTCCTATAGGAGGTGAAAAACATGTTGTTGAAATTGGATCTTCAATTTTTCGCATCCAAAAAAGGGGTAGGTTCTACAAAGAACGGACGTGACTCTGAGTCGAAACGCCTCGGCGCTAAACGTGCTGACGGCCAGTTCGTAACAGGTGGTTCTATCCTTTACCGTCAACGCGGTACGAAAATTCACCCGGGTGAAAACGTAGGACGCGGCGGCGATGATACATTGTTTGCGAAAGTAGACGGTATCGTTCGTTTCGAGCGCGTTGGACGCGATCGTAAAAAAGTAAGTGTATATCCTGCTGCTCAATAAGCGGATTACGGATGGAGGCGTTCTGAAAGTCAACCTTTCGGAACGCCTCCGTTTTTTTATGTATGGCCCGCCATCTTTCCGGTCCAAACTGTAAATTTTTCTGCTATACTAACAGAAAGGAATTTGTTGTCTGGACACGGGAGGTGCACATTTGCAGGTGAGAGAGAAAAAATGGACCGCCATAGAAGCACTCCGTCATGCGCGGCATGACTGGATGAATGATATACAGCTGATTAAAGGTTTTCTTGCTTTAAATAAAATAGATGAGGCTGCCCGTGCAGCTGATCATATTATTGTCAAAGCTGTGCAGGAGTCGAAACTGTGCAATCTTGGCATGCCAGGGATGGCGGAGATGTTTATCACGTTTAACTGGGAGAAGCATAAATTCCTGCTTGAATTTGAAATAGACGATGAGATGGTCATTGAGAAAGTGGACGATGAAATGGTGACCGGCTTTTTTCAATCATTGTTTTCACTGCTCGAACGGCACATCTCAGACTATAGCGGCCAAAATTTATATACCGGTTTTGCGGAAAAAGACGGCCGTCTGATGGTACGAATTGAATGGGACGGTGAGCTTTTCGACCGCTCTCTGTTAATGGAACGGATCAATCAATTGCTTCAGCCTGATGAAGTGTGCGGCAAGGTCATGAAATCAGATGATCAGGATATACTAATGGAAGTGAATTTTTAGGAGGAAAAGAACAATATGTTTGTAGATCAGGTCAAAATATATGTAAAAGGCGGCGACGGCGGGAACGGGATGGTTGCCTTCCGCCGTGAAAAATACGTGCCAAACGGCGGTCCAGCCGGCGGTGATGGCGGCAATGGAGCGAATGTTGTATTTGAAGTGGAAGAAGGACTGCGGACGCTGATGGATTTCCGCTATCAGCGGCATTTTAAAGCACCGCGCGGCGAACACGGAATGAGCAAAAACATGCATGGTAAAAATGCCAAAGATATGATTGTCAAAGTGCCGCCCGGAACAGTCGTGACAGACGATGATACAGGTGAAGTGATTGCCGACTTAGTAGAACACGGACAGCAGGCGGTTATTGCCCGCGGCGGACGCGGCGGACGCGGCAACAGCCGCTTTGCGACGCCGGCAAATCCGGCACCGGAGATTTCTGAAAACGGGGAACCTGGTATTGAACGCAATGTTACGCTTGAATTGAAATTGCTTGCCGACGTCGGGCTTGTCGGCTTTCCAAGTGTCGGGAAGTCCACACTTCTATCCGTCGTTACAGCAGCAAAACCAAAAATTGCGGCCTATCATTTTACGACACTTGTGCCAAATCTCGGTATGGTCGAGACGGAAGACGGCCGAAGCTTTGTTATGGCGGACCTTCCGGGGCTTATTGAGGGCGCCCACGAAGGAACAGGACTGGGGCACCAATTTTTACGCCATATTGAGCGTACGCGTGTCATCGTTCATGTGCTGGATATGTCCGGTATGGAGGGGCGCGATCCGTACGAAGATTATGTTACGATTAACAATGAATTGAAAGAATACAACCTCCGTTTAACGGAACGGCCGGAAATTATTGTTGCCAATAAAATGGACATGCCGGAAGCGGAAGAAAATCTGGTGGAGTTTAAGAAAAAAGTGGATGAAAATGCGGTTATTTTCCCAATTTCCGCTTTAACACGGAGCGGTTTGCGTGATTTGTTATTTGCCATTGCCGATAAGGTAGATGAAACGCCGGAATTCCCGCTTGACCATGAAGAAGAAGATCTCTCTGTAAACCGCGTCATGTACCGTCACGAAAAGCAGGCAGCAGAATTTGTTATTTCCCGCGGGCCTGACGGTGCGTTTGAATTAACGGGCAGCAAAATCGAGAAGCTGTTTAAAATGACGGACTTTACGCGTGAAGCATCGATTCACCGGTTTGCGCGTCAGCTTCGTTCGATGGGGGTTGATGAAGCACTTCGCGAACGCGGTGCAGAGAACGGTGATGTTGTACGTCTTTTAGATTATGAATTTGAATTTGTAGAATAACGGCTGACGCAGGCGGTTTGGAAAATGGGGGATGGACGTGGGAAAGAAAGAACAAAATGAAAAATTTTACCTTGTGCGCGAAGACGTGCTTCCGGAAGCAATGAAGAAAACGCTTGATGCAAAAGAATTAATTGAGCGTAAAAAAGCGGATTCAGTGTGGGAAGCGGTGCAAAAAGTTGATTTGAGCCGGAGTGCTTTTTACAAATATCGCGATACTGTATTTCCTTTTCATACAATTGTCAAAGAACGGATCATTACGCTGTTTTTTCATCTGGAAGACCGGTCCGGCACCCTGTCTGAACTGCTTGCTGTTGTGGCCGGCTGCGGAGGAAACGTACTGACGATCCATCAGACGATTCCGCTGCAGGGCCGCGCGAACGTAACGCTTTCTTTAAATGTAACGGATATGAAATTGGGGCTGGATGAACTGTTAGCCCGGCTGAAAAAGCTTGAATTTGTTGATACAGTGGAAGTGCTCGGATCGGGTGCTTAATTTGTTTCAATAGAGACTGGAGTGAATGGCTTGAGAAAAATTGCTTTTTTAGGACCTGCAGCGACGTTTACTGATATCGCTGTGTCGGATGCGTTTCCGGACGATGAACGTATTCCTTGTGTAACAATCCCGGAATGTATGGATTTTGTGCTGGATGGAAGGGCGGATCTAGCTGTTGTGCCTATTGAAAATGCGCTGGAAGGCACAGTCAATATGACGATCGATCACCTTTTCCATGAAGCCGATTTGACCATTGTCGGTGAACTAACCGCACCGATTCAACAGCATTTGCTCGTGCATCCGGATCATGCGGATCACTGGAAAGACGCAGGACGTGTGCTGTCGCATCCGCATGCGATTGCACAATGTCATAAATTTTTGAACCGCGAATTTTATGGTGTTCCGTACCAGCAAATGACTTCTACAGCTGCAGCAGCGAAATATGTAAGCGAGCATCCGGAACAGTGTATAGCAGCTATTGCGAATTCATTGTCTGCTGAAGAATACGGATTGTTCATGGCGCAGGCAGACATTCATGATTACAATTTCAATCATACACGTTTTCTTGTTCTGTCGAAAACGCACGAAGAATTAACATTTCCTTTACCAAAAACGGGCGGGAAAACGACGATTGTCGTTACGCTCCCAACGGATCGTCCAGGTACGCTTCATCAGGTGCTGGCGACGTTCGCCTGGCGTAATTTGAATCTCGCGAAAATTGAATCGCGTCCGTTAAAAACGGGTCTTGGCAACTACTTTTTCATTATTGATGTCGCACAGCGCATTGATGATGTGCTCGTGCCCGGTGCTTTTGCTGAAATGGAAGCACTCGGCTGTAAAGTACAGGTCCTTGGAAGCTATTATGGATATGAAGTGGGACAAGCAAAGAATAAAGTCTAAAAAAGACTGCCGAAATATAGGCAGTCTTTTCCTGTTTAGGTTACTCGAGCAGCAGTCCAGCTTCTTTTAATACCTGCTCTGCCTCATTGAGCGTTTCTTCATCTTTAGCAGAAATCGTATGCAAATGAACACCGCCTGTTAATTCGGATAAATAAGCGGCGTTTGTTTCATGAATACGTTCAAAAAAACGCAGCGCTTCTTTACGGTTTGATACCATAATGGAAGCGGTCAAATCACCGTAAACAGGATGTTCAATTTTAACGTCTTTCACGAGTACGCCAAGATCGACAAGCAGCAGGAGCTCTTCTTCTGTCTTTTCAGGTGGATGAACGCATGCAATAATTCGTTCACATGCTGTTTCAGTCTGTTTTTCTAAATAGATGTATCCCTGACTTGTCGCCATAATAGGGTTGCCCCGCGCTTTCAGTAATGTGATGTCGCCAACGATCACCTGCCGGCTTACACCGGCTTTTTCAGCAAGCTCGCTTCCGGTAAGCGGTCTTTTTTCATTTTGAAGCCAGTCTAAAAGCAATGTGCGCCGCTCTTCCCCGGTCCGTTTCTTTTTTTCTGTCATGCGTAATCCCTCCACTATGTATCATAGCATAACCGCATGCTCCGCGGCATGTGAGAGTGCAGCGGCCAGTGCGGCCACTTCGTCTTCAGTCGTCTCCATGCTGAGTGAAATGCGAAAAAATTGGCGTGCTTCCTCCATTGTCATCCCCATGGCCAGTGCGGCTTTCGTTCCGGCTGCGGCGGATGTATCACAGGCGCTTCCGGTCGAAATGTATATGTTTTTCGCATTTAATGTGAGCATAATAAGCTGTCCTTCGATACCGGGAATGCACATGCCGATCACGCCGGGAAACTGCTGCGCTTCATCTGCTTCAATCCATCTGCACATCGTTCCTTCCAATTCTTTTTTCAATAGATGACGCAAAAATGAAAGCCGTTCCAAATCAACAGACAATTGAGCGGCTTCTGCAAATGCTGCAACAGCGGGTGTATCAACTGTCCCCCCTCTTATTCCTTTTTCATGTGTCATGCCGGGAAAGACAGGTGTAACAGAGGTGTAGGGAGATAAATAAACCGCACCGCATCCTTTTGGTCCACCCATTTTATGCGCAGAGAATGTCATGGCGTCCGCTTTAATATTGGTGACATCCAGTTTTCCAAATGACTGGACACAGTCTGTATGAAAGAGCACCCCGTGATCCTTTGCCATGATGGCCACTTTTTCAACCGGCTGAATAGTGCCGATTTCAGGATTAACATGCTGAATGGAAATCAACACGGTATCCGGCCGGATTGATTTTTGAACATCCTCTGCGGACACAATGCCTTTTTCATTCAACGGCAGTCTTGTTATGTCAAACCCCTCCATCTCCAGCAGTGTCATGGCTGAATGGACCGATGTATGCTCGGCCATGGAAGTGATAATATGTTTCCCTTTTCGGTTGCGGGCCATCGATAAAATCGCCAGCACATTCCCTTCCGTTCCGCTGCCGGTAAAATAAATGCCGTCTGTACAGACACCGGCTTTTTGAGCGATTTTCCCGCGGCAGCGCTGTAAAAGAAAATTTGCTTTTGATCCCTCATCATGAGGACTTGAGGTATTTCCCGGGAAATGCTGTGCAGCTTCTAAATAAACGGCCAGTGCTTCTTTTCGCATTGGTGAGGTGGCAGCATAGTCAAAGTACATCCTTCACACTTCTTTCTATTGTAAATTTAGCTTGTCATATCGTTTATTTTATGTAAATATAAGTGTAAAGACAACTGTAAAGTGAGGGTAAACGATGAAATTTTCGTCGCAGGTCGTTATCATCGGATCGGGAATTGCCGCGCTGCAGGCTGCCAAACATTTAGGAGTGCAAGTGAATGTGATTGTTATCACAAAATCGGTTATTCGTGACAGCAATTCATATTATGCACAGGGTGGAATTGCGGCTGTTTTGTCCACAGACGATACGTATGATTCCCACATGCAGGACACATTCGAAGCGGGGGAATATCATCACTCTCTGTCAAACGTTCAGCAGCTCATCACAGAAGGTGCAAACGCTGTGAAAGAACTTTTACAAGAAGGGTTTCCGGCAGACTATCGATCGGATGGAACATTGTCACTTTGTTTAGAAGGAGCGCACAGCAGGCATCGGATCGTTCATTCAGGCGGTGATGCCACCGGGAAAATGATGATTGAGCATTTCATTCAATCATTGCCGGATAATGTTCGTATTATCGAACGAGAAATGGCCTTTGAGCTGATAGTGTCAAATGGAACATGTTTCGGTGTGAAGACGAAAAATGCAGACGGTGTGATTCATACATATGAAGCGCAGCACACCATTCTTGCAACCGGCGGGGCAGGAGCGCTGTATCCGTTCACCTCAAACAGAAAAACACTGACCGGTGACGGGATTGCTCTTGCTTACCGGGCAGGGGTAGAGGTAACCGATATGGAATTTGTGCAATTTCACCCGACTCTTTTATTTGTCAATGGTGAAACGAAAGGTCTCGTATCAGAAGCGGTTCGGGGAGCTGGTGCCGTTCTTGTCGATGAAAACGGGCGGCGGCTCATGAGAGGCGTTCATCCGATGGAAGATCTCGCTCCCCGGCACATAACCGCGTTTGAAATTTACAAAGCGCTCAAGAAGGGGCGTAACGTGTTTCTTGATGTATCGATGATTAATGATTTTCAGGAGAGGTTTCCGACGATTTCTGCTTTATGTTTAGAAAATGGGATTGACTTAAAAGAAGGATTGATTCCGGTTGCACCGGGAAGCCATTTTTTAATGGGAGGGGTGAAGGCGGATTCGTATGGACGAACCTCGATTGCACGATTGTATGCGGCCGGTGAAACAGCGTGTACAGGTGTGCATGGAGCGAATCGTCTTGCTAGCAATTCTCTTCTCGAGGGCATTGCATTTGGGAAAAGGATGGCAATACACATTTTAACTTATAAAAAAAAATCGATGAATTTCCAGCCGGCCGAACAAGCTCGTCCGGTTCAGCTGCCGCCGCTTTTTGAAATGGACGAACTGAAGAAGAGGATGATGGAGGATGCCGGAATCATTCGGACGAAACAAGGACTCGCCAGAATGACGGACTGCTTGCGGATAATGGAAGGAGCGAATGGTGACATAAGCGGACTGTCTATTGAAGACATGGAGAAGCTGTTCATGCATACGACAGCGTATTTAATTGCCAGGGCGGCATTAGAGAGAACCGAGACGCGGGGGGCTCATATCCGGGCGGATTTTCCGGAATCAGCACCATTATGGAGAAAAAAATGGGTGACGTTTGAAAAAGGAATGTTGTCGGTGAGGGGTGAAGAAAATGAATTTGATCAAGCTCGACCAAATGCTTACAGCTTTTTTTATTGAAGATATTGGGGACCGTGATTTGTCGGGGGATAGTATTTTTTCAGAAGAAGAAAGGGGGTCTTTTACATTTACCGCCAAAGAAGAAGGTGTTTTTTGCGGGCGCTCTGTTATTGAAAGGGGTTTTCGGCTGGTAGATGAGCAGGTTACGGTTGCGGTATTTAAAAAAGACGGTGAAAAAGTGGAAGCGGGCGAAATGATTGCCCGTATTCACGGCTCATTGCGCGGGCTGCTGGCCGGGGAACGGGTTATATTAAATGTCATTCAGCGAATGTCCGGGATTGCAACCGCAGCGGCGCAGGCGGTCAAAAAAGTGGAAGGAACGGGAGCACGTATTTGTGATACAAGAAAAACGGTACCGGGGCTGCGCATGCTTGAAAAATATGCTGTAAGAGCCGGCGGGGCGTTTAATCACAGGACGGGTCTTTATGATGCGGTCATGCTGAAAGACAACCATATTGCTTTTGCCGGAAGCATTACGCGCGGTGTGGAACAAGCGCGTAATGTTTGCGGATTGACGGTGAAAATTGAAGTGGAAATCGAAACGAAAGAGCAGCTGGAAGAAGCGGTGGCAGCAGGAGCGGATATGATTATGTTCGATAACTGCACGCCGGCTGACATAAAAGCATGGCTGCCGCTTGTTCCGGCGCACATTGCCACGGAAGCGTCAGGCGGCATTACACTGGAAAACTTGCGTGAATATGCGTTAACGGGCGTGGGCTGGATTTCACTTGGGGCACTCACTCATTCTGTGAAAGCGCTCGATATTAGTGCACGCGTGGAAATGAAAGGGGCTGGATTGAATGGGGCTGACTGAACTGTTGAAGACAAAAGAAGCCATACTTCCGGAAAAATATCGGAATATGGAGGAGGCTGCAATGGAGCAGCGAGTTCATGACATAAGAAAAGAACTTGGCACATCCCTTTTCATTCCGGGTCACCATTATCAAAAAGATGAAGTCATCCAGTTTGCAGATGCAATTGGAGATTCATTGCAATTGGCACAAGTATCAGCGGCGAACCGTGCGGCAAAACATATTGTATTTTGCGGTGTTCATTTTATGGCAGAAACAGCAGATATTTTGACGATGGACAGCCAGACCGTATATTTACCCGATATGCGCGCGGGCTGCTCAATGGCGGATATGGCTGATATTTACCAAACGGAACGCGCCTGGACAGCTCTGCAGGGTTTATTCGGTAACACGATCATCCCGCTCACCTATGTCAATTCAACAGCCGCCATTAAAGCGTTTACCGGAAGAAATGGCGGATCGTGTGTGACATCTTCAAACGCACGATCCATAGTAAAATGGGCATTTACACAGAAGGAACGCCTGTTATTTTTGCCGGATCAGCACCTCGGCCGCAATACGGCGTTTGATATGGGCGTTCCGCTTGATCAGATGGCGATCTGGAATCCAATGACGGACACGCTGGAGTACGATGGGGATCTGGATAACATCCAAGTGATTTTGTGGAAAGGACACTGCTCGGTTCACGAAAATTTTACCGTTTCAAATATTGAAGAGCTGCGACGGACAAGACCGGATGTGAACATTATCGTTCATCCCGAATGCCGCCGTGAAGTCGTTGCGTTGTCTCATGATAACGGTTCGACAAAGTACATTATCGAAGCAATCGAAAAGGCATCTCCAGGCTCCGCATGGGCCATTGGAACCGAAATGAATCTCGTCAAACGCATTATCGCGCAGCATCCGGATAAAGACATCATGTCATTGAACCCGAATATGTGTCCATGCCTGACGATGAACCGGATCGATTTGCCGCATCTTCTCTGGTCGCTGGAAACAATTATGGAAGGAGGAACGGGCAATATCATCACTGTAGATGAAGAAACAGCCGCACAGGCACGGCTTTCTCTTGAGAGAATGCTGGCACAGGCGGACTGAATTTTTCAGCACATGGACGATGTGGGCGCATACAATATGTTGAATGCTCATTGAGGAGGGAAACAATGAAAATCCATATTGTTCAGCGCGGTGATACGCTATGGTCAATTTCTGAAAAGTATGGGGTCAGTTTTGAAGAAGTGAAAAAGATGAATGCGCACCTCGCCAATCCAGAAATGATCGTTCCGGGTATGAAAATTAAAATACCTGAATCTGCCGGTCACAAAGGAAAGGAAAAAATAGTTCCGAAAAAAGAAAAAGAACACGCAGCTCCGGTTAAAGAGAAAGAAAAAATCTATCCCGAGAAGGAAAGGGTACATCCTTTTGCACATGAAAAACCGACGCCGTATCCACCTGTGATGGAGTTGGAAATGGAAGAAATCGAGGAGCCGATCAAGCCGGAAAATTGGATGACCCAGCCGGTTCCTGCTCCGTCACCTGAAGAACATGGAATGATGATGCCCTGTCCGCCGATGCCTTGCTATTTTTACCCTATCCCATTTCCGATGCCTTATCCAATGCCGCATATGATGCCATATATGCATGAAGTGGAGATGGAGCGTGAAGAGAAAATAGAAATGCAAGATTATTCATGGCCGCACATGATGCCGCATTGCCCATATTGCCATAGATAACTAGGTGAGGCGTGCTTCGTGCGCGTCTTTTCTTTCGTTTTCAGCGGATATACAAAGAAGCGAAACAAACAGCATTCAATAAGAAGCATAATCCTTCAAATATGATTTGATCTAAAGCAGGATGATCTCTTGGTCATCTTGTTTTTTTGATGAAATAAGCAAATTTGACTGATTTTTGATTGTTTTTGATAAAAAATGATTGAAAATGATTGTTTTTATATGAAAGCGGTTGTATAATGAAATCAACAAAAAAGAACAGGAGGGATGAAACCTGTGTTGACGGAAGAACGCCATGTGATGATTTTAAATTTTCTGAAAGAAAAAGAAGTGGTTAAAATTCATGAGCTGACTGAATCGACGGGCGCATCAGAATCAACGATCCGCAGGGACTTAACCGATTTGGAAGATGCGGGGCTGCTCAGACGTGTTCACGGCGGTGCGGCAAAAGTATCACGGAAACGCACAGAGCCGACGATGGATGAAAAAACGAACCGCTTTTTAGATGAAAAGCGTGCGGCCGGCCGGCTGGCTGCATCCCTCATCGAAGACAATGACTGCATCTTCATAGATGCGGGTACAACGACATTAGCGCTGATTCCTTATATTAAAGCAAAAAATATTGTCGCGGTAACAAACGGTTTTGATCATTTAAGGCTTCTGGTGGAATGCGGAATCGAAGCGTATGGAACCGGCGGCCGGCTTAAACAATCCACCAAAGCGTTAACTGGTACCGGCGCGGTTCATGGACTGCAGCAATACTGGTTTGATAAAGCCTTTCTTGGTGTAAATGGGATTCACATAGCGGCCGGCTACACGACTCCGGATCCTGAAGAAGCAGCGGTTAAAAGAGAAGCACTTAAACGCGCACAGCAGCCATACGTTGTAACAGATGCGTCAAAATTTCAGGAAAGCGCCTTTGTACACATTGCGGATTTGGAACAAGCGGTCATAGTAACTGGAAAAATAACAGAGAAAACGAGACGGATGTTCGAAGACAGAACGGACATCAAGGAGGCTTTAATATGATTTACACATGTACGTTAAATCCAGCTGTCGACTATGTTGTACGCGTTGAAGATTTTCAAGCGGGCGGCTTAAATCGATCAGAAAGTGCAGATCTATACGCAGGCGGTAAAGGCATCAATGTTTCACGATTGCTGAAACGTCTTGGCAGCGATACATGTGCGATCGGGTTTGCCGGGGGATTTACCGGTGATTTTATTAAGAGTGAGCTTGATCGTGAAGGTGTGTTTCACCGGTTTACTTCTGTTAATGGTACGACACGCATTAATGTAAAGCTAAAATCCGGCACGGAAACAGAGATTAATGGACCGGCCCCCGTTATTTCCGAGGAAGAGGCAAATCGTCTTGTGCAAGTGACAAGTGAGTTGACCGAGCGCGACTGGCTCCATATCGGCGGCAGCGTACCATCGTCACTTCCGGCGGATTATGCGGGCACATTGATTGATACAGCCCGAAAAAAAGGGGCCCGCGTTGTGGTTGATACGAGCGGTGCGGCACTAAAAGAACTGTTACCATACAATCCGTTTTTTATAAAACCTAATCATCATGAATTAAGTGAACTGCTTGGAACGGATGTCAATACGAAAGAAGAAGCAGCGCTTATTGCGAAAAAGCTCATTGATGGCGGAATAGAAAATGTCATTGTTTCAATGGGTGGGGAAGGTGCTGTTTTTGTGAATAAAGAATCCGTCTATTTTGCCTCGCCGCCAACAGGAACGGTGAAAAATACAGTTGGAGCCGGGGATTCAATGGTTGCCGCATTTATGGCGAAAATTGAAGCCGGACTTGAACCGCACAAAGCCTTTCATTGGGCAGTCGCAGCAGGCAGTGCAACGGCATTCTCGGATGATTTATGTACAAAAGCGGAAGTGGAACAGGTGTACAGCCGTGTGAAAATAATGAAATTAGAACAGGAGGGCACACAATGAAAATCACAGATTTATTGAAAAAAGACACGATTATTATGGATCTTTCGTCATCTGACAAAGCCTCTGTTATAGATGAACTTGCAGCAAAATTAGATCAAGCGGGCCGTTTAAACGACAATGCTGCTTTTAAAGAAGCCATTTTAGCACGTGAGGCACAAAGCACAACCGGTGTTGGCGAAGGGATTGCGATTCCTCATGCCAAAACAGCGGCAGTCAAGACAGCCGCTGTCGCTTTCGGACGCTCCAAAGAAGGAATTGATTATGAATCACTTGATGGACAGCCGGCAAACCTATTCTTCATGATTGCAGCTCCGGATGGCGCGAATGAAGCGCATCTTGAAACACTGTCAAGTTTGTCTTCATTTTTGATGGACTCTTCATTCCGCGAAGTATTGATGAATGCACAGACAGAAGAGGACATTGTCCAGGCATTTGAATCTCGTGAAGAGGCACCGGTTGAAGAAGAAACACCAGCTCCGGTAAATGACCGTGCACCGACTGTTCTTGCGGTGACAGCCTGCCCGACAGGTATTGCCCACACATACATGGCGGCAGATGCATTAAAAGCAAAAGCGAAAGAAAAAGGAATTAACTTTAAAGTCGAAACAAACGGTTCAAGCGGCGTGAAAAACGCATTGACGGCAGATGAAATTGCTAACGCATCAGCGATTATCGTGGCAGCGGACAAGCAGATTGAAATGGAGCGTTTCAAAGGCAAACACGTAATTCAAGTGCCGGTTGCGCAGGGAATTCGCAACCCGGATGGACTTTTGGACCGCGCGGTGAAGCAGGATGCCCCTGTTTACCAGGGAGGAAGCGGTTCAAGTAAAGAAGATGCCGCGGGATCAGCTGGTAACGCTTTTTACAAGCATTTAATGAGCGGTGTATCCGCTATGCTCCCATTCGTTGTGGGAGGCGGTATTTTAATTGCCATTTCATTTGCTTTTGGTATTGAGGCTTTCAAGCCGGATCATCCAACTTACAATGAATTTGCCAAAGCATTAATGGATATTGGGGGCGGCAGTGCGTTTGCCCTTATGATTCCGGTATTGGCCGGTTTCATTGCAATGAGTATTGCAGATCGTCCAGGTCTTGCTCCGGGGATGATTGGCGGTATTTTGGCAGCCAATGGCGGTTCTGGTTTCCTTGGAGGCTTGATTGCCGGTTTCCTTGCAGGGTATGCGGTTATTGGACTAAAGAAATTATTTAACGGTCTTCCGCAATCTCTTGAGGGTATTAAACCAGTCTTATTGTATCCTTTATTTGGTGTTTTTATTACCGGTATAGCTATGATATATGTCATTAATGGTCCGGTAAGTGCACTCAATACATGGTTAGTAGACGTCCTTGGCGGTATGGGTACAAGCAACCTTGTTCTTCTGGGTATTATTCTTGGCGGTATGATGGCTGTAGACATGGGCGGTCCTGTCAACAAAGCTGCCTTTACATTCGGCATTGCCATGATTGATGCAGGAAACTACGCGCCGCATGCTGCCGTTATGGCGGGAGGGATGGTTCCCCCGCTTGGTATCGCGCTTGCGACAACTTTCTTTAAATCGAGATTTACAGCACAGGAACGTGACGCCGGGAAAACAAACTATATTATGGGAATGTCTTTCATTACAGAAGGAGCCATTCCGTTCGCGGCGAAAGATCCGGCGCGTGTCCTGCCGGCTGCGATTATCGGATCCGCGGTTGCCGGTGCTTTGACCATGCTTTTTAAAATCGGACTACCAGCTCCGCATGGCGGAATTTTCGTTTTCCCGATTGTACAAGGAAATCCATTCCTTTACTTCGTGGCTGTTCTCATTGGAGCAGCAGTTACGGCTGTCCTTCTTGGAATCTTAAAAAAACCACTTAAGTAATGGCAGTCAGGACGGTTCAACCATTTGTTGAACCGTCTTTTTTTTTTTATGGAAAAACAGAAGTGAAAAAGATAGTATTAAAAGAAAAGAGAAATGGGGAGAAGTCATGGGGAATTTAACTAACAAGCGAATTGCCATTGCCGGTTCACGCAAAATGGCGGAAATGGGCACAATGATTGAAAAAAAAGGCGGTATCCCGCTGGAGCGTCCATTACAGGAAACGGTAAAATGTACGCCGGAAGAAATGAAAAAAGAAATTGAAACAGTTATAGATCAAGGAACAGACTGGAGTATTTTCACAACAGGAATCGGTACAAATACGGTATTTGAAGCGGCAGAATCACTTGGACTCCTAAATGAGTTTAAACAGGTAATTGGTCAATCCCACATTGCGAGCCGCGGATATAAAACGGTGCAGGCATTGAAAAAATACGGATTTGTACCGGAAGTGGTGGATGGTGACGGGACAAATGCCGGATTATTAAATGCCCTGCAAGAACAGGACTTACATGAAAAATCCGTTTTTTTGCAGCTGCACGGCGAACCTGTACCTGCGCTTGAAAATTGGCTTGAAGAAAAAGGAGCCGTCCTCTCATACGTGCTCCCGTACAAAACGACCGTCCCGCAGCCGGACGTTGTAGCACAGCTTGTGGATGAAGTAATCGCCGGCGATGTTGAAGCCGTGCTGTTTACGGCGTCTCCACAAGTCCGTGTTTTATTTCAAGAAGCGTCAAAACGCCATTTAGCAGCAGAATTGGCCAGTGCATTTAATGAAAAAGCCGTCGCCGGTTCAGTTGGAAAAGTCACTACGGGAACCTTGAATGAACATGGTGTTACACGTATAGTGGCACCGGAACATGAGCGGATGGGCGCCCTTGTCGTGGCTGTGGATGAGTATTTCAAAGGTGACTGAATATTAAGGGAACAAATGTTTCTTTTTTGATTTTCATATGGTATGATACAATGGACGAATCGTGTTAAAGGAGCGGACATTTTGTACGAGTACATAAAAGGCACTATTACTTTCATTGGCCCGGAATATATTGTGGTTGAAACGAATGGAATCGGGTATCTGCTGTTAACGCCAAACCCGTTTGCATTTTCGAAATATGAACAAACGAATGTGACGGTTTATGTGTATCATCATGTAAGGGAAGACACGCAGCTTTTATTCGGGTTTATGACATCGGAAGAAAAGCGGCTGTTTGAAAAATTGATCAGCGTATCGGGTATCGGCCCTAAAGGCGCGCTTGCCGTACTGGCATCCGGTGAGCCTTCACATGTCGTCGGTGCGATTGACCGCGAAGATGAAGCTTATTTAATCAAGTTTCCCGGCATCGGTAAAAAAACAGCAAGGCAGATGATTTTGGACTTAAAAGGGAAACTGGATGAAGTGATGCCGGATCATCTATCCGGATTATTCCAGCCGGAAAAGGTACAATCTGCTGCGCCAAGTAATGCAGAGTTGGAAGAAGCGCTGCTTGCTCTTGAAGCGCTTGGGTATTCAGCTAGAGAAATAAAGCGGATTTCGGGACGTCTTGAAAAAGAAGAAGCGATGTCAACCGATGAATACATTCGCAAAGGACTGCAATTATTGCTCGGATAAAAGGAGGGAGCTTTGTTGGAAGATCAGCGTGTTGTATCAGGCGGTGCCGGAGCAGATGAGCGGTTTGAAGAACAATCGCTCCGTCCGCAGACGTTAAATCAATATATTGGACAGGACAAGGTGAAACAAAACCTGTCTATTTTTATTGAAGCGGCTTTGAAGCGGGAAGAGACACTTGATCATGTGTTATTGTACGGACCGCCCGGGCTCGGGAAAACAACGATGGCGGCCGTTATTGCGAACGAAATGGGCGCAGGGTTCCGGACAACATCGGGACCGGCGATAGAACGTCCTGGTGATCTGGCGGCCGTGCTGACCGCACTGGCGCCGGGTGACGTTTTATTTATTGATGAAATTCATCGGCTGCCGCGGTCCATTGAAGAGGTTTTATATCCTGCCATGGAAGATTTTTGCCTGGATATTGTGATCGGGAAGGGGCCGGAGGCACGCTCTGTCCGGCTTGATTTGCCGCCCTTTACATTAATCGGCGCGACGACACGTGCGGGGGCCTTATCCGCACCGCTTCGTGACCGGTTCGGTGTTCACTCGCGTCTTGAATACTATTCTCCGGAGCAGCTGACAAATGTGATTTTGCGGACAGCGGATATTTTTGGTACGGAAATAGATGACGAAGGTGCTAAAGAGCTGGCGCGCCGATCCCGCGGAACACCACGGATCGCGAACCGTTTGTTAAAGCGGGTCCGTGACTATGCGGAAGTGCGTGGTGATGGGGACATCACGCTTGAAAAAGCGAATGAAGCTCTGGAACTTTTACAGGTGGATCGCCTCGGCCTTGATCATATCGATCATAAGCTTTTGACGACTATTCTTGGCCGTTTCAAGGGTGGGCCGGTCGGCCTTGATACACTTGCCGCAAGCATCGGGGAAGAGCCGGCGACGATTGAGGATGTCTATGAACCCTATTTATTGCAAATTGGCTTCTTGCAGCGGACGCCGCGCGGCCGGACGGCATTGCCGGCCGCATATGAACATTTTCATCTGGAGGTGCCTTCATCATGACCGTAATGGGCAGACTATTGATGATCATCGGGGCGGTGCTGCTCGTTATCGGCTTTTTAATGCAGTTTACAAAGCTTGGCCGGCTTCCTGGTGATATCGTCATTAAAAAAGAAAACGCGACTTTTTACTTTCCGATTGTGACATCTATTGTTGCAAGTATTGTACTGTCGCTTATTTTTTATGTGATTGGAAAATGGAAATAAATAAGAGGTGTGGAGATGAAGGTAGAAGATTTTGATTTTAATTTGCCGGAAGAGCTTATTGCACAGACTCCTTTAAAGGAACGTGCAGAAAGCCGGATGATGGTGCTTGATAAAAAAACAGGTGCTGTGCGCCACGAAGTGTTTAAACATATAGTGGATTACTTGCAGCCGGGTGATTTGCTTGTGTTGAACGATACGAAAGTGCTGCCGGCCCGTCTTCACGGTGTGAAAGAAGACACAGGCGCAAATATTGAAGTTCTTTTATTAAAGCAGAATGAACAGGATGTGTGGGAAACGCTTGTCAAACCGGCAAAGCGCATGAAAAAAGGAAGTGTCATTTCATTTGGCGATGGCAAACTTCGCGCCGTTTGTACAGCCGAAGAAGAGCATGGCGGACGTATGCTGCGCTTTGAGTATGAAGGTATTTTTTATGAAGTGCTTGATGAACTTGGCGAAATGCCGCTTCCTCCATATATAAAAGAACAGCTTGAAGAAAAAGACCGTTATCAAACGGTTTACGCAAAAGAACGTGGTTCCGCAGCAGCACCGACAGCCGGCCTTCATTTTACGGAACAGCTGCTTAGTGAATTGAAAGAGCGCGGGGTTGGTGTTGAATTTATTACGCTGCATGTCGGTCTTGGCACGTTCCGTCCTGTCTCCGTTGATTCGATTGAAGATCATGATATGCACGCTGAATACTACACCATTTCCGAACGGACAGCAGAAGCCATTCAGAAAACGAAAGCGGAAGGAGGCCGTGTCATTGCTGTCGGCACCACCTCAGTCCGCACGCTTGAAACAGCAGCCCGCGATCACGGGGTTGTGGAAGCATCCAGCGGCTGGACGGATATTTTTATTTATCCCGGTTTTCAGTTTGGCGCGATTGACGGCATGATTACAAATTTTCATCTGCCAAAATCAACACTCATTATGTTAATCAGTGCTCTTGCCGGAAAGGAAAATGTGCTTTCTGCCTATGCGGAAGCGGTAAAAGAAAAATATCGTTTCTTCAGCTTTGGCGATGCCATGCTTATTATCGATTTGGAAGGCGGTCTTGACAATGTCAGCCATTAAATATGAATTAATTAAAACGTGCAAGCAGACCGGCGCACGGCTCGGCCGTGTCCATACGCCGCATGGAAGCTTTGAAACACCGGTATTTATGCCGGTTGGAACACTGGCTACCGTAAAAACGATGTCACCGGAAGACATTAAGCAGATGGGCGCCAATATTTTATTAAGCAACACGTATCACTTATGGCTTCGTCCCGGCCATGACATTGTACAGGAAGCAGGCGGTCTGCATAAATTCATGAACTGGGATGGCGCAATTTTAACGGATTCCGGCGGTTTCCAGGTCTTTTCATTAAGTGAATTCCGGAAAATTGAAGAAGAAGGGGTTCATTTCCGCAACCACCTGAATGGTGACAAATTATTTTTATCTCCGGAAAAAGCAATGGAAATTCAAAATGCACTCGGGTCGGATATTATGATGGTATTCGATGAATGTCCTCCATATCCTGCTGAATATGACTATATGAAAAAATCGGTTGAACGGACATCACGCTGGGCCGAACGCTGTCTCACTGCGCATAAACGGCCGGAAGACCAAGGGTTGTTTGGCATTGTACAAGGCGGCGAGTATGAAGAACTGCGCCGTCAAAGTGCAAAAGATCTCGTATCGCTTGATTTTCCTGGATATGCTATAGGCGGTCTTTCCGTTGGTGAACCGAAAGATGTGATGAACCGTGTGCTGGATTTTACAACCCCGCACTTGCCTGCTGATAAGCCCCGCTATTTAATGGGCGTCGGTTCACCGGACTCTCTTATTGATGGTGCAATGCGCGGTGTGGACATGTTTGACTGTGTACTGCCGACACGCATTGCAAGAAATGGCACATTAATGACAAGTGAAGGACGACTCGTTGTGAAAAACGCAAAATATGCCCGTGATTTCGGTCCGCTTGATCCGAACTGTGACTGTTACACATGTAAAAATTATTCACGTGCCTACATTCGTCACTTGCTTCATTGTAATGAAACGTTTGGAATTCGACTTACGACTTATCATAATCTTCATTTTCTGATAAAATTAATGGAAAACGTACGTCAGGCGATCCGTGAGGACCGGCTTGGTGATTTCCGTGAGGAGTTCTTTGAGCAATACGGTTTTAACCGTCCGGATGCAAAAAACTTTTGACGTTGTTCTGTTTTTGGAAAGGAGTGAAAATCGAATATGAATCAATTAGCACAGTTTTTACCATTGATCGTGATGTTTGCGCTGTTTTATTTCCTGCTGATCCGTCCGCAGCGAAAGCGCCAGCGTCAGGTGATGGAAATGCAAAACAACCTGCAAAAAGGGGATAAAATCGTCACGATTGGCGGACTTCACGGTATGATCGAATCATCCGATGAAACGACAGTCACGATCATCGTAGGCGACGGCACGCGTTTAACGTTTGACCGTTCTGCTATACGCGATGTTGTCGATAAAGGAACCCTTTAATGAAAAAAGAGCCTCCAGAAGCAATCGCTTCTGGAGGCTCTTTTTGTCATGAACGCCAGAACAGGATCATCGTCACATCTCTTCTTTTGAAAATTCCAAGAGCAGCTGCCCCGAACATGTAGACAATGAAACAAACTGTAATGCCGCTGAGAAGATGAAGAACGGGTGAAACCATTAAAAGTGGTAAAACAGACTTTACAGCCAGGTACGTAAAAACAAGCAAAAGGGCCATTTTTAGATAAAGGCCGTATGGCAGTTTCATCGGAACGGCTTTTAACATAGAGGCTGTATGAAGAAGGGTAACGAGAACGATGCTCGCGGCAATGCCGATCGCTGCCCCCATAATGCCGAACTGAGGAAGCCGGGCGAATAAAAAAATGACACATAATTTTACTGCTGCGCCGAAAAGACTGTTCATCATGGCCGCTCTTGATAAATTCAGCGCCTGCAAAACCGCCTGGAGCGGACCTTGGCAGTAATATAAAAGAAAAAACGGCGCCATAAATTGAATCAGATCAGCCCCTTTTTTAGTATGATACATAAGCGACATAAGCGGCTCTGAAAATAAAAACAACACGATCACCGCAAAACCGCCTGTTGAGAAACAAAAACGGAGTGACTCATTAATGCGCCAGGAAATCGCATTGTACTGTTTCTTACTGTAAGATTCGCTTATATCCGGGACAAGAGAAGAAGAAAGGGCGACCGTTAAAAACGATGGCAAAAACATAAGCGGCAGTGCATAGCCGGTTAACACGCCATATTCTCTCATAGCTGCCCCGGCAGTCAATCCGGCAATGGCTAAACTTTTGACAACAACAATTGGCTCCAAAAACCAAGCTCCCGATCCAATCAGTCTGCTTCCGACCGCCGGCAGTGCCGTTTCAGCTAATTCACCGGCCAATTGACGGTTGACCCGCTTTCCAGGCCATTTCCGAATTTTTCGCCATTCAAAACGAAAGGATAAAAGTAAATAAAGCAGTGAAGCAAGCTCTCCGGCCGTTGCAGCGGCCATGGCGCCGGCTGCCGCATATTCAATACCAAATGGCAGCAGCATCCGGCCTGAGACGATAATAAGCCCGATTCTGACAATCTGTTCGATCAACTGCGACAATGCGGCCGGCTTCATATTCATCATCCCATGAAAATAACCGCGTAAAATGGATGAGATCGCAATGATGGGAATGGATGGCGCGATTGCATAAAGCGGATAAACAGCACGTTTGTCATGAAAAAGCATTTCTGCCAAATAAGGAGCCAGCACAATTAATAGCGGTGTGAACAGCGTTGCAAGCGACAGGGTGAAAAAAATCGAGCTGATGAAAATATGCTTTCGCTGCCGGTCATTTTTTGCCGCCGCAATGCTTCGCGTGACGGCAATCGGCAAGCCAAACTGCACGGCTGTTACCGTTAATATAAAGGCGGGAAACACGGCCATGTACAGCCCGACACCTTCTTCGCCAATTAAACGGGCAATAATCATTCTGTTGACGAACCCGAGTATTTTGACGAGGAAGATGGATCCCGCCAGCCACATGGTTCCTTTTATAAATGATGACAATGCGTCACCGCCTTTTCCAGAAAAGTAATTGTGAAGAAAATATTGTATAATGAGATATATGTACAAATAGGGACGAGCATGACAGGGGGCACAATTGATGGATAAACATGCGTATGACACATATTACCGCACGCTTTTGCCTGCATTAGTCAGTAAAGTGGAAGAGTTCAGATTGTTTCAGTATGAGAAAGCTGACATTCAAACGCTCTGGAGTTACTTAACAAAAAAGAAATGGAAAGCAGTTGAAGCAGAACCGCCGCTGTCAAAGCTTGTTGCGGATGTGTTATCCGTGAAACCGGGAGAGTATATGAATTTTACCCAGGTGAATGCGTACAAGTCTCCAGAGTGGGGAGCTCGTATTTCAGAGGATGAAATGAGCTTTTTATTTGAAAAGCCAGAAAATCGTGAGTAAATTGACAGTCTCTTTTTTCTCCTTCATAATGAATTGTGCTGAGGAATTCTGGTGTGCGCTGCCGGAATTTTTTTAATCAATGGGTTTTTTACGTATATTAAGGAGTGAAAGTTGAAATGGTAAAGCGGAGCCGGATCGTTGCCTTTTTTCTCGTTGTGCTCATGTTATTTGGGGCGATGGGCGGAACAGCAAACGATATCTTGAAAAATATTAAACTGGGCCTAGACTTGCAGGGCGGTTTTGAAGTGCTGTATGAAGTACAGCCGGCCAAAGAAGGTCAGAAAATAACCGAAAGTGTTGTAGCGGATACATCGAAAGCGCTTGACCGGCGGATTAATGTGCTTGGAGTCAGTGAACCAAGTATTCAAGTGGAAGAAGGCAACCGCATTCGTGTGCAGCTTGCTGGTGTAGAAGATCAGGAGCAGGCGCGCAGTATATTGTCTACACAGGCCAATTTAACGTTCCGTGATGTAAATGACAAGATTATGCTCGATGGAAGTGATCTTGTTGAAGGCGGAGCCAGCCAATCCTTTACACAAAACGGTCAGCCTAATATTGTTTTAAAGTTAAAGGATAGCAATAAATTTAAAGAAGTGACGGAAAAGATTGTGGCGATGGCGCCTAATAATCAACTGATTATCTGGCTTGATTTTGAAGAAGGCGTCGATTCTTACGCAGCTGAAATTCAAAAAGAAAATCCCAAGTTTTTATCCAATCCAAATGTAAGTGAAGTATTTGATACAAATGAAGTCACGATTGAAGGCAGCTATACCGTTGAGGAGGCGCAAAGCCTTGCGGACCTTTTAAATGCCGGTGCGCTTCCGGTGAAACTGAAAGAAGTGTATTCGACATCCGTCGGTGCTCAATTTGGAGAAAAGGCGCTTAATGAAACCATTTTTGCCGGTATTGTCGGTATTGGGCTGATTTTTGTGTTCATGATTTTCTATTACCGCCTGCCGGGTGCTGTTGCTGTTATTACATTGTCAGTCTTTCTCTATTTAACATTACTTCTTTTCGAACTGCTGAATGGTGTCATGACACTTCCGGGGATTGCAGCGCTGATTCTTGGGGTCGGGATGGCCGTGGATGCAAATATTATTACATTTGAGCGGATTCGTGAGGAAATAAAAATTGGCCGTTCTGTTCGAGCGGCGTTTCAAACGGGAAGCAAAAATGCATTTTTAACCGTTGTAGATGCCAACCTTACTACACTGTTGGCTGGAGCCGTTCTGTTTTATTTTGGGACAAGTTCGGTTAAAGGATTT
Organism: Domibacillus antri; assembly: GCF_001936625.1. Classification (GTDB taxonomy): domain Bacteria; phylum Bacillota; class Bacilli; order Bacillales; family Domibacillaceae; genus Domibacillus; species Domibacillus antri. Next base: position 317,043 of record NZ_MSDU01000008.1, on the reverse strand, counting down.
GCGACAACACTTATTATCAGTATTTTAGTCAGCTTTATCACATCGATATGGGGTGCCCGTGTTTTACTTGGATTACTTGTAAACAGTAACTGGCTGAAAGATAAGCCCGGACTGTTTGGAGTGAAAAAATCAGATATCCATCCGATCAGTGAGGGTTATGACGCACTTGATTTACCGACGCGCTTCGATAAAATTGATTTCGTTAAACCTCATAAAAAACTGTTTGCCTTTTCTGCGGTGGCGATTATTGCGGGGATGATTGTGCTCGGTATCTTCCGTCTTAATCTGGGAATCGATTTTTCAAGTGGTTCACGCCTGGAATTTATGGCAAATGAACCCGTAACGGAACAGGCTGTCGAGGCTGAACTTGAAAAAACCGGATTCGAAGCGTCGGCTCCTTCGATTGCCGGTCAAGATAACACAATAGTGTCAGCACGCTTTAATGAGGCCTTAACTCAAACAGAAATTGCTGAAGTGAAAGGTCAGTTCAAGGATGCGTTTGGTGTGGAGCCTAATGTCAGTACCGTATCACCGGTTGTCGGAAAAGAACTCGCCAAAAATGCAGTGACGGCGCTCGTGATTGCAGCGCTTGGAATCATTTTATATGTGGCGTTCCGTTTTGAGCTATACATGGGTGTAGCTGCGGTTTTGGCGCTGCTGCATGATGTTTTCTTCATTATCGCGTTTTTCAGTTTAACACGTCTTGAAGTGGATATTACATTTATTGCTGCCGTTTTGACCATTGTCGGTTATTCGATCAATGATACAATTGTAACGTTCGACCGTATGCGTGAAAATATGGCGAAAAAACGAAAAATTACGGAGCCGAAAGAACTGGATGATATCGTCAATCAAAGTTTGCGTCAAACATTAACCAGATCATTAAACACGGTCTTAACCGTTGTCATCGCCGTAGTGGCGCTGATCATTTTCGGAAGTTCATCCATTTTGAATTTCTCAATCGCCTTGCTTGTCGGATTAATCGGCGGTGCGTATTCATCGATCTTTATCGCGGCGCAGCTATGGCTCATTTGGAAAAAGAAAGAATTGAAGAAAAAAGGAAAGCTTATTACGTATAAAGAGAAAAATACAAATAAAGACGAACTTCAAGTATAAGAAAAAGAGCTGTGGCAGGCTAATGCCCCGGCTCTTTTTTACATATGAACGAACAACTCATTGGAATCAATTTCACCCAAAATGCGCGTTACCGGCAGCCTCGCTCCCTCAAGCCATCGTTTAAAATCAAGTGGAATGGGACGGGCCTTTTCACCAATGCCAACGAGCACTTGCAGAGATTTCGGCTCATATACAGTTGTATGAAGTGTGCCGGACCAGCTGCCGTATTTTTTCTTGAAAATTCCGTATGAAGGATCATTGAAAAAAGTGTATGCATCAGCTGCTGTATGTGGAATACGTGCATAGTGCTGAAGCGTGCGAAGGCGATCTTTTGATTCAAGGGTATGGTACCGGTTTTCATCATGCAGCTTTTCTGATATAAAATGATTGGCACATGATACGGCATTATAGTGAACATGAACACAGCGCGGCGATGCTTCAACGACAGCACTTTGAAGAGAAGCATCGTACAAAGAATAGTTAAACGAATGGCGATGGGGCATCTCATTTAAAAGATCAATGGCTTCCTCGGTTGTGGCACACGTATCAAGAATGAGGCGTGCAATGATGCTGCACGTAAACCCGTCTTCTGCCCGCCGCCGGTTGACGAAATGAAAACCAATCACGAGCCCTTTTTCATTCATCCCGTCAATTCGTCCGGCCATGCGTCCGCTAATCCCGATGGAGGCGTATCCATGATCCGGCTGCCATAAGAGAAGCCGCCCTTCATACGTTTTTGGATGAAAGTCATAATTCCGGGCAAAAAAGCCGTTATTCATCATGGCTGAACAGCCGCTGTTTACATCATCGAGCTGAAAGCCGCTGTATTCATGAATGACGTCATACATAGTCCATTTCAGTGCGTCCGCCATCCCTTCAAACTCTTCCCACATGACGGGAGCATATTTGTGAAAGTATTGTTTGACTTGCGGAAAATGAATACTGTACGATCGCATCGACTTGCTTCGCCGTTTTTGATGAACGTGATAAAGAGGGGAAGCCGCCAGTTTTTCTCCCGCTAGATACCCGAGGTCATAATAGCTCCCTCTGCCTTGAATCACATCCACATAAAACCGCTGCATATTATTCCTGCTTTCTTTTTTCTTTCTATCGTGCCGGTTTCAACATGAAAATTCAAGGAGAAAGTATTTTTAAGATGTTTTAATGGAAGGAGAAAAAGGGAAAAGACGTATAGGAGAGGAGGGGGATAAAAGATGAAAACACAAACAACGCTTATTCTAGGATTTATTTTTGCTTTAATTATTGCTGTTTTTGCCGTTATTAATGTGGATCCTGTTTCGGTCAACTATTTATTCGGCAGCGCTCAGTGGCCGCTGATTCTTGTCATTTTATTTTCAGTGTTATTGGGCGGCCTGGCGATTTTTATGTTCAGCTTGTTCCGGACGCTCGTGTTGAAGCGTCAAAATAAAGAGCTGTTCCGCCAGAATGAACAGCTGAAAAAAGAAATACAGGAATTAAAGAGTGAACATCGTGAAACGGTCTTGCCGGAAGCAGACTCGACACGGCTGATTCCGGATGGTGAATAAAAAAAACCGGCTGCAAAAACGGATATCTATTCGTATTGCAGCCGGTTTTTTCTTGTTGTTGTCTTTTAGAAGTGTGAGACTTATAATGAGAAAGTTATGGGGTGAAATTTATGTTGAAATCGAAAATGCGCTGGGTGATCCGTGACATTGACCGGCAAAAAAGTGAAGAATTTGCGGCGAAAGTTGGAACGAGTCCCCTTGCCGCATCGTTACTTTTAGGCCGCGGCATTGACAACGAAGAAGAAGCACGTGCGTTTTTGTTTGAAGAAGGCGTTTCATTTCACGATCCATATCTTTTAAAAGATATGGATAAAGCAATTGAGCGGATCAGACAGGCGAAAGAACAGGGCGAACCTGTTCTCGTCTTTGGCGATTACGATGCTGATGGCGTGAGCAGCACGTCGGTATTGCTGACAGCACTCCGCGATCATGGTATACAGGCGGAGTATTACATACCGAACCGGTTTACTGAAGGATACGGGCCAAATGAACAGGCATTTCGTAACGCAAAAGAGATGGGATTCGGGTTAATTATCACCGTTGATACCGGTATTGCAGCTGTTCACGAAGCGCGGGTGGCGAAAGAAATCGGCATTGACCTCATCATTACGGACCATCATGAACCGGGGCCTGAACTGCCGGAAGCACTGGCGATTATTCATCCAAAGCATCCGGACGGGTCGTATCCGTTTGGTTATCTGGCAGGCGTTGGCGTAGCTTTTAAAGTAGCGCACGCTCTTTATGGATTTGTGCCGGAACATTTACTGGATCTGGCCGCGATTGGCACCATTGCCGACCTGGTGCCATTAAACGGTGAAAATAGATTGATAGCAAAAAATGGAATTTCAGCGCTTCGGAAGTCCGAACGTCCGGGAATCGTGGCGCTTTGCAGGCAGGCTGGTACAGAGCAGTCATCGATAAACGAAGAAACTGTGGGCTTTACGATTGGACCGCGTATTAATGCGGCCGGGCGGCTTGATGATGCGGGACCGGCGGCCGATTTGATGATGACCGAAGATATGGATGAAGCGCTCATGCTCGCCGAAGAAATTGATGCGATGAATAAAGAGCGGCAGTCCATTGTGAATGAGATGGCGAAAGAAGCGATTGACATCGTGAACCGCGATTTTCCACCGGATCAATATCCGGTCATTATCGTTGGAAAAGAAGGCTGGAATCCGGGTGTTGTCGGTATTGTCGCTTCTCGGTTGACCGATACCTTTTACCGGCCGTCGATCGTGCTTGGCTTTGACAGTGAAAAAGGCATTGCGAAAGGATCGGCCCGCAGCATAAAAGGATTTGATTTGTTTCAAAGTTTATCGGCATGCCGTGACATTTTGCCGCATTTTGGCGGTCACCCGATGGCGGCCGGTATGACATTGGCGATTGATGATGTGGACGAGCTGAGGACAAGAATGGTTAAAATCGCCAATGAAATGTTGACAGAGGAAGATTTTATACCGGTCATCAATATCGATGCAGAAGCGAATCTTACCGATGTGACGGTGCAGACCATTGAAGATTTGAACAAGCTTGCTCCATTCGGCATGAATAATCCGAAACCGCTCTTTTTCATTAAAGAGGCCAAAGTTTCCTCTATGAAGAAAATAGGGGCGAATCAAACCCATTTAAAAGTGGTGCTTGAACAGGATGGGCAAACGATTGATTGTGTCGGATTCGGCATGGGTGACTACGCGGATCACGTTGCGAAAACATCTGACGTGTCGGTCATAGGTGAACTGTCCATCAATGAGTGGAATAATATGAGGCGGCCCCAGCTAATGCTTCGGGATATGCGTGTCGATGAGGTTCAGTTGTTTGATATGCGTGGCGGACAGCCGGCATCAAAATGGTACAATGAAGTGCCGGACAAGCGGCTGGGCATTGCTTTTTCAGCAGAATCAGCAGATCCTTCCATTATTACGGTAAAAACATTGGAAGATGCTTCAGCGCTTGCTATTGATGAAAAAAATATTGTTTTTTTAGATCTCCCGGAAGAGGAATCCATGATGCGGAACATTCTCGCCGGAAAAAATCCGGCGCGTATTTATGCGCATTTTAACAGCCAGGAAAGCCACTTTTTCAGTACGATGCCCACGCGCGATCATTTCAAGCACTACTATGCCTTTTTATTGCAGAGAGGCTCATTTGATGTAAAAAATTATGGTGAACTGCTTGCCAAAAAGCAAGGCTGGTCCTATGATGCGGTCCGATTCATGTCAAAGGTGTTTTTTGAGCTTGGATTTGTTAAAATAAACGATGGAAAGATTGAAGTGCAAAAAGGGTCGGAAAAGCGGGATTTAAGTGAATCGCCTGCATACAACCGTAAGCAGAAGCAGTACGATCTTGAACAAAAGCTTTTATATTCATCTTATCGTGAATTGAAGGATACGATAGATGAATGGATGAAACAGCCGGCTGTACACAGGGAGGAACTGACGAAATGAACTTAAGAGACTATATTAAAATTGTACCGGACTGGCCAAAGCCCGGCATTCAATTTAAAGATATTACGCCTTTAATGGACAATGGCGACGCATTCCGATATGCGACGGATCAAATTGTAGCGTATGCACGTGAAAAAGAAGTTGATCTCGTTGTCGGTCCGGAAGCACGCGGCTTTATTGTCGGCTGTCCGGTTGCGTATTCACTCGGTGTAGGCTTTGCGCCGGTCCGTAAAGAAGGCAAACTGCCGCGTGAAACGATTAAAGTAGAATATGGCCTTGAATATGGAAAAGATGTATTGACGATTCATAAAGATGCTGTCAAACCGGGCCAGCGTGTATTAATTACAGACGATCTTCTGGCGACAGGCGGAACGATTGACGCCACGATCAAACTGGTCGAGCAGCTTGGCGGGGTCGTTGCCGGCATTGCTTTCTTAATTGAATTAAATTACTTAAACGGACGCGCGAATTTGGATGGATACGACATTTTAACCATTATTCCATATGATTGATTCGACAAATTCCGCCCGATGTATAAAAAAAGTGCAGGATAGCTTTACATCCTGCGCTTTTTTTTCGATAATAAGAACAATTAGTTTTTTTCGGAAAGGGCGAAGGTGAACAAAGCATATGGCGAAAGACCAGATATTGACCGCCGACCAGGTCATTGACCGGACCCGTGCCTATTTGAACGAGGAGCATGTCGAATTTGTCCGGAAAGCATATGAATACGCGAAAGAAGCGCATAAGCATCAATTCCGCAAATCCGGTGAGCCGTATATCATTCATCCCATTCAAGTAGCCGGTATTTTAGCTGATTTAGAAATGGATCCGGCGACGGTGGCAGCCGGCTTTTTACACGATGTAGTAGAGGATACAGACGTTACGCTGCAGGATTTAACGGATGTATTTAATGCGGAAGTCGCGATGCTTGTCGATGGTGTAACAAAGCTCGGGAAAATTAAATATAAGTCAAAAGAAGAGCAGCAGGCAGAAAATCATCGGAAAATGTTTGTGGCGATGGCGCAGGATATCCGGGTGATTTTAATTAAACTTGCGGATCGTCTCCACAATATGCGGACATTGAAACATTTGCCGCAGGAAAAGCAGCGTCGTATATCGAACGAAACGCTGGAAATTTTTGCGCCGCTTGCCCATCGTCTCGGAATGTCAAAAATTAAATGGGAACTCGAGGATACAGCACTTCGTTATTTAAATCCGCAGCAGTATTACCGGATTGTCAATTTAATGAAACGAAAGCGGGCTGAGCGTGAGCAATATTTGGACGATGTCATAGATGAAATGCGTATCCGCCTTGACCATATGGACATTCAAGCGGAGATTTCCGGCCGGCCAAAACACATTTACAGTATTTACCAGAAAATGACAAAGCAGCATAAGCAATTTAATGAAATTTATGATTTGCTGGCGGTCCGTATTGTGGTCGACAGTATAAAAGACTGCTACGCTGCCCTCGGGATTATCCACACGTGCTGGAAGCCGATGCCAGGCCGCTTTAAAGACTATATTGCCATGCCGAAAACGAATATGTACCAGTCGCTTCATACAACGGTGATCGGGCCAAAAGGTGATCCGCTTGAAGTACAGATCCGTACGCAGGACATGCACCGCATTGCCGAGTTCGGGGTCGCCGCGCATTGGGCGTATAAAGAAGGCCGTACGGTAGATGAAAATGCATCATTTGAAAAGAAAATGACGTGGTTTCGTGAAATTTTGGATTTCCAGAATGATTCGCAGGATGCCGAAGAATTTATGGAATCGCTGAAAATTGATTTGTTTTCCGATCTGGTATTTGTCTTTACACCAAAAGGGGATGTGCTGGAGCTGCCGGCCGGTTCTGTCCCGATTGATTTTGCGTACCGTATTCATTCAGAAATCGGCAATAAAACGATCGGTGCGAAAGTAAACGGTAAAATGGTCACGCTCGATTATAAACTGAAAACCGGCGATATTATGGAAGTGCTCACATCGAAGCATTCATACGGTCCGAGCAAAGACTGGATTAAAATGGCACAGACGTCGCAGGCGAAAAATAAAATCCGCCAGTTTTTCAAGAAGCAAAACCGGGAAGAAAACGTCGAAAAAGGCCGCGATATGATCGAGCGTGAAATAAAAAACATGGAATTTGACGTAAAAGACGTCATGACGCAGCAAAACTTAAAACGAGTTGCCGAAAAATTCAATTTTTTAAATGAAGAAGATATGTATGCGGCTGTCGGATACAACGGAGTGACCGCACTGCAAGTAGCAAACCGGCTGACGGAGAAATTGCGGAAGCAGCGTGATCAGGAAGCGGCCATTCAAGAGGTCGTCAAAGAAATTAAAGCACCGCCGAATCCATCTGCACAGAAGAAAAATGCGGGTGTGACAGTAAAAGGCATTGATAACTTATTAATCCGCCTGTCACGCTGCTGCAATCCGGTGCCGGGCGATGATATTGTCGGTTATATTACGAAAGGGCGCGGCGTTTCGGTCCACCGGGAAGACTGTCCGAACGTCTCGGCTGATGATGATGCGGAAAACCGACTTATCTCAGTTGAATGGGAATCCGGCGCGGCCAATCAAAAAGAATATCTTGTGGATATTGAAATTTCAGGCTATGACCGGCAAGGGCTTCTCAATGAAGTGCTGCAGGCAGTCAGCGAAACCAAAACCAATATTTCCGCGGTTTCAGGACGGTCTGACCGCAATAAAATGGCGAAAATCGATATGTCGATCTTCATCCGAAACGTGAATCATTTACAAAAAGTGGTGGAGCGTGTGAAACAGATACCGGATATTTATTCGGTCCGCCGTATTATGAATTGATTGAAGGTGTTTTCATTGAAAGTCGTGTTGCAGCGAAGTAAACAAGCATCCGTATCAGTGAATGGAGAAATCAAGGGTCAAATTGAATCAGGTCTCGTCCTGCTCGTCGGGGTCACGCATGACGATACAGAAAAAGATGCTGTCTGGCTTGCCGACAAAATTGTCAACTTACGCATATTTGAAGACGAAACCGGCAAATTGAATGAATCACTGCTTGACCGCGGAGGTTCCATTCTCTCGATTTCGCAGTTTACGTTGTATGGTGACTGCAAAAAAGGGCGCCGTCCGAATTTTATGCAGGCTGCCGGCGGTGAACAGGCAATTGTATTGTATGAACAGTTTAATGGTCTGCTCCGCGAAAAAGGAGTTTGCGTCGAAACCGGTGTATTCGGTGCGATGATGGATGTTTCGCTCGTAAATGACGGTCCGGTGACATTAATTCTCGACAGCAAACAATAAAACGCGCTTGAAAAACAGACAAAAGTTTTTTATAATTTTTTCATCAGGTCTGCAGGATGTCACGTATGCAGCTTTTGATTATGAATGAATATAAAGCCTAAGACGAAGAAAAGTAATGAAAAACCGGCCGGACAGAGAAAAATGCCTTGACTGAGAGCATTTACGGTACGCCTTCATGAACAGACACTTCCGAGGCGTTTTTCTGAAAGGCAGTAGGAAAAACCGCGTATTGCGTTATCAAAAAAGTGAAAGCTCCGGCTTTAACGAGGGTGGCACCGCGGAAAACTTCCGTCCCTGCAAATATTCGCAGGGATGGAAGTTTTTTTATGTGCCGGTACATAAGGAGGAATGAACATGTCAGTGAAAATTCCGCGCGGAACGCAGGACATTTTGCCCGGACAGTCGGAAAAATGGCAGTATATCGAATCAATTGCAAAAGAAGTATGCCGCCGTTACCATTACAAAGAAATCCGCACACCAATTTTTGAACATACAGAACTCTTTAAACGGAGCGTCGGTGACACGACCGATATCGTTCAAAAAGAAATGTATACGTTTGAAGACCGGGGGGAAAGAAGTTTAACTCTTCGCCCCGAAGGAACCGCAGCAGTTGTCCGTTCGTTTGTTGAAAACAAAATGTTCGGTATTCCCGATCAGCCGGTAAAATTGTTCTACACAGGTCCGATGTTCCGCTACGAGCGTCCGCAATCTGGCCGCTACCGCCAGTTTGTTCAGTTTGGCGTCGAAGCAATCGGAAGTGAAGACCCGGCAATCGATGCGGAAGTGATCGCGCTTGTCATGGATATTTACAAATCAGCGGGATTAAAAAAGCTGAACCTTGTGATCAATTCACTTGGCGATGCGGAAAGCCGAAATGCGCACCGCGCAGCGTTAATCGCTCATTTTGAACCGCGGATTGGCGAATTTTGTGCCGACTGCCAGACGCGTCTGGCGCAAAATCCGCTTCGTATTCTGGACTGCAAAAAAGACAGGGATCATGAGTTAATGGGAACAGCGCCGTCCATTCTCGATTATTTAAATGAAGAGTCCAAAACCTATTTCAGCAAAGTAACGGGTTATCTTGACGGACTCGGTATTTCCTATACAATTGATCCGAAGCTTGTTCGCGGACTTGATTATTACAATCATACAGCGTTTGAAGTGATGAGCGAAGCGGAAGGATTCGGTGCCATTACTACTTTATGCGGCGGGGGACGGTACAACGGTCTTGTGCAGGATCTTGGCGGACCGGATTCACCAGGAATCGGATTTGCTTTCAGCATTGAGCGCTTTATAGCCGCAATGGAAGCGGAAGGAATTAAATGGCCGCTAGATAACGGATTGGACTGCTACATCGTTGCACTCGGCGAGGAAGCAAAAGATCGATCGGTTGCGCTCGTCCACCAGCTTCGTACAGCTGGTTTATCTGCAGACCGTGACTATCAGGACCGGAAAATGAAAGCACAATTGAAAGCATCCGACCGTCAAAATGCCCGTTTCACGGCTATTCTTGGTGAAGATGAACTGGCAGAAAACCGGATTACGGTGAAAGACATGGCAGCAGGCTCACAGGAAAATGTTCCGTTAAACGAGCTTGCACAATACGTAAAAACAAAAATGGAGGCGAACTAAATGTTTGGACGCACGTTTTATAACGGTGAAATGACAGAAGAACATATTGGACAGGAAGTAACATTAAAAGGATGGGTGCAGCGCCGCCGTGACCTAGGAAGCGTGATTTTCATCGATTTGCGCGACCGCACGGGTATTATGCAAATCGTCTTCAATCCAGAAATTTCAGCAGAAGCCCTTGCGATAGCGGAAAAAGTGCGCAATGAGTATGTGCTGGATGTAAAAGGGACCATCGTTAAACGGGACCCTGAAACAGTAAACGAAAACATTTATACAGGTACAATTGAAGTGCATGTAACCGAAATTAACGTTTTGAGTGAAGCAAAGACTCCGCCGTTCATGGTGGAAGACGGAACAGAAGTAAACGAAGATGTCCGTTTGAAATACCGCTATATCGATCTTCGCCGTCCGGTGATGTTCGATACGCTGAAAATGCGCAGCGATGTGACAAAAACGATCCGCGACTATTTGGATGACAATGGGTTCCTTGATGTGGAAACGCCTATTTTAACGAAATCAACACCGGAAGGCGCGCGTGATTACTTAGTACCGAGCCGCGTTCATCCAGGCGAGTTTTATGCCTTGCCGCAGTCGCCGCAAATTTTCAAGCAGCTCTTAATGGTATCCGGTGTCGATCGTTATTACCAAATTGCCCGCTGCTTCCGCGATGAAGATTTGCGCGCGGACCGTCAGCCTGAGTTCACACAAGTCGATATTGAAACAAGCTTTATGAGCCAGGAAGACATTATGCAAATGACGGAAGAAATGCTGAAAAAAGTGGTTAAACGCGTGAAAAACGTTGACATTACGGATGCATTCCAACGCATGACTTATGATGAAGCGATGAACCGTTTTGGCTCCGATAAGCCGGATACCCGTTTTGGCCTTGAACTGATTGACATGGCGGATGTGGTCCGAGGTTCCGGTTTTAAAGTATTCGCACAGGTTGTTGAATCAGGCGGCCAGGTAAAAGCGTTGTGCGTACCAGGCGGAGGCGAGAAGTATTCACGTAAAGACATCGATCATCTCACTGAATTTGCGGCCATCTACGGTGCAAAAGGACTCGCATGGATTAAAGTTGAAGAAGACGGCATGAAGAGCCCGATTCTTAAATTCTTTACAGAAGAAGAGCAGGCGAAATTGCTTGAAACAGCCGGTGCGAAAACAGGCGATTTGATCTTGTTTGTAGCGGATAAAAAACAAGTGGTTGCAGATGCGCTTGGCGCGCTTCGCTTGAAACTCGGGAAAGAACTTGGCATGATCGATGAATCAAAATACAATTTCCTATGGGTGACAGATTGGCCGCTTCTTGAGTACGACGAAGAAGAAGGACGTTACTATGCGGCGCACCATCCATTCACCATGCCTGCGCGTGAAGATTTAGACAAACTGGAATCTGATCCGGGTGCTGTCCGTGCGCAAGCCTATGATATTGTCTTAAACGGCTATGAGCTTGGCGGCGGATCGATTCGTATTTTTGAGCGTGATATTCAAGAAAAAATGTTTAAATTGCTCGGTTTTACAGAAGAACAGGCAAAAGAGCAATTCGGCTTCCTGCTTGAAGCATTTGAATACGGAACACCTCCGCACGGCGGAATTGCCCTTGGTCTTGACCGCATGGTAATGCTGCTTGCCGGCCGCACAAACCTGCGTGATACGATTGCATTCCCGAAAACGGCGAGCGCGTCATGCGTGTTAACAAATGCGCCGGGTGAAGTGTCTGATGCCCAGCTGGAAGAGCTTCATTTACGCATTAGCCAGACGGCAAAATAAGACAAAAGATATATTTTTAATTTTCTGATTTATTTTGGGGATTGTAAGTTGACCCTGAAAAAAACGTATGATAAGATGTATTCAATAAGGTGAATCCTGATGTGTACGTTAGTTTTACTATCTGTTTTGACCGAACGCTGTATGTTTAGGGAGTCCGGGTTTTTTGGACAGCGCACATGCCCTTAGCGGGGACTTGCAACGCCTGAAGCAGGGCACCCACCTGCGATGAGCGGGTTCAAAACATATAATCTCACACGACGGCACGATTGGGATTCGCCGTCTTTTTTTATGCCCAAAAACAGGAGTGATTGTACATGCTTCATCAATTTTCACGAAATGAACTGGCTTTCGGAAAAGAAGGTCTTGAATTCCTAAAAAATACAACCGTTGCCGTGCTTGGCATCGGCGGTGTCGGCTCGTTTTCAGCTGAAGCGCTCGCCCGCTCCGGTGTCGGCCGTCTGATTCTTGTCGATAAAGATGTGATCGATATTACAAATGTTAACCGGCAGCTGCCCGCGCTCTTATCCACTGTCGGCCAGCCGAAAGCGGACTTAATGAAAGAACGGATTGCGGATATTAATCCGGAATGTGAAGTCATTGCCTTGAAGATGTTTTATACAGAAGAAACATATGAGCAGTTTTTCAGCTATGGCCTCGATTTTGTCGTGGATGCATCCGATACGATATCATATAAAATTCATTTAATGAAGGAATGCTTAAAACGGGGAATTCCGATTATTTCAAGCATGGGTGCAGCCAATAAACTGGACCCGACCCGTTTTACCATTGCGGATATTTCGAAAACGCACACCGATCCGATTGCGAAAGTCGTGCGGACACGTCTCCGGAAAGAAGGCATTAAAAAAGGCATTCCCGTTGTCTTTTCCGATGAAAGTCCGATCATCATCCGCGAAGATGTGCGCCAGGTTGTCGGGAACGATGAGGCGGAAATCCGCAAGGCGAAAATGCCGCCTGCCTCCAACGCTTTTGTTCCGTCTGTTGCCGGCTTAATTATGGCCAGTTATGTCGTTCGCGAAGTGATAAAAGACATTAAAATAGCACGCGTGAATGATTAATACCCATCCTTGTCACAAGGATGGTTTTTTTGTTCACGTTAAAGGATTATGGAAGTGAGCTCAAGGCAAAACATAAGCATGCAGGCAATGGCTCTGAGGTACGTTTTCATTGATTGATGCACGGTTGCAGCGGCCTGTGACCGAGATTTTAAAGCAATTGCCGCTATTATAAGCGGCTTTATCCGGTACTGAAACGAATTTACGCCGTATTTAGAGCCGGCAATCGCGATGGATCAGGTCGATTGGCAAATGAATAAACTTGGTCTCAATGAAAAATCGATCACTACATTTTATTCGGAAACTCGTCACTGGGCAAACAAATGAAGTGAACCGTCAACCGCGTAAAAAGGTTGGCGGTTTTTTATTTGAAAAAAATGGTTGACGTGTATCTGTGCATTAGTGTACTATACAAATAGTACACTAATGCACGGGGTGATGATTCATGTTTAAAGGGTTATTGAAAAAGGATTTTTTGCTGATGAAAACGTACATGTGGGTTTGGCTGGGCGCTGTTGCCGTCATTTATGCAGCAGGAGCCGCGTTTGCTTCCTATCATGATCAATTTCATCTTATTTTCCCATTTTTAATGATGCTGTATATGGGGCATGTCGTCATGCTGCCGACTGCCGCCTGGATTCTGCTTAAAGCGGAAGAAAAAGGACAGTATTGGCTTCACGGGACAGCAGGTGGAGAGAAATTGCTTTTATCCAAAATGCTGATCTCATTTTTAGTCATGATGACATCGCTTTTTGTAACCAATGTGTTAATGCTCATTAGTATGATGATTTCCATGCCGGCTGATTTTGCTCTATTTGAAAATGGGGAATTTCCGGTCTTTGAAGGAGTGCTGCTAAATGGCGGCATTACATTAGGAGGATGTTACTTTACGTTATGGGGCTTGTTTTTATGGGCATTCTTCCATTCATTAACGAAATATCCGGCTCTCAAAAAGATTCGCTGGGTAATCATTATAGCGCTCTATCTTATTATTCAAACGGTTATTGCGAGAATAACGGAATGGAAAATGGTGCAGTCATTCTTTAATCAGTGGACGATACAAGTCGGCTTGCCTGAATCAAACATATGGGAATATGATGCCATGCGTTTTACGATAACTGGTGGAGAAATTCAAGTATGGCCGATCGTGCTGGGGGCGATTTATTTGCTCGTCTTGTTTCTGGCAACCGGGTGGCTACTTGATCGAAAAGTTGAGGTGTGAAAAATGAGCGCGGAATTTAAAACTTCAAAGCCGATTTACAGTCAGATTGCAGAAAGAATTATACAGCAGTTTGTACGCGGCGACCTTGCACCTGGCGAAAAGCTGCCTTCTGTTCGGGAAATGGCGATTCAGGCGGGTGTGAATCCAAATACCATTCAACGGACATATGGCGAACTTGAACGTCTCGGTGTCGTTGAAACAAAGCGGGGGCAGGGAACATTTATGACGGAAGAGAACGATATGAAACGTAAGCTGCGGATGGATATTCAGCGGGAAATGATTGCTGCCTTTATCGAAAACATGCGGAGCATTGGGTTTGAAGACCGGGAAATTCATGAGTCAGTGAACCAATTTTTGAATGGGGGAGAGAACGGCCATGATTGAATTAAGTCATGTGACGAAAGAGTATGGAAAACGGAAATCATTGGATGATGTGACCTTCACATTTGAAAAAGGAAAAGTGTATGGCATTCTTGGTCCGAACGGGAGCGGGAAAACAGCAGATCGAAAAATTGCTTCCAGCCTGGCATTCTTGTCTAGTGAAGGGATGTTATACCCGAGTTTTAAAATTGATCAAATGATCGATTATTTCCATTCGCAATACAGTGATTTTTCGTTGGAAAAAGCGGAAGAGCTGCTGACATTTATGGAGCTCGACCGCCATCAAAAAGTAAGTCAGTTGTCAAAAGGGCAGCAGGGCCGGTTGAAATTGCTGCTCGTGCTGTCGCGGCAGACGGATGTGCTTCTGCTGGATGAGCCGTTTATCGGTCTCGATCCGATGGTGCGGATGGTGCGGGACACGATTGTGAAAGGGCTCGTATCATTTATTGACTTTGGTAAACAGACCGTGATTATCACAACGCACGAAATAACAGAAATTGAGCCGGTGTTAGAAGAAGCGATCATCCTTGAAAAAGGAACCATTACCGCTCATTGTAATGTGGAAGAACTTCGTGAGGAGCAGGGCATATCGATGCTGGAATGGCTCAAAAATAACTTTAAAAAGGAGGAATTAGCGTGACGGCTGTGGTCCAGCTTGAAAATGTCTCGAAAACGATTAAAGGGAAAAAATCATTGATTCGCTTAACTTTACGATCCATGAAGGCGAGGTATTCGGGTTTCTCGGTCCAAATGGGGCCGGAAAAACAACAACAATCCGGATGATTGTCGGGCTGATGAAATTGTCTGAAGGTGACATTACCATCAGCGGCCATAGTATTCAAAACGAGTTTGAAGAAGCGGTCCAACATATTGGCGCCATTGTGGAAAACCCGGAAATGTATAAATTTTTAAGCGGCTATGACAACTTAAAGCAATATGCCCGAATGCAAAAAACGTGAAGTCCGAACGAATCGATGAAGTTGTGAAGCTCGTCGGACTGGAAGAGCGTATTCATGACAAGGTGAAAACCTATTCGCTTGGCATGAGGCAGCGTCTCGGGATCGCCCAGTCGATGCTTCATCCTCCGAAAGTACTCATTCTTGATGAACCGACGAATGGACTTGATCCGGCAGGGACTAAAGAGATACGCCAGTATATTCGTGATCTTGCTGAAAAGGAAGGCATGGCCGTCATTGTGTCGAGTCATTTGCTCAGTGAAATGGAAATGATGTGCGATCGGATCGGTATTTTGCAAAAAGGGAAGCTCATTGATGTACAGTCTGTCCAGGGATGGATGGAGGATGAATGTGACACGTACAGCATCGAAGTAAATGAAGCGGCAGCGATATATATGACAGCTGCTTTTACTGGTATCCGACCGGAAGTTTCAGGAAACTGTCTTACATTTCAGGCAGATAAGGAACAAATCCCTCTAATGATCCAGTTTCTTGCCGGAAAAGGGCTGTCCATTTACGAAGTGAAAAAAATATCTAAATCACTCGAAGAACGATTCCTTGATATCACAGAAAAACGGGAGGTTGTGTAATGATCGGGCTCATTCAAAACGAATGGATCAAATTGTTTAAGCGTCCAGGGACGTATGTGATGGTCGGGCTGTTATTGTTATTGGTGGCGGCGTTTGCAGGATTTACGAAGTATGATGAAAGCCGGCAGGAGAATGAACCGAACTGGGAGCAGACTGTTCAAGGTGAAAATGCGGCCTATCAGCAGCAATTGCAGAACGATCCGGATATGAATGCGGATCAAAAAGAGCACATTGAAGGACAAATGGCGATTAATGAGTATCGACTGGCGGAAAATAAACCGGTCACCACATCAGTCTCTATGTGGTCTTTTGTAGAAGCATCCAGTGATTTTCTTCAGTTTGCCGGATTGTTTATGATCATTGTGGCCGGCGGGATTGTGGCAAGTGAATATACATGGGGAACGATCAAGCTCTTATTAATTAGACCAATTGGGCGTTCCAGTATTTTGCTTTCAAAATATGCTGCAGTTATTTTGTTTGGAATGTTTATGATCAGTGTGTTATTTTTGTTCGCCGTCATTGTTGGAGCAGCCCTGTTTGGCATATCCGGTGAATCGGTTCATCTGGCGTATGTAAATGGTCAAATTGTTGAGCAAAATATGCTGCTTTATTTAATCAAAATGTATGCGATGAAGTCGGTTGATGTGTTTATGCTGGCGACAATGGCCTTTATGATTTCCACGGTGTTCCGCAGCAGTTCGCTTGCCATTGGGATTTCACTATTCCTGCTTTTCATGGGACCGAATGTAACCTATTTGCTTTCGGCAAGATACGATTGGGCGAAGTATAGTTTATTTGCCAACACGAACCTGTTCCAATACGAAACGGGAAGTGCGATGGTAGAAGGGATGACGATGGGCTTTTCGTTGATGGTTCTTGCTGTATACTACATTGCTTTCCAGCTGCTGGCGTTTTCTATCTTCTCAAAACGTGATGTAGCGGCCTGATTTTTTGTTTTTTTGTTATCGATAGGAAATCTCCTTAAATAATGAATAAGAACGCTGGAACCGTAAATGTCCCCGGCGTTCTTCATTTTTTCCCCTTTTGAATTTTTTCGTACACGCCTGACAGCGCCTGCTCAAACTTTCCGGTTGCTTTCGGTTCGTAATATCGCTTGTTTTTCAATGGATCCGGTAAATATTGCTGGGCGATCCAGCCGTTATCATAATCATGGGGATACTTGTAATCGATACCACGGCCGAGTTTTGCTGCACTTTTATAATGAGCATCTTTCAGGTGAGCGGGCACTTCACCGGCCCGTCCGGCTCGAATATCAGAGAGGGCGGCATCAATGGCTTTATAAGCCGAGTTTGATTTTGGTGATAAGCAAAGCTCGACCACCGCATTGGCCAAGGGGATGCGGGCTTCCGGAAATCCGAGCCGCTCGGCCGCTTCAACAGCTGAAAGTGTCCTTGCGCCAGCCTGCGGACTTGCAAGACCAATATCTTCATAGGCAATGACCACCAGTCTCCGCGCAATGCTGACGAGGTCACCCGCTTCGATTAGTCTGGCTAAATAATGCAGGGCAGCATTCACATCGCTTCCGCGGATCGACTTTTGGAATGCGCTCAGTACATCGTAGTGCGCATCGCCGTCTTTATCATGGGCAAAACTCTTTTGCTGCAGACACTCCTCGGCCGCTTCCAGTGTTACATGGATAATGCCATTTTCATCCGCCGGTGTAGATATGACGGCCAGTTCAAGGGCATTTAAAGAACTTCGCACGTCACCGCCGGATGCTTCGGCAAAATATTGGAGCGCTTCTTCGGCCACATCTGTTTTGTACGTGCCGAGTCCACGCTCTTCGTCTTCAAGCGCCCGGATCAGCAATGTTTTCACAGCATCGGGCGAAAGCGGCTTTACTTCGAAAATTTGACAGCGGCTCCTGATGGCGGGATTGATGGCATGGTACGGATTACTGGTCGTTGCGCCAATCAGTGTAATCATACCATTTTCTAAAAATGGTAATAAATAGTCCTGTTTTGCTTTGTCCAGCCTGTGCACTTCATCCAGCAGCAAAATGACTTTGCCGGACATTTTTGCTTCAGCCGCGACAACTTCCATATCTTTTTTATTGCTTGTGACCGCATTCAGCATCCTGAACGCGTATTTCGTGCTGCCCGCAATGGCACCGGCAATGGACGTTTTCCCTGTCCCGGGGGGGCCGTATAAAATCATCGATGACAGCTGTTTGGCGTCTGTCATGCGGCGGATGATCTTTCCTTCTCCTGTTAAATGCTCCTGGCCTGCGACTTCATCAATCGTGCGCGGCCGCATTCTGAACGCAAGCGGCTTCATAAAAAAACCCCTTTATTTGTCTTTTGTCCAACTGTATCATAATTCATAGTATTCCGGCATGTTTTTTGCCCATATAAAATGATATACTATAATAAGATTGCGATTGGAGTTTGCTGCTTGTGAATAAAAAAGGAAACATCGGTATTCGGCTGTCCATTTTTACAGCCGGTTTGTTTATTATGTCTTTTGGAATTGTTTTGCTCATTGAAGCAAATGTCGGCGCAACACCGTGGGACGCACTGCATGTCGGGCTGTATCAATTATTCGGTTTGACAGTCGGTACGTGGACGATGATTGCCGGCTTTTTTATTTTAATGCTCGGATCGCTTTATATAAAAGAATGGCCGCAAATTGGCGCCTATTTAAATATGGTGATGGTCGGTTTGTTTGTGGACTTCTTTTTATGGACACCATTTATTCAGACGCCAGCCACTTTGTTTGGCCAATGGATGATGTTTTTAGCCGGGGTTGTCATTCACGCCTATGGAATGTCATTTTACATTTCCGCACGGCTTGGTGCCGGTCCCCGGGATCATTTTATGCTGGCGCTGGTCCGCAAAAAAGGATGGAAAGTATCGAACATCCGCCGTGGAATGGAAGTCATTGTCATGGCGCTGGCCTTTCTGATTGGCGGACCGGTCAGCATCGGTACATTTATTTTCAGTTTGCTCATTGGTACGATGGTCGGTATTTCTTTGCCGCAATGTGAACGACTTTCAGATATAATTATAAACCATAGATTGAATCGAAAAGAAGAGGTGTAATAGGATGAGGATCTCCACTAAAGGACGCTACGGATTAACGATTATGATTGAACTGGCAAAACGGCACGGTGAAGGACCGACATCACTTCGTGTCATTGCGGGAGCACATGATTTATCGGAACACTATTTAGAGCAGCTCATTGCGCCGCTGCGAAACGCGGGATTTGTGCGAAGCATCCGCGGAGCATATGGCGGCTATGTACTTGGCCATGAACCGGAAACGATCACGGCAGGGGATATTATTCGTGTACTTGAAGGGCCGATTACTCTTGTGGAAGGCATTGAAGAAGAAGAGCCTGCCAAAAGAGAACTCTGGATCCGAATCAGCGAAGCAATTAAAAATGTGCTTGAAAACACGACGCTTGATGACCTGGCGAATCATACAACGATTACGGAATCAGATGCTTATATGTTTTATATTTAACGAGGTGTTAAAATGGAAAGAATTTATTTAGATCACGCCGCCACGTCACCAGTTCACCCCGATGCGGCACAAGCGATGATGGACGTGTTAACCGGTACGTTCGGCAATCCATCAAGCATTCATTCATTTGGACGGGACGCCCGCCGGATTGTCGACGAAGCGCGTACCGCCATTGCCGGCACGATAAACGCCGGCTTTAATGATATTATTTTTACAGGAGGCGGTACGGAAGCAGACAATATGGCTATTTTCGGTACGGCCCGGTTACGGAAAAAGGGACATATCATCACTACGGCCATTGAACATCACGCTGTTTTGCATGCATGCGAAACGCTTGAAAAAGAAGGATTTGATGTGACGTATTTGCCTGTTGATGAAACAGGTGTCGTATCTGCTGCTGACGTAAAATCAGCAATTCGGGACGATACCATCCTTGTATCCATTATGTATGGCAACAACGAAACAGGAGCGATCCAGCCAATTAAAGAAATCGGCGGACTGCTCCGTGAGCATCCTGCGGCATTCCATGTGGATGCTGTTCAGGCGTATGGTATTTTACCAATAGATGTAAAAGTATTACAGGTCGATTTTCTTGCGGTTTCCGGACATAAAATTAACGGGCCGAAGGGGATCGGCATTTTGTACGCAAAAAATGGTGTACCGTTGTCTCCGCTTTTATTTGGCGGCGAGCAGGAGCGAAAACGTCGTGCAGGAACGGAAAATACCGCGGCGATCGCCGGCATGGCGGCTGCTGCTTCCATAGCGGTTCAATCGATTGACGAAAGAACGGCTTTTTATAAACGATTAAAGTCCATTTTTATGGAAACACTGCAGAAAAATGGGGCATCATTTTCTCAAAACAGCAAAGTTGAACACTCCCTTGCGCATGTGCTAAACTTGTCTTTTCCCGGAACAGATGTAGAAGCGTTCCTTGTGAATCTTGATATGGAAGGAATCGCCGCTTCAAGCGGATCTGCCTGCACAGCAGGGTCAATCGAACCGTCTCATGTATTGACGGCGATGTTCGGACCTGACTCTGACAAACTGCGCTCATCGATCCGGTTCAGCTTCGGGTTAAATAATACAGAAGAACAAATTGAACGGGCAGCAGTGAAGACGGCGGAAATCGTCAAGCGGCTGTCGTAGGAAAGAGAGAGGGAAGAAATGAAAGCACCGAAAGATACACGTGTTGTCGTTGGTATGTCAGGCGGCGTCGATTCTTCGGTTGCGGCTCTTTTGTTGAAAGAGCAAGGGTATGACGTCATCGGCATCTTTATGAAAAACTGGGATGATACAGATGAATTTGGCGTCTGCACGGCGACGGAAGATTATGATGATGTCATCCGCGTCTGCAATCAAATTGGCATTCCATATTACGCGGTCAATTTTGAAAAGCAGTACTGGGACAAAGTATTTACGTATTTTTTAGATGAATATAAAGCAGGACGCACTCCGAATCCGGACGTCATGTGCAATAAAGAAATTAAATTTAAAGCGTTTCTTGATCATGCGATGAAGCTTGGCGCTGATTATTTGGCAACGGGCCACTATGCGCGTATTGACCGGAGCGGCGATGAAGTGAAAATGCTGCGCGGTGTCGATAACAATAAAGATCAGACGTACTTTTTAAATCAGCTGTCACAGAGCCAGCTGGAAAAAGTGCTGTTCCCGATCGGTGAGCTTGAGAAAAAGCGCGTTCGGGAAATTGCGGCGGAAGCAGGTCTTGCGACGGCGGCGAAAAAAGATTCCACCGGTATTTGCTTTATCGGCGAACGTAACTTTAAAGAATTTTTAGGCCAGTACTTGCCTGCACAGCCCGGCGACATGGTCACGTTCACCGGTGAAAAACTGGGGCGTCATGACGGATTAATGTATTATACAATCGGGCAGCGTCATGGCCTTGGAATCGGCGGAAGCGGCGATCCATGGTTTGTCGGCGGCAAAGACCTTGAGAAAAATGAGCTGTACGTTGTGCAGGGATTTGATAACGAGAAACTGTACTCGGATTCATTAACGGCAGTGAACGTCAGCTTCACATCCGACCGTGCTATGCCGCACACTTTCCGCTGTACAGCGAAATTCCGCTATCGTCAGGCCGATACAGGCGTTACCGTCCGGTTAATTGGGAGCGGACAGGCACACGTGACATTTGATGAGCCCGTCCGTGCCATCACACCCGGTCAGGCAGTCGTTTTCTACGACGGCGACATCTGTCTCGGCGGAGGAACCATTGATGAAGTGTTTAAAGAAGGCAAACAGCTTGATTATGTCGGCTGAACCAGATCCGCTCCATTTCCACGTGGAGCGGTTTTCTTTGTTATAATGAATAAAAATAGATTATCGGAGGCTGCACATGGATAAAAACCAACAAGGTATCGAATTATTACAGGAAGGGAAATGGGAAGACGCATTAAAGCTTTTTACGGAACAGATTGAAGAAAAACCGAACGACCCGGCCGCATATATTAATTTCGGGCATGTGCTGGCGGAAATGAACGATGCGGAGCGGGCGCTGAAGTTTTATAAAAAAGCAGTGGAAGTGGACCATGAAGCGAGTGCCGCCCATTATGCGCTTGGTTCTTTTTACTTTGGCCGGGAGCGGTTTGAAGAAGCGGCTCAGTCTTTTGAAAAATCGATCCGCAATGGAATGGAAGAATCGGATTCCTATTTCATGCTGGGACTTTCTTTTTTATATCTCGATCAAACCGTTATGGCGCTGCCGTACTTAATGCGGGCGGTGGAACTGGACGGAAATGATACAGAAGCAAGGTTCCAGTTCGCGCTTGCGCTGGCGAAAACAGAACAGTATGAGGAAGCGGAAAAAAATCTTCATATCGTCATCAGCCAGGACCCTCATCACGCGGATGCTTACTACAATCTTGGCGTGCTGTATGCCGGCCATAATGAAAATGCGGAAAAAGCGCATGAATGCTTTGATAAAGCACTTGAGATTCAGCCGGACCATATGCTGGCGGGGTACGGGAAAAAATTGCTTGAAAAAGCCGAATAAGCAGGGGGAGCAGACGTGGCGCAGGAGAAAAGGGGCTTATTTATAGAAGACGAACAGTTTCTTAAAGGCCGGCACATTGTAACGATCTTCCGGAACGATGAAAATTTTTATACGGTTCTTCGCGTCCGCGTCACTGAAACGGACGGGAATTACGAAGAAAAAGAAGCGGTTGTGACGGGCTATTTTCCGGCTGTTCATGAACATGAAATGTACGTATTTTCCGGCGTTTTTAAAGACCATCCAAGGTTCGGCCGTCAATTTATTGCCCGGACAGCCCAAAAAGAAATGCCGCAGACGAAGCAGGGCGTCATCGCTTATTTGTCGGGGGACCTCTTTAAAGGAATCGGCAAAAAAACAGCGGAGAGCATAGTGGAAACGCTGGGCGAGCAGGCGATTTCGAAAATTATTGCGGACAAAAACTGCTTGAAAAAAGTGCCGAAGCTTTCCGGTGAAAAGGCGCAGTTTTTATATGAGACGTTAATGAAACATCAAGGTCTTGAACAAATCATGATCGCGCTGAACGACTTCGGCTTTGGGCCGCAGCTGGCCATGAAAATTTACCAGATGTACTATGATGAATCACTCAGTATCATTCAGGAAAACCCGTATCGGCTCGTTGAAGACATTGAAGGAATCGGTTTTATACGGGCGGATGAAATCGGTGCGAAAATTGGCATTAGCGGCGCGCATCCGGACCGGCTGAAAGCAGCCATTTTATATTCGCTCGAACTTCAATGCCTTCAGGATGGACACTGTTACGTTGAAGCAGACAGCCTCTTAAAGCATGTAAAAGAGCTGCTTGATAAAAGTGCAAACGGAACAGCTGAATTTGATATCATCGCGAAACGGCTGATCGAACTTGAAGAAGAAGGAAAAGTTTCCGGGGAAGAGAAGCGCATTTATATGCCATCTCTTTATTTCTCAGAAAAAGGACTGGTCACAAATATACAGCGTGTATTGGATCAGGAAGAACAATCATTTCCAGAGTCCGAATTTTTACTCGCACTCGGTGACCTCGAAGACCGGACCGGCATCGCATACGCTCCTTCACAAAAACAGGCCATTCAAACCGCGTTGTCCTCGCCTTTAATGATTCTAACTGGCGGACCGGGCACAGGGAAAACAACCGTTATAAAAGGAATTGTTGAGCTGTACGGTGAATTGCACGGCCTGTCCCTTGATCCAAAACAGTATGATAAAGAAGAACCGTTTCCGATTAAACTTTGTGCGCCGACAGGACGTGCCGCAAAGCGGATGATGGAGTCAACCGGTTTGCCCGCTGTGACCATTCACCGTCTGCTTGGGTTTAACGGGCAGGAAGAGCCGGATGAAGAAGGGAAAGAAATTACCGGACGGCTTCTTATTGTCGATGAAATGTCCATGGTGGACATCTGGCTTGCCCATCAATTATTTAAAGCGGTTCCGGACGATATGCAAATTGTGCTCGTCGGTGATGAAGACCAGCTGCCGTCTGTCGGTCCCGGGCAGGTATTAAAAGATATGCTGGCATCCGGCGTAATTCCGTCTGTCCGCCTGACCGATATTTACCGGCAGGAAGAAGGCTCGTCGATTATCAGTCTGGCGCACAGTATAAAAGATGGACATGTACCGGAAACGCTGACTCATCCGCAAAAAGACCGGTCATTTATCCGCTGCCGGACCGAGCAAATTCCGGAAGTGATTGAGAAAGTGGTGAAAAACGCGGCTGGAAAAGGGTATGAACCACGTGACATTCAAGTGCTTGCCCCGATGTATAAAGGACCGGCCGGTATTGATAAACTGAATGAAGTGCTGCAAACGGTGCTCAATCCAAACGAAGACGGCCGCCGGAAAGAACTGCAATTTGGAACAGTTAAATACCGGATTGGCGATAAGGTGCTGCAGCTTGTCAACCAGCCGGAGCAACAAGTATTCAACGGTGACATCGGCGAAATTATTTCGATTTTTTTTGCGAAAGAAAATACGGAAAAAGAAGACATGGTCATCGTCTCTTATGAAGGAAATGAAGTGACGTATACACGAAATGATTTGAATCAAATCACACACGCCTTTTGCTGCTCCATCCATAAATCGCAAGGGAGCGAGTTTCCAATTGTCATTTTGCCGGTCGTCAAAAGTTACTACAGGATGCTGCGGCGCAATTTGCTTTATACAGCAATTACGCGCAGCAAGCAGTTTCTCATTTTATGCGGCGAAGAAGAGGCTTTTCACATCGGCATCGCGCGAAACGATGATCTTATCCGGAAAACAGCACTCGCACAAAGGCTCGCTGTGTATGATGAGAAGGAAGCTGAACATCGGGAGGCAGAGAAGCTGACAGAAGATTCATGGATGAACATTGATCCGATGATCGGCATGGAAGGCATCACTCCGTATGATTTTATGCGGGCATAAACCTCACCCGATTTGGACATACTGCTTTTAAAAAAGGCAGGAGTGAACAAGATGCAATCATGTCCGAACTGCGGCAGTAATGAAGTGGGGAAAATCGGGACCGGCCAGTATTTTTGCCGCGACTGCTGTGTGGAAATGTCGGAACTCGAAGGCGGACTCGTCATCCATCAGGTTGAAGAAGACGGATCGCTCAGCCCGATTGATGAATGGTCGTGAGTTTCATTGACAAACGCCCGAATCCTTTTTATAATTCGGGTATCAATTTTTTTTTGACAAATCGGAGAAGGACAAAAGTACATCATAGCCCATTCGACTAGAGAGGAATTCCCTTAGGCTGAAAGGAATTCGGGATGAAGAATGATGGAAAGCTAGGTCCCGAGTGCAGCAATTACTGCCGTTT
Organism: Domibacillus antri; assembly: GCF_001936625.1. Taxonomy (GTDB): domain Bacteria; phylum Bacillota; class Bacilli; order Bacillales; family Domibacillaceae; genus Domibacillus; species Domibacillus antri. Next base: position 291,728 of record NZ_MSDU01000008.1, on the reverse strand, counting down.
GCCGCGTTAAGGCGTTTGAGAGGCGGATGATAACGATGATCCGCAATCAGGGTGGTACCGCGAACAAGCTTCGTCCCTGTTAGGGGATGGGGCTTTTTTTGCTGTCTTTTCGTTCTTTTCCGGACGTATACATACATGTAATTGAGGAGGAATTGTTGATGAAAGCATTATCCGGCGCTGATATCCGCCGTCTGTATTTAGAATTTTTCCAGGAAAAAGGGCATCGCGTAGAACCGAGTGCACCGCTTGTTCCTATTGATGATCCGAGCCTGCTCTGGATTAACAGCGGCGTCGCGACATTGAAAAAATATTTTGATGGCCGCATTATTCCCGACAACCCGCGCATTACCAACGCACAGAAATCCATTCGGACAAATGATATTGAAAACGTGGGGAAAACAGCGCGCCATCATACATTTTTCGAAATGCTCGGAAACTTTTCAATCGGTGAATATTTCAAAAAAGAAGCGATTCACTGGGCATGGGAATTTTTAACCGACGAAAAATGGATCGGGTTTGATCCGGAAAAATTATCGGTGACCATTCACCCGGAAGATGAAGAAGCATATTTAATCTGGAAAAATGAAGTCGGCGTTCCGGACGAGCGAATTATCCGTCTTGAGGGGAATTTCTGGGATATCGGCGAAGGTCCATCCGGCCCGAATACGGAAATTTTCTATGACCGCGGAGCCGAATACGGCGATGACGAACATGACCCGGAATTGTTCCCGGGCGGCGAAAATGATCGTTATCTTGAAGTATGGAATCTTGTATTCTCTGAATTCAACCATAATCCGGACGGCACGTACACGCCGCTTCCTAAGAAAAATATTGATACAGGGATGGGTCTTGAGCGGATGGCATCAGTCGTTCAAAATGTACCGACAAACTTCGACACGGATTTATTTATGCCGATCATTCGTGAAACAGAGCACATTTCTGGTGAAAAATACCGCGTCGATGCGGAAAAGGATACCGCGTTTAAAGTGATCGCCGACCATATCCGCACCGTTGCCTTTGCGATCGGAGACGGGGCGCTGCCGTCAAATGAAGGACGGGGCTATGTGCTGCGCCGTTTGCTGCGCCGTGCGGTCCGCTATGCGAAACAAATCGGCATTAACCGTCCATTTATGTATGAACTTGTGCCGGTTGTCGGTGATGTTATGAAAGACTACTATCCGGAAGTAAGTGAAAAAGCGGCATTTATTCAAAAGGTCATTAAGAATGAAGAAGAACGATTCCATGAGACGTTGAATGAAGGACTGGCTATTTTGTCATCGGTTATTGAAAAAGCGAAAGCATCCGGATCGGATACGATCGCGGGCGCTGATATTTTCCGTTTGTACGATACATACGGCTTCCCGGTTGAATTGACGGAAGAATATGCGGAAGAAGAAGGCATGAAAGCGGACCATGCAGGCTTTGAAGCGGAAATGAAGCAGCAGCGTGACCGCGCCCGTGCAGCCCGCCAGGATACCGATTCAATGCAAGTACAGGGCGGTGTATTGTCGTCTGTTACCGCAGAGAGTACATTCACATATGATCGTCTTACAGTTGAAACAACGGTCGCTGTGATCATTAAAGATGGCGTATTGGCTGATGAAGCGCATGAAGGCGATGAAATTCAATTTATTTTAACGGAGACCCCGTTTTATGCGGAAAGCGGCGGACAGATTGCCGATAAAGGCGTTCTTGAATCTGATAAAGTACGAGTTTTTGTGAAAGACGTACAAAAAGCGCCGAACGGACAAAATGTTCACAGTGCTGTGGTCGAAAGCGGTACATTGAAAGCAAACAGCAGCGTGACAGCAAAGGTAGATGTCGTGTCACGCGGGAAAATCGTTAAAAACCATACCGCAACGCATTTGATGCACCAAGCATTAAAAGATGTGCTCGGTACACATGTCAACCAGGCGGGCTCACTTGTAGAACCGGATCGCCTTCGCTTCGATTTCTCACATTTCGGTCAGGTTACTGCAGAGGAAATCGCTCAGGTTGAAACGATCGTAAATGAGAAAATTTGGCAGGGTATTGCAGTAGAAACGGCCCTTAAACCGATTGCGGAAGCGAAAGCAATGGGGGCAATGGCGCTGTTCGGCGAAAAATACGGCGATATTGTCCGCGTTGTCTCAATCGGGGATTACAGCTTAGAGCTTTGCGGTGGATGCCATGTCGTTAATACAGCTGAAATCGGATTGTTTAAAGTGCTGTCCGAGAGCGGTATTGGTGCGGGTACTCGTCGTATTGAAGCCGTGACGGGTGAAGGTGCGTACCATTATTTGAACGGCCAGGCACAAGTGCTGAAAGAAGCCGCGGCTAAATTAAAAACAAACCCGAAAGATATTTTAGTGAAAGCGGATAGCCTGCAGGCGGAATTAAAAGATTTACAGCGTGAAAATGAATCACTTTCAAAAAAATTGTCCAATATAGAAGCAGGCAGTTTAACAGATCAGGTTCAAATGATTAACGGCATTCAGCTTCTTGCGGCAAGTGTTCAAGCAGCGGATATGAACGCACTGCGTACAATGGCAGATGAACTGAAGCAAAAAGTAACACCAGGCATCATCGTGCTGATCGCGCCGGCGGACGGCAAAGTAAATGTCGTCACAGCCGTAACGGGTGATTTGACCGAGAAAGGCTATCATGCTGGAAAACTCGTCAAAGAAGTGGCAGGCCGGCTTGGCGGCGGCGGCGGTGGACGTGCGGATATGGCACAGGCAGGCGGAAAAGATCCATCTAAAATAGAGGAAGCATTACAAAGTGCTGAAGAATGGGTCAAATCCATTTGAATATGTCGCCATTTGTTGTACAATGAACATACGTACAGGAGCGGGCAACATTCTCCCCGCATGAAGTGAGGTGCTGACAGTGAGTTCTTTTGACAAGACGATGCGGTTTAACTTCCCGGAAGAACCGTATGAAGAAAATGTAAAAGAAGTATTGTTTAAAGTGCACGGAGCGCTTGAAGAAAAAGGCTACAATCCGATCAATCAAATCGTCGGCTATTTGCTTTCAGGCGATCCTGCGTACATTCCGCGTCATAACGATGCACGCAATTTAATTCGCCGCCTCGAACGGGATGAAATCATTGAAGAACTTGTCAAAACGTACTTGGATAAGCAGCAGGAGGATCGGACATCATGAGAACGATGGGCCTTGACGCCGGCACGAAAACAGTAGGCATTGCCATCAGCGATGCATTTGGCTGGACAGCGCAGGGCATTGAAACGATAAAGATTGACGAAGAAGCGGGCATTTTCGGCATGGAACGGATCGGCGAACTGTGCCGCGAGCATGAGGTAAGCAAATTCGTCGTCGGGTTTCCAAAAAACATGAACAATACAGTCGGTCCCCGAGGGGAAGCGGCACAGCGTTTTGCTGCGCTTCTCGAGGAAACGTTCGGCTTCCCAGTTGTACTTTGGGATGAGCGGCTGACAACAATGGCAGCAGAGCGAGTATTGCTCGAAGCGGATGTCAGCCGGAAAAAACGAAAAAAAGTGATCGATAAAATGGCTGCGGTGATGATCCTGCAAGGATATCTGGACAGTCAAAAATAATGAGGTGACCAATAATGGAACATGGCGAAAAACAAATTACAGTAATCGATGAAAATGGAAATGAGCAGCTTTGTGAAGTGCTTTTTACATTTGATTCAGATGAATTCGAAAAATCATACGTTCTTTATTTTCCGGTAGGGGCTGAGGAAGACGATAATGAAGAAATCGAAATTCATGCTTCTTCTTTCCTTCCAGGTGATGACGGGGAAGATGGTGAACTTCAGCCGATCGAATCGGATGAAGAATGGGAAATGATTGAGGAAATGCTCAATACATTCCTTGACGACGAAGAACAGGAATAATTTTGACGGACAGGTGTCTCTTTGACACCTGTTCTTTTTCTTTTGCCATCATTCTTGTATAATAAAGAAAAATGCAGGATGTTGTCGAAAGGAGATTTTTATGTCGAATGAACTATATCCGCCGGCTGCCCGTAAAAAAAGGCGGCTGAAACGGGCTGTTTTATTTATGCTTGTTTTCTTCCTCCTTATTGCAGCTGGGGGAGCAGCGGGTGTGTATTATATCTGGCAAAGTGCTGCGAAACCGGCGGATGCAAATAATGAAGAATCAGTGGGGGTATCCATTCCACTTGGATCAAGCTTATCATCCATTGCCCAAACACTTGAAGAAAATGGGATTGTCAAAGATGCGACACTCTTTAAATATTATGTGAAATATAAAGGAGAAGGCGATTTTCAGGCGGGTCAATATGCGCTGTCTCCTTCCATGACGCCGGATGAAATTATCGTCTCATTAAGAGAAGGAAAAGTAACAGAGGCGGTGGACGGCAGGCTGGTGATTCCAGAAGGTTTTCAATTGACACAAATTGCGGAAGTCATTGCGGCAGAAACCGATCATGATGCTGACGACGTCCTTAAAGCGCTCAATAACGATGCATTTGTTAAAAAAATGATGACAAATCATCCTGGACTTATCACAGAAGAGGTACTCAATGAACAGATTCGGTATCCGCTTGAAGGGTATTTATATCCGGCAACGTATGAACTATCCGATCCATCGCGGCCTGTTGAAGATATTGCGGAAGAAATGATCGCGAAAACGGATGAAGTGGTAAAAATGTATACTGATCGCATTCGGGCGTCCGGGATGACCGTTCATGAATTTTTAACGTTCTCTTCCCTTGTAGAAGAAGAAGCAACCGGCAAAACAGACCGGAAAAAGATTGCCAGCGTATTTTATAATCGCCTGAAGGTCGATATGCCGCTCCAAACGGATCCGACCGTTTTGTATGCGCAGGGCGAACATAAAGACCGCGTACTGTATGAAGATCTAGAGTTTGATTCACCGTATAACACCTATCAGGTAAAAGGATTGACTCCAGGACCGATTGGCAACAGCGGAACGGACTCGATGGAAGCGGTTCTTGAACCGGAACAAACTGATTTCTTCTATTTCCTTGCTTCACCGGCAGGAGATGTGTATTATGCCAAAACATTAGATGAGCATAATGCATTGAAGAGAAAATACATTACGAACAATCAATAAGAAGCCTGCATAGATTTTCTTTCTTTTCTATGATAGAATAATCCGGGCACAGAAGACGCGGGAAAGCTATTGCAGCTTTCTCTTTTTCTTAGAAAAGAGGTTATTTTTTTCATGAAAGACGATATACACCGCTACCTCGAATCGCTTCTGCCGGAGCGGGACGAATTATTTGCGGAAATGGAGCGGTATGCGCATGAACACCGCGTGCCGATTATGGAGCCGGTCGGAATGGAGACGCTTCTCACGATGCTGAGGCTGCAAAAGCCATCACGTATATTGGAAATCGGGACCGCGATTGGCTACTCAGCGCTCCGGATGGCGGATGCTGTTCCAGGCGTTCATATTACAACGCTGGAGCGGGACGCTGAAAGGTACGAGCAGGCCCTCCATTACTTGAATCGATCAACTGATCAAGACCGTGTGCAAATATTATTTGGAGATGCGCTTGAACTGGGGAAAGAAGTGGAAAAGAACGGGCCGTTCGATGCGATTTTTATTGATGCGGCAAAAGGACAGTACAGGCGTTTTTTTGATTTATATGCGCCGATGCTTACAACAAAGGGCGTTATTTATTCTGATAACGTGCTGTTTAAAGGATATGCAGCAGGGATAGAGGCACCATCGAAACGAATCGGGAAAATGGTTCAGAAGATTACGGATTACAATGAATGGCTGATGACACATTCTGATTTTCAGACAATGATTTTGCCGTCTGGTGATGGAATTGCCGTCAGCATAAAACGGAGTGGTGAAAAATGAAAAAACCGGAATTATTAGTGACGCCGGGCAGCGTCAATGAAATCGAACGACAAATTGAAGCGGGCGCCGATGCATTTATAATAGGTGAACAGCGTTACGGTCTGCGTCTTGCCGGCGAATTCAGCCGCGAGGAAATAAAAGAAGCCGTGACCCTGGCTCATGAACACGGAAAGAAAGTGTATGTGGCGGTGAACGCTATTTTTCATAATAAAATTGCGGATGAATTGGACGAATATGTGCAGTTTGTAAAAGAAGCAGGGGCTGATGCCATTGTCTTTGGCGATCCGGCTGTATTAATGGCTGTCCGCGCAGCAGCACCAGGATTTTCGCTTCACTGGAGTCCGGAAACGATTGCGACAAACTGGTATACGGCGAATTACTGGGGCAAACGCGGAGCGGTCCGCGCGGTGCTTGCCAGAGAGCTGAGCATGGATGCTGTCATTGAAACGAAAGAAAATGCAGAAGTGGCGATTGAGGTGCAGGTGCACGGTATGACATGCATGTTCCAATCGAAACGGCCGCTTCTTGGGCATTACTTTGAATACATGGGAAAGAACATGGAAATCGAAAAGCGCCAGGGTGCGCAAAATATGCTGCTTCATGATGAAGAGCGCAATAATAAATACCCGATTTATGAAGATCAAAACGGTACGCACATTATGAGTCCGAACGATATGTGCATCATTGATGAACTGCAGGATATGATCGAAGCAGAGATTGATTCATTTAAAATTGACGGTGTCCTGCAAACGGAAGATTACCGCGTTGCCGTTACGAAATTATATCGAAAAGCAATCGATTTATGTGTGGAAAATCCGGATCAGTATGAAGAAGAAAAGGAAGCATTGCTGGAAGCGGCAGAAGCACTTCAGCAGGACCACCGGCCGCTTGATTCGGGCTTCTTCTTTAAAGAAACAGTTTATTAAAAAGGGAGGAAACAAAGATGGAAGCATTGAAAAATGACAGCATCTCAACCATTGTCGACGGGAAACGGGTCATTGTGAAAAAGCCGGAACTGCTTGCTCCTGCCGGCACGCTTGAAAAATTAAAGATCGCTGTCCGTTACGGAGCAGATGCCGTATACATTGGGGGACAGGAATACGGACTTCGGTCAAATGCGGGAAATTTCACGTTTGATGAAATGAAAGAGGGCGTTGAATTTGCCCGTCAATACGGAGCAAAAGTGTATGTGACGACGAATATTTTTGCCCATAATGAAAACATAGACGGGCTTGAAGATTACTTGCGCGGTCTGGGAGAGGTCGGCGTGAATGGCATTATTGTGGCAGATCCGCTTATTATTGAAACGTGCCGCCGTGTTGCGCCGAATGTGGAAGTGCATTTAAGCACGCAGCAGTCCCTCTCTAACTGGCGCGCGGTGCAATACTGGAAAGAAGAAGGGCTTGACCGAGTTGTGCTTGCCCGTGAAACGACAGGCGAAGAAATGCGCCTCATGAAAGAAAAGGTGGATATTGAAATTGAAACCTTCATCCACGGAGCGATGTGCATTGCTTATTCCGGCCGCTGTGTGCTGAGTAACCATATGACTGCGCGTGATTCCAACCGCGGCGGGTGCTGCCAGTCGTGCCGCTGGGACTATAACCTTGTGGAAATGGAAGATGGCATTGAGTCAGCGATCACGCAGGAAGGCGATTCACCTTTTGCGATGAGTCCAAAGGATTTGCGGCTTGTCCAGTCGATTCCAGGTATGATTGAGCTTGGCATTGATAGTTTGAAAATTGAAGGCCGGATGAAATCCATCCATTACATCGCAACGGTTGTCAGTGTGTACCGGAAAGTAATCGATGCGTATTGTGCCGATCCGGAAAATTTCAAAATTCAGCCTGAATGGTTAGAAGAGCTTGAAAAATGCGCCAACCGTCCGGCAGCACCGGCATTTTTTGAGGGAACGCCGGGCGCCGATGAGCAGCTGTTTGGTGTTCACGGAAAAAAAGCATCGCATGATTTCACGGGCCTTGTCGTGGATTACGATGAAGACACACAAATCGTCACGCTGCAGCAGCGGAACTTCTTCCGTCCAGGCGATACCGTTGAATTTTTTGGCCCGAACATGGATACATTTACGCAGGTAGTCGGTACGGTTGTCGATGAAGACGGGAATGAATTGGATGCTGCCCGCCATCCGCTGCAAATTGTCCAGTTTAAAGTGGACCGTCCTGTATCGAAAGACGACATGATGCGGAAAGGGCTGTGACACAATGAAGCAAAAGCCGATTGTGATCGGCGTCGCGGGTGGGTCTGGCTCGGGGAAAACGAGTGTTGCTCGAGCGATTCATGATCATTTTCAAGGCGGCTCCATTATGATGATCGAACAAGATTATTATTATAAAAATCAGTCTCACTTGACGTTTGAAGAACGACTGAAGCAAAATTATGATCATCCCTTTGCATTTGACAATGATTTATTGATCGAGCAGATGCAGGAACTGATGAACGGCCGTCCGGTTGAAAAACCGGTCTATGATTATGTACAGCACACCCGGTCGAACGAAACGGTCCCGCTTGAGCCAAAAGATGTCATTATTTTAGAAGGGATTCTCGTGCTTGAAGATGAGCGTCTGCGCGATTTAATGGATATTAAATTATTTGTGGATACAGATGCGGATCTCCGGTTTATCCGGCGTCTGACGCGTGACATTACAGAACGCGGCAGGTCGCTTGATTCGGTCGTGGATCAATATACAACGATTGTTCGTCCAATGCATAACCAATTTATCGAACCAACGAAGCGGTATGCGGATGTCATTATCCCAATCGGCGGTGAAAACAAAGTCGCCATTGATATAATCATTGCTAAAATCCAAACAATTCTTGAACAAAAAGATATTTTATAGTATGTTTTTATGAAACAGGCATATAATTGGGAAAACGCGCGACCTCTCAAAGAGGGCGCGCGCTCATATTTCAGTGCTTTTTTTGAACATTAAAGGAGTGGGAAAAGTTGTCGAACGAAAAAGTTTACCCGATGACACGGGAAGGAAAAGAAAAACTGGAACAAGAACTTGAACATTTAAAATCCGTAAAACGTAAAGAAGTGGTCGAGCGGATTAAAATTGCCCGCAGCTTTGGTGATCTTTCGGAAAATTCCGAGTATGATTCAGCAAAAGAAGAGCAGGCGTTTGTGGAAGGACGTATCGGTACAATTGAAACAATGATCCGCAACGCAAAAATCATTGAGGAAGATTCGTTGAATTCTGATATGGTTTCGCTTGGCAAAACGGTCACATTTATTGAACTGCCTGACGGCGAAGAAGAAAGCTATACAATTGTCGGCAGTGCGGAGGCAGACCCGTTTGAAGGTAAAATTTCAAATGATTCACCAATTGCTAAAAGCATGATCGGCAAACGCGTTGGTGATGAAGTGATTGTCCAAACACCAGCAGGCGAGATGAACGTGAAAATCGTTTCAATCGGTTAAGTAAAAAAAGCGCTTTAGGCGGATGAGCCTTTTGCGCTTTTTTACGTAAATTCTTTCTTCACATAAAGAAGACGTGTTAAAATGGATGCGTAACGAGGAGGAGAAAGCTATGGAACATACGTCGCGTGCTGAGCGCAAAACGAAGCGGAGAAAAACAAACCGCATTTTAAATACAGCCATCGCGGTTGTCGTGCTGCTCATTATTATTGTCGGATTTACCATTTTTGCAGGTGGGAATGACGAAGAACCAGCTGCTCCTGAAGAAACGAAGCCAGCAGAAGAGCAGACAGCTGATGTACCTGATGAAGTAGAGGAAGAAAATCCGGCTGAAACAGAAGAGCCAGTAGAAGAAAAAGCTGAAGAAGTTCGAGTGGTTACGGAAGGCACAGAGCCAAATGTCGAACAAGACATTGTGGATCCGAACTGGAAAGGCGTTGGAACTACCCAATCCGGTCCTCATACTTCTTCATTTGACACGGGTTCGACGGATTGGCAGGAAAAAGTCAATGCGCTGTCTTATGCAACGGGTATTCCTGTGGATAATATGACCGTCTGGTATATAAGCGGAAACGGTCAGCACGGAGCAATTGGTACGGTGTCGCCTAAAAACGATCAAAATGATGCGTACCGTGTCTTTATTGAATGGGTAGACGGAGAAGGCTGGAAACCGGTCAAAGTACAGAAGCTCGAACGAAATGACAAAGGACGCTGATGATTCCCCGCTTTGACGGCGGGTTTTTTTCGGCATAAAAACAAGAGGGAGCAAATCAAGATGAAAATAGGGATTATTGGTGCAATGGAAGAAGAGGTTCTCATATTACGTGACGAGATGGAAAAGAAAGAAGTCACCACCATTGCGGGAAGTGAATTTACAACAGGCTTGCTGCGGGGTGTTGAAGTTGTATTGCTTCGCTCCGGAATCGGGAAGGTGAACGCGTCAATGACAACTGCTGTATTAATTCATGCATTTAAACCGGATGTCATTATCAATACGGGTTCTGCCGGCGGATTGTCTCCTGAACTTCAAGTGGGGGATGTCGTCATTTCATCGGAAGTACGTCATCACGATGTAGATGTAACGGCATTTGGATATGAGTACGGCCAGGTGCCTCAGCTGCCGGCCGCATTTCAGGCAGACGAGCGTCTCGTTCAAATCGCGGCCGCTTGTGCGGAAAGCATACAAGAAGTAAAAACTGTGAAAGGGCTCATCGCGACAGGTGATTCGTTTATGAACGATCCGGTACGTGTACAGTCGATTGCAGAAAAATTTACTGACTTGCAGGCTGTTGAAATGGAAGCAGCCGCGATCGCCCAGGTAGCGTATCAATTTAACGTGCCATTTGTGATCATTCGCGCCCTTTCCGACATTGCCGGAAAAGAGTCCAACATTTCATTTGAGCAATTTTTGCCAAAAGCAGGACTTCATTCAGCGAATCTCGTGATGAAAATGACGGAAGAGCTGGGAAAAGAATAAGAAAACGATAACAAAGCACATGTTTTATGATAAAGTAATAGTAACAAATGAAGTGAACATAGAGGGAGTGTTGCAAGAATGGTCATGATGATTTTAGGATTGCTGCTGGCAACTGTAACAGGCGTTATGATTTCTGTGTCAATCGACTGATGATTGATGATGAGAAGGGTGCTCCAGAAGAGTTTCTTTTGGGCCCCTTTTTTGTTTTGCTGAAAGACGCTTAAATTCCTGCATCATTTTCGCCAGCGCCCGCTTTTCGATTCGGGACACATAGCTTCTTGAAATGTTCATCTCTGCCGCAATTTCACGCTGCGTTTTATCGCTGCCGGCGCCAATGCCATAACGGGCGGCAATGACAGCCATTTCCCGCGGATCTAACACAGCAAGGCAGCTTTTCATTTGTTCGATATCCATTTCAAGTGACAGACGTGCAGCGACGTCTTCATCTTCTGTTTTCAATAAATCGAGGAGGCTGATTTCGTTCCCTTCTTTATCCCGTCCGACCGGATCGTATAAAGATACGTCTTTTTTCGTTTTTTTCAGTGCGCGGAAGTACATGAGAATTTCGTTTTCAATACAGCGTGCCGCGTATGTGGCCAGTTTTGTTCCTTTTTTTCCGGAATAACTTTCAATGCCTTTAATTAAACCAATCGTGCCGATGGAAATGAGGTCTTCTGTATCTTCATTTGTTTTTTCGAATTTTTTGACGATGTGGGCAACGAGGCGCAGATTATGTTCAATGAGTTTTGTTCGGGCATGACGATCTCCCTGTTCAAGGAGTGCGAGATACTTTTTTTCTTCTTCAGCTGAAAGTGGATGAGGAAAGGCGTTATGCTTTACGTATGACACGAAAAAAACCGCTTCTTTCAATAAAAAAGAGAGAGCGGCGGCAAGTTCAATCATGATGATCCCCCCTTTTAACGCTTATCGTATGCGGGAGATCAGGTAATATTACATTTTTCGGTTTTTTTGCTGACGGATGATCCGTCGTTTCATTTCCTGTTCGATTAAAGCAATAAAGTCGTTGTTCAATTTTAGCTTTGTTGCTTTTTTATAAGAAGAAAGAAGCAATTTGTCTGATAGTGTATGCATCTATATTCATCTCCAAAAAGTAATAGTCCATCTTTTTTTATAGTGTATCAAAAAAACTATAATAGAACAATCGTTCGTTTTTCCACAATGGATCGTGGATAAGTGGCAGTTTTCAGTTTATAAATCGCCATAAACCGCTATTTATATAGTGTGAATTTGTGCATAACGTTATCCACAGAAAGGGAATGCGAAATTTGTCGAAAAGTTTTTGTGCTGATTATTGTTTTGTCTCCTATGAAAAAATGGGCTATGATAAGATAAGCAGACTGAAATTAGAGGTGTAAACTGTGCTGAAATTATTTTTGCCAAATGAGCAAGTGAAAAGCATACTGGAAATTGAACCGGAACGCTTAAAGCAAAAAGGAATTAAAGCGGTTATTACCGACTTGGATAATACGCTTGTCGCCTGGGATCGTCCGGATGCGACACCGGAGCTGTTAAGCTGGTTTAATAAAATGAGCGATGCCGGCATTAAAGTGCTGATCGTTTCCAATAATAATCAAAAGCGGGTGAGTTCTTTTTCTACTCCGCTCGATTTGCCTTACATTTTTGAGGCGCGTAAACCGATGGGGCGGGCGTTCAGAAAAGCGATTAAATTGTTGAACGTACAAAAACATGAAGCCGTTGTGATTGGAGACCAGCTGCTGACGGATGTCTTCGGAGGGAATCGGAGCGGTATTTATACAATCTTAGTCATTCCGATTGCGGCGACGGATGGCTTTTGGACACGGATTAACCGGAAAATCGAACGCCGGTTAATGAACTTTTTCCGCCGAAAAGGAATGATTCAATGGGAGGAAAGACAGTGAGTAATGAACAAATAACGTGCGAGGGCTGCGGCGTTGCCATTCAAACAGTCAATCCGGATGGTCTTGGGTATGCTCCGCTAACCGCACTGGAGAAGGAAGTTATTGTCTGTAAACGCTGCTTCAGACTGAAACATTATAATGAAGTTCAGGACGTCGAATTAACTGACGATGACTTTTTAAAAATTTTAAATACAATCGGAGATACTGAATCACTGATAGTGAAAATTGTTGATATTTTTGATTTTAATGGAAGCTGGCTGCCCGGTCTTCACCGGTTTGCCGGAAAAAATCCGGTCCTTTTAATCGGTAATAAATCGGATCTTCTTCCAAAATCAGTAAAACAAGAAAAACTCATTCATTGGATGCGCCATGAAGCAAGTCAGCTCGGTTTAAAGCCGGTGGACGTTCTTTTAACAAGTGCGGCGCAGGGCAAAGCAGTGCGTGATGCGGCTGAGGCTATTGAGCATTACCGCAACGGGAAAGATGTATACGTTGTCGGCTGTACGAATGTCGGCAAGTCAACGTTTATTAATCGAATCATTAAGGAAATTACCGGTGAAGGCGATCTTATTACGACCTCTCATTTCCCGGGTACAACGCTTGATATGATTGAAATACCGTTATCGGATGGTCATGTACTGGTCGACACGCCGGGTATTATTAATCATCATCAAATGGCTCATTTTGTAGACAAGGATGACTTGAAAGTCCTTTTGCCGAAAAAAGAAATTAAACCGAAAGTGTTCCAATTAAATGAGGAACAGACGCTGTTCTTCGGCGGCCTGGCCCGATTTGATTATATGAGCGGGGGACGCCGGTCATTTATCTGCCATGTGTCCAATGAGATTGAGATTCATCGGACCAAAATGGAAAAAGCGGATGAATTGTACAGAAACCATGCGGGCGAATTATTAAAACCAGCTGGAAAAGACGGTGAACCGCTTGAATTTGTCCGGCAGGAATGGACAATCAAAGAACCGAAAACCGATATTGTATTTTCCGGACTCGGCTGGATTACCGTAAACGAAGCGGGAGCCAAAGTGGCGGCATACGTGCCAAAAGGAGCAGCAGTTACACTTCGGAAGTCGTTAATTTAAAGGTGGGGGAAAGTCAGATGAAAAATTTGTACGGAGTGATCGGGGATCCCATTGCTCATTCTATGTCGCCGGCGATGCATAATGACGCCTTTTTATCACTTGGGATGGATGCGCATTATCAGCCATTCCTCATTAAACGTGAGGATTTACCAGTGGCCATTCCTGGAATGAAAGCAATTGGTATTTCCGGATTTAACGTAACGGTGCCGCACAAAACAGCGATTATGCCGCTGCTTGATGAAGTGGATCCGCTTGCGTCGGCAATCGGTGCTGTTAATACGGTTGTGCATGAAAATGGAAAGCTGATCGGTTATAATACAGACGGAGCAGGCTTCATTCGCGGTCTGCATGAGGAATATGGACAGCCTATCCTAGATAAACGTATTTTAATCATCGGAGCTGGAGGAGCGGCCCGGGCGATTTATTTTACACTTGGCCAACAGGGTGCAGAGTATGTCGATATTGCCAATCGCACACTTGATAATGCGGAACAGCTGAAAGCACGCTGCCCGTATCCGGTTGAAACATTTATTTTCACATTGGAAGAGGCGGAAGAAAAGCTTGCCGATTATGATGTGATCATTCAAACCACATCGATTGGAATGTCGCCAAAAATGGAGGAATCGCCGTTGCAGCTTCACAACATCCGCCCGGATGCCTTTTTATCAGACATTATATACAATCCAGCTGAAACGGCTATTATGAAAGAGGCAAAAAAACGTGGGGCCAATGTTCAAAATGGTTTAAGAATGTTTGCCTATCAAGGTGCGCTGGCCTTTGAAAAATGGACGGGCATACTTGCCGATCCAGACCGGATGGAGAAAATTGTACTGGACAAACTTGGAGGAAAAACATGCTGACAGGAAAACAAAAACGATTTTTACGAGCGGAAGCGCATCATTTGACACCGATATTTCAAGTAGGCAAAGGAGGCGTCAATGAGAATATGACAACGCAAATTGCTGAAGCGCTTGAAGTGCGTGAATTGATTAAAGTGAGTATTTTGCAAAATAATGAGGATGATAAACACGAGGTGGCGGAAGCACTGGCAAAAGGGGCAAAAGCAGAGCTTGTACAGCTGATCGGCCACACTGTTGTCCTTTATAAGGAATCAAAAGAAAATAAAAAAATTGTGCTGCCGAGATGAGAAAAGTCGGCATACTGGGCGGCACATTTAACCCCCCTCATGTCGGACATTTAATTATGGCGAACGAAGTGCTTTATGCGTTAAAGCTTGATGAAGTAAGGTTTATGCCAAATGCCGTCCCGCCGCATAAAAAACTGGATGGCAATGTGAGTGATGAGTCCCGCCGGCGTATGACTGAACTGGCGATAGAAGGAAACGATTCATTCCTGTTGGAAACGATCGAAATGAATCGATCCGGAACTTCCTATACAATTGATACGATGCGGGAATTAATACACAAAGAACCGGATACGTCTTTTTATTTTATTATTGGCGCGGACATGATCGAATATTTGCCAAAGTGGCATGAAATAGATGAACTGATGAAGCTTATCACCTTTGTTGGAGTGAAACGTCCCGGTTATTCGACGGACACTCCCTATCCGGTGATGCTGATTGAAACCCCGGAAATTCATTTGTCATCTACTGTCCTTCGCAAAAAAGCAGCGCATGGGGAACCGCTCTTATATTTATTGCCGGACGGTGTCATTCGTTATATAAAGGAGAATGGACTCTATGGAGCGGAATGATGCACTTCAAATAGTGAAGAAACATCTGACTGACAAACGGTATGAGCATACACTGGGCGTCATGGAGACTGCTGTTCATCTTGCTGAAACATATGGTGCAGATGTAAAAAAAGCAGAACTGGCGGCTATTTTTCATGATTACGCCAAGTTTCGTCCGAAAGAAGAAATGAAGCAATTAATCATTGATGAACAAATGGATGAGCGGCTCCTGCAATTTCATCATGAACTGTGGCATGCGCCGGTTGGAGCGCTGCTCGTTCAAAGAGAAGTGGGCATCACGGATGAAGAAATCCTGGCAGCCATTCGCTGGCATACGACGGGCCGTCCGAAAATGACTTTGCTTGAAAAAATTGTGTATCTGGCCGACTACATCGAACCAGGCCGCCGTTTCCCCGGAGTGGATGATGTGCGGGGGATCGCAGCCCATCATTTGGATGATGCGGTTCTTACGGCTGTGAAAAATACCATTTTCTTTTTAATGAGTAAACGGCAGCCGGTGTTTCCGGCAACAATGGATACGTATAATGATCTTATTCAGAATGGAGAAGATGTTTAATTGACAGAACAACAAACGATTTTACATGCAGTGACGAAAGCGGCGGATGATAAGCGTGCGGAGAATATTACCGCCCTTGATATGAACGGCATTTCCCCGGTGGCTGATTACTTCGTTATTTGCCACGGTAACTCCGATAAACAAGTACAGGCAATAGCACGTGAAGTAAAAGAAAAAGCAGAAGAACTCGGTGCGGACATTAAACGTATGGAAGGGTTTGACGAAGCCCGCTGGGTACTAATTGATATTGGCGATGTGGTTGTTCATGTTTTCCATCGTGATGAGCGCATTTATTACAATTTGGAACGTCTTTGGGGCGATGCACCGCATGTCGATGTGTTGACATCATGAGTTACAACCGGTTTGCGTCTGTGTATGATGCCCTTATGCAGGACGCTCCGTACGAGGAATGGACGGAAATTTTACGTTCAGAAACAAGAATTGGCCGGCTGCTTGATATCGGATGCGGAACTGGTGAACTTGCAGTGCGCTTTGCCCAAGCCGGATACGATGTGACAGGCATTGATCTGTCTGACGAGATGCTGGCGGTTGCCCGTGAAAAAGCGGATGCGCTGAAGCTGGATATCCCGCTGTTTCAGCAGGATATGAGAGAGCTTGAAGGGGTAGGGATGTTTCAAACGGCTGTTATTTTTTGTGATGCGCTTAATTATCTGCGAACGGAAGAGGATGTAAAAAAGACCTTTCAGTCGGTTTACAATCATCTGGAGGAAGACGGTTTATTTTTATTTGATGTTCATTCCACGTATAAAATAAACCACGTGTTTCAGGAGCAGACATTTGCTGATGCCGGTGCGGACATTTCGTTTATATGGAATGCGTTTCCCGGTGCAGAACCGGACAGTGTGGAACACGAACTGACTTTTTTTGTTCAGACGGATAACGGGTTATATGAACGATTCGATGAACTTCATCATCAGCGTACATTCCCGCCTGAACTGTATAAACAGTGGCTGGTAGAAACAGGCTTCACGATTGAAGGCATCACCGCTGATTTTACAAAACAGGCTCCATCTGAGAACACGGAACGAATATTTTTCAAAGCGAAAAAGAGCAGCTGAAAAAAGCCGCTCTTTTTTCTTTTGTAAAGATTTTGTAAAGCAGCAGGAATTTTGTTAGTCCTGTCGAAATGATTCATTAATGCCAAATATGGCAGAGGCCTCTTTTCTGTCTTCCGCCGCTTTTTGCTGCGTCATCCTGCAAAGCAATGAAAACAAGTCCCCTGCATGCTCTTCAATGACCGAAATTCCGCGGCAGGTTACACCCCCTTTTGCGGCAGTCCGTTGTGTCAATGTCTCCAGTGACCATCCATCCGTTTTTAACATTTCTCCAAGACCAATCATCATTTGCACCGCCATTTTTTCTGCCTGTTCATCGGTCAGTCCATACTTGATCGTTTCATCAGCGTACATTTTGGCCATTTTGGAGAAAAACGCCGGACCGCATCCTGTTAAATCAGAGGCCGCCCGAATGGTCTCGTCGTTCGTTTCAAATGCCGTCCCTGCTATTTTATCGAGAAGCCGTCCCACTTCATTCTTCCAGTCTATTCCGCATGATTCGCCAAAAGAATAGAGAATCCCGCCTGCAGAAATTGTATTTGTGACAGAAGGAATCACACGGGCACATGAACAAGGAAGAACGGATTCCATCTGTGCAGTGGATACGGCACTTGCCGTTGATATTACGCAATGATAAACCGAAACGTATTGTGAAAGGAACTCGAGAAGCGGTTTTAAATCAGGTTGACGGACAGAAACGAACAGCAAGCAGGCTTGTTCAGTGGTTTCTTCTATATTTTCACAAACGTGAATGCCCGGAAACGATTTTTGCAGCAGAAGTGCTTTTTCATGCGTACGATTGTAAACATAAATATTTTCAGGCGGTAAGGCCTTAGAACCGATAAATGATTCGGTCAACACAGTACCAATACTTCCTGTTCCGATGATACCGATGTTCATATTGCATTCTCCTTTCCTGTTCATCTTTTAACTGTACGTATGAAAAAAACAATTATTCCAACCGAAGCGGAGGATGATTAATAAATATGAAAGAGTTGATTGACAAGTATAAAATTCCGGCAGGCGGCGTTTTGGCTGTTCTCCTATTCTGGCTGTACGGCTTGACAGAAGAAGAAGCGGTACCGCCTGCACCTGTGCCAATTGAAGAAGCCGTTGTCATGAAAGCGGAAGAGGAGGTGCCAGCAGAAATTGTGCCTGTTGAAGTAGCTGTTGATGTAAAAGGAGCAGTGGAGATGCCGGGCATTTATTTGATGACAAGTGATAACCGGGTAAACGATGCCATCAATAAAGCGGGCGGTTTGACGGAATCAGCAGACCCGGCAGCAGTGAATCTGGCGCAAAAAGTGCAGGATGAAATGGTTATTTACGTACCGGCTAAAGGAGAAGAAACACCGCCTGTCATTGCTTCCGCTGCACCGGGAGGGAGCGGACGGGCCATGTCCGGCGGAGAGGAACAAAGTCCACTGATTAATATAAATACAGCGGATGTATCCCGCTTACAGGAATTGCCGGGTATCGGCGAAGCGAAAGCAAAGGCGATCATCGATTACCGGGAAACAGATGGACCCTTTGCGGCCTCAGAAGATTTAAAAAACGTGTCCGGAATCGGTGATAAAACGTTTGAAAAGCTCGAACCGCTCATTACCGTAAAGTAAAAATCCATTTGACGGATTACGGATGATGCCGATAAACTAAAACAAAAACCGGTGTGGATCGGGATGGACAGAAAAGAGGATTTTTTTATGGAAAGAAAAAGCTGGGATGATTATTTTTTAAATATTGCGGAAGTAGTAGCGACGCGGTCGACATGCAACCGATTAAATGTCGGATGTGTCATTGTGAAAGATAAACACATTGTGTCAACAGGCTATAACGGCTCGATTCACGGGCACGAACATTGTGATGAAGCGGGCTGCTTATTGTCGGATCAAGGCCGCTGTATACGCTGTCTGCACGCGGAACTAAATGCGGTGCTTCATGCCGAGCGCGATAAGCTGAAAGGAGCATCAGCTTATGTGACACATGAACCGTGTGAAAATTGTGCAAAAACATTGGCACAGGCTGGTGTTGCGCGAATTGTCTATCGCAACGCTTATCCGAATAAATGGAACAGTTACTTTTTAAAAGATATTGATGTGATGCATGTACCTTCTTCTTAACGAAAGGATGGTGTAAATGGCGTCTCTTCGGATCGGTGCTGCAGCACTTGCGTCAAGCTTATTTGTGCTGCATACACCGGTGCTGATCGCAATGTTTTCGTTTGTATTGACTTTTATACTATGGATTGGCGCCGGCCGGCGTGACCGCCTTCTTATGACCGGTGCACTGCTTCTATTTTACGCAGCTGCCATGTTTCATGAAGCGCGTCATGCCTCAAACTTCACCGGTGAAGAATCGGAATGGACGGTTATCTTTTCCGATGATGTGAAGATAGATGGCGACTGGCTAAGTGCCGGTGTAAAAGAGGTGCAGACCGGTGAAAAGCTGCGCCTGTCGTACCGGCTGAAATCGAAGGAAGAAAAACAGCAGCTCTCCTCCATGATATCTCCTGGTTTAACATGCCGGATCAAGGCACAGTCAGAAAAGCCGAACGAAGCCCGCAATAAAGGCGAATTTAATTACCGGGCTTATTTATCCACTGTTCACACGTTCTTTATTTTGACCCCTGAATCCATCTCCAGTGATGCATGCATCATGAATGATTCCCTCCGTTATGCGCCGGCCAGGTGGCGCATTGCCGCACTAGAGCGAATTCATAAACAGTTTCCGGAACCGCTTAATTCCACGGCGGCTGCGCTTTTATTTGGTGATCGCACGTCGAGTAATGAAGATGTCAATGAAGATTATGAACGGCTCGGTATTATCCACATTTTATCGATTTCAGGTCTGCATGTGACATTACTGACAGGATTGCTTTTTTGGATGCTCATTCGGGCCAGTATTACACGTGAAAAGGCTCGAATGATTATTTTAATCATACTGCCCCTTTATGCGCTGTTAACCGGCGCCTCTCCGCCTGTCGTCCGTGCCTGTCTTATGACGGGTGCCATAATGGCTGCTGCTTCTTCAAACGTGCGTCTTAAGCCGGCATCAGCGCTTGGAGCGGCGTTTCTCCTCATGCTGCTCCTGAATCCGTATCAAGTGTTTCAAGCGGGCTTTCAATTATCCTATGTGGTCACTTGGGCGCTCGTGTTATCTGCCGGTGTCATATTAAAGCAGTGCAGAAATGCTATTGAATTATCACTTGCCGTCTCTGTTTTATCACAAATGGCCGCGATGCCGATATTGATTTATCACTTTTCCGAGTTATCGATCATTGCCCCGATCGCCAATCTGCTGTTCGTCCCTTTTTACTCTGTTGTTATGCTGCCGGCACTGCTCGCCGCCTTTAGCCTTTCATTTATCCTGCCTGTGAATCTGCTGACCGATTCAGCGAATATATTGCTGAAAATGATGAATCGTTTCGCTGCGGAAATGGCGGACATTCCGATGGCGGTTCTCGTTACCGGACAGCCTGATAGTCAAATCATGGTGCTGATTGCTGCCATCTCGATCCTTTCATTTTTAATATGGGAAAAGACGAAAAAAGTTCGATTCAGTCTCGTGTTATGCGGTTTGCTGTTTGGAATCACGATAGGATTGAACCGGTTTTCCGCAGAGGGAGAAGTGACATTTATCGATGTTGGTCAGGGAGATAGTATTTTCATTCGGCTGCCCTATGGGAAAGGAACCTATTTAATAGATACAGGGGGGCGCCTTTCTTTTGAAAAAGAGCCATGGGCGGCGCGATCAGGCGGTTTTTCTGTCGGGAAAGATACGATTGTTCCCTTTTTGAAACGAAATGGAGTGACAGAGCTGGATAAACTCATTTTGACCCATGCTGATTATGATCATGCAGGTGCTGCAGCGGAAGTTCTCTCTGCTATTCCCACAGATGAAATGATAATTTCACCGGGTTCAGGAGGTGAAGATGTAATGAAAGAAATATTGAATGCGGCTGCCGCTAAAAAGATGACCGTGCGTGAAGGAATGGAAGGAGAAACATGGAGAGTAGGGAGTTCGATGTTTCAAATTTTAGCGCCGGATGACCGCGAATATGAAGGCAATAACGATTCACTCGTTCTATATGCGGCGATAGGGGGAAAAAAGTGGCTTTTTACGGGCGATTTTGAAGAAGCAGGTGAGCAGGAATTTCAGAAAAAATACAACGTTGATATTGACTGGCTGAAAGTCGGTCATCACGGCAGCCGTACTTCTACATCATTGCCTTTTATCGAAGCCATTCGGCCGGAATTTGCGGTCATTTCTGCGGGTATCGATAACCGGTACGGCCATCCGCATAAAGAAGTGCTTGAACATTTATCAAAAGCCGGGGTAAAGGTGTATAGAACGGATCAGCATGGCAGTATTACGTATACTTTTATTGGAGGGAAGGGAAGTATTTCGAGCGCGCTGCCGCCAAAATAAAAAAACCCGCCCGGATTTAGGCAGGTTCTTTCATACCACGATCACCCAACCAGCTGAATAACAGTGGCAAGGACAAACATTGCGGAGAAGAAGACGAATGAGACAACAAAGCCTACTCCAGAGTCAACCGCGTCGTTGCGTTTAGATTGTACATTTTTTTCAAATTCGTTCACAGTTACCCCTCCTATTTCATTTTAAGTATAGACAATCAATAGTGAAAAATCCAGACTCTGCGGCGTATTTCCAATCATCCGTACAAAAAATGTTCACAATTCTTCTGTACCTTGCGTTATGAAGTTTGTTTTTCTAAAATGAAGAAAGATAAAATGAATGGAGTCGAACTTATGGAAGTACTAAAGGAATTAAAAAGCGGCCGGTTTCGTTCATTGTATTTACTGTACGGACCGGAGCAGTATTTTATTGAAGAAGCGCGGCATCTGTTAATGAAAAAAGCGATTGCCGGCGAGGATGCCGAGTTGAATATAACGTCATTTGATATGACGGAAGTGCCGGTTGAAGCCGCGATTGAAGAGGCAGAGACATTGCCTTTTCTTGGAGATAGAAAGCTTGTGTTTATTCAAAATCCGCTTTTTTTCACTGCGGAAAAATCAAAAATCGATCATGATCTAATCAAGCTGGAGCAATATTTACAGGACCCTTCTCCATTTACGATTCTCGTCTTTCAGGCTCGTTTTGAGAAATTGGACGAACGGAAAAAAATAACGAAACTGATTAAAAAGCAAGCGGGTATTTTAGAAGCAAAAAAGCCGGCAGAGAAAGAATTATCGGGATGGATTCAAAGTAAGGCGGCCGAAGAGGGCGCGGTCATTGGAGAATCCGCTGTTCACCAGCTGTTAAACATTGCCGGGTTCAATTTGTCGGTACTGGCTATGGAAATTGGTAAACTTGCTCTCTATGCGGGCGAAGGAGGAGAAATTACAGAAGAACATGTCACAAGTCTGACAGCACGGACGCTTGAAAGTGATATTTTCCGGCTTGTTGATCAAATTGTCACAGGCAGGTGGCAGGAAGCTTTTCGTATTTTCTATGACTTAATCCGTTTAAATGAAGAGCCGCTCAAAATTCTGGCCATTGTCGCCGGCCAATTTCGTCTCATTTACCAGGTGAAAGAGCTTTCGAAAAAAGGGTACGGACAGCAGCAAATGGCCGGCCAGCTGAAAGTTCACCCGTTTCGAGTCAAGATCGCGTCCGGGCAAAGCCGTTCTTTTACGGAGACACAGCTTGCTTCCATCATACAGCTGCTGGCGGAAAGCGATTATGAAATGAAAAGCAGCGGGATGGAGAAAAAAATGATTATGGAAATGTTCTTTTTCCGTCTGCAGACGATGATGAAGGCAAAATAAAAAAGTGTCCGGGAGGGACACTTTTTTATTAGTTAGCGAGCTTCTTCATAAGACGGCTCTTTTGACGGTTGGCAGCATTTTTATGGATAAGTCCTTTTGCTGCTGCTTTATCAAGCTTGCTGACTGCTTCAACAAGCAAGTCTTTTGCGTTTTCATCGTTATTAGCAACTGCAGTTTCGAACTTTTTCACAGCAGTACGCATTGTTGATTTCACGTGCGCGTTGCGGGCAGTGCGAGTTTGTGCAGTTTTTGTGCGTTTGATGGCAGATTTAATATTTGGCATTCCTGTCACCTCCTAAAATGGATCGAAGTTTTATTCGTACCCGATTATCATTCATTTATTGAAGTAAAGAACAAGTGATATTCTAACAAAGGAATGAAAGAAATGCAATAGCAATCCTGTGTAAAGGAATAAACTTTTACACTCTTGCACATACTACGGCAAAAAAGAGGTGTGTGTGGAATGGAAAAATGGTCAGTGAGAACCGATTTGGCGCTTGAGTCAGCACTGATAGCTGAGCAGGAACATGGCGGAAAACTGGACGGAATTATGTCATCAGAAGAACAGCGGGACAATACACTGGTGACGACCGTAACCATTAGTGAAGAAGGAGAGCGGATCACAGGCAAACGGCAAGGCCTTTATGTGACGGTTGAATCCACGGATTTACGTGGTTCGGATTCATCCCGCCACGCGTCCATCAGCCGTGTTACAGCAGACGAAATCAGAAGGTTTATCGATTCTGCTGGAATTCATCAAGATGCTTCTTGCTTAATTGCCGGTCTCGGGAATGATCTTGTGACGCCGGATTCACTCGGCCCGCGTGTTACCGACCGGCTTATTGTGACAAACCATTTGTTTAAACTTCACCCGGAACATGTGCAGGAGGGATACCGTCCGGTCAGTGCTATTTCACCCGGTGTTATGGGCATGACCGGAATCGAGACGGGCGATATATTGCTCGGGCTGATTGAGCGGGAGAAACCCGATTTTTTAATTGTCGTTGATGCACTGGCGTCCCGATCAATTGAACGGCTGAATGCGACTATTCAAATGACGGATTCGGGTATTCAGCCCGGTGCGGGTATTGGAAACAGACGAAAAGAAATAAGCCGACGAACTGCAGGCATACCCGTTATTGCAATCGGCATTCCGACCGTGATTGACGCGGCAACGGTCACACGTGATGCGGTCGAGCTTGTCATGGCGCATCTTGAAGAAAAAAGCGGCCGCGGTGATGAAGAATGGAAGCGGGCCTTTTTAGGGAATATCGGTCTGCTGTCGGATGAAGAAAAGCGGCAGCTGATCCATGATGTTCTCACACCGGCTGGTTTGAATATGATTGTGACACCGAAAGAAGCCGATTTATTTATTCATGGGGCCGCAGCCGTCATTTCCAGTGCGTTGAATGAAGCACTTCACAATCGTCCGCCGGAGGAAACGCGTTCTTTTTTTGCAGGCTGAAAGTCGGTCTGCATTTTTTTTGTGTGCATATAAATAGAGGACAAGACGTGAAAAGGGGATGGCGCGTATCCTTCTGCAAAAAAAATCAAACGCTGCTGTCTGGATCGCCCCGGCATGCGCGGCGCTCATTGTCATGCCTTTTTGGACAGCAGGTTTTTTTACGGTCATGCCGTTTTCGTATCATTTTTCATCTGAGTCCATGAATAAAGCGGCGGCGGAAATTCCTGTCTCATCCTTTTACCGGCTGCTTGCTTTCGAAAACAAAACATTTGAACAGTCATCTTATATGGAAGAAGTGGACACCATGCAGTGGGTGGATGCGGCGTTTCATGCGGCCGCCAGTATCAGCCTGCGCGACCCTCGGACGTTTCTTGGAAAAGAGCTGCCCGGCTTTTCGATTTACGATGGGCGCATTTTAATCGCCGGAGAAGGGACAAACTATACGAATATGCCCATTGAATCAGCAAAACCTGATCCAGAATCCATTTCGCAGCCGCCGGTAAGAGAAGAACCGGAGCAGACACCCGCTGTTTACGAGAAAAAAATTTTGCTTTATTTTACACACACGTCAGAAGCTTATACGCCTGAAAATGGACAGGCCCCGGTGCGCATCGTTGAAGTGGGCGACATGATTGCCAAAAAAATAGAAGAACATAAAATTGGTGTATCCGTCAATAAAACCGATATCGGTGCGATTTTAAATCAAAAAGGGAAGAAGTACAGCGCCTCATATGAAGAGTCAAGAGCGGTTGTTGCTTCAGCACAAAAGCAGCTTCCTTCCCTCGAATATTTGGTTGATATTCACCGGGACTCGCAGCCGAAAGACGTGACGACCGCTGTCATCAATGGCCAGTCAATGGCGAAAACCGTTTTTGTTATCGGGGGCGAGCACAGCGGCTATGAAGAAAATGCCCGGTTTGCAGCGGGGCTTCATGAATTGTTTGAGACGTATTATCCCGGGCTGTCACGAGGGGTTATTGTGAAGTCCGGCAGTCAGACGAATGGAAAATTTAATCAGGATTTATCAAAACGGGCCATTCTAATTGAGATGGGCGGAGTGGATAACACCCGGGAAGAATTGGAGAGAAGCGCGGAAGCATTTGCCGATATTTTATCCCGATATGTAAAATCGGAACAAATCGAATAACGCTCTCTTTCAATGTTCGTTGTCAATTGCATAGCGCGCTGATATAATCACAATAGTATACATGTGCCGATAACAGGAGTGAACTATGATAATGAATGATAACGGAAGACTAGAACGGCAGGAGCGGATCCGCAACTTTTCGATTATTGCCCATATTGACCACGGCAAATCGACGCTCGCAGACCGTATTTTAGAAAAAACACAGGCGCTGACCGCGCGTGAAATGAAAAATCAGCTTCTTGATTCCATGGATCTTGAACGGGAACGCGGAATCACCATTAAATTAAATGCTGTCCAGCTCACCTATACAGCAAAAGACGGAAATGAATATATTTTTCATTTAATTGATACCCCGGGACACGTCGACTTCACCTATGAAGTATCACGCAGTTTAGCAGCTTGTGAAGGGGCGATTCTCGTTGTGGATGCCGCCCAGGGCATTGAAGCGCAAACACTGGCGAACGTGTATCTTGCCCTTGATAATGATTTGGAAATTTTACCGGTCATTAATAAAATCGATTTGCCTGCTGCTGAACCGGAACGCGTGCGTCAGGAAGTGGAAGATGTGATCGGTCTTGACGCATCGGAAGCGGTTCTTGCATCGGCCAAAGCGGGCATCGGGATTGAAGAAATTTTAGAGCAGGTTGTTGAAAAAGTACCGGCGCCGACCGGCGATCCCGAAGCGCCATTAAAAGCCCTTATTTTTGACTCGCTCTATGATCCATATCGCGGTGTTATTGCGTACATTCGGGTTGTTGACGGCACGGTGAAAGTCGGCGACAAAATTAAAATGATGGCGACAGGAAAAGAATTTGAAGTGACCGAAGTCGGAGTCTTCACACCGAAAACAACCCCTCGCGATGAACTGACGGTTGGCGATGTCGGCTACTTAGCTGCAGCGATTAAAAATGTCGGCGATACGCAAGTCGGTGATACGATCACCTCTGCGAAAAACGGCGCATCAGAAGCATTGGCCGGCTACCGGAAGTTGAATCCGATGGTGTACTGCGGCCTTTATCCGATTGACTCATCGAAATACAACGATCTGCGTGAAGCGCTTGAAAAATTGGAACTGAATGATTCGGCGCTTCAATACGAGCCGGAAACATCGCAGGCGCTTGGTTTTGGTTTCCGCTGCGGTTTCCTCGGCCTTTTGCACATGGAAATTATACAAGAGCGGATCGAACGGGAATTTAAAATTGACCTTATTACAACAGCGCCGAGCGTTATTTACCAGGTGACGATGACCGATGGTGAAGAGCTCCGCATCGACAATCCGTCTGATATGCCGGACCCGCAAAAAATCGGACACGTGGAGGAGCCTTACGTAAAAGCATCGATCATTGTGCCGAACGATTATGTCGGTGCCGTAATGGAGCTGGCGCAAGGAAAACGCGGTATTTTTATCGATATGCAGTATCTCGATACAAACCGGGTCAGTGTCATTTATGAAATGCCGCTGTCTGAAATTGTCTATGATTTCTTTGACCAGCTGAAATCAAGCACGAAAGGCTATGCGTCATTTGATTATGAGCTCATTGGATACAAACAGTCGAAGCTTGTGAAGATGGACATTTTGTTGAACGCAGAGCAGGTAGATGCATTGAGCTTTATCGTTCACCGCGATTTTGCATACGAGCGCGGCAAAGTAATCGTGGAAAAATTAAAAGAACTCATCCCGCGCCAGCAGTTTGAAGTGCCGATTCAAGCGGCGATTGGAAATAAAATTGTCGCCCGTTCAACAATTAAAGCGATGCGTAAAAACGTTCTTGCCAAGTGTTACGGCGGGGACATTTCCCGGAAACGGAAGCTTCTTGAGAAGCAAAAGGAAGGGAAAAAGCGCATGAAGCAAGTCGGGTCGGTGGAAGTGCCGCAGGAAGCGTTTATGGCCGTTCTTAAAATGGATGACCAATCGAAATAAAATAAGGAAAAGGTGTCCGGAATTCGGGCACCTTTCCTTTATGTAAAATGGAAGGCGTGATCAGCATGACAAACGCAGCTTACATTCATATCCCGTTCTGCCATCATATTTGTCATTACTGCGATTTTAATAAAGTGTTTATGAAAAACCAGCCCGTGGAACAATATTTGCAAAGTCTTGATAAAGAAATGAGCATGGCGGACAAATCATCGGGCTACAAGTCGATTTTTGTCGGAGGCGGGACACCGACGTCGCTCGATGAAACGCAGCTGCATTATTTTGTTGAATCCATCTCACGGAATTTGCCGCTGGCTCCGGGTGCTGAATATACATTTGAAGCGAATCCGGGTGACTTAACACCTGCAAAAATGCGCATTTTAAAGGAAAGCGGTGTAAACCGGCTCAGCATTGGGGTACAGTCCTTTAATGATCATCATTTGAAAAAAATCGGCCGGACGCATACGAAAGAGGATGTGCTGCAAACGGTGCGCAGCGCTGAAAAAGCGGGTTTTGATAATTTGAGCATTGATTTAATTTATGGTCTGCCCGAGCAGACGGTGGAAGATGCTGTCGACTCGACCCGCCAGGCGCTGGCCCTTGGACTGCCCCATTATTCCGCCTATTCGCTCATTATTGAACCGAAGACCGTTTTTTATAATTTAATGAGTAAAGGCAAACTGCCGCTGCCGAAAGAAGAAGCGGAAGCGGAAATGTACGAAGCCGTTATGGAACAAATGGCTGCTGCAGGGCTGGAACAGTATGAAATCAGCAACTTTGCCCGTCCGGGATTTGAGAGCATTCACAATTTAACTTATTGGAACAACGACGAGTATTACGGATTTGGCGCCGGTGCACACGGATATGTTCATGGCGTCCGCTATGCCAACTTCGGTCCTTTGAAAAAATATATGGAGCCGCTGAAAGCAGGGGAATGGCCGCGTATAAGCAGTCAGGAAACGTCCAGACAGGAACGGATGGAGGAAGAAATGTTTCTCGGACTCCGAAAAATGGCCGGCGTTTCGATCTCCGCTTTTCAGGAAAAATATGAAAAAAACCCATTGGTGCTATTTAAAGAAGCCATTGGCTTGCTGACAGAGCGGGGCCTACTTGAAGTAAAAAACGACGTGATCCGGCTGACACATAAAGGGAAATTTCTTGGCAACGAAGTTTTTCAGTCTTTTTTAATTGAACCGGAAATGTGAGCGTACTCGTTGACAGCCCGCATCGTTTTTGATAATTTAAATGTAGATTTAGCACTCGTATATAAAGAGTGCTAACAGAGGTGATGAATCGTGTTGACAGATCGCCAACTTTTCATCTTGCAGATCATTATTGATGATTTCATTCGTTCGGCACAGCCGGTTGGATCGCGCAACCTTTCCAAAAAAGAGGATGTATTGTACAGCCCGGCCACGATCCGAAACGAGATGGCAGATCTTGAAGAGATGGGTTTTTTAGAAAAAACGCATACGTCATCAGGACGTGTCCCATCTGAAAAAGGATACCGTTACTATGTCGATCATTTGCTTTCTCCCGGATCGCTTGCACGGAGTGAACAAACAGCTATTCATTCGATATTCGCTGACCGGCAAAATGGAATTGAAAAAGCTGTTCAAAATGTGGCAACGATTTTATCGGAACTGACAAGCTATACATCGATCGTACTCGGCCCTAAATTTAATGACCATAAAGTGAAAAATCTGCAAATTATACCAATCGATCGTGAATCAGCTGTTGCCATCATTGTGACCGATACAGGACATGTTGAAAACAGACTTTTTTCTTTGCCTGAAGGAATAGAAGCAGCTGACATTGAAAAAATGGTCAACATTTTGAACGACCGCCTTACAGGGGTGCCATTATCAGACCTTCACAGGAAAATCTATCATGAAACGGCAGAGCTGATGAAGCGGCATATTCAAAATTACGAAGCAGTGCTGAAAATGTTTGCGGAAGCTGCGGGCGGCTCTGAACTTGGAAAACTGTTCATCGGCGGCAAAACGAATATTTTCAACCAGCCTGAATTCCGTGATATTGAAAAAGTGCGGCTCGTCATGGATATGATGGAAAAAGAAAACGAAATTTACGAACTTGTCCGGCCGACAAAAGCGGGAATCCGCGTCAAGATTGGCACAGAAAATGCAGAACAGGCGATGGAAGACTGCAGTTTAATTACAGCATCGTATTCAGTCGGTGATGAACCGGTTGGAACGATTGCGATTCTTGGTCCAAAGCGAATGGAATATTCCCGTGTGATTACGCTTGTTGACTTTTTAAGCCACGATATGACAAACGTGTTGACACGGCTTTATAATACGGGCTCTTAGCGCCATGAAAAGAAGAAACCTGGAGGTGGAATCAGTGGCAGAAGAACAAAAGCCATTGACAGAAGAAGAACCGGTTCAGCAGACTGAATCGTCTTCTGAAGAAGTAGAAGAAATAACAGAGAAGCCTGAAACAAAAGAAACAATTGAAGAAACAAAAGAAACAATTGAAGAAACAGAAGACAGCAAAGAAGAGCTTCTTCAAAAGCAGCTTGATGAAGCGGAAGACCGATATTTGCGCCTCCGTGCCGATTTTGATAACTTCAGACGCCGCGCGAATCTGGACCGCGAAGCGCAGGAAAAA
Organism: Domibacillus antri; assembly: GCF_001936625.1. GTDB lineage: Bacteria > Bacillota > Bacilli > Bacillales > Domibacillaceae > Domibacillus > Domibacillus antri. The sequence goes on along the minus strand of NZ_MSDU01000008.1, from coordinate 261,694 downwards.
TACCGCGCGCAGCGTCTTGTGACCGACCTTTTGCCTGTGCTTGATAATTTCGAACGGGCTCTCCAGGTGACACCGGAACATGAAGAAACAAAATCCGTTTTGCAAGGAATGGAGATGGTGTATAAAACGCTTTTGACAGCCCTTGAAAACGAAGGAGTTGAGCCGATTGAAACAGTCGGTCTGCCGTTCGATCCGACCGTTCATCAAGCCGTTATGACGGAAAATGATGAAAATGCGGAACCAAATTCGGTTTTAGCGGAGCTTCAAAAAGGATATAAATTGAAAGACCGGGTTATCCGGCCAGCAATGGTGAAAGTGAATCAATAATTTTTATAGGCAACTGATTTCAGGAGGGAATTGAAAAGATGAGCAAAATTATTGGTATTGACCTTGGTACAACAAATTCATGTGTGGCGGTGCTTGAAGGAGGAGAAGCGAAAGTTATTCCAAATCCGGAAGGCAACCGTACAACACCATCTGTTGTCGCATTTAAAAACGATGAACGCCAGGTGGGGGAAGTGGCGAAACGCCAGGCAATTACAAATCCGAATACAATTATTTCTATTAAACGCCATATGGGAACAAACCATAAAGAAATCATTGATGGAAAAGAGTACTCACCGCAGGAAATTTCAGCCATGATCTTGCAGCACTTAAAAGCGTATGCGGAAGACTACCTGGGCGAAACAGTCAGCAAAGCGGTTATTACCGTACCTGCGTACTTCAATGATGCAGAGCGCCAGGCAACAAAAGATGCCGGTAAAATTGCGGGTCTGGAAGTAGAGCGTATTATCAATGAGCCGACAGCAGCAGCGCTTGCATACGGCATGGATAAAACAGATGAAGATCAAACGATTCTTGTTTACGATCTTGGCGGCGGTACATTTGACGTATCGATTCTGGAGCTTGGCGACGGCGTATTTGAAGTGCTGTCAACAGCCGGTGACAACCGTCTTGGCGGCGATGATTTTGATGAAGTGATCATCGATTACCTTGTGAATGAATTCAAAAAAGAAAACGGCATTGATTTGTCAAAAGACAAAATGGCGATGCAGCGCTTGAAAGATGCAGCGGAAAAAGCGAAAAAAGATTTGTCCGGTGTGACATCAACTCAAATCTCACTTCCATTCATTACAGCAGGAGAAGCGGGACCTCTTCATTTAGAAACAACACTATCCCGTGCTAAATTTGATGAACTTTCATCAAACCTTGTTGAACGTACAATGGGTCCTGTCCGTCAGGCGCTTCAAGATGCGGGTAAATCAGCTGCTGATATTGATAAAGTCATTCTTGTCGGCGGTTCTACACGTATTCCGGCAGTACAGGAAGCAATCCGTAAGCAAACGGGCAAAGAGCCTCACAAAGGCGTGAACCCGGATGAAGTGGTCGCAATGGGTGCCGCGATCCAGGGTGGTGTACTGACAGGGGATGTTAAAGACGTCGTCCTTCTTGATGTAACGCCGCTTTCTCTTGGTATCGAAACGATGGGCGGGGTATTTACGAAGCTGATTGAGCGCAATACGACAATTCCGACATCGAAATCGCAGGTGTTCTCAACTGCAGCTGACAACCAGCCGGCTGTTGATATCCACGTTCTTCAAGGGGAACGTCCGATGGCGGCGGACAACAAAACGCTTGGCCGTTTCCAATTAACGGACATTCCGCCGGCACCGCGCGGCATTCCGCAAATTGAAGTGACATTTGACATCGATAAAAACGGTATTGTAAATGTAAAAGCGAAAGATCTTGGCACGCAAAAAGAACAAAACATTACGATCCAGTCTTCTTCAGGTCTTTCTGACGATGAGATCGAACGCATGGTAAAAGAAGCGGAAGAAAACGCGGATGCGGACAAAAAACGCAAAGAAGAAGTGGAATTGAAAAACGAAGCTGATCAGCTTGTTTTCACAACTGAAAAAACAGTAAAAGAGCTTGAAGGAAAAGTAGACGAAGCGGAATTGCAAAAAGCAACAGAAGCAAAAGATGCGCTGAAAGAAGCAGTGGAAAAAGGCGACATCGAAGACATCCGTTCTAAGCGCGATGCATTGAATGAAATCGTTCAGCAGCTATCTATGAAGCTGTATGAAGAAGCGGCAAAACAGGCGCAAGAACAGCAAGGCGCGGAATCTGCACCAAAAGATGACAGTGTCGTTGACGCGGAATTTGAAGAGGTCGACGATTCAAAAGATAAAAACTAAGTATGGTTACACGAAAAAGTCAAAGTCAGCGGTTTTCCGGCTTTGGCTTTTTTCGTGAAACAATCCACCATATTTTCATGGATCTATGTTAAAATAGCGGTTATGTGAATGAAACGGGAGTGAGAAATAGTGAGCAAGAGGGATTATTATGATGTGCTTGGTGTCAGCAAAAGCGCGTCAAAAGATGAAATCAAAAAAGCATATCGGAAATTGTCCAAGAAATATCATCCGGATATTAATAAAGAGCCGGGCGCAGATGAAAAATTTAAAGAAATTTCGGAAGCGTATGAAGTGTTAAGCGACGATTCGAAAAAAGCGCAATATGATCAGTTCGGTCATGCAGGTCCGCAGCAGGGCGGCTTTGGCGGCGGATTCTCCGGTTTTGGCGGCGGTTTTGACGACATTTTCAGCACTTTCTTCGGCGGGGGATCACGCCGGCGTGACCCGAACGCACCGCGCCAGGGTGATGATCTTCAATACACAATGACCCTGACATTTGAAGAAGCTGCTTTTGGAGTGGAAAAAGATATTACCATTCCAAAAGAAGAAAATTGTTCCACATGCGGCGGCAGCGGCGCAAAACCGGGCACATCACCGGAAACGTGTTCACATTGTGCCGGAAGCGGGCAAGTAAACGTGGAGCAAAATACACCATTTGGCCGCGTCGTTAATCGCCGGACGTGCCCTCATTGCAGCGGCTCAGGCAAAATTATTAAAGAAAAGTGTACAACATGCTCCGGTCAGGGACGTGTAACCAAAAATAAAACGATTAACGTAAAGGTGCCGGCGGGAATTGATGAAGGACAGCAAATTCGTCTTTCCGGTCAAGGGGAAGCAGGTATTAATGGCGGTCCTGCAGGTGATTTGTACATCGTTTTCCGCGTTAGGCAGCATGAGCTGTTCGAACGTGACGGGGACGATATTTATTGCGAAATGCCGATTACATTCGTTCAGGCTTCACTAGGGGATGAGATCGAAGTACCGACAATACACGGCAAAGTGAAATTAAAAATACCGGCCGGGACGCAAAGCGGTACAACATTCCGTCTGCGCGGAAAAGGTGTGGCGAATGTACGCGGTTATGGAACCGGAGATCAGCATGTTCATGTAAAAGTCATTACACCGGTAAAATTAAACGAAAAACAAAAACAGCTTCTTCGGGAATTTGCGGAAGTAAGCGGCGAACAGCCGAATGAGGAAGATGGTTTTTTTGATAAAGTGAAGCGCGCACTAAAGCGTGACTAAATGGCAAGATGGGAGCTGGCACGAATGAAGTGGTCAGAAATTTGCATTGAAACAGTCAACGATGCAGTGGAGCCGATTTCGAATATTTTGCATGAAGCAGGTGCGAGCGGTGTCGTGATTGAAGATCGCGCGGAGCTGGATAAGAAAAGAGAAGGCGGCTTGTTCGGTGAATTGTATGAATTAAATCCCGATGATTATTCGGATGAAGGTGTTGCCGTCAAAGCGTATTTACCGGTCAACAGCTTTTTACAGGAAACGGTTGATGATATTACAGAAGCGGTGAAAAATCTTGCTTCTTATCAAATTGACACCGGTCATTTGCGCGTGTCGGTCAGTGAAGTGCATGAAGAAGACTGGGCGACAGCGTGGAAGCAGTATTACAATCCCGTCAAAATATCAGAAAAATTTACGATTGTGCCGACATGGGAAGACTATGAGCCGTTTTCAACGGATGAACTCATTATTGAATTGGACCCGGGCATGGCGTTTGGAACAGGCACGCACCCGACAACAGTCATGTGTTTGCAGGCGCTTGAGCGGTTTGTCAAAGCGGATGACCATGTAGTCGATGTTGGAACAGGATCAGGAGTTCTAGCAATTGGCGCTGCGCTGCTTGGTGCGAGCAAAGTAACGGCACTTGACCTTGATGAAGTCGCGGTATCCGCTGCCCGTCAAAATGTGGCGCTCAATAAAGTGGAAAAGATCGTTTCGGTATCAAAAAACAACTTAATTGACGGGCTTGATGATCAAGCGGATGTTGTTGTTGCGAATATTTTGGCGGAAGTCATTATATCGTTTACGAAAGATGTGGAAACAATCATGCGTCCGGGCGGTTATTTTATTGCATCCGGTATCATTGGACAGAAAAAAGAAGAAGTGAAACAAGCGATGACGGATGCAGGTCTCATTATTGAAGAAACGGTTGTAATGGAAGACTGGGTATGCATTGCAGCGAAAAAAGCAGAATAATAAAATGAGGTGCAGAAATGCAGCGATATTTTTTACCGGATCGGCCTGTTGATAATAAAATCACCATTGAAGGGGACGATTTTCATCATATTAGCCGGGTCATGCGGATGGAAGCAGGCAGCCATATTTATACCGTATTTCCAGACGGCCAGACCGCTGTTGCCGTGATTACAGCCATTCATGCGGCATCAGCTGACGCAGAGATAGAAGAATGGGTGGAGAAATCGGTCGAACTGCCTGTGGATGTCGTTATTTCGTGCGGTCTTGTGAAAGGCGATAAATTCGATTATATTATACAGAAAGGGACCGAACTTGGCGCTGCCGGGTTTGTTCCATTTGAAGCAAGCCGTTCAATCGTAAAATGGGACCAAAAAAAGGGCGCCAAAAAAACAGAACGGTGGCAAAAAATCGCAAAAGAAGCGGCAGAACAGTCGCACAGAAGCCAAATTCCAGCTGTTTCAGAACCTGTTTCCATTACCCGGGTTATTGAAAGCGGAAAAGATTTTGATGTAAAACTGTTTGCGTATGAGGAAACCGCAAAAACAGGCGATATGTCTGCTTTTTATGAAGCCCTCAGTGGACTCTCTGCAGGGAAACGAATCATGGTTGTAACCGGACCGGAAGGCGGTTTTTCGGATAAAGAAGCGGAGCAGCTGACGGCCGGCGGATTTACAGCGTGCGCACTTGGACCGAGAATTTTACGTGCCGAAACAGCACCGCTTTATGTGCTTTCCGCTGTTTCGTTTTATACAGAATTAATGAGGTGATTATAATGCCAACAGTGGCATTTCATACGTTAGGCTGCAAAGTAAACCATTATGAAACAGAGGCGATCTGGCAGCTGTTTGAACAAAATGGGTATGAACGGACCGATTTTGAAAAAACGTCGGATGTTTACGTAATTAATACATGTACCGTGACGAATACAGGTGATAAAAAAAGCCGGCAGGTGATTCGCCGTGCAGTTCGGAAAAATCCGGATGCGGTCATTTGTGTAACCGGCTGTTACGCGCAGACATCACCGGCAGAAATTATGGCCATTCCGGGTGTTGATGTCGTTGTCGGTACACAGGACCGAGTGAAAATGCTTGACTACATCGAGCAATTTAAACAAGAGCGCCAGCCGATCAATGCAGTCGGCAACATTATGAAAAACCGTGTATATGAAGAGCTGGATGTACCGGCATTTACAGACCGGACACGTGCGTCTCTTAAAATTCAGGAAGGCTGCAATAATTTCTGTACATTTTGCATTATTCCATGGGCACGCGGCTTAATGCGTTCACGCGATCCGGAAGAAGTGATCCGTCAGGCGAATCAGCTCGTTCAATCAGGGTATCAGGAAATCGTCTTAACCGGTATTCATACCGGCGGTTACGGATCGGATTTTAAAGATTATAACCTAGCCATGCTTTTGCGTGATCTTGAGGCGAAAGTGCCGGGATTGAAACGGATTCGTATTTCATCCATTGAAGCAAGCCAGCTGACTGATGAAGTCATCGATGTTATTGATCAATCGAACATTGTCGTCCGCCATTTGCATATTCCGCTTCAATCCGGATCGGATACTGTCTTAAAACGGATGCGCCGGAAATATACAATGGACTTCTTTGCCGATCGTTTGAATCGTTTGAAAGAAGCGCTGCCGGGTCTTGCTGTCACGTCGGACGTCATCGTCGGTTTCCCGGGCGAGACGGAAGAAGAATTTATGGAAACATATAATTTTATTAAAGAACACCGTTTCTCTGAACTGCATGTTTTCCCTTATTCAAAACGGACCGGTACACCGGCTGCGCGCATGGATGACCAGATAGATGAAGAAATTAAAAATGAACGTGTCCATAAACTGATTGCGTTATCAGATCAGCTGGCAAAAGAATATGCGGCTGAATTTGAAAACGAAGTGCTGGAAGTTATTCCGGAAGAGCCGTTTAAAGAAGGCGGCGAAGGGCTTTACAGCGGTTACACAGATAACTATTTGAAAGTCGTTTTTCCGGCAACAGAGGATATGGTCGGGAAAATTGTGAAAGTGAAAATAACGAAAGCGGGTTATCCGTACAATGAAGGTCAATTTGTCCGTGTGCCGGATGCGGTCAACGCGTAAATGTTGATGGGATCATAAAATATGGAAGAATAGCTGGCTAATGGCCGGCTTTTTTTCGTCCATTTTCTCGCCAGGTGTACCCGTTGATGATATGATAAAGAGGTACGGACAACTAACCTAAGGGGGACCTTATTGATGATTACCGATACATTTGGCGATATTGCCAAAACCATTGATCATACATTATTAAAAGCAGACGCCGCAAAAGAAGAGATCGAAAAGCTGTGTGACGAAGCAAAACGATACGGATTTTCGTCCGTTTGCATCAATCCGGCCCGTGTAAAACAGGCTGCTGATTTATTGCGCGGCTCCGAAGTAAAAGTATGTACAGTCATCGGCTTTCCACTCGGTGCTGCGGCGACAGAAGTAAAAGCATTTGAAACGAAAACAGCCATTGAACATGGTGCATCAGAAGTTGATATGGTGATGAATATCGGCGCCTTAAAGGATGGCGATTTTAACACAGTCGAAAAAGACATGAAAGCAGTTGTTGCATCTGCGCAGGGAAAAGCGCTAGTGAAGGTTATTATTGAAACGAGTCTTTTAACCGATAAAGAAAAGAAAAAAGCTTGTGAGCTAGCCGTTTCAGCAGGAGCGGATTATGTCAAAACTTCGACAGGCTTTTCAACCGGCGGCGCGACAGAAGAAGACGTCAAATTGATGCGGGAAACAGTAGGTCCGAAAATCGGTGTGAAAGCATCAGGCGGCGTTCGGTCGCAGGAGGATGCCATGACGATGATCAAAGCGGGAGCGACACGAATCGGCGCAAGTTCGGGCGTTGCGATTGTCACCGGAGTAGAAGGTGAAAGAGGTTATTAATTGTGCCCTGTTTGTAAAGAAATTTTCTTGACCGAACATGGTGCATGTATTATAATAGTTCAGTACATGGAATTTCCATCGTAATGTGTTCGGAGGGAGGGAAAGAGAAATGTCAAAAACTGTTGTTCGCAAAAACGAATCGCTTGAAGATGCTCTGCGCCGTTTCAAACGTACTGTTTCTAAAACAGGTACCCTGCAGGAATACAGAAAGCGTGAATTTTATGAAAAACCAAGCGTGAAACGCAAAAAGAAATCAGAAGCAGCTCGTAAACGTAAGTTCTAAGAGGAGGTTTTATGATGAGTCTTCTCGGACGTCTTAACGACGACATGAAGCAAGCGATGAAGAGCAAAGAGAAAGAAAAGCTGACAGTCATCCGTATGCTTAAAGCTGCATTGCAAAATGAAGGCATTAAAGCAGGCGGCCGCGACCTGACGGAAGAGGAAGAGCTGACAGTCCTTTCTCGCGAAGTGAAACAGCGCAAAGACTCCCTCCATGAGTTTGAAAAAGCAGGCCGCGAGGATCTTGTGGCGAAAATTCAGACTGAACTGACTTACGTGAACGAATATATGCCTGAACAGCTTTCAGAAGAAGAAGTTTCTGCCATTGTCGATGAAGCAATCGCAGAAACCGGAGCTTCTGTCAAAGCGGACATGGGCAAGGTGATGGGTGTTCTTATGCCGAAAGTAAAAGGCAAAGCAGATGGATCACTTGTGAACCGGCTCGTCCAGCAAAAGCTGTCGTAATGAAAAAGAACTGCCGCCTTTTTGGACGGCAGTTCTTTTTCATATGCGGACAAAAAATAGTGAAGAAAATCGTTTTTGTTATGCAATAAAATACATACTATGAAGTGAAAACAGCCGGCTGAAGTCAACATTCGACATGTAAATAGATAAATATCATTTTCGCGGCATTTTTTCTTTTTATTTTTGAAACTTTTTTCACTCCTATCCGTATAAATGAGAAAGAGCCGGCTGAAAGGCGGTGAAAACGATTCGATTCGCTAAATGGAGTGCCGTGCTGGCAGCTGTGCTGCTGCTTGCGGCCTATGATGAAGGCAGTCCGTTCGTACAGTTCGCAACAAATCCTGTCGTTGTGCTGATACTGTTGTCGATTATGCTGACCGGTTTTATTTTGGAATTATTTACACCCGGATTCGGGATTCCCGGCGCGGCGGGCACACTGTCATTGCTTATTTTTACAGCAGGCCATGTGATGTCAGGAGACGCCGGTATTTTAACAGTGCTGCTTATCGTATTGGGCGTTTTGTTTATTTTAGCAGAAGTCATTTTGCCTGGGGGTATTGTCGGCTTCATTGGATTTATCCTGTTTTCCGCCGGCGTGCTGTTTGCGGGCGCAAGCTTGATGTGGATGGCGGTTTCCTTGCTGATCGCGTTCTCTATTGCGACGGCGGCACTGATTTTGATGGTAAAGGTGTTGGGGAAAGAAATGAAACTTTTTAAAAAATTCATTTTAAGCGACTCAACCGATACAGCGAATGGGTACGTATCGAATGAAACGCGCACAGATTTAATTGGGAAAATAGGCAAAACAAAAACAGCTCTCCGGCCATCCGGAACCGTTGTGATTGATGGAGAGCGGATTGATGCGGTAACAGAAGGGGGGTTCATTGCAGCAGAAAAAGATGTGGCTGTTGTAAAAACAGAAGGGGTTCGTATTGTTGTAAGAGAACTCGAATAAAAGGAGGAAATCGTTTATGTTAGCAGGCAATACCGTTTTATTGCTTGTCGCCATTGCAGCGGCTATCATCTTGCTTAGTATTTTACTTACGCTTGTCCCGGTTATGCTGTGGGTATCAGCGCTTGCGGCCGGTGTCAAAATCAGCATTTTCACACTGGTTGGTATGCGGCTTCGCCGGGTTATACCGAGCCGTGTGGTGAACCCGCTCATTAAAGCATCAAAAGCGGGCTTAGATTTGTCCATCAATCAGCTCGAAAGTCATTACTTGGCCGGCGGTAACGTTGACCGTGTTGTCAATGCATTAATTGCGGCACACCGTGCAAATATCGAATTATCATTTGAGCGTGCGGCTGCGATTGACCTTGCGGGGCGCGATGTATTAGAAGCCGTACAGATGTCGGTAAATCCGAAAGTCATCGAGACACCGTTTATTGCCGGTGTGGCCATGAACGGAATCGAAGTAAAAGCAAAAGCACGTATTACGGTTCGGGCAAATATTGACCGTCTCGTCGGCGGTGCGGGTGAAGAAACAATTGTTGCCCGCGTCGGAGAAGGGATTATTTCCACAATCGGTTCAAGTGATCACCACAAGAAAGTTCTGGAAAATCCGGATATGATTTCACAGACTGTTTTAAACAAAGGATTGGATTCCGGCACAGCATTTGAAATTCTTTCGATTGATATTGCGGATGTGGATATCGGCAAAAATATCGGCGCCGAACTGCAAACAGAACAGGCCGAAGCGGATAAAAACATCGCGCAGGCGAAAGCGGAAGAACGTCGTGCGATGGCTGTTGCAAATGAACAGGAAATGCTTGCCCGCGTCCAGGAAATGCGTGCGAAAGTGGTTGAAGCCGAAGCGGATGTCCCGCGTGCCATGGGAGAAGCGCTTCGTTCAGGAAACATCGGCGTCATGGATTATTTGAATATCCAAAATCTTTCTGCTGATACCGACATGCGCGGGGCGATCGGCGATATGACAGGAAAGAAAAAAGAAAACGAAGGTAAGTAAAGGGGGGTCTGTGCCGTGGAAGGACTTATTTTTGTCATCATTGCCGGCTTGATCTCAATGTTTTTTAATAAAGATAAAAACAAGGACGAACAAAAAACAGCCCGAAAAAAATTAGAACAGCAGGCAAAAAAAATGGCGGACAATACAGAATGGAAAGCAAAAGAGCTCTCTGCTCCATCTTCCCATCCTGCACCAGCGCCTGCTCCAAAAACGGTTCAGAATCAGGAAACAAGACACCCCCGGCCGCGTCTGCCGGTGTCACGTCCAGTTCAACGTGTGGATGAATGGCGGGATCAGGATTTTTTAAACGGCATTATTTTGTCTGAAGTGCTTGGTCCGCCAAAATCAAAACGCAAAAAGTGATGAATGCCTCTTTCTTTTCATACGATATGATAAAGAAAGGGGCGTTTTTTATGAGAAGGAGAGCTGGTGCGGCATTTATGAGTAAACTGGCCGGACTGCCGGAAGATGCAGCCGGTCAAACACCGCGAATGACGATTATCGGAAATAAGCAAATTTTAATCCAATATCCCGAAAGACTGGAACAATTTACAGACCAAGTTGTCCGTATTCAACTTCCTGAAGCAAAAATATGCATAACGGGTAAGCTGCTTGAAGTAAAAGAGTTAATGCCGGCGGAGATTATTGTAGAAGGGACCATTGCAAATGTGCAATTTGACGTGAAACGGGAGAAACGATTTGGCTAAACTTTTTTTTTCAGGTGCAGTGACAGTCGTCGTCTCTGGTCCGGAAGCGTCGTTGTTTCCCGGCAGGCTGCATGAGCGCGGCGCGGTTCTTATCCACATTCATTATGAAAAAGATAACGTTGTCCGGTTTCAAATGCCGGTTCGCCATCTTGGATTGCTGCGTAAAGAAGCCCGTCATTTTACGGGAAACATTCGTCTGGAAAAAGGAACTGGACTGCCTTTTATCGTGCAGCGGGCAATCCGAAACTACCCTTTTTGGCTCTGTAGTTTGTGTTTCTTTTTCATCATTGTTATCCTTTCATCTATGATTATCCGGATCGATGTTACAGGTGCTGACGCTCAGACAGAAAAGCAAATCAGGACTCTATTAAAGCAAGAAGGGATTCGGGAAGGGGCCGTTCGTTTTCACAATATAAATGAGCGTGAATTATCACAAAATGTATTATTAAATGTACCTGATGTTACCCGTTTTTCACTAAAAAAAATCGGGGTAGTTTATAAGGCTGATGTTTCTGTCGGAAAATCAAAAAAAGAAACGGTTTCGGGCAGGCGTCATCTTATCGCTTCTAAGGCAGGCGTGATCCATGACCTGTTCGTCGAGTACGGTGTGGCAAAAGCGAGAAGAGGCGAATTTGTTGAAAAGGGTGACCGGCTGATTACGGGAACAAAAAAACATCCGGCCAGCGGTTCGGTCACAGCAGAAACGTGGTATAAAGTGACGGTGACACTTGGCAATGCCCCGCTAATGACGAGAAACGGTAAAAAAAGGATGGATATTTATGCGTCATGGAAGAAGAAGGAGTATGCAGTTTGGACATCTTCTCCTTCAAAAAAGCCAGTGCAGTCAGAGGAGAGGTTTTATCAGCTTCACTTTTTCTCTTACACATTGCCGGTGTCTATTCGGACGATGACACAATATGAATTGGAAAAAGTGAACACCGTTGAAACGGAAAGTGAAATCGAAAAAAGAGCTATGCAGACAGCTCGGACAGCCATGATGGCAAGGCTTCCTGAAAAGGCGCGTGTTCAAGGCGAAAACGTTTTACAGAAGCGGGTTGATAATGGTAAAGTAAAGATGATTATACACTTCCAAGTACTTGAAAATATTGCAATTAACTAACCTGGCAGCTAAGGAGAATCAGTGAATGCAGGAAGAAATGAAGACAGCAGCCGTCGCACTTGGCGACCAAAACGAAGCGGTTTTATTGTTTGGCGTATCCGACCGTAATTTAACGATTATGGAAGAAGAATTTCATGTTTCCATCGTCACGCGCGGTGACGCCGTCCACTTGAGCGGATTGGCAGAAAATGTGGAAAAGGCCCGCATAGTGGTCGAACAGCTGCTTGCTGTCATTCGCAAGCAAATTAACATTAGTGAACGAGATGTCATCAACGCTGTACAAATGGCGAAGAACGGCACGATTGAATATCTTGATGAATTATACGAAGAAGAAATTACAAAAAATGCGAAGGGCAAATCGATCCGTATTAAAACGCTTGGACAGCGTGACTACATCGAAGCGATTCGCAGTAAAGATCTCGTTTTCGGAATTGGTCCTGCCGGAACCGGAAAAACGTATTTGGCGGTTGTGATGGCCGTCCGTGCGCTGAAAAACAGCCGTGTAAAACGCATTATTTTAACGCGGCCGGCAGTGGAAGCGGGAGAAAGCCTCGGTTTTTTGCCAGGTGACTTAAAGGAAAAAGTGGACCCTTATTTGCGTCCCCTTTACGATGCACTTCATGATGTTCTTGGCGCAGAGCATACGGACCGGATGATTGAACGCGGTACAATCGAAATTGCTCCCCTTGCGTACATGCGCGGCCGGACACTTGACGATGCGTTCGTCATTCTGGATGAAGCCCAAAATACGACAAATGCGCAAATGAAAATGTTTTTAACCCGTCTCGGATTTGGCTCTAAGATGGTGATTACGGGCGACCGGACGCAGATTGATTTGCCGAAAGGGGCGGTATCCGGACTTGTTTCGGCTGAACGGATATTAGAAAATACAAGCGGCATTTCGTTTGTTTATTTGAACCAAAGCGATGTTGTCCGTCACCCGCTCGTGGCGAAAGTCATTAATGCGTATGAAAAAGCGGAAAAAGGAGACGACACGAATGGCACTCGACGTTGATTTTCTTGATGAAACAAACAGCCTGCCGGAAGATGCGGCCAAGCTGTCAGAAGATCTCCTCCAGTTTGCGGCGGAAAAGGAAAGCATTCCGGACGGCAGTGAAGTCTCGGTAACGTTTGTAACAAATGACCGCATACAAGAAATTAACCGGGAATACCGTGATAAAGATGCACCGACGGACGTCATCTCATTCGCGCTCGAAGAAATGGGCGAAGATGAGGTAGCGATTACCGGTGCGGATATGCCCCGTGTACTTGGAGATATTATTATTTCGGTCGAACGGGCAAAGGAACAGGCGGAAGACTATGGACACTCCTTTGAAAGAGAGCTCGGTTTTTTAACAGTGCACGGATTTCTTCATCTGCTTGGTTATGACCATATGACAGAAGAAGATGAAAAAGAAATGTTTGGCCGGCAAAAAGAGATTCTTGATGCGTTCGGACTTGAAAGATAAGCGGACATACAGCGCACGAAGGCTCACGGCTTCATTCCGGTTTGCCGGAAACGGATTGAAAATGGCTTTTCGGGAGCCGAATATGCGTATTCATCTCGCTGCCGGTGCCATCGTATCGGCAGCCGGTTTTATTTTATCGCTCTCGCGCATGGAATGGTGCATACTTATTCTTGTCATAGCGGGAATGCTGGCACTCGAAACAGTCAACACAGCGATTGAAAAAACGGTGGATCTCGTTACGGAAGAATACAAGCCGCTTGCGGGCATGGCAAAAGATCTCGCGGCGGGAGCCGTGCTTTTATTCGCCTGTGCAGCTGTCATCATTGGAATGATCATTTTTATTCCGAAATTATAAATGAGGTGATTGATATGGATCAGCAGCGATTAATTGAAGAAGCAAAAAAAGCGCGGGAACGTGCCTACGTTCCATATTCAACATTTAAAGTCGGCGCGGCACTGTTAACAAAAGATGGCCGTGTTTTTGGCGGCTGCAATATCGAAAATGCGGCGTACAGTGTGGTCAACTGTGCAGAGCGGACGGCCATTTTTAAAGCGTGGTCAGAAGGAGCATCAGAATACGCCGCCATTGCGGTAGTGGCCGATACGAAACGGCCGGTACCTCCGTGCGGTGCGTGCCGTCAGGTGATCTCAGAGCTCTGTCCGCCTGATATGACCGTTATTTTAACTAATTTAGAAGGCGACGTGCAGACGCTCACCGTAGCGGAACTGCTCCCTGGCGCTTTCTCACCGGAGGATTTGAATGGGTAATACAGCATATAAATCAGGATTTATTTCGATTATCGGCCGGCCAAATGTCGGCAAATCTACGTTTTTAAATCGTGTGATCGGGCAAAAAATTGCCATTATGAGCGATAAACCGCAAACAACCCGCAACAAAGTGCAGGGTGTATACACAACAGATACGTCTCAAATGATTTTTATCGATACGCCGGGTATTCATAAGCCAAAGCATAAGCTGGGCGATTTTATGATGAAAACCGCAACGAACACATTAAAAGAAGTCGATCTTGTCTTGTTTATGATCAATGCAGAAGAAGGATTCGGCCGCGGGGACGAATTTATTATAGAAAAATTGAAAGGCATTCAAACGCCGATTTTTCTCGTCATCAATAAAATTGACTGCATTCATCCGGATAAACTGATGGAATTGATTGACCAGTATAAAGATTTTCTTGAATTTGCGGAAATTGTGCCGATCTCAGCACTCGAAGGCAGCAACGTGGACCGCCTTATTCATCAAATTGAAGAGCAGATGCCGGAAGGGCCGCAATATTACCCGGCTGATCAGGTAACCGATCATCCGGAACGGTTTATCGTATCGGAATTAATTCGTGAAAAAGTGCTTCATTTAACGCGCGAAGAAGTGCCGCATTCGATTGCAGTTGTCATTGATAAAATTGCGAAACGCGACGACAAAGAGATGGTTGATGTCATGGCGACGATCGTCGTTGAACGTGATTCCCAAAAAGGGATTGTCATTGGACGAGGAGGCGCTTTGTTAAAAGAAGTCGGTAAACGGTCGCGCCATGATATTGAAAACCTTTTAGGCTCTAAAGTATTTCTTGAGCTGTGGGTGAAGGTGCAGAAAGACTGGCGTAATAAAGCGTCAAATTTACGCGACTTCGGCTTTAAAGAAGACGAGTATTAAGGCGCTTCATAAGGGGTTGAGGTCATGCTTGAAAAAGTGGAAGGCATTGTGCTCCGGACAAACGATTATGGTGAAACAAATAAAATCGTGACGATGTTTACACATGAAAAAGGCAAAAAAGCCGCTGTTGCAAGAGGCGCGAAAAAAACAAACAGCCGGTTGTCCGGAGTAACCCAGCCGTTTACACATGGTTTTTTTCTTATCCAGGGCGGCCGAGGCCTTGGCACTATGCAGCAAGGGGAAGCATTTTCGTCCATGCGCCGTATTCGGGAGGACTTAACGAAAACAGCATATGCTGCGTATATCGTTGAATTGACCGACAAAACAACCGAAGATGGCGAGGCGAATCCTCATTTATTTCATTTGCTGCAAAAAAGTCTCGATTACATAAATGAAGGAGTCGACCCTGCAATTGTAACAAATATTTTTGAAATGAAAATGCTCTCGCAGGCTGGAATGCATCCGGAAATGTCTGCCTGCGCAGTTTGCGGTGAAACAGAAGGGAAATTTGGTTTTTCGATTCGGGAAAATGGACTGATCTGCCACCGCTGTTTTGAACGGGACCCGCACTTTTTGCCGCTTACTCCGGCCGCCATTCGCCTGCTGCGGTTATTTTATTTTTTTGACCTTGAACGTCTCGGCAAAATCGATGTAAAAGAAGCGACAAAAAAAGAACTGCGCGCAGCCATTTCCATGTACTATGATGAATACGTTGGGCTTTATTTGAAATCACGCCGTTTTTTGGAACAAATGGAGCAATTTGATCATGCTTTTAATGGGAAAGAACAAAGGAATGATGATTGACAAAAAATCATTTTTACTATACTTTTTTAACATACGAAATGAAATAACAGCTGCGATGATGGAAAGAAGTACGCGATACATTCTTTTTAAGCGAACCCGGGATAGTGGAAGCCGGGGAAAAGAAAAGCGCGGAAAGGCACTCCGGAGCGGATAGCGGAAAAAAGAGGCCGGTTTTCAGGCAAGTAGGGTGGAACCGCGGGTATATATGACCCGTCCCTATGTACAAGGACATTATTGTACATAGGGACGGGTTTTTTGCTGCAGAAAAAAGGAGGAAACAGAGATGAATATTCAAGAAATGATTTTAACGCTGCAAAAGCACTGGTCGGATCAGGGCTGTATTTTAATGCAGGCGTATGATGTTGAAAAAGGGGCAGGGACGATGAGTCCGTATACATTTTTGCGGGCGATTGGACCGGAACCGTGGAATGTGGCGTACGTAGAGCCGAGCCGTCGTCCGGCAGATGGACGCTACGGTGAAAACCCGAACCGTCTGTATCAGCATCATCAGTTCCAGGTTATCATGAAGCCTTCGCCTGATAACATTCAGGAACTGTATCTTGATTCACTAAAAGCACTCGGCATTGATCCGCTTGAACACGACATCCGCTTCGTCGAAGACAACTGGGAAAATCCATCCCTTGGCTGTGCGGGGCTTGGCTGGGAAGTTTGGCTTGACGGTATGGAAATTACGCAGTTTACGTATTTCCAGCAGGTGGGCGGTCTCGAATGCAAGCCAGTATCCGTTGAGATTACCTATGGGATCGAGCGCCTTGCTTCGTATATTCAAGATAAAGAAAACGTGTTTGAACTCGAATGGACAAACGGGTTTACCGTTCATGATATTTTTTATCAGCCGGAATTTGAACATTCCACATACACATTTAAAACGTCTGATCCGGATATGTTATTTAACTTATTCGGCGTTTATGAAAAAGAAGCAAAACGCCAAATGGATGAGGGACTCGTTCATCCGGCATACGATTATGTACTGAAATGTTCGCATGTTTTTAATGTACTTGATGCGCGCGGGGCCATTTCCGTTACAGAGCGTACCGCTTATATTGGACGGATGCGCAATCTTGCCCGCCAGGTCGCCAAAACATTTTATGATGAGCGGGAAAAATTAGGCTTCCCGATTTTGAACCGGAAAGGAGACGAAACTCATGATTAAACAGGACATCTTACTCGAAATCGGATTGGAAGAAATGCCGGCTCGTTTTGTGACACAGTCTATGAATCAGCTTGGTGAGAAAGTACGTAAATTTTTAACGGAACAAAATATTGAGCATGGAGATGTGCAGCTGTACTCTACACCGCGCCGTCTTGCTGTCATTGTAAAAGATGCGGCGGAAGCACAGGCGGATGTAAATGAAGAAGCGAAAGGCCCGGCGAAAAAAATTGCGCAGTCTGAAGATGGAGAATGGTCAAAAGCGGCCATCGGTTTTGCAAAAGGGCAGGGCATGTCGGTAGACGATATTTTCTTTAAAGAAGTAAACGGCGTGGAATATGCCCATGTCAATAAATTTGTGAAGGGACGTCAAACGGCAGAGCTTTTGCCGGCGTTAAAAGATGTGGCGTTAAGTCTGACATTCGGCAAAAACATGCGCTGGGGCAGCAGTGAGATCCGTTATGTCCGTCCAATTAAATGGGTCATTGCTTTGTTTGGCAAAGAAGTGATTCCTTTTGAAATGGCTGGTGTACAGTCAGGGAATGAAACAAAAGGCCACCGCTTCCTTGGAACAACGGCCAGCGTGGCAGATGCTTCTTCGTATCAGGAAACATTAAAGAAGCAGTTCGTTATTGCAAGTCCGGACGAGCGGCGCAGCATGATTTTAGAAGGCCTGAAAACCCTGGAACAAGAAAACAGCTGGATCATTCCGGTTGATGAATCGCTGCTGGAAGAAGTCAATAATCTGGTTGAATATCCGACGGCCTTGGCAGGTTCATTTAATGAAGAGTTTCTTGCGCTGCCGGAAGAGGTTTTAATCACATCGATGAAAGAACATCAGCGCTACTTCCCGGTCAAAAACGCGGAAGGTACACTGCTTCCATACTTTGTTACGGTGCGCAATGGAAACAATCACGCAATGGTCAAAGTAGCCCGTGGTAACGAAAAAGTATTGCGCGCCCGTCTTGCGGATGCAGATTTCTTTTATAAAGAAGATCAAAAAGCGGACATTGATGACCTATTGAAAAAATTGGAAAAAATCGTTTATCATGAAAAAATCGGTACGCTTTCTGAAAAAGTAGCCCGCATTCGCCGTATAGCATCGGCACTTGGGGTTTTAACAAATGCGTCAGAGGATGTGAAGGCATCAACAGACCGTGCCGCACAAATTTGCAAATTTGACCTTGTGACACTAATGGTATACGAATTCCCTGAACTGCAAGGGGTGATGGGTGAAAAATATGCCCGTCAAAAAGGAGAAAAAGAAGAAGTAGCGGTAGCGGTGAACGAACATTACAAGCCGCGCTTTGCAGAGGATACGGTGCCATCCACCGAAACGGGTGCGCTCGTCAGTCTGGCGGACAAGCTGGATACGATTACGGCGTGTTTTGCCGTCGGAATTATTCCAACGGGTTCACAGGATCCTTATGCGCTTCGCCGGCAGGCAGCAGGTGTTGTTCAAACCATGATGGAACATGAATGGAACGTACCGCTAGCCGATGTCATTCAAGTGGCGGTAGAAGAGGTACTGAAGGATAACATTGGCGGCAAAGAGGCAGACACTTTACATGAGGAATTGACCGCGTTTTTTGCGCTTCGTGTGAAACACATTTTGCAGGAAAAAGGCATCCGCTATGATATCATTGATGCCGTTCTTGCGAAAAACAGCGGTACACTCAAAGAAACAGACGAAGCAGCGTCTGTTTTAATGAAACATAAAGAGGATGCCGGTTTTAAAGAAACGATGGAAGCGCTCAGCCGCGTTGTGAACATTTCCAAAAAAGCGGAAGGAAACCGCGATGTGGATCCCGCACTTTTTGAAAATGAAGCAGAAAAGCAGCTGTACAGTGCATATGCAGCTCTTGAATCGGCATGGCAGCAGGTTGATTCCATGAATGCCCGCTACGAATTGCTTGCCAGATTAAAACCAATGATTGAACAATATTTTGAAAACACAATGGTCATGGCGGAAGATGAAAAAGTGAAGCAAAACCGTCTTGCTTTCATGAGCCGTCTCGCTGCTTACATTCTTGAATTCGCTGACGTACCAGCCGTCATGGTAAAATAAACGTCTTTCCTTCACAACCCGGTGTGCATTTTGCTGAAATAGTATATAATAATGAATAAATCATATAACACATTGAAAATGGGATTTATTTTGACGGGATGGTGAGGACAATCGAGCTCAATAAACGGCAGGAAAAAATACTGGAAATCGTCAAAAAGAATGGACCGATTACCGGCGAAAATATTGCGGAACAACTCCATTTAACCCGCGCAACACTGCGTCCGGACCTGGCTATTTTAACGATGGCGGGGTTTCTGGATGCGCGTCCGCGCGTGGGCTATTTTTATACAGGAAAGTCGGGCACGCAGCTGCTTACAGAAAATTTAATGAAGCTGTACGTGCGTGATTTCCAGGCAGTCCCTGTTGTCGTAAAAGAGCAGTCAACCGTTTACGACGCAATCGTGACAATGTTTCTGGAAGATGTCGGTACACTTTTTGTGGTCGACGATTCCGTCTGTTTATCGGGTGTTTTATCGCGGAAAGATTTACTACGCGCCAGCATTGGCCAGCAGGATTTAAATACATTGCCGGTCAATATCATTATGACGCGTATGCCGAATATTGCGGTGTGCGAACGAGACGATCTTTTATTGGATGTCGCGAAAAATTTATTGGAAAAGCAGATCGACTGTGTGCCGGTCGTCAAAAAGACACAAAAAGGCTATGAAGTGACCGGCCGTGTGACGAAAACGACGATTGCAAGAGCGTTTGTCTCATTAACAGATGATGAACATTAACAGGAAGGCGGCATAAAATAAGTGAATGATCCCATTATTTATATTGTATCCGATTCGGTTGGTGAAACAGCTGAACTAGTAACGAAAGCAGCACTCAGCCAGTTTAGCGGCCCCCATGCGGTCATTAAACGGTTTCCTTACGTAGAAGATTCATCACACATTGATGAAGTCGTCAGCCTGGCAAAAGAAGATCAGGGCATTGTCGTGTATACGCTTGTGAAACCCGAAATCCGCCGCTATATGGTGCAGGCTGCGGAAGCGGAAAATATTAAAGTGTTCGATTTAATCGGCCCGCTGATGGATCAGCTTGAATCCATGTATTCAATGGAACCTTTGTTTGAACCGGGACTTGTCCGCCGCCTTGATGAAGAGTATTTCAAAAAAGTGGACGCGATTGAGTTTGCCGTTAAATATGATGATGGACGCGACCCGCGCGGTTTATTGAAAGCAGACATCATTTTAATTGGAGTTTCACGTACATCGAAAACGCCATTGTCACAATTTCTGGCTCATAAAAGGGTCAAAGTGGCAAATGTGCCTATAGTTCCGGAAGTGGACCCGCCGGAGGAGTTATTTTCCGTGCCGAAAGAGAAATGTATCGGGCTTAAAATCCGTCCGGATAAATTAAATCAAATTCGCCGTGAACGGCTCATTTCGCTCGGGCTTGATGACAACGCAAGCTATGCTGATTTGGAGCGGATCAATAAAGAACTGACATATTTTGAAGATATTACAGACCGTATCGGCTGTGATGTCATTGATGTAACAAATAAAGCGGTGGAGGAAACAGCCAATATTATCATGAGCATGTATCGCAGCCGAAAAAGTACATAATCACCCGATTATGTACTTTTCATTTTGATAAAAATGTTCTATAATAAAAAATTGTGATAAAAATGTGAGCGAAAAAGGTTTAGATACCCCTTCAAAAGAATAAACTAACTGTGCGAACTCGATTTTGAAAGCGACCATTTTCGCACGAAATTTACATGAACTTTCTTTTGAAAGAAGGATTCTAATCGAGCGTGTAGAATAAATACAAAATACGATTTTACAGCTGGTGATAAAACCATGGCAGCAAGGATTCCTGAAGAAACGATTCAGCTGATTAAACGAGGAGTTGACATTGCCGATGTAGTTGGCGATTATGTACAGCTAAAAAAACAGGGCCGCAACTATTTTGGTCTCTGTCCTTTTCATGGAGAAAATTCGCCTTCTTTTTCTGTCTCGCCTGAAAAGCAGATTTATCATTGCTTCGGGTGTGGCGCAGGAGGAAACGCGTTTACTTTTTTAATGGAAATTGATCAAATTTCATTTGTTGAAGCAGCTTCCAGGCTTGCGGACCGCGCAGGCGTGGCGATTGACATTACCGCTTCAGAAAACCTTCAGTCGCCCAAAACGAATGAATATGCCGATTTTCTCGAGGCGCATACGCTGATGGCGAAGTTTTACCGGCATTTATTGTTGAATACCGATGAAGGCAGTGAGGCCCTTCGTTATTTGCATGAACGCGGGTTTACAGAGGACGACATCGACCGCTTTCAAATTGGCTGGTCGCTGCCGCAGCATGAATTCAGCCTGAATGTATTGCAAAAACGCGGCTTTGACCCGGCCCGGATGGAAGAGGCCGGACTTTTGTTGAAAAATGAAGAAACCGGCCGGTACTATGATCGGTTTCGCGGGCGTATTATGTTTCCGCTGCATGATGAAAAAGGGCAGGTTGTCGGTTTTTCGGGCCGTAGTCTCGGTAATGACCAGCCCAAGTATTTGAATTCACCGGAGACGCCTATTTTTCATAAAAGCCGTCTTCTGTATCATTTCCATGCGGCAAAAACAGCCATTAAGCGGCAAAAACAGTTTATTTTGTTTGAAGGATTTGCGGATGTTATTGCTGCAGTCCGGGCCGGCTTTGATCAATCTGTTGCCGTGATGGGAACGTCACTGACAGAAGAGCACATTTACCTGTTAAAGAGGACGGCAAAGGAAGCGGTGATATGCTATGACGGAGATCAGGCCGGTGTAAATGCAGCTTTCAAAGCGGCTGATATGCTGGATAAACAAGGAATTACCGTTCATGTGACGCTGCTTCCGGACGGTCTTGATCCGGATGAGTTTATCAAGCGGAATGGATCTGACTCCTTTACAGCTTATGTAAAAGATGCATCGCTCACGTTAATGGCGTTTAAAATGGAATATTTGAAGCGCGGAAAAAATTTGCGTGATGAAGCGCAGAAGTTTCGCTATATTGAGGATGTGCTTAATGAAATCGCCGGTTTAAAAAAAGCTGTGGAGCGCGATCATTATTTACGCCGTCTTGCCAGCGAGTTTTCATTGTCGCTTCAAGCGTTACAGGAGCAGGAAAAAGCGTTCTTTCTGAAAAAGAGAACGGACCAGCCCGAACGTAAAGATCTAAATAAACATGCCCTCGTTCAGAAGGCTAGGCCTGTAAGGCAATATCCGCGCCATGAAACAGCGGAACGAAGGCTGATTGCCCATATGCTGCAAAGTCCTGACATCGCAGATCGTGTCCGGTTGATGATGGATGGAGAGCCGTTTACCATTGATGAGCATCAGGCGCTTTATACGTACCTTTTAGGGTATTACGAAAAAGCTGAGCACCCTGACACGGCCTCTTTTTTGATGGTTTTACAGGACGATCAATTGCGCCGTCTGGCCGTGGACATCAGCCTGATGACTGTAAATGAGGAACCAAGTGAAGAGGAACTGCTTGATTATGTAAAAGAAATTAATAAACAGCGCAGCCGCTTTCAGATTGAAGAGAAAAAAAGAGAGCGTGATGAAGCTGAAAAGCGGCATGATTACGTTGGTGCCGCACGTATTTTGAAGGATATTATTGCGCTTGAAAAATCGCTTTCCCGTTAAATGTTACGGCCAGGATGTTGGAAGGAGGGGGACTCATGACTGAAAAGTCAACACGTTCCAAAGAAACTGAATTGACACTTGATAAAGCAAAAGAACTGATTATTGAAACAGGTAAAAAGCGCGGTGAACTGACATATAATTATGTGGCGGATAAGCTGGCTTCATTTGAAGTGGACTCCGGGCAAATTGATGAATTTTACGAATCGCTGACCGAACAGGGCATTGATCTTGTTGATGAAGAGGATGGCAGTGAAGACGATCCGAATATACAAGAGCTTGAGAAAGAAAATGAAGAGTTCGACTTAAACGACTTAAGTGTACCCCCAGGTGTAAAAATTAATGATCCGGTCCGAATGTATTTAAAAGAAATCGGCCGCGTCGATTTATTGTCCGCTCAGGAAGAAATTGAACTTGCCCATCGCATTGAAGAAGGCGATGAAGAAGCTAAGCGGCGTCTCGCTGAAGCGAATCTGCGCCTTGTTGTCAGCATCGCGAAACGGTATGTCGGCCGCGGCATGCTGTTCCTTGATTTAATTCAGGAAGGCAACATGGGATTAATTAAAGCGGTTGAAAAGTTTGATTACCGTAAAGGGTTCAAGTTCAGTACGTACGCAACGTGGTGGATTCGTCAGGCCATTACACGGGCCATTGCCGATCAGGCACGGACAATTCGTATTCCTGTTCATATGGTGGAAACCATCAATAAGCTGATTCGTGTACAGCGGCAGCTTCTTCAAGATTTAGGACGTGAGCCGGCACCGGAAGAAATCGCTGAAGAAATGGATCTAACGCCGGAAAAAGTAAGGGAAATTCTAAAAATTGCCCAAGAGCCGGTTTCACTTGAAACGCCTATCGGCGAAGAGGATGATTCTCATCTCGGCGACTTCATTGAAGATCAGGAAGCAACATCGCCGTCTGAACATGCTGCATATGAGCTGCTAAAAGAACAGCTCGAAGATGTACTGGACACATTGACAGACCGTGAAGAAAACGTACTTCGTCTTCGCTTTGGTTTAGACGATGGACGGACACGAACACTGGAAGAAGTAGGTAAAGTATTTGGTGTAACGCGCGAACGGATCCGTCAGATTGAAGCAAAAGCACTACGCAAACTGCGTCATCCGAGCCGCAGTAAACGGCTGAAAGATTTTCTTGAATAAAAGAGCAGGCCGGGCTTTCTCCCGGCTTATTTTTATGTTCAAAAAAAGGATATTGTTCATTCGTCACGAATATTAATTAATTGAGGTGTGACGCAAGATGAAGAAAGAGAAAAAGGAAATCATCATTCATGAAATATTAGTCTGGAAAGAGAATCATATGCTGCCGCCGCATTATTGCGACTACTTACTTGCTCTTTATACGCAAGGAGAAGAATTTACAGAGTCAGGGTGGCGTGCGAGACGCCGGCGTATTCATCTGACAGCAGCATCTCTTGCCATTTTGCTCCTGCCTATTGCTGTATTTGTTCTTTATTTTACGGAATTGTCTTTCATTTTGCAAACAGTGATTTTGACAAGTTTTGTCGGATTCCTTCTGCTGACAGCGATCTATTTTTCCCGTAAAAAAATACTGGCACCATTGTTATTTATGGGTGCTTCGGTTATGCTTCTCCTCTTGTCACTGGAACTGAACACCCAATTTTTTAACGGAAATGTGTTCACGTTATACGGACTGTTATTTTTTAACTGTCTTCTCTGGCTTTATACAGGAATGAAACTTCGTCTTCTTTATTTTACGATTTCAGCTTTCCTCGGTTTTATCGTCATTCTTTCCTTCATAATCCAAGGATAAATTGTGTCTAAATTACGACAGACGAAAAAAATCTTATTCGTAAGCCTTTTCGCGAATGTGTTTTTCAAGTAAAATAATAGGTGTTTGTACTTTTAGGTTTGAATGTATACATAAAGGGAGGTAAAAAAATGAATCGTAATCCGATTATTCCATTCCTGCTGATCATGGTATTCGGCATCGGCTTGATGTTCTTCCTGTCACTTGACGGGCTGGACAACGCTAAAGAAATGGCAGAAGAAGAAAAACAGGCTGAAGAAGGCGGAGAAACTGCTGCTGGGGGAGAATTCGATCCTGAAGGCCACTATCAGTCTTCATGCATCGGCTGTCACGGCAGCAGCTATGAAGGCGGTGCCGGTCCTTCTCTTGTAGGGGTTGGCGAAAAGCTTTCTCCTGAAGAAATTCAGGACATTCTTGTAAACGGTAAAGGCGGAATGCCACCGGGTCTTGTTCCGGCTGAAAATGCGGAAGCAATGGCTGCATGGGTAGCTGAAATTAAATAATCAACAAAAAGAGGTCTTTGCCTTACACAAAGGCCTCTTTTTTGCGTTTATTGTGGTAAAATGAACAGGAATTTATAAAAAAGCGGTGAACATTTATGAACAGCAATCAATTATCTGAGCGGTTGGAAACAGTCGCTTCATTTATTCATCCGGCCGTTACATTTGCCGATATTGGCTCTGACCATGCGTATTTGCCCTGCTATGCCGTCAAAAAAGGAATCGTGACGCGCGCAATAGCCGGCGAAGTAGTAGAGGGACCATTTCAGTCTGCAAAACGTCAGGTGGCCTCTGAAGGGCTGTCAGGGCATATTGATGTGAGGAAGGGCAGCGGTCTTGAAGTGCTGGAACCCGGGGAAGTGGAATGCATTACCATTGCCGGCATGGGTGGTCCGCTTATTTCATCTATTTTAGCAGACGGGGTAGAGAAGCTTCCGGGCGTTAAGAAGCTTGTGCTGCAGCCCAATATCGCCGCTCACTCGGTCCGTTCATGGCTTGATGAAAATGGCTGGGCGATCGAAGATGAAGCCATTTTAGAAGAAGATGGCCAGCTTTATGAGGTGATTAGTGCCGTTTACGGTTCCAACAGGAAGCTGACAGAAAAAGAAATCTATTTCGGCCCTATCTTAATAAAGCGGCAAAATCATGCCTTCCGCTTAAAATGGCAGCGGGAATTTGAACAAATAAATTACGTGCTGCGCCAGCTGTCCGATGCGAGAGACAGTGAAGGAACTGCCCGCAAGAAAAAGGAATTGATGCAAAAACAGCAATGGATAAAGGACGTGATAAACAGTGAAAACACCGAACGGTCATGAAGTCATTCAGATGTTTGAGCAATTCTCGCCAAAAGCATATGCGATGGAGGGGGATAAAGTCGGTTTGCAGGTCGGCCGCTTAAATAAACCATGTAAGCGTGTCATGATTGCGCTCGATGTACTTGAAAGTGTCGTCGATGAAGCGGTTGCGGAAAAAATCGACTTAATTATCGCCCACCACCCCATCATTTATCGGCCGCTTCGTGCATTAGTAACCGACCAGCCGGCAGGGCGCCTCATTGAAAAGCTCATTAAACATGATATTGCGGTGTATGCGGCGCATACAAATTTTGATGTGGCAAAAGGAGGTGTGAATGACATGCTGGCCGGTGCGCTCGGTCTTGAAAAAACAGATGTGCTGGTCCCGACATATCGTGAAGATTTACGGAAGCTGGTTGTCTTTGTACCGGCTGATCATGCTGAAGCGGTCCGGAATGCGCTTGGAAAAGCGGGTGCCGGGTTTATCGGCCGTTACAGTCACTGTTCATTTTCACAATCAGGCACAGGCCGTTTTCAGCCGGAAGAAGGAGCGGCTCCGTTTATCGGTCAATCCGGAGTGCTGGAAACCGTTTCAGAAGAGCGGATCGAAACGATTTATCCGGCCCGTTTAGAAAAAAAGGTGCTGGGAGCCATGTTTAAATCACATCCATATGAAGAGGTGGCCTATGACATGTATCCACTTCACAATAAAGGGGAATCGCTTGGGCTTGGCCGGATCGGCTATTTGCCGGAAGCGATGACACTTGAACAATTTGCCCGCCATGCGAAAGAGAGACTAGAATCGGGCGGTGTCCGCGTTGTTGGTGATTTGAATCGTTCCGTCCAAAAAGTGGCGGTGCTCGGCGGTGACGGAAATAAATATTGGCCGGATGCGCTTCGAGCTGGAGCGGATGTATATGTGACCGGCGATTTTTATTATCACACTGCACATGATGCAGATACGGAAGGACTCGCTGTAGTGGATCCGGGACATAACGTCGAGAAAATCATGAAAAAAGCAACAGCCGCTGTTTTGAACGAAAAAGCCACTGCACAAAAATATGAGGTTTCCTTCATTGCCTCAGCTGTCCAAACCGACCCTTTTCAATTTATTTAAGAAAAAGCAGATCCGGCCGGATCTGCTTTTTTAACGGGAAGTTAATGTTGATTTTTTTACTTTGGGCAAAATTTTCTCAAGCGGTACTTTCCGTTCCCACACCCATGTCGATTCGTCTTCCGGATCAAACGCCTCTAAAAATTGAATCACTTCTTTAACGATAGGCGTTGGTGTAGATGCGCCGGCGGTCACCGCGGCTGTTTTTGCGTTTTTCAGCCAGTCAATTTGAATTTCAGAGACATCGGATACCCGGTACGCCGTTGTACCGGCGATTTCAATCGATACTTGCGCCAAACGGTTCGAATTGTTGCTTTTTGGATCGCCGACAACGATTAAGACGTCCGCATCACCAGCTTGCTCGGCAACGGCTTCCTGCCTTACCTGCGTCGCCAAACAAATCTCTTTATGCATTTCAGCGTGAGGGTATTTTTTCTGGATCGCTTCCATGATATCCATGACATCCCACTGACTCATCGTTGTCTGGTTTGTTACGATAATACGGTCAGACTCCAATGTTAATGAGGCTACATCTTCTGTATTTTCAACAAGATGAACGATATCCGGTGCGACTCCGACAGCGCCTTCCGGTTCCGGGTGTCCTTTTTTACCGATATAAATTACTTGATAGCCTTCCGTTTTTTTCGTTCGGATTAAATCGTGGGTTACGGTTACATCAGGGCATGTCGCATCAATGGTTGTTAAATTTTTTTGGCGTGCGATTTCCCGTACTTCAGGCGATACGCCATGCGCTGTATAAATAATGGTCCCTTCGTTCACCTGTTCAATAATTTCTTTCCGGTTTTTCCCGTCCAGTGTAATGATGCCTTCTGCTTCAAATGCATCGGTTACATGTTTATTATGGACGATCATACCGAGAATATATATCGGCCGCGGGAGTGTTTTATCGAGAGCGGCGTTCCGGGCAATGACCATTGCATCAACGACACCGTAACAGTAACCGCGCGGTGAAATTTTAATAATTTCCATGTATAATAGGCCTCCTCGTTTTTCTCATGTCTATTATAAAGGAGGAAGCCGTGAAAACAAAGTATTCAACTGATACGCCCCGGGAACCATGGTATTGACTCGGATGTTTTTTTTATTTCTGTTTTCACTTCTTGTTTTATTTCCTTTTTTGCTTCCTCTTTCACGGGCTCCCGCGGGGAAGTATCATCAGGGTCTGGAGCGGATTGAACGGCCCGGTAAAGTTTCCACATAGCAGGTAAATTTTTCACGTATGGTCCATACTGGTCAATCAGCGGTCTCATCTGCTCGGCTGCAGCCATCACCTGACGTGCTTGCTCAATCCAATTTCCTGACTTTGATATAGATGATGGTATCCGTGGGTTCGTCGGAAACGGCTGAGCAGGAGGATATGGGTAATGAAAGCGCCGGCTTATGTTTGGAGCATGTCGATACAGCAAAACAGTCACCCTTTCCTTTTTCTCTATCATATTCCGAAGTGGACGTGACGGTGAAGGGAAGGACTCTTTGCTTTATCGCTTCATTTAGTATATCATCATAACGTGCATAAACTATCGAACATGAAAGGGTGGAGAAGCCCAGTGGCAAACCATACATTTGAACAATACGGATTAAAACCGTTTATTTATAAAGGAATCAAGGCGCTCCGTTTCACAGAGCCGACACCAATTCAGCGAAATATGATCCCGCTTATTTTAAAAGGGGAAAGCGCCATCGGCCAGTCACAGACAGGAACGGGAAAAACTCATTCCTACGTGCTGCCTATTTTGAACCGGATTGATGTGAGCAAAAAAGAAGTACAGGCCGTCATTACAGCACCGACCCGTGAGCTGGCCACGCAAATTTATCTGGCATTCCAAAAAATCGCAAAAGAATCAGAAGAGGACATTGCTGTACGCCATTTTGTCGGCGGTACAGATAAAAAACGGGACATTGAGCGTTTGAAAACACCGCCGCATATTATGGTTGGGACACCTGGCCGCATCGCGGATTTGATTCATGACAATGCCGTTTCCGTTCATAAAGCCGGCATGCTTGTTGTTGATGAAGCGGATTTAATGCTCGATATGGGTTTTATTAATGATGTGGACCGCATTGCGGCAGGTATGCCGGAAAAGCTGGGCATGTTCGTTTTCTCGGCGACAATTCCGGAAAAGCTGAAGCCTTTCTTGAAAAAATATATGGAAAATCCGGAATACGTACACATTGAACCGAAACGCGTCTCGGCGGCGAATATTAATCACTTGCTCATTGCCGCGAAAAGCCGTGACAAAATCGATGTTGTACATGATTTATTAGAGGCGTTTAACCCGTATCTGGCTGTTGTGTTCACAAACACGAAGCAAAAAGCGGATGAAGTGGCAGATAAACTGACGGAAAAAGGCTTGAAAACCGGCCGTATTCACGGCGATTTGCCGCCTCGTGAGCGCAAAAAGATGATGAAGCAAATTCATGATTTGGAGTACCGCTACATCGTCGCGACGGATCTTGCCGCACGGGGGATTGATATTGAAGGCGTCAGCCACGTGATCAATTATGAGCTGCCATCTGATCTTGATTTTTATATTCATAGAGCCGGGCGGACAGCGCGTGCAGGAGCATCGGGGATTTGCGCAACTGTGTATACGCCTTCCGATGAGGATTCACTGGCAAGGCTTGAAAAACGGGATATTGTATTCAGCAACGGCGATGTTCGAAATGGAGAAGTTGTGGAAACAGCCGACCGGAACCGCCGGAAAAAACGGGAGAAGAAAGACAGCGTCGTGAACCCGAAGGTAAGGGCTGTTACGAGCCGTCCACAAAAAGTAAAACCGGGCTATAAGAAAAAGCGTAAAGCGGAAGTGGCCAAGATTGAAAAACGTCAGCGCCGCATTGATGCCCGCAATAAAAAGTAACAGGGAGTTTTTCTTATGTTGAAAATTGGATCACATGTCTCAATGAGCGGCAAAAAAATGCTGCTGGCAGCAAGTGAAGAAGCCCTTTCATATGGCGCAACTACATTTATGGTGTATACAGGCGCACCTCAAAATACACGCCGTAAACCGATTGAAGATTTAAATATTGAAGCGGGGCTTCGTCATATGGAGGCGAACGGCATTGATGAAATCGTTGTTCACGCCCCGTATATTATTAATCTTGGCAATACAACAAAGCCGGAAACGTTTCAGCTTGGCGTTGATTTTTTGCGGATGGAAATTGAACGTTCGACAGCGATTGGGGCAAAGCAAATTGTTCTTCACCCGGGTGCACATGTCGGAGCAGGAACAGAAGCCGGCTTAAAAAAAATTGCAGAAGGCCTGAATGAAGTATTGATGCGTGATCAAACTGTGCAAATTGCGCTTGAAACGATGGCGGGCAAAGGAACAGAATGCGGCCGCAAATTTGAAGAAATTGCGATGATTATCGATATGGTTGACCAAAATGACAAATTATCCGTCTGTTTTGACACATGTCACACTCATGATGCCGGGTATGATGTAAAAGAAGACTTTGATGGTGTGCTGGATCAGTTTGACCGTATTATCGGACTTGACCGGTTAAAAGTACTTCATATTAATGACAGCAAAAATGAACGCGGAGCAGCGAAGGATCGGCATGAAAACATTGGATTCGGTCATATTGGCTTTGATGCACTGAATTATATCGTGCACCATCCGCAGCTCACAAACATACCGAAAATATTAGAAACACCGTACATCGGTGAAGATAAAAACACAAAAAAACCGCCTTACCTTCATGAAATCGCCATGTTAAAAGCGAAAACATTTGATGAAGGCGTGCGGGACAAAGTACAAGCAGGCATTACAATTTAAGGAAATGTTTATATGGACGGAGGATGTCTTCCAGAACGGCCGCTTCTCGCTTGCCGAGAATACGCTCAGCCGTTTGGAACAACTCTGTCCGTTTTTGTTCTGAAAATAAATCTACTTGATGGGTGGAAAGCCAGTGAATGAATTCATCCGCCTGCTCATCATTAACGCTGACATGAAATCGGGCGGCCTGTTCAAGCAGTTCTTTTTTTGTGATGTTTTGCACGCGCTTGTTCACTAAATCATGAAGAGGCTGCATTCCCATTCTCCTTTCTTTAATCAGTTTCATTTACTTGATGGCCGTCATCCTGTATAATGAATCATATTTAAATCGTAATCATTCTTACTGTTAAAGGAGTCACATGAAATGGAACAAAAGACCGTCATCGATATTCGCGATGTGAATTTCAAGTATGACCGCGAAAATGTTCTCGAGGACATCCACTTGTCGGTGCCGCAGGGAGCGTTTGTCGGTCTCGTTGGTCCAAATGGGTCTGGGAAATCAACGCTTTTAAAAATTATTCTCGGACTTTTAAAAGTAAAGGAAGGGGAAGTTCAGTTATTTGGCATCCCGCAGCAAAAGTTCAAAGACTGGGATCGAATCGGGTTCGTTTCTCAAAAAGCAAATTCCTTTAATATAGGCTTTCCAGCGACCGTTTTTGAAGTCGTTATGGGGGGGTTAGCCAAAAAAGTCGGCCTATTCCGGCGTCCTGGTCAAAATGAAAAAGAAGCGGTTGTAAAAGCGGTAAAAGCCGTCGGTATGGAGCCTTATTTAAATCGTAACATTGGCGATTTATCCGGCGGACAGCAGCAGCGGGTGTTTATTGCAAGGGCGATCGTCTCCAATCCGTCCATTTTAATTTTGGATGAGCCGACAGTCGGGGTAGACAGCCAAAATGTCGAGTCGTTTTATCATATGCTCACGTACTTAAATGAAGAACTGGGGATGACATTATTGCTTGTAACGCATGATATTGGCACGATTACAGACAAAGTCACCCATGTTGCCTGTTTAAATAAATATTTGCACTTTCACGGCAGCATGAAGCAGTTTATTCAGCTGGATGAGCAGGAGCTGTCCCATTTATACGGGCACGGGATCCGGCTTCTTGATCATCATCACGATCATTGAAGGGAAAATCAGTATGATTGAAGCAATTTTTCAATATGAATTTTTACAAAATGCTTTTTTAGCCGGAGCCATTATTGGGGTGATTGCTCCGCTTCTCGGTGCGTTTATTGTCGTCCGCCGTCTTTCGCTGATCGCGGATGCACTCAGTCATGTGACGCTGTCAGGAATTGCGGCGGGACTATACCTTGGACAGGCTGTACCCGCGTTTGCAGCAGTCAATCCTCTTTATTTCGGAATGCTGTTCTCAGTCGGAGGTTCCCTTTTAATTGAACGGCTGAGAAGCGTGTATAAACATTATCAGGAGCTGGCAATTCCGATTATGATGTCAGGCGGGATTGGGGTCGGTGTCATTTTTATTTCGCTGGCTGATGGTTTTAATACCGATTTATTCAGTTATTTGTTCGGCAGTGTCAGCGCAGTAAGCAGGGGAGACTTGTATGCCGTCATAACGATCAGCCTTATTGTCCTTGTTACCATCTTTTTTTTATACAAAGAACTGTTTATTTTGTCGTTCGACGAGGAATATGCAAAAGCGTCCGGCATTCCAGCGGGTGCCGTTCATTTTGCGTTTATTATTTTAACAGCTCTTGTTATAGCGGTATCGATGCGTATTGTCGGTGTCCTGCTGGTCTCTTCCCTAATGACACTTCCGGTAGCGGCCGCAATCAGAATCGCCAAAGGATTTAAACAGACGATCTGGCTGTCCGTGCTGTTTGGGGAAACCGCCGTCCTGGTCGGACTTTTCAGTGCCTTTTATCTTGATCTAGCACCAGGGGGAACTATTGTCGTCACATCCATTATCATGCTGCTTGCCGTTATTCTATGGAAAAAAGAAAGGAACTAAACGGAAGGAGACTGCATCATGAATATGACAAAAGCCATAGAATTATTGAAAGAAAAAGGCTATAAACAAACAGGAAAAAGAGAAGACATGCTTTCGCTCTTTGCCCGTCACGATAAATACTTAACGGCGAAAGATGTGCTTGAAGAAATGAAAGAAGATTACCCGGGGTTAAGCTTTGATACCATTTACCGTAATTTAGCCTTGTTTACGGAAATGGATATATTAGAAGAAACAGAGTTGTCAGGGGAGCGTCATTTCCGCTTTGCCTGCTCACACAATCATCATCATCATCATTTTATTTGTCTGGCCTGCGGAAAAACGAAAGAAATTCATATGTGCCCGATGAATGAGATGGACGAGCTGTCCGGCTGTGAGATTTCCGGTCATAAATTTGAAGTATATGGACAATGCAGGGAATGTATAGAAAAAGCGTGATCAAATTGTTGATCACGCTTTTTTATATGCGGGCAAGGGGGTAATTTCATTCGTCTTGATCCACTGCTGAACGCAGGCATCTGCTTCATACCAATCATCGACGCGAATGACGTTTTCCGGAATTGGATCCTGGTTATAGGGGGTATTAAACAAAATAACCGGTATGCGCAGCTCTTCTGCAAGCATGACGGCATTGTCATGTTTATCCTCAAAAAAAATGTCGACTTTATTCCGTTTCGCCGCTTCTATTTTATTGTGGGAACCAATCAGCTCCAAATGATCATAAGTGATTTTTTTCTCTTGAAACCAAGTTTCGGTAATTTCCAGTAAGTGTCTGCGGCGGGCGCTGATAAACAATAAATGGAACTGCTGCTGCCATTTCGATAAAATGGCAGCAGCACCTTCCGCCAGAGGAGAAGACGAATAAATATCAGGCTCTGTTGCATCGAACCAGATACGCATCTTGTCGGGAGAAATGTTCAGCGCTTCAGCCAAATCATATTTTGTAATATCCTGTAAGGTAATATTTAACGAAAAAGCCTCATTGATAAAGGGAACGAGGCTGGCCGGACACGTTACCGTTCCATCAATATCAATGCCAAAACGCTTTTCTTTCAGCGGTCTCACTGTTCAACAGCAAGCGCTTGTTTACGGTAATGTTCTTCCGCAATCAAGTCGATTTCTTTCTTTAATTCTTCGACCATTGTTTCTTCCGGCACTTTCCGGACGGTTTTTCCTTTACGGAACAAAAGACCTTCTCCGCGGGCACCGGCAATGCCGATGTCCGCTTCACGTGCTTCACCCGGACCGTTTACGGCGCATCCGAGCACAGCGACTTTAATCGGCGCTTTGATGGTTGAAATGTATTCTTCCACTTCGTTTGCAATTGCAATTAAATCAATTTCAATGCGGCCGCAAGTCGGACATGAAATAAGTGTTGCAGCATTGGCAGCAAGGCCGAATGATTTTAACAGCTCACGGGCAACCTTCACTTCTTCAACCGGGTCCGCACTCAATGAAATACGAAGCGTGTTCCCGATTCCTTTGCTTAAAATCGCCCCAAGACCGGCCGCACTTTTCACGGTTCCGGCGAATAATGTACCCGATTCCGTAATACCGAGATGAAGAGGGTAGTCGAACGCTTTCGCTGCTTTTTCATATGCTTCAATGGCCAGATTCACATCGGACGCTTTCATGGAAACAATGATGTCATGGAAATCAAGGTCTTCCAAAATTTTAATATGGTGAAGCGCGCTTTCGACCATGCCGTCCGCAGTCGGATAGCCGTATTTTTCTAAAATTTTGCGTTCCAGACTGCCGGCGTTGACACCAATCCGGATCGGGACTCCCTTTGCTTTTGCCGCGTTGACAACAGCTTCTACTTTTTCACGGCGGCCAATGTTTCCGGGATTAATCCGTATTTTATCGACACCCGCTTCAATCGCTTTTAATGCCAGTTTATAGTCAAAATGAATATCAGCAACGAGAGGGATGTTAATGCGGCTTTTAATTTCAACCAGCGCATCAGCAGCACGCTCATCCGGGCAGGCAACGCGGACAATTTGACAGCCTGCTTCTTCAAGACGGTTAATTTCCGCCACAGTTGCTTCTACATCGTGTGTTTTTGTTGTGGTCATACTTTGAATGACGACCTCGTTATTGCCGCCAATCGTCAAGCTGCCGACTTTGACCGGACGGGTTTTCGTGCGGTGGGTGATTTCACTCAATGGTGATTCGCTCCTTTAATGTTAATCTACTATCTGTTTTCATTTTATCAGAGGGATGCCCGTTCAGACAACCGTTGCGTTTACTTTGGCGCTCCAGGTAAATAGCGGACAGCCGCATACAGCATAGCTCCGGTAATCAGCCAGTCAAGCAAATAGCCTGAAGGCAGTGTCCAGCCTGCAAGCTCCAGTATGATCGTGATGATGGCCGGCAGGGTCACAGCGTAGGCTGCCATTCTGAATGTGTGTCTGTATTCTGCCCGCTTTTTCAATATACGGGCGATTAAGAGACCGGTACCCCCAAAAATAGACACTTTTACAAACAATATGAAGGAAACCAACAAATAGTAAGTGACGAATACGACCGGCATGATGTCTCCTTTTAATGCCAGAACCGGTAATTCTGCTTCTACAATTCCTTTGGCTGACTCACTGCCAGATATTACATATAAAAACATGTAAACAATCATTGGTACGCACATAAGGAGTGCGAGGAAAAAAAGGTAATTAATCGTTTTTCCAATACCCTGCATGCGAAAGGCGGCAATATGTTTTGGTGAAAACAAACTTTTTATAAACTGCTTGAAAATAGACATTTAGATTCTATTCCTTTCTGTTCTGTTAGAAATCAAGCCTTCTATATTGTAGTCACACGATCAATTCAATTCAAGATAAATACATTGTAATGATTTTTTTTTGTAACCTATTTGTAATATTAACCCCTTTATATTAACTAAATGTAAATATTATGTGTAGCTACTTTACTTATTCCTTACTTTTTCTTCATAATTGTAAAGGATTTTGTTGAAGAAGAGGACTGGAGCTGAAAAGATGGTAATCAATATCCAGGAAACGTTGTTTCAGTTTTTGGGCGGTCTAGCGATATTTTTATATGGTATTAAACAAATGGGAGATGGTCTTCAGGAGTCTGCGGGTGATCGTCTTCGTGAAATTTTAAACCGGTTTACAACGAATCCGCTTTTAGGTGTTTTAGCGGGTATTCTTATAACCGTTTTAATTCAAAGCAGTTCAGGAACAACTGTCATTACAGTTGGCCTTGTAAGCGCGGGATTTCTGACTCTTAAGCAGGCCATAGGTGTTATTATGGGGGCGAATATTGGAACGACTGTAACGGCTTTTATTATTGGGATCGACATAGGCGATTATTCTCTGCCGATATTGGCGCTCGGTACTATGTTAATCATTTTTTTTAAAAATAAAAAGGTGAACAATCTGGGACAGATAACTTTCGGATTAGGTGCTCTTTTCTATGGATTGGAGTTAATGGACAGCGGCATGAAGCCGTTTCATAATCTTGAGTCGTTTCATGATTTAACGTTGAATATGGCGTCGAGTCCAATCCTTGGCGTAGCTGTCGGCACAATATTCACGATGATCGTTCAAAGTTCAAGTGCGACAATAGGTGTTTTGCAGGGGCTTTTTGCAGAAGGTCTGCTTGATTTACCAACTGCATTGCCTGTCTTATTTGGGGATAATATTGGAACAACAATAACAGCCGTGCTTGCTTCTATTGGCGCGTCTGTTGCAGCAAGACGTGCAGCAGCGACTCACGTTTTATTCAACATTATTGGAACGGTTATTTTCTTGGTCTTATTACCACTGTATACAAACTTTATCTTATTTTTGCAAGAAGCATTGCATTTAAATCCCCAAATGACCATTGCTTTTGCGCATGGTACATTTACCGTGACTAATACTATTATTCAGCTGCCTTTTGTTGCAGTTCTGGCTATGATTGTCACAAAATTGATTCCAGGTGAAGATTTATACATTAAATATAAGCCGAAGTACCTTGACCCAATTTTTATTGAGCAGTCTTCATCGATTGCGCTCAGCCAGGCAAAAGAAGAAATTATTCGCATGGGTCAATATGCGATAAGTGAAATGGAAGCAACACATGAATACTTCAAAACGAAACATCAAAAACATGCCATAACCGCCAGTCAGCTAGAGGAAGCACTTAATAACCTTGATCAAAAAATTACCGATTATCTTGTCAATGTTGGTGCTAAACAGCTGACATGGGCTGAATCGGAACGTCATACAACTTTAATGGATGCGGTCCGCGATATTGAACGGATCGGTGACCATGCGGAAAACATTTGTGAACTTGTCGAATATCAGCAGGCAAACAAAGTGCTTATTACTGATCAGGCAGTGGCGGATCTTGATGAAATGTTTAAACTGACGATTGAAACGGTGACAAAAGCGATTCGTGCGCTTGATTCAAATGATATGGATCTTGCCCGTGAAGTTGCGGAGCAGGAGGACCGGATTGATAAAATGGAGCGGAAATTGCGCAAACAGCATATTTTACGCTTAAATGAAGGGAAGTGTACGGGTCAGGCTGGCATCGTGTACGTAGACATTATTTCCAACCTGGAAAGAATGGGCGACCATGCGGTCAACCTTGCAGAAACAGTTCTTGGCATTCGTGATTTATAAAAGTGAGCAGCCGGCGCCGGCTGCTCATTTTTTATGGGCATAATCATTGCGCCATGTTCACAATTTTGTTAATCTTATTAATGTTAGCAGTTATATCAATTTTAATTTTTCGGGAGGAATTTCACAATGGCATTTGAACTACCACAACTACCTTACGCGTATGACGCACTTGAGCCTCACATCGACAAAGAAACAATGAACATTCATCACACAAAACATCACAACACGTACGTAACAAACTTAAATGCTGCACTAGAAGGCAACGAAGAGCTTCTTTCTAAATCAGTAGAAGAAGTGATTGCAAACCTTGATGCGGTTCCTGAATCTGCACGTACCGCAGTTCGTAATAACGGCGGCGGACATGCCAACCACTCTCTTTTCTGGCAGCTTCTTTCTCCAAACGGCGGCGGCGCTCCATCTGGAAAATTGGCTGATGCAATCAATTCAAAATTCGGCAGCTTTGATGCATTTAAAGAAGAATTTGCAAAAGCAGGCGCAACCCGTTTCGGTTCTGGCTGGGCGTGGCTTTCAGTTGCGAACGGTGAACTAGAGCTTTCAAGCACACCGAACCAGGACTCTCCAATCATGGAAGGTAAAACGCCAATTCTTGGTCTTGACGTATGGGAGCATGCGTATTACTTAAACTATCAAAACCGCCGTCCTGACTACATTGCCGCATTCTGGAATGTTGTCAATTGGGATGAAGTGTCAAAGCGTTACGAAGCGGCTCTTTAATAGCTGATTCTTTTGAACCGGTCCTCTAAATGGACCGGTTTTTTGGTGGAAAAAAACGTGCCGGTTCGCTACAATGAAAGATAGACAAAAAGAAACATAGAAAGGATCAGACGGTTGAAAAAAGCAAATAAAAAGAAAAAAACGCATGTCCCATTTCGCATGAATATGTTGTTTTTTATCGTATTTCTGCTGTTCTCGGCGCTTATTTTCCGTCTTGGGATTGTGCAGATCGTACAGGGTGAGGATTATCAGCGCAAAATTGAACGAACGGAAGATATTACGGTAAATACAAGTGTACCGCGCGGGAAAATTTTTGACCGGAATGGACAGATTGTGGTCGATAACGTGCCGCAAAATGCGATCACGTATACGCGTGCGAAGAGCCCGGACGCCGATGAGATGATGGAAACTGCGGAGAAACTGGCACAGCTTATTGAAAAAGAAACGGATCAAGTAACGGAGCGGGATAAAAAAGATTTCTGGATCCGTAAAAATGAAGAGAAAGCGAAAGCAAAAGTGACCGATGAGGAATGGGCCGCATATGAAAATGATGAGCTCTCGGAAGACGAAATTTACGATTTGCAGCTGGACCGTATTACAGAAGAAGATTTAAGCGAATTGACCGCTGAAGAACTTGAAGTCCTGGCTATTTACCGTGAATTTACAGCCGGGTATGCGATGACACCGCAAATTGTGAAAAATCAAAATGTGACGGATGTGGAATATGCGGTTGTCAGTGAAAATTTATCGTCGCTTCCAGGTGTGAATACGACAACGGACTGGGAACGCGCGTATGCGTTTGACAGTACATTAAAAACCGTACTCGGCAATATTTCTTCCTCTAAAGAAGGACTTCCAAAAGAAATGGTTGATTATTATTTAGCACGTGATTACAGCCGTAATGACCGCGTTGGAAAAAGTTATCTCGAGTATCAGTATGAAGATGTATTACGCGGCCAGAAAACAAAAATGAAAAATATAACGGATAAGTCAGGCAACGTGCTTGACTCGGAAATCATTACGGAAGGGCAGCGGGGGCATGACCTTGTTCTCACAGTCGATATGGATCTGCAAATTGCTGTTGAAAAAATCATTGAAGAAGAGTTGGGCAAAGCGAAGCGCTCCGGGGGCCATCCACTGCTTGACCGTGCTTTTGTCACGATGATGGATCCGAATACGGGCGAAATTTTAGCAATGGCCGGTAAAAAGTATGAAATCAATGACGGCAAAGCAGAGATGCTTGATTTTGCGCTCGGCAACATGACAACTTCTTATGCAATGGGGTCTGCTGTCAAAGGAGCGACCATTTTGACAGGCTATATGACCGGAGTCAATGAACCGGGGGAATATATTGTCGATGAACCGCTTCGCTTTGCTGGGACAAGCCCGAAAAGCTCCTGGTTTAACCGCGGAGGCGCCTTTGGCATAAGCGACACGTATGCGTTGATGCGTTCATCCAACGTGTACATGTTTAAAACAGCGATGAAAATCGGAGGAGCTAATTATGTTCCAAATGGCGGCCTGCGAATTGACATGGAAGCATTCAGTACGATGCGAAAATATTTTAATCAATTTGGACTTGGCGTGAAAACAGGTATTGATTTGCCAAATGAGCAGGCAGGCTATCAAGGGATAGTAGATCCGAGAGAACCGGGTAAACTGCTCGATTTTTCAATTGGACAGTTTGATACGTATACACCTCTTCAGCTCGCACAGTATGTGTCAACGATCGCGAATGGCGGCTACCGGATGGAGCCGCACATTGTAAAGGAAATTCGTCAGCCGATGTCTGATGCGAATAAAATTGGACCGGTTGCAGAAGAAATTCGGCCGAAAGTATTGAATACACTGGATCTGGAACCCGGCTGGATTGAGCGTGTACAGGAAGGGTTCCGTCTCGTAGCACAGGCTTCTCAAGGTACAGCGTCCGGCTATTTCGGCGATGCGCCATATAAAATGGCAGCCAAAACCGGAACAGCAGAAGGTGTTTATGATGGGCCATTAAGGGAAAACTATAAGAACCAAATGACGTGGAATGTAACGCTGGTCGGCTATGCTCCCTATGACAATCCCGAGGTCGCAATGGCCGTTGTGGTTCCATGGGCATATCAAAGCAGTGCAAACTCCATTCCGATCAATCATAATATCGGACGCCGGGCAATGGACAAGTACTTTGAATTGAAAGCACAAAAAGCGAAAGAAAAACCGGCAGACGCTATTGTTGAGCAGGAAATTTTGAATAAAAAAGAAACAGAAACGGAATCATAATGAAAAAGACGTTCTTTTATGAAGGACGTCTTTTTTGGTTTTTACAAAACCTTAACATTTCATTAAAACCGTATTAATACTGTTCCTTTATTGTATTCAGTGTAGCAAATAACCAAAAAACAAAATTGCAGGGGGAAATGAAGAAAATGAAACCAGTGAAAGTCCTTACTTTATCAGCATTGCTTGGATCGGCGCTTGTGCTTGGAGCTTGTGGGAACGATGCGCAATCCGACACGGGGGAAAATACAGAGCAAGCAGAATCAGGAGACGCGCAGCTTCAAGGACAAATCGCAATTGATGGTTCATCAACAGTCTTCCCGATCATGGAAGCTGTTTCTGAAGAATTTATGATGGAACAGCCTGATGTACAAGTAACAGTTGGATTATCTGGAACTGGCGGCGGTTTTGAAAAATTTATCGCCGGTGAAACGCAAATGAGTAACGCTTCTCGCCCGATTAAAGAGGAAGAAGCAGCTGCTCTTAAAGAAGCGGGAGTTGAATTTACAGAATTCCAACTTGCATATGATGGTTTATCCGTTGTTGTAAATAAAGACAATGACTGGGTGGACCAATTAACAGTGGATGAATTGAAAAAGATGTGGGTTGATAACGGTACTGCCGTGAAATGGTCTGACATCCGTGAGGGATGGCCGGAAGAAGAAATTAAATTCTATTCTCCTGGTACAGATTCAGGAACTTTTGATTACTTCGATGAAGTGATTTTAGATGGCGCCCAAATTAACAAAGGTGCAACTCTTTCTGAAGATGACAATGTGCTTGTTCAAGGTGTAACCGGGGAGAAAAACGCTATCGGCTACTTCGGTTATGCATATTATTTGGAAAACAAAGACAACATCAAAGTGGTTCCGATCGTAAATGAAGAGGGTAAGGCAGTCGAGCCAAATGCTGAAACAATTGAAAGCGGTGAATACGAGCCACTTTCACGTCCGCTTTTCACATATGTAAGCAACGCGGCGATTGCGGAGGATGAAGCAACTGCAGGATTTGTTCAATTCATGCTGGAAAATGCATCCGTTCTTTCTGAAGATGTTGGATATGTATCTCTTCCACAAGAAAAATATGATGAACAATTGGTAACACTTGAAGGTTTGAAATAAATTTTACAGTAAATATAAAAGCGGATAAAGAACATGACGTACACCAAAAAGAAGCAGAGGCTTCTTTTTGGTGTACTCGGGTTGAAAGGAGTAATTCGGGTTGAAAACGACAAAAAAAGAACTCAGTCCGGTTCAACAGCTGCTTGAAAAAAAATATAATGGCGGCTTTTTGAACAGAAGTGAAAGAATAATACCGATCGTTCTCTTTTTTATGGCGGCGGTATCCGTATTAACTACATTAGGTATTGTGTTAACATTGATTTTTGAAACAATAATCTTTTTTGGTGAGGTATCAATTGTCGAGTTTTTCACAGCGGCAGAATGGTATCCATTCTCTGAAACAGAAGCTGTTTATGGCATTTGGCCGCTGGTCCTTGGTACACTGAAAATCACATTGATCGCATCCGCTTTTGCTGTGCCAATCGGCCTTGCAGTAGCACTTTATTTGAGTGAATATGCCAGCCGCCGCACACGCAAAGTGATGAAGCCGATTCTTGAAGTGCTTGCTGGTGTGCCGACAATCGTATACGGTTTTTTTGCTCTTACATTTGTTACACCTGTTTTGCGCGACTTGTTCCCGTCAATTGAATTGTTTAACGCGATCAGCCCGGGAATTGTTGTAGGAATCATGATTATCCCAACCATCGTTTCTTTATCGGAAGATGCATTGTCATCCGTGCCGGAGCCGGTGCGTCATGGTGCTCTTGCAATGGGTGCTACAAAATGGGAAACAGCATCAAAAGTCATTTTCCCGGCTGCTCTATCAGGTATTCTTGCTTCGATTGTCCTCGGGGTATCACGTGCCATCGGTGAAACCATGATCGTGTCCATTGCAGCAGGTTCTACACCGTCTGCCGCACTTGAATTAACGTCATCTTTACAAACGATGACATCGTACATTGTACAGGTCACAACAGGTGACGCCGGCTTTGGAACGACGATTTATTACAGTATTTATGCTGTCGGTTTTACATTGTTCATCTTTACATTGTCGATGAACGTGCTGGCTCAGTTCATCTCGAAGCGCTTTAGGGAGGAATACTGATGGAGAAGATAGAACGTATTAAATCTGAAGAAATGATCGGCCGGATTGATAGCCGGCTGGTAAAAAATAAAGTTGTCAAAAGCATCTTTTTT
This sequence comes from Domibacillus antri, assembly GCF_001936625.1. GTDB lineage: Bacteria > Bacillota > Bacilli > Bacillales > Domibacillaceae > Domibacillus > Domibacillus antri. Next base: position 219,168 of record NZ_MSDU01000008.1, on the reverse strand, counting down.
GCTGCGACAGTTTTCACATCGATTATTCTAATTGTGCTGCTTGTCCGCATTCTAACTCAAGGTGCTCCTTATTTATCTTGGGACTTCCTTCAAAACTTCGCTTCACGCCGGCCTGAACAAGCGGGGATTAAAGCAGCTGTCATCGGAACAGTATGGATGATGTCCGTTGTCATTCCTACGGCTGCGATTCTCGGTGTCGGTACAGCGATTTATCTGGAAGAATATGCAAAAAAGAACGCCATAACCCGCTGGATTCAAATGAATATTTCAAATTTGGCTGGTGTTCCTTCTGTCGTATTCGGTTTACTTGGTTTAACGATTTTTGTCCGTTTATTTGGCTTCGGCAACAGCGTTTTGGCAGCCGGATTTACAATGGCCCTGCTCGTGCTGCCGGTTGTCATCGTGGCATCCCAGGAAGCCATACGTGCCGTTCCCAGCGAATTAAAAGAAGCTTCTTATGGCCTTGGTGCAACAAAATGGCAGACGATCTTCCGGGTTGTTCTTCCATATGCCATCCCAGGCATCGCGACAGGAAGCATTTTGGCTTTCTCACGTGCCATCGGTGAAACTGCACCACTGATCGTGATAGGGATACCAACATTTGTTGCTTTTCTGCCATCTGATGTATTTGATTCTTTTACTGCCTTGCCGATGCAGATTTACAACTGGACCAGTCGTCCGCAGATTGAGTTCCATAACCTTGCAGCAGCGGGAATCATCATTCTTCTCGGTGTGCTGATCGTCATGAACTCCGTTGCGGTATGGATTCGTAATCGTTACCAGAGCAGATAATTCGTTTTGTTTTGAGGAAAAATGATTTTACATTTGGAGGGGACTTGAAATGGCGTTAACAGCAGTAAAGACAATGAAAAATAATCAAACAACACAGACAGAAGAAGTGCTTGTTTATAATACAAAAAACTTGAATTTATGGTATGGCGATCATCATGCGCTGAAAAACATTAATTTGGACATTAAAGAAAAAGATGTGACAGCTATTATCGGTCCATCGGGCTGTGGGAAGTCCACTTATATTAAAACTTTAAACCGCATGATTGATCTTGTACCTGGTGTAAAAACAAACGGAAGTATTGAGTACCGAGGCCGTGACATTTTCAGTAAAGAATTTCTTGTGGAAGAGTTGCGGACCCGTGTCGGCATGGTTTTCCAAAAGCCGAATCCATTTCCAAAATCGATTTATGAAAATATTGCATTCGGTTTGAAAATTCATGGTATTAAAAATAAGCAAATTATTAATGAAACAGTTGAAAAAAGTTTGCGCGGAGCTGCTCTCTGGGATGAAGTTAAAGATCGGATTCATGAGCCGGCATACGGACTGTCAGGCGGGCAACAGCAGCGTCTTTGCATCGCCCGCTGTCTCGCGCTTGAACCGGATGTCATTTTAATGGATGAACCTACGTCTGCTCTTGACCCGGTGTCCACACTTAAAATTGAAGAGTTGATTCAAGAGTTGAAAGAACAGTATTCAATCATTATTGTGACGCATAACATGCAGCAGGCAGCTCGTATTTCAAATAAAACAGCTTTCTTCTTAAATGGGGAAGTCGTGGAGTTTGATTCGACAGAAACCATCTTTAATAATCCTGCCGACAGTCGTACAGACGATTATATATCAGGACGATTCGGATAAGAAAAAGCCGGCGCTATGGGGTCAGTCCCATGGCAACGCCGGCTTTTTATTTTATTAAAATTGATACAATTTCCTCATTCGACATATTTGGTGAAAACGTGAAGGTGCCGATTTGCAGCTTTGATGCATATTTATTTTCTTTCAAATATGCATTAAAAGATTGCGCATCTTCTATCACACCGGCATTTTCCAGCGCCTTTACAATATCGGCAGAGGACATTCCAGATGCAATGGTAATGGTCATTTCTTTCTTGCCAGTAACAGATTCGACCGGCTCAATATTTTCTTCTTCGGCTGGTGTTGCTGGTTCTTTTGATTCAGGTATGGCTGGCTGTTCGTTCATTTCATCGTCTGTTAGTACCGTATAGTTTTGTTCTTCGAGTAACCTGATCATTTCTTCATTTGTCATTGTCTCTTCTTTAGAAATGTTATCAAAAAAGGAAAGAGCGGCTGCAGAAGCAAGGAGACCAAGGCCAAAAGCACGGATTGATTGCTTCATCATACTCCCGCGTCCCTTCGGCTGGACTGATTCATTGCTAGGATTTTCTTTACTTGTTCTACTGATAAAGAAGATTGTCCGGCAATTTGCTGCAGATCAATCCCTTGATTGAAAAGAGCGATTACCTGACTTTGTATAATTTGATTGACGGAGGCTGCAGGTGCTGACGCCGGAGAAGGCACATCGCTTATTAACAGCTCTTCTTCTATAATTTTTAATTTTTTATTTATTTGATAATGTTCTTGAAGCATTTGCATGGACAGTTCTTCCAGGTCTTTCTGGAGCTGCCGTTGCTTGTCTTTTATAAAAAAGGACAGAAAAATAAAAGCAGCACCTGAAGCGGCAAGTCCGATGATCAGTCCGTTCATACATGTTTCCCTCCTTGATACTAGTCCATTCATTATACCACATTTTAGCAGAATAAAGAGATAGATGCTGTCCATTGCCGCACGGATTCGAAAATGATACGATAGAAATATAAACAAATTAGGGAAAAAATGCTGGACTGGGGTGATTCAGATTGATTGAAGAAATCGTTCAACTAAAAAAACGTAATTTTTCATGGGATCAGATTTCAGACCAATTGGACCTGCCGCTTGATAATATAAAAAGCAAATGGCGTAAGTATACGAGACAACAAGACGGCATACGTTGGCAAAATGATTTGAATGCGGTTTTTTTATCAGCAGACCGTTTGTATTGCCGGTGGCGAATTCACCCTTCAATTCTAGAGGCAGCGGTCCGATGTGAAAAGCCGTTAAATCCGGCCATTATGGATTTACGTATTTTTGATATTACCGATATTTATTATAATGGTGTGAATGCTCACTCCGTTACTTGTATAAAAGTAAGTAAGGACGATCAATTCTGGACGATAAAAGGACTGAAGTGCAATCGTTCGTACATTTGTGAGCTTGGGTTTTTAACGGAAGATTATTTGTTTTTTCCGATCGTGCAATCTCATCCTATTCATACACCTTACCAGAGCAGCGGAGATTATATTCACAGACTCCGCGAAGCGAAACAGTTTTATCACAATCCGTTCCGGCCTCCGTGCTGGATTGAACATCCTGACTGCCATTAATGAAGTATGAACGAAAAAGAATTGGAGGTTACTACAAAATGGAATATCCATTTTCGATAATGGTACTGGCAGATAGTCCGTTCCGGCCTCTCGTTCTTGCCGGTTCAAGTATGAGCAGTAAAGAAATAACAAAAATTATGGATGTTTACGGCTATATCATTGCGTCCGCTAAAAAATCGACAGCAGAAAAACCGATTGCGGCCGCTGTCAATTTATTTACACTAGGTTGGTTGAATGGGGTAAGGGGAAAGATGGCCGTTCAGTCGTTTGTAGAGAACCAGCCTAATCATGCAGCTGCAGCCTTTTTAAATGAATGTAGTGGTTCTTTTATCGATGCCTGCCGGTCATTAATAACGGAAAAGAAACTTCTGCTCATTCCGGTTGCGCTCAGTCAGTTTCCACTTACTTCTTATCCTGTAAAGAATGCCGCAGCGGAAGATATTAAACGGACAGTTAAGATATGGAAAGATATTTTTGGTGAAGCGCCGCCTTCTATATGGCTTCCGCGCGGTGCCTATATGCCCGGTATTGATGAGCTGCTTCAGAGGGAAGGCTGCCGATTTGTTTTCTTGCCGGGCGAAGCGTTCCCGGCGAATGAACGGGATACATTTCATTGGATATCACCTCATGGTTTATCGATTTTACCTTATGAATATGGACAAATAGAAACGGATCACAATCGATCTACTCCACCAGTCATTCGGCTAATGGAAGAAAATGCCTATTCTTTTTATGAACAAGTTGATTTTTTGCATTTTCATGGATCAATTAGTCAAAATGATGAACGAATCATTCATATTCCACTCATATATGAACGTATGAATGAAGGAAGGGCGTTACTGACAGCAGAAGAGCTGAACCGCTGTGAAACGATTTTTCAATTAAAACATGAATGGGATGACAGGACGGCCTTTCAAATGTGCGAAGCGGGCGGTGTACTCGATCTTGAATGGGCTTTTTGTTTATACGCTTGCTTACACAATTTAGAGGAGGAATTGGAGAGTGCAGTAGACTCGCTCCGGTATTTGCTGGATGGGGCCTTGAAAAAATTTCCTGATTTTGATTATGCGCATCAAAGAATGAGGCTTCATTACGGTGTTGAACTTATTCCGACGTTATTACATGAAGAGCTCGATGAAATGGATGGCGCTGTTGTCATGCTGACATGGGAGTATCCACCGAATATTATAGGCGGCATGGCAAGACACGTGCATGGACTCGCGGAAGCTTTGGTTGAATCAGGACGTGAAGTGATTGTGCTCACATCTGCTTGCCGGGGTGCTCCTGAATACGAGTGTGTAAATGGCGTTCACATATACCGCTCGGGGCCTTTGCATGAAAGCGAGTACGATTTCATGCGCCGTGTGGCTGATTTGAATATGTGTTTATTCCAAAAAGGCGAGGAATTAATACGGAACTATGACATTTCCGTCATTCATACACATGACTGGCTGACCGGCGACGCAGCCGTTCTTTTAGCGGAGAATCATCAGCTCCCGATTGTGTCAACCATTCATGCTACAGAATACGGCCGTAATAATGGAATTCACAATGAACTTCAGTCGTCGATTGCCGCAAAAGAAAAGAAATTAATTTCCGCATCCAACACAGTAATCGTGTGCAGCCAGCCGATGAAAGAAGAACTTCGTGTTTTTTATGAAGCCCGCGATAAAGATATTTATGTTATTCCAAACGGTGTCGAATTTGAGGAACATGTAACGACAGAAGGCCGTTTTCATCAAATGCGTCCCTTTATATTTTCTATTGGGCGGATGGTGTATGAAAAAGGTTTTCAAACTTTTTTTGACATTGATATAAAAAACTTGAAAAAAAGAAATATTCAGTTTATTATTGCCGGTAAGGGTCCGCTTTTGGAAGAGTGGCGAAGAGAAGTGAAGAAACGCGGTTACGAGGATATTATTCATTTTGTCGGTTATGTAAGTGATGACGAGAGAAAAGCGTTATTTCAAACATGTGAAGCAGCTGTATTTCCGAGTCTTTACGAACCGTTCGGTATTGTAGCTTTGGAAGCAATGGCGTTTCGTAAACCAGTCATCGCTTCTGCAACGGGCGGATTGAAGTCGTTTGTGCTTCACGCGCAGACAGGGCTTTTATTTGAGCCGGGAAACCCTGGTGATTTGTCCACAAAAATCAGGACCATTTTAGATCGTCCTGAACTTGCAAAACAATTAGGTGCCAATGGACACGAAATGGCGAAAGAACTTTATAGCTGGAAACACATCAGTGAGCAGACAGAAAAAGTGTACGATCAAACCGTTTTCATCAAAAAAATGGAAGGTGTTCGAACATGATAGGAGTATTGCTTGCAGGAGGAAGAGGGAAACGTCTCCGGCCGATGACAGACCATATTCCAAAGCCGCTGGTGCCATTGTTGAACAGACCGCTGCTCGATTATAATTTAAACGTATTTAAAGTGAATGGAATTCGCCGCATATTTATGACGGTGTGCTACAAAAAAGAAATTATTAAACAGTACGCAGGAACGGGAAAAGAAGCCGGGATGGACATTCAATACATCGAAGAGATTACACCGCTCGGGACAGCAGGGAGTCTTTTCGCATCAAATGAATTATTTGAAGAAACAATTGCTGTCTTAAGCGGCGATGCTTTAACAAACGTGCCGCTTCGGGATGTTTATGCTTTTCATCAGGCAAAAAAAGCGCGCGTCACCATCGTCACGGCTCCGTCAGAAAGCCCGGAACAATTTGGCGTTTGCCTGGCGGACAGGGAAAGCCGTCTTTTATCTATTTTGGAAAAGCCTGATGAACCCCGTCTGTTGACGAATCAGGTGAGCACCGGTATCTATTTAATTGAATCGTCTCTTTTTTCGGACTATGCGTTCAGAGGAGAAGTTGATTTTGCAAAAGATGTTTTCCCTGCCTTACTGGCTAATGGTGAACCTGTTTTTGTGTATGAAACGAATGCATACTGGCAGGATATTGGGACGATTCGTCAATATACATTAGCCGAAAAAAGGCTGAAACGGGGGATACCGGGAATCAGCCTTCTGAAGCAATTTTATCCGCTGTCTAAAACCTTTTCAGCACCACTTTTACACGAAAAAATATTGCCGGCAGCACTGGCTGATTCTTATTCATCAATCTTAAAAAAACAGACTGGCATTTTAGATGAAAAGGTGCTATTATAGAAAAGTCGCAATGAACAGAATAAGCGAGACAAGTTTGGAGGGAAATGAACTATGCGTGTAAATATTACATTAGCTTGCACTGAGAGCGGTGATCGCAACTATATCACAACTAAAAACAAACGTAACAACCCGGATCGTCTCGAGTTGAAAAAATACAGCCCGCGATTGAAAAAAGTGACAGTGCACCGCGAAACGAAGTAAACAGCAGGAGACTCTCCTGCTGTTTTTTTGTATGGAGGAAATGATGAAAAAAAAGCAAATGCGATTGCAGATAAAAGAACAGCTGTCTGCACTTGAAAAAACGGAATATGAGCAGCGATGCCACCTTATTGCAGCACAATTGTATGCGCTTCCGGAGTGGCAGCGTGCCGAGGTTATAGCGGTAACCGTTTCAGCACCGTACGAGATTGACACATGGTCGATTATTCGCTACGCGTGGCTGAGCGGGAAAAAAGTATGTGTGCCGAAATGTGCCCCTGAAACGAAAGAAATGCATTTTTATATCCTTTCCGATTTTCGTGAGCTTGAAAAAGTATACGCCGGCTTATACGAGCCATCTCCTCACATGACTGCATTCATTTCGCCTAATTTGATTAATTTTGTATTGGTACCTGGATTATTGTTTGATGAAAATGGCTACAGGATCGGATTTGGCGGGGGGTATTATGATCGTTTTTTAACGGCATTTAGGGGTACCACTATATCGCTTGCTTTCTCATTTCAGCTTTGTCATGAAGTTCCGGTTGAGCCGCATGATGTGCCTGTTCAGAAAATTGTGACTGAAATGGGTGTTATAAATTGCGCGAAATAATTCTTCGCACTTTACCGGCTGAGTGTGTTCCGCTATAGTGAGAACAACAGGATGTACGAAAGTAGTGATGAAATGAATGTACAAACAGATGTTATTTTCTGGCGGCTGGCGTTTTTTTTCGTTGTTGAACAAGAGTACACCATTGCACGCTTAAGCCAGGATCGACAGGAAATGTGGCTTGAAAATCGGTCAAATAAAGAGGCATCCATTGTTCGGCTGACGAACCAAAATCTCGGCTGGGCAGCAGGGCTTGGGCGTGATGTAGAACGTCTCCTGTGGAATGGTGAGCAAATACGCAAAAAAATGGGTGCGAGAAAACTGTCTTTGTTGAATATTGTTGTCTCTCCTTACCCGCCTGTTGATGATTATGATCGCTTTTTAAAACCAGTTCTTTCCCCAAAGAAGGGGAGAACGAAAGCGGCCACATTGCTTTTTACAAAAAATGATCTGGATGAATCGTTAAGAAGGCTTGAATCCATTTTGCCTCCTGTACCCGAACGCCGTGACTTTGACGGAGCAGAAGATGAAGCTGCAGCATACGAAAGAGCCGTTTTATCCCATGAAGTAAAGCGAAAAGAAGAGGAACAACGCTTTTTTCATTATGGAAAACCATTTTTTACGTATATCTTTACGGCGGTTAACATCATTCTGTTTATCATGATGACACTTGCAGGCGGCAGTACCAATACGGCTGTGTTAATTGAATTCGGAGCAAAATTTAATCCGCTTATTTTAGAAGGAGAATGGTGGCGATTCATCACACCAATGTTTTTACACATCGGATTGCTGCATCTCATCATGAACTCGCTTGCTCTCTATTATCTCGGTACAGCGGTGGAACAAATATATGGCCGTCTTCGCTTTTTGTGGATCTATTTGTTTTCGGGGCTCACTGGCAGTCTGCTTAGTTTTTTACTTACACCAAATTTGTCGGCCGGGGCGAGCGGAGCCATTTTTGGGCTATTTGGTGCGCTTCTTTATTTCGGTGTCACCAAACCGAAACTGTTTTTCCGGACAATGGGCATGAACGTCCTTGTTGTCATTGGGATTAACCTTCTATTCGGTTTTTCGGTTCCCGGGATTGATAATGCAGGGCATATTGGCGGATTGATCGGCGGCTTTCTGGCGACAGGTGTCGTTCATTTCCCTAAAAAACGGCGCATATTACAACAAATGGCATTTGCTGCAGCGGCGGCGGCAGCAGTCGCAGCAGGCCTCTTTATTGGTTTTCAAAGCGGCTATGCGGCCATTGATGCAAATGCAGTCAACTTACGTGTTCAGGAAGAAATTAATGCCGGAAATGATGATGAAGCGGAAGACATACTGGGCGCTTTTATAGAAGACGGCGGCACACCTTCTGCTGAAACGTTTTTCTATCTTTCCTATATTGAAATGGGCGACGGCCGTCTTGAGGAAGCGGAACAGCATTTAAAGCAGGCCATCGAGGAACGGGCCAATTTTCATGAAGCGCATTATAACCTGGCGCTCATTTATGTTGAAAACGGGCAGTTGGAAGAAGCAAGGAAATCAGTAGGAGAAGCGCTTACGTACGCACCGGATGAGACGCAGTACCAGGAACTGGCGAACAAACTTGATTAATGGGTCGGGTGAACGAAATGAGAACGATTTATGATGTTCAGCAGCTGTTAAAACGATATGGTGTTTTTGTGTATATCGGAAACCGCGTTGCGGATCTGCAGCTGATGGAAGTGGAGTTGAAAGAGCTGTACCAGTCACAGCTTGTTGAAACACAGGAATATCAAATGGCGCTGCTGCTTTTGCGACAGCAAATGGCGATTGAAAAAGAGAAGGAACAGGAGAGTTGATGATGGGAGAAAAACGACTTGGGGCTTGTGATATTGGCGGAACATCGATTAAAATGGCCTTTTTAACAACAGAAGGCGACATTATTCGCAAATGGTCGATTCCAACCGATCGGTCAGAGGGCGGCCTGAACATTGTGTCTCATATTGCCCGTTCATTTAACGAGGAGCTTGAACAGGACGGAGTAACAGCCGCGGATGTAATAGCGGTCGGTGTTGGGGCGCCCGGGCCTGCTGATCCGGTTGAAGGTACTATTTCAGGAGCGGTGAATATTGGCTGGGAAAATGGCTATCCGTTGAAAAAATTGCTGGAAGAAGCGCTTGAACTGCCTGTATTTATTGAAAATGATGCCAACTGTGCGGCACTAGGAGAAATGTGGCGCGGTGCAGGAAACGGCGCCGGTGATGTTGTATGTGTGACTCTTGGGACAGGCGTAGGCGGAGGTGTTGTATCAAAAGGCATGATTATTACCGGTGTTAATGGAGCGGCAGGAGAAATCGGCCACATTACAGTCGTGCCGGAAAATGGCTTTTTGTGCAACTGCGGCAAAAAAGGATGCTTGGAAACAGTTGCATCGGCGACAGGAATCGTCAATCTTTACAAAGCGGAAGGAAAAGATGCTCCGGATGCGCGTACTGTGTTTGAACGGGCTGCAGAGGGTGATGCGGCGGCCAAACGTGTCATCGACCGGTGTGCGTTTTATCTCGGGCTTGCAATCGGTAATATCGCAAACACACTGAACCCGGCAAAAGTGGTTGTTGGCGGCGGTGTATCAGAAGCAGGCGATGTTCTTCTTGCACCGCTTGAACAGTATGTACGCCAATTTACGTTCCCGCGGGCGATGGATGTGCTTTCCATCGAAAAAGCAAAACTCGGCAACGATGCGGGCGTGATTGGCGCAGCGTATCTTGCAAAAGTGATGACAGTTTAATCAAAAATCCAGTTCCGTTAAAAAGGGACTGGATTTTTTTTTGAAACTATTTAAGAATCAATGCGTATGAATAACATGTGCAAGGGTCAAGAATACATTATAAAGATTTTCAATTTCGTGCTGTTTGATTTTTTGTAAAAAAAGTATTAAGATTGTGGAAGGCAATTTACAAAGGTTGAAAGATCCGTTCGACCCCGTAACAGTGTTACAGATGTAACGAGGAGGTTAGAAAGATGAAAAGAACAATTCGCAGCAACATCTCACTCATTGCTGTGGCTGTTTTGTTCTTATGGATGAAAACATATATCGTCTATAAAACAAGCTTTAACATGGATATTGAAAACGCGCTCCAGGAGTTTATTTTGCTGATTAACCCGCTTAGCTTTATTATGCTGGCAATGGGGATCGGTTTTTTATTTAAAAGTGATAAAGCGCGCAACCGTTATTTGCTTACAACCAGTTTTCTCTTAACATTTTTGCTGTATGCAAACGTTGTGTTTTACCGCTTTTTCAACGATTTCATTACGATGCCGCTGTTGTTTCAAACAAGCAATTTTGCAGATCTGGGCAACAGTGTAACGGAAGAATTTAGTGTAACGGATATTTTATATTTTGCAGATGTGATTATTTTATTCCTTCTGTTAAAATTTAAGCCGTCATTTGTGAAATTCCGCCCAATGTCAAAAATGAACCGCCGCGCTTATTTTTTATCCGCCGCGGCTATTATGTTTTTAAACCTTGGTCTTGCGGAAGTGGAACGACCGCAGCTATTAACACGAACATTCGACCGCGAAATGCTTGTTAAAAATATCGGTACATTCAACTACCACATTTACGATATCTTTTTACAGTCGAAATCATCTGCTCAAAGAGCACTTGCGGACGGCAGTGAACTAACGGAAGTCGAAAACTTTGCCGATGCTAAATATGCAGCGCCGGATGATGAATTGTTTGGGGTTGCTAAAGGTAAAAACTTAATTATGGTATCAGTAGAATCCACACAGGCTTTCGTGCTGAACAACACAGTGAACGGTCAGGAAATCACGCCATTTTTAAATGATTTCGCCAAAGAAAGTTTAAACTTTACAAACTTTTATCACCAGACAGGGCAGGGGAAAACGTCCGATGCTGAATTTTTAACGGAGAATTCACTCTATCCGTTAAGCCGCGGTGCAGTATTCTTCACTCACTCTGGAAATGAATTCAATTCGATGGCTGAGAAGCTTGCAGAGAACGGCTATTATTCGAATGCCATGCACGCGAACAATAAGAGCTTCTGGAACCGTGACATTATGTACAAGTCACTTGGATATGAGCGTTTTTATGAAGTGTCTGACTACGATGTCAACGAAGACAACAGCGTGAACTGGGGGATGAAAGACATTCCGTTTTTTGAACAGTCTGTCGGCTTAATGAAAGAAATGCCGCAGCCTTTTTACTCTAAAATGATTACTCTCACAAACCATCATCCATTCTACTATGATGCAGAGGATCAAATGATTGATGAGTTTAATTCAAACAGCGGCACACTTAATCGTTATTTTGTGACGGTCCGCTACACGGATGAGTCGCTGAAGCGTTTCGTCGAAGAATTAAAAGCATCCGGTTTATATGATAATTCTGTTATCGTGCTTTACGGTGACCATTACGGCATTTCTGAAAATCACAACGAAGCCATGTCTCAATACCTTGGCAAAGAAGTAACGCCGTTTGTCTCTGCGGAACTTCAAAAAGTACCATTTATGATTCATATTCCGGGTGTAGATGGACGGGAAATTCCAACAGTCGGCGGGCAGGTGGACGTACGTCCTACATTGCTGCATTTGCTCGGTATTGAAACAAAAGGGGATATTCAGTTTGGCCAGGATCTGCTTTCGGACGATCATGAAAGCTTTGCTGCATTCCGTGACGGCCGCTTTGTCACAGAAGATTATGTATATGCGGATAATAAGTGCTGGGATAAAGAAACGGAACAGCCGACAGACAATAGTTACTGTGAACCTTACATTGATAAAGCAGCAGCTGAATTGAGCTATTCGGACCGTGTTATTTATGGCGATTTGCTCCGCTTCTATGATCCGGATTCTGCGAAAAAAGAAGAATAAAAAAAACTGCCTTCCGGGGCAGTTTTTTTTTGCATGAAAAAAGCACCCGGAGAATTGGGTGCCTGTTTTTTTAGTGGGCTGCTGGATAACCGTGGTGAATAATCGTCATGATTGTGAACCAGCCGATCACGCCGGCAGTGCCAAGACCAAAGAAAATACCAAGCGGGTTTTTGTTTTTCAAGGCGCTGATCGTACTGAATACAGCAAGAATCGCAACTAAAGCGAAAATAATCGTTAAACCGTTCATTTCATCAAACCCCTTTCTATATCAGATCATTAAAAGAAAAAACTATGTAAAATCAGTACATACACCAATATTGTATAGTGTTTCATCATATTTGTCGAGAGTGAAAACGGATTGTTCTTTTATCAGACAAGATTACCTGTTAAGATGGGTGAGTACAGAAAAGGAAAGGTGGAGATTATATGGATTGGACACAGCTGCCGCTTGGTCCGCTTGCGACAAACTGCTACGTGCTTTCACATGGCAAAGAATGCGTTATTTTTGATCCTGGATCAGAAGGGGAAAAGCTTGCGGAATGGCTGAATCAAAACAGTTTAAAGCCGCTCGCTATTCTGTTGACACATGCCCATTTTGACCATATCGGAGCCGTTGAACACATCAGGCAGACGTTTCATATTCCTGTTTATATTCATAAAGCGGAAGAGCAGTGGCTTGAAAATCCGGAATTAAACGGCTCGAACCGATTTGGTATGGGAGCCATTACGGCCGCTCCTGCCGATTTTATCGTGGAAACAGAAGAAGAGCTGGAGATCGGTCCATTTCAATTTAAATTGTTTCATACACCAGGTCATTCACCTGGAAGTTTATCGTATTTTTTTGAAGAGGGCGGCGCTTTATTCGCTGGAGATACGCTTTTTATGGGCAGCATCGGGCGGACTGATCTTCCGGGAGGCGATCATCAGCTGCTGCTTGACAGCATTCATCACAAATTTCTGGCACTTCCTGAAGAAACCATTGTTCTGCCTGGACACGGACCTGCCACATCGATCGCAAGCGAGATGGACAGCAATCCATTTTTAAATGGTTTTTAAGAAACATAAAAAGAGAGTGCCGATTTGCGGTACTCTCTTTTTTGGGGGATGTTTTTTCTCCTCGTAATGGGAGGGGTAAAGCTTAAGCTATTGTTTAAAATTCTAATACAAGTAAAGTACTATGTCAATAGTGTTAATGTCATAAGGAGGGGGCTGTCAGCCGCTCAGCCCGTAAATTTCATGATCTGTTTTTTGTTTGTTAAGCTTCTTAATTTCTCAGGATTATAGCCGACGACAAGCGTTTTGCCATCTGTTAAAATCGGCCGGCGCAATAATTTCGGCTCGTTGATTAATAAGTCAACAACATGTGAGAGCGGCATGTCATCAATGTCAATATTTAAAGATTTAAACGTGCTGCTGCGGGTGGCGAGGAGTTCATCCACCCCCTCTGAAGTCATGGATAAAAGCGTAAATAATTCGCTTCTGGTGGGTGTCTCACGAAAAAGATGCCGTTCTTGTACCTTAACTGAATGGGTACTAAGCCACTTTTTCGTTTTGCGGCATGAAGTACAGCTTGGATACGTAAAAAATGTGACGATCGACATCAGTTATTCCCCTTTCATGTACTTTTAATTATTGTACGCTGATTGTATAACTTTTGTATATATAAGATTTTTTGAAAATTGCGCTTTTTTTCGAGATGCGTAAAAAGTATAATGATTATCATTTTCTACCATGGGATAGTTGTTTATAATAAATAAAAACAAGATTGGAGTGTTATAATGAACACAATATTGAAAGTAACCGGAACGCTGGCCGATGCAACGCGATATTCCATTTACGAATATGTTTTAAAAGAACATAATGACGTTACGGTTCAGGATGTAGCGAATGAATTTGGCATTCATCCAAATGTGGCCCGCTTTCATTTAACAAAGTTAGAGGATGTAAAATTAATTTATTCTCACTTATATAAAACAGGTAAAGGCGGCAGGCCAGGAAGGGTATATAAGCCAGCAGAAAAGGCGGTGCAGCTCTCTTTTCCCCGCCGTGATTATCAGCTTCTAGCCGATATTTTAGTGGAAACGGTACAAATGCTTGGTGAAGAAGGGGTGAATATGGCCCAGGTAGCAGCCATGAAGGCTGGACGTCATGCTGCGGAGGCTGAAGCTGGAAAATCCATTTCTGCTTTAACGGATGAGGAGAAGTTTTTGCTGTTGCAGTCAATAGCTGCCCAAGTTGGTTACATGCCGAAAATGGTGCATACAAAAGATGGATTGGACGTGCAATTTGTCATTTATAATTGTCCATTTAAAGAGATGCTTCATGATAAAACAGATTTGACATGCGGTATACATACTGCGTTTTTAAATGGAACGTTTCAAGCACTTTTTGATGGGACGGAACTGAACCAACAAACGTCCATGTTAGAAGGCTGCCATGATTGCACGTATCACGCAATCGTCACAAACTGACTGAAAGAAACATTTACAATTCCACACTGATTCCTTTATAATATGTTATTGATGGAGTGTACGAATAAAGGAGGGATATTTAATGGATCGCATGTTTCGCGTAATAGCATTCTGGACCGGGATCTTCGCATTGATGTTTTATCTCGGGCACATGGACAAAACCGCATTGCTTTTCCTTGGTCAAACTGGATTTTTCTTGTTATTAGGTTATTTACGTCTTTCTGAACGCATGTACATCTACGTTTTTGGAGCGTACTTGACTGTCGCTTTTGCAGGTTTTACATACTGGTCAACATTCATGATGACTCCTGGAAGCGGCGGTCATTAATCGCGCTTCCCACCTTTAAAGCAGTTTGCTTTAAAGGTTTTTTTGTTAAGAATTTGTAAATTTCGTCGAAAAAGTGATGAAATTTTCTGATAAATGTTGTATGGTATAAAAAAGAAGGAAGGTGATATTTTGAAAATTGAACAAAAAGTGGAACATGTTTTAACGACTGCGGTTCAAATGCAGGCGACCGATATTCATTTAACGCCGAAATTAAACGGCTACTTGATGCGAATTCGGACAGGCGGCATGTTGACCGGTACGGATTCCCTATCAATCCGTGAAGGCGAGCGGATGATCTCATATTTAAAGTTTACCGCCTCATTGGATATCGGTGAAAAGCGAAAACCGCAAAGCGGGTCGTATAAACAAATGATTAAGGGTATTCCAATTTCTCTGCGCATCTCAACGCTTCCCGCTGTTCCCCACAAAGAAAGTTTAGTCATCCGGATTCTTCCGCAAGAACAGGTTCCGCCTCTTTCGGATTTAACTCTTTTCCCTGGTACAGCCAAAAAACTAACCTCATTATTGAACCATTCAACCGGCCTTGTACTGCTCAGCGGACCGACTGGAAGCGGCAAATCCACCACGCTTTATTCCATGATTCAGTACTGTGCTGGCATACTTAACAAAAATGTCATCACCCTCGAAGATCCCGTTGAAAAACAACATGATTCCTTATTACAAATACAAGTAAATGAAAAAGCCGGTATAACTTATGCGACTGGCTTGAAGGCCATTTTAAGGCATGACCCCGATGTGATTATGGTCGGCGAAATAAGAGATGAAGAAACGGCTCGTGTAGCTGTACGTACCGCGCTTACCGGTCACCTGGTGCTGTCGACGATACATGCCCGTGATACGTATGGGGTGATAGGGCGTCTGTTGGAATTTGGTATAACCCATCATGAAATCAGCCAAACGATTGTGGGTATTACGGCCCAAAGGCTCGTCCGAATTCGCTGTCCGGCGTGTGGTGATTCATGCAGGCTAGAATGTGAAAAAGTCATTCGTCAAGCCATCGTGTGTGAATTATTATCCGGATGGACGCTGGAATCGCTTTTAAAGGAGGTGAAGACCGGGGACCGCTGCATCTTGTATAAGCAGCTGAAAGATGAAATTGGAAAGGGGATTGCCTATGGATACCTCGCTCAAGAGGAGTGGGCTCGCTGGGTTATTGACAAAGCGGATGTCAGCGAAAAATAGTGCTGATTTTATTTGCCGGCTCGGTGAAATGATGAACAAAGGTTTTACAATCAGGGATTCAATTGATTTTTTAATGTTGAACATACCGGGATTAAGCCGGAAGCAGATGGACTATATTAGGCAAAATCTCCAGGCTGGATCACCTCTTCATGAAATTCTGCCAATTCTTCATGTACCATCACTCATTTGTCTTCAAGTATATTTCGCTGAAAAACATGGAAATGTTCAAGAGGCGCTTATGCATGCAGGTTCACAGTGGAAAAAATCTGAACAGTCAAAAGAAAAATTGATGAAATTGCTTCATTACCCGCTCTTTCTCTTGTTGTTATTAGTGCTGCTTCTGGCCGTTTTGAATACGTTTGTGCTCCCGCAATTTCATGATTTGCATGCATCAATGGGATACAAGCCAGAAGGACTAATTTCACTCCTGCTTTTTTTTCTGCAATGGGCTCCGCCGATCACACTTCTCTTGCTTCCGGGTACAATTGGGCTTTCTCTATTAATGTATACAAGGTACCGCATGCTGCCGCCAAAAAAACGGGCGGATAGGCTGTCCAGAATTCCTTACGTCCGGACCTTTTTTCAGCTTTACTTTACAAGGCTTTTTGCACGTGAAACGGCACAGCTTTTAAACAGCGGATTTGCAGTAAATGAAATCCTTGATGTCTTTGAGCGCCAGACTATTTATCCAATTTTGAAGGCCGTATCCACAATGATTGATGAGCGTTTAATGAACGGTGAATCACTTCAAGAAGCCATTAAACATATTCCATGGTTTGATAAAAAGTTGTCCGCATTAACCGCTCATGGGGCCGCCAATGGCCGAATGGGAGAAGAACTGCTTATTTATGCCGAATTTTGCGATGGACTTGTCGAAGAGAAAATGAAAAGGTTGACCGGTTTTATTCAGCCGGCTGTCTTTTTGTTTATCGGCACTGTCGTCATGGCCGTCTATTTGTCGGTGATGCTTCCAATGTTTGAGATGATCGGCTCAGTATAAAAAGGGGGAGTCTATAATGAAGAAACAACTGCAAAACGAGACCGGGTTTACACTGGTTGAAATGATGATTGTACTCCTGGTTATTACAGTCCTTTTGTTTATTGCAATTCCGAACGTCGCAAAACAAAACAAAAACATTAACGCAAAAGGCTGCAAAGCATTCCAGCATATGGTGCAGGGACAGGTGCAGGCATATCGCATTGATAACAAAAAATACCCGGATTCAATTGAGACAATGGTAACAGACGGCTATTTACGCCAAGATGAAACCACGTGTCCGGACGGCGCGGCGCTGACGATTGATGCCGAAGGAGAAGTTCAGGTAAGTGGCGCATAAAGAAAGCGGCTTCACGCTGGTTGAAATGATGCTTGTTTTAACGGTTTTCATGGTTTGCTTTGCGGCTGTCCTTATCCCGCTGTTAAACATAACAGATAAGGTAAACGATGAGCAGTTTTTTAATCAATTGGAGCGGGACTTGTTTGAGGCACAGGCTTTTGCGATTGTAAACAATGTAGGTGTCATCGTTTCTTTTTATCAGTCAGGGCAGCATAAATACAGGATCGCGACCTATGAATCTGATCGGAAAATGTTAGTGGAGCGTGATATTCCTGCTCATTTTATTTCTGTAAACGGAAGTATGCCGGATATTATATTTCAAAAATCAGGCATGACCAACCGGTTTGGCACCGTTTATTTTAAATCAAAGGAAAAGAGGACGAAGCTGATTTTTTTAATTGGGAGGGGGCGCTTTTATTTTTTGGAAGAATGAAGATGGGTTTACGCTATCGGAAAGTATTCTGGCACTGTCTGCATTGTTAATCGCTGCAACGGTTATCCTGCCGCTTTGTTTCAAAATGGCTGCTGAAACATCAAGCAGGTGGGAACAGCAGGAAGGAATGAGAAGATTATATGAAGAGGCAGAATGGCGGATTTATGAACCGGCTGCATTTTCGCATGAAGTGGATCAGCCGAATTTTTCAGGACGAATCTTTTGGAAAACAGAGAATGGAAAAGATCAGGCCTGTGTATCTGCAGCCGGTAAAACAACGTGTGTTTCGGAACAGTAATGGATTTACGCTCGTGGAGGCACTGATTGCGCTGACTATTTTTTTGGCGTGTGCCGCGTCTTTTCCTCTTTTATACGATGCAGGCTATCGCGCCATTGCAACAAGTAAAGCGGAAAAAAATATAGAATGGGAAATTTTCATTATACAGCTTCGTAATGAACTGCACATGTCAAAAAACTGGTATATTTCTGGAGGGGCGTTGTATTACGGTGAAGAAGACGCCAAAATTTCCATCAGCCAGTATCAGGATAAGCTGCGTCGTCAAATAAATGGACAAGGTCATGAAGTCATGCTTCAGCATGTTAAAACGTCGGCTTTTTCCTTGGAAGGAGGGAAAGTGTATATTCATGTTACTTTTCAGAACGGCGAAGAGGAAGGAGCCTCGTTTTATCCATTTAACCGGGAGACTCCGTCATGACGAGCAGGGCATGATTTATCCGCATGTGCTTCTGCTGCTTTTTTTAATAAGTTCGGCTGCCATTACAGCGGCAGATGCGGCAGTTACCAAAATGAAAACGTCGGATCAATTAACAGAGTATTATGAGATAAGAGTAGTGGAACTAATGGCAATTCGGGATGTGCTGCAACATCCGGAAGCCTCTGATTTTTCAATAGAGACAAATAAAGGGACTACCACGATTCAAATAACGGATCGTTCAGAAACAGAGCGAAAAATCCGTATTACGACAATGAGAGAGGAACGTCTGTTTTATTCAACATTCTTTTTAAATACAGCACAAAACCGAATTATGAAAAGGACAGAGCATAACTAGAATGAGTGATACCGTTCATGTGATAAATAAAAAAGACCGCCATTTAAAACAGAAACATGAATGACCGGCTCAAACCGCCTCATGATCGCTTCTTTCTCTTTGTTGTAAAGTTCATGATCTTCTTCATTGCCATTGTAAAAGGCATGGAGCAGCGAAAGTTCCTTTTCCTGTTTCTTTTTTGCTTCTTTTGCCCATTCATGATCTTCTTGATCAAGTTCGTTTTCTAAAAGCTTCCGTAGTCGTTTCAGGCCGCTTACAGGTGTAATAAAGGGCGACAGCACATAATGCAAAGAAGGAATCGTCTGATCAAAAGGGATCGTGGAAATTTTCGATAAAAAGTCATGATGAACCTTGCCGCTTATTAAATGGATGGCTATCGATTCCATTCGTTCCTTCTTTCCGTTTGCTTCATAAGAAACTAAAAAATGAACGAACAGCCATGGCTCCATTTTTACCGGCTGTATCGATTGGCATTGTTCATATAGACGGACAAATGACGATTTTTTTTTCGCATAGTCGAGCAGCTGATGAAAGCGGGGAGACCCAAAACTGATGTATTCTTCCTGAGCACGCAGCGGCTGACCAGTGTGTTTAACATAGAAAGTGACAGTCATCGGCGCCCCTTTTTCATTCAGCTGATCTTTATAGTGCCAGTAAAAAGGACGGTTCATAAAGGCGCGGTCGGCTTCTTCCGTTAATTCAACTTTAATGGAATGGTCATCCCGGGCAATGATCCGGCAGTTGCAGGCGCTGAAAAATTGTTCAAGAAAAGACATCACATTACATCACTCCAGTGCGGCAGCAAGATTATGAACTTTAATTTCCCATTCACGAATGCTTTTTGAATGGTGAAAGGCATCATGCAAATGCTCTTCAATCCAATTTTGATCCAGAATATCATCCAGCTTCCCGATTGCGGATTGAAATAAATGAATTTTTTCATGAAGCAGTGTAAGCATCCGATCCTCAACAGTCTGTTCGTACGCCAAATGGTAAATGTGGACATCCTGTTCCTGTCCGAACCGATGAATCCGGCCGATCCGCTGTTCCAGCTTCATTGGATTCCAGGGCAGGTCAAAGTTAATGAGACGCCGGCAAAATTGCAGATTAAGACCTTCACTGCCCGCTTCTGTCGCTATCAAAACGTTCGCAGGTCCTTTGAAGAGCTCCACCATCCAATCTTTTTTCCCTTTTTTGAAATTCCCTTGAAATGAAACTGCCATTAATCCGTGTTCTCGGAAATAGCTTTCAAGATATCGCTGTGTGGCTCGATACTGTGTAAAGATAATGGTTTTTTCTGGATGATTTTTGATAATGGAAAGCGTTTCTTCTGCCTTAGAGTTCGCAGTAATAGCTTCTGCAAGCCTCGTGATTTCTTCCCGCTCCTGCCCGGGCAGCTTTTGAATGGTGCTGAGTGCCGCATATTTACTGCTGCACGCTTCCCGTTGCAATGTTAACAGCGTCATGGCATTTGGAACAGCGTCTTTTAACTGGATGAGTGCTTCATAAAACGCTTTTTCTTCTTTTGTCTGTGTAATCCGGATCGTTTCCACGAAACGTTTGACAGGACTTTGATCCGTTTCATCCCGCCTGTTGCGGATCATCACTTTTTGCAGTAATGCTTTAAATGAATCCTGGTCGTGAATGGAACGTTTCCCATTTTTAAAGCGGCTGTTAAATGAGTCGCTGCTGCCAAAATGGCCGGGTTTTAATAAAGAAACAAGATGAAATAGTTCATCGACATTATTTTGAACGGGTGTCGCGGTTAACAACAGGCAGTAAGTTTTATTTAAGCGGCGGACAAATTGATAATTTAATGTAGCGGGATTTTTTAACCGGTGCGCTTCATCGATAATGACCATGTCAAATATCATCCCTTCCATCGCCTCCGCATTTTTTGCCTGTTTGGCGGAATCGATGGAAGCAATTTGTACGCCGTTCCATGTCCAGTCCGGTTTCTTTTTTTGTACAAGTGCGTAAATTTGACATTTCTCCCGGAGTTCTTTTGCCCACTGGTTGACAAGTGAGGCCGGTGTTAAAATAAGTGCCCGTGATACGAGGCCGCGCAGCATGTACTCTTTTAATATCAGCCCTGCTTCAATTGTTTTCCCGAGACCGACTTCATCTGCTAAAATAGCGGTTCCGTTCATTTCTTCCATTACCGTGCGGGCTGCCGCTGTCTGATGGGGAAGAAAATCGATAGAAGTAAGCAATGACGGTGTCAATAATCCATGAAATTCATCCGGAATGATCCGCAATTTCGTTTCGATGGCTAACTTGAAGAGCGGCCAGCTGCTGACTGTGTGAGAAGAACGAAGCCAATCAGGAAGCTGCTGTTCCCATGAATGATCAAATGTAATCTGCGGTTTCAAATTGACAAACCTTCTTTCCAATCTAGTTGCCGAACTAGATAAATGTTGTTACGATGAATGAAAATGATGGGATCAGTATGCCCGAATAAGCAGATTATATGAATAATAAATGATTCAGCAAGCAGCGTTCTTTTGAATACGGCCATTTCAGGAGTGGTAATGAGGCAGAAGCTGCGCTTCCAAAATAAAAAGCAGCGCTGAAAAATTTCAGGGCTGCTTTTACGATTATTTCGTTTTAATTTTGCCTGTCCATTTTTTGAATCCGCCCTGCAGATGGTAAATATCGCGGTAGCCTTTTTTGTAGAGCATCTGCGCTGCGCGGCCGCTGCGAAGTCCGCTTTGGCAATACAAGTAAACGGGTTTATCGGGTCGGATTTCCGTCATTCGCTGCTTCAGTTGTGTAACAGGAATATTGCGTGCGCCAAGAATGTGGCCGCCATTATATTCATTCGGTTCACGCACATCAATGAGCTGTGCTTTCCGGTATCCTTGTACAAATTCTTCCTGACTGAGCGGCTTAACCGCACGTTTTTGAGAGAAATACATAAAGAGAGCGTACAAAATAATCGCTCCGAGTACTGCGGCGATAGAATAAAGCAACGTCATGTTCCCCTTTCGAATAAACTGCTTCTTTTATTATATCTATACGGCCATCAGATGGAAAGAAAATTCTCTGTAAAAAAGCAGTGTTCGCGGCTTTGATTTTTACGTTCAATTTGTTAGACTGTATTAGGGAATTTACAACGAAAAGAAGGCGTTATTCATGACGAAAGAAACATGGGCTTTTCTCGATACAGGAAACCATAGTGCGGCTTACAATATGGCTGTGGATGAAGCGCTGCTTGACTGGCACAGCAAAGGTGAAATCCCGCCTGTCGTCCGTTTTTATGGCTGGGAGCCGGCTGCGCTATCGATCGGTTATTTTCAAAAAGCAGAAAAAGAAGTCGATTTTGACGCGCTCCGCAGACATAATCTTGGCTTTGTGCGCCGTCCGACCGGCGGCAGAGGGGTACTTCATGAACATGAACTTACGTACAGTGTCATCGTCAGTGAAGAGCATCCTGAAATGCCGGCCGGCGTGACAGAAGCCTATCGAGTGATTTCGGAAGGTGTCCTGCAAGGGTTTCGGGCGCTCGGTCTTGAGGCTGAATTTGCGGTTCCGAGAACAGAAGAAGAAAAAGCCAGTTTGAAAAACCCCCGCTCAAGCGTCTGCTTTGATGCACCGAGCTGGTATGAGCTTGTCGTTGAAGGCCGTAAAGTGGCCGGCAGTGCGCAGACAAGACAAAAAGGGGTTATTTTGCAGCATGGCTCCATCTTGCTGGACATCGATGAAGACAAGCTGTTCAGCCTGTTTCATTATTCAAATGAGCGGGTAAAAGAACGTATACAGCGGGCGTTTAAAGAGAAGGCCGTTGCCATTAATGCGTTAAGATCTGAACGTGTAACGCTTGATGAAGCACGTACAGCGTTTAAAAAAGGATTTGAGCAGGGGCTTCATATCGATCTTGAGCCGCTTACTTTGACAGAAGAACAGATTCAGCAGATTGATATGATTCAAAAAGAGCGGTATGAAAATCGCGAATGGAATTTCCGGAGATAAGTATTCCCGGCTGAGGCCGGGAATTTTTTACGGACAGAAAAATTTTTTTTTGCGTATTTTAGACAGGAATCGTGCCCGTTTGCGGCTTTTTGCAGAAATCGGCCTGCTTGACAAATAGATCTTTCTCACTCAATATATAGAGTATAAAACAGAAAACAAACACAATATATTGTGTTTGTTTTCGTTTTTTCTACTAGACAACAGAATACTAAAGGAGTTGTTTGCATGTCTGCTACGTCCACGAAACAAATGTCGCTAAATGTCGACAGATTAAACAAGGACATCAGCATTTTTCCTCAGGTTCACCCTGTTACACCCGAAATGAAGATTACACACAAAGGCGTTTCCCGTCTCGTCATGATTGACCGTTATTCATTTAAAGACACGGAAAAGATTACATTATCTGAAGGCGATTTTGTTGTGTTGACGATTAAGGAAGATCCGAAATTTCCTGCACGCGGAACTGGCTTTATTACAGCCATCGACCGTGAAGCGAAAAAAGCATCGATTTTAATTGATGAAGAGTACAGAAGCGCGATTGATGATCCGCAAGAAGCGGAAACGGGCATCATTCACCGGGGGCTTGATGTTATTGAAAAGCCGCTTGAAGTGTTCTACGAGCAAATTGCAAAACGGAACGCGACAGGTCTTGCCTCTGTAGAAAAAACAGAAGAAAAGCGAAAAGAGTGGTTTGATAAGTTTTACAATGAACTCGTGAACTTGAATTTTATTCCGGCAGGACGTGTTTTATATGGAGCGGGCGCCGATACAGACGTTACATATTTCAACTGCTACGTCATGCCGTTTGTAGCGGACTCACGCGAAGGAATCTCAGAACACCGTAAACAGGTGATGGAAATCATGAGCCGCGGCGGCGGTGTCGGTACGAATGGTTCAACCCTTCGTCCGCGCAATACACTTGCAAAAGGTGTCAACGGCAAATCATCCGGCTCCGTTTCATGGTTGGATGATATTGCGAAATTGACACATCTTGTCGAACAGGGCGGATCCAGACGCGGAGCTCAAATGATTATGCTCGCAGACTGGCACCCGGACATTGTTGAATTTATTATTTCGAAAATGCAAAATCCGCGTATTTTGCGTTACTTGCTTGAAAACACAGAAGATGAGCAGATTAAAAAAGCGGCGAAAGACAAGCTGAAATTTAAGCCGCTCACAGAACGCGAAGAGCAAATGTACCAGGGTGTTGTCAACTACAAAAACATTCCCGGCTACGGCGGATTCAGCCCGGAAATCTTTAAAGAAGCAGAAGAAAAACTTCGCACAGGCGGCACATACAGCGTACACAACCCTGAATTTTTAACGGGTGCAAACATTTCGATCTGCCTGACGAAAGAGTTCATGGAAGCTGTTGAAAACGATCAGGAGTATGAACTCCGTTTCCCGGCCGTTGAAAAATATACAAAAGAAGAAATGGCGTACTATAACGAAAACTGGCATAAAGTCGGTGACGTCCGCGAATGGGAAAAAGAAGGCCATGAAATTCGCACGTATCGGAAAATTAAAGCGCGCGAACTATGGAATTTGATCAATGTCTGCGCGACATATTCCGCAGAACCAGGCATTTTCTTTATCGACAACGCGAACGATATGACCAATGCCAAAGCATACGGACAGCAAGTTGTCGCGACAAACCCGTGTGGTGAATAGTTTGCCTCACGTAAAACATTGCGGAATAAAGCGGGAAGGCTGAGAAGCTAATCCGAACCGAAGGCTGAATGTAAAAATTCAGTCAGGGGCAACGCATAGGAGATGAACCTGCCAGAGGCAGAATATAATTCTCCCACGAGGCCGCAACATTACAATAACTTTTTTCGCCTTATATCAATGGATTAGCTCTGAAAGGAAGGGTGATTGTCAATGAACAGGGGATACGCGGGTTTTTATAAGGATTTTTATTTAAGAAGTTCTTATGAATACGCGTATGCTGTATACTTGGATCATCATTCGATTCCTTGGAGTTATGAAGATAAAATATATGATATTGGGTTCAAAAAATATAAGCCGGATTTTTTCTTTTATGATCAATACGGTAATGTTGAAAAAATTGTGGAAATCAAATCACGAGATTCACAAGCAAAAAAAGACGCGCAGCATTGTTTAAAAACGATTGAAAATATGTATAACATTGGTCAAAAAATAATAAAGAAATCGTTTTGAATACGCGTCTTAACAAAATAAAATCAACTATTACTCCGATGACAGATGAAATTTTCGCAAAATATGGTGTTAAAGATTTCAGAGTTATATCTAAAGCCGTATTTGGTCAAGATCGTGGAAGAAAAGAATTGCTTATATTTATGAAAAGTGTTTGTAATGAAAATATATGCTGAGCTTACAGGAATATGAACTGTAAGAACTAAAGGATAAAAAGCCTTTAGGATAACATAAAACTGGAACAGCCGCTTGCGCCATTCTCCGTCTGCAACCTGGCGGCGGTAAATCTTGCTGAAATGGCGGATAAAGATTCAAAAACCGTAAATTTTGATAAACTGAAGGAAACGGTTCGTACCGGTGTCCGCATGCAGGATAACGTCATCGATGCGACACCTTATTTCCTTGAAGAAAACCGGAAGCAGGCCCTTGGCGAACGACGTGTCGGCCTCGGCGTGATGGGACTTGCGGACTTGCTCATTTACTGTGAAAAAGAGTATGGTTCACCGGAAGGAAATGAGCTTGTCGATCAAGTATTTGAAGCGATAGCTGTAACAGCGTATGAGACGTCTGTTGAGCTTGCGAAAGAAAAAGGCAGTTTCCCATTCCTTGAAGGGGAAACGCTTGAAGAAACAAATCGTCTGCGCGATGCATTTATCAACACAGGCTACATGAAAAAAATGCCAGAGCATGTACGCCAGGCGATCGTTGAAAATGGTATTCGCAATTCTCATTTATTGACGGTTGCTCCTACAGGAAGTACCGGTACGATGGTGGGCGTATCAACAGGTCTTGAACCATACTTTTCATTCACATACTATCGCAGCGGCCGCCTTGGTAAATTTATCGAGGTGAAAGCCGATATCGTAACGGATTATCTGGCGCGCAATCCTGAAGCAGACCCGGATCAGCTTCCAGACTACTTTGTGACGGCAATGGGTCTTGCACCGGAAGCGCATGCGGATGTTCAATGTGTGATCCAGCGCTGGATTGACAGCTCGATTTCAAAAACGGTTAATGCACCGCGCGGCTATACAGTTGAACAAGTACAAGATGTTTACGAGCGTCTATATAAAGGCGGCGCCAAAGGCGGTACTGTCTATGTCGATGGAAGCCGTGATTCTCAGGTTCTGACGCTGAAAGCAGAAGAAAATAGCTGGGATGAAGAAGAAAAAACAACCACAAAAGAATTTGAAAACCATGTTGTTCTTGTTGATACGATTCAAGACCTTCGTTCAACAGATGTGACAATCGGCAGCGAAGTCGGCAACACTTGCCCGGTCTGCCGTAAAGGTACAGTAGAAGAACTGGGCGGCTGTAACACATGCACAAACTGCGGTGCACAGCTAAAATGTGGATTATAAAAATATAAAATGGAAAGAGCCGCCCCTGTCAAGGAGGCGGCTCTTTCCGTGACCAAAATGAGAAATAAAAAAACCGCCAGCATTTCTGGCGGAATCATTCGGAGGAAGCGCGCGTACCTCGTTTACCTTTGTTACCTTGAATCACGGTTAAGTGTGAGGCTTTCTTGCGCCGGGCTTGCTTCTTTTTCGATTTGGTTGAGAAAGAAGAAGCGCGGACAGGTGAATATTTTGTTTTCGAACGGTGCCGCTTTTTCGACTGCTTGACAGCTTTTGAATAGGCACGGTCTTCATTGCTGCTGCCCATGCGCTTTCTCATGATCAAACGGAACAATAAGATCACAATGGCGACAGAAACAACAGCGAATATCAGCTGCCGCATAAGCTGCCCGGGAGAGGTGATCATCATAGACACGAGACCAATGGCAGCAAGCGCGACAATAACGGACGTTAAGACAGTACGAGCATTCATTAAAGCCACCTCCCGGAAATAGTGTTACTTACATATTAGACAATTTCGTCTGATTTTAACCCTTTTTCAGCACTTTTTTCGATGGAAATTAATTTCTCGAATGAAGCAATGGCGACTTCCGCTTGATCATCAGACGGCTCTTTTGTTGTCAGCAGCTGCAGCCAGAGCCCGGGATAGCCGAGGAATTTCAAAACGGGAATATCCCGCACTTTATTCGTCAGCTGCAGTACTTCAAATGAAATACCGAGAACAACCGGAATAAGGGCAATACGGTTTAAGACGCGGACATAGAGCGGTTCAGTCGGGACAAGCATATAGACAAACATTCCGACAATAACGGTAAATAAAATAAAACTGGATCCGCAGCGATAATGTAGACGCGATGATTTTTGTACGTTCTCAACCGTTAACGGCAGACCGTTTTCGTAGGCATTAATTACTTTATGCTCGGCACCGTGATATTGGAATACCCGTTTAATAATGGGTGTCATCGATATGAAGTATACATAGACGAGCAGCAGTAAAAGCTTAAAGGCCCCTTCGACTAAAATTTGGGCAAAGTCACCGGAGAAAACAGGACGTGTCAATTCGGCCAAAAACACCGGTACAAGTGTAAAGACAAATTTTCCGAATAAAAACGACAGTATGCCGACAAGGGCAACGCCTAACAGCAATGTTAATTTAGACGGTTCCTCAGCGATCTCGTCTGCCTCTTCACCCGGCTTAACATCGTACCGGTCGTTGGCAAAGTTTAAATGTTTCGATCCAGTTGCGGCTGCATCTAAAATCGCTACAATACCACGTAAAAACGGAATTTTTTTAATGGTTTGGAGTGCAGGGCGGACCGCGCGGGGCAAGTGAAAGTATTCAATAGATCCATCGTTGCGCCGGATCGCTGTTACCGTATGCTTTTTGCCGCCGAACATCACGCCTTCGACAACGGCCTGACCTCCGTAAACCGGCTTATCATTACTCATTCAATCGTTCCCTCTTTCATTCATCTTGGCAAATCAAGACAGGTAGTAATCATATTTTAGCGATAAAGCGGCAAAAATAAAAGTGAGACTTATCAGATGGGGGGAAAAAGAATGAGTAGTCAAAATAATTCTAAACATTCAGATAATTTTAAGGGGAAAATTATTCAAACTGGCATCGCGGCAGGCACCCTGCTCTTTATATTCAGCTGGCTGGCCTATACTTTCCGATTTTCCAGACTGGACCCGGCTTCACCTGTTTTATTTTTGCATCAATCGGCCGTCATTCAGAACATCATCGCTTTTTGCTTCATCATATTAATTTCCATCGTGCTGTCTTTATTATACTATGCACTGCTTGGGAAAGGAAAGCCTTTCATTACGGGAATTGTCTTTGGAGCAGTTCTCTTTTGGCTGCTTTTTTCTTTCATTTCTCACAGTATGCTTAATTTGATCACAGTCTTTTGTCTTCTTATATGCTATTCAGTCTTTATCAGCACATCAATTTCGTGGGTTTATGAGCGAAGAAGGTAGTATTTTACCGGCTGAATATGATAAACTATTCGGGAAAATTGCATAGGCGGGAGACGGGGATGAATGAAAAAAATTCTTTTGATGAACGGTGTGAATTTAAACAGATTAGGCAAGCGCGAACCGCATATATATGGTTACACGACACTCGGTGAACTTGAAAAACGGGTCATTGAACGCGGTCAAAAAGCGGGTGTGGAAGTGGTGACGTTCCATTCCAATTTTGAAGGGGAGCTTGTGGAACGCCTTCATCTGGCAGAAGATGAAGGTTTGGACGGGATTGTTTTTAATCCAGGAGCGTTTACCCATTACAGCCATGCCATCGGTGACGCAGTGGCAGGAATTAAAGTGCCGGTCGTGGAGGTACATATTTCAAATATTCATGCGCGTGAGGAATTTCGGCGTCATTCTGTCGTAGCCCCTCATGCGGCCGGACAGCTTTGCGGGTTCGGGTTGTACGGCTATGAAATGGCGCTTGACTTTTTAATCAGCCGGGGGGAATAAAAGATGTCTTTACTTGAAAAGCTTCGCGTGCAGCTGGCCGACAATGCGGTGGATGGACTCTTTATTATGAGCCCATATAACCGCCGCTATGTAACCGGATTTACCGGTACAGCAGGCGCGGTACTTGTCACACAAAACGATGCGGTTTTCTTAACGGATTTCCGCTATACTGAGCAGGCGGAAAAGCAGGCGTCGGGCTTTACCATTGTCCAACATACAAAGCCCCTTTTACAGGAAGCGATGGAGCAGGCGAAAACGCTTGGTGTTCAAACCCTTGGTTTTGAAAAAGAGCACGTTTCCTACCAGGAATATGAACTTCTTAATAAGTACTTTACCGGCCATCTTAAACCGGTTGCCGGAATCGTTGAAAACTTGCGCTTGATTAAGACGGAATCAGAGATTAAGATATTAAAGGAAGCGTGTAATATCGCGGATGCAGCGTTCAAACATATTCTCGATTTTCTTAAGCCGGGAACGAGAGAAATTGATGTGTCTAATGAACTCGAATTTTTTATGAGAAAATGCGGTGCGGCTTCTTCTTCCTTTGATATAATCGTCGCATCAGGTGCGCGCTCAGCATTGCCGCACGGTGTTGCGAGTGATAAAAAAATCGAATCAGGCGACTTCGTGACATTGGATTTCGGTGCACTCTACAAAGGATATGCATCGGACATTACGCGCACAGTCGCAGTGGGAGAACCATCTGAACAGCTGAAAGAGATTTTTGAGATCGTTTTGGAAGCACAGATGGCGGGGGTCGAACAAATCAAGCCGGGTATGACCGGGAAGGAAGCAGACGCTGTAACGCGTGACATTATTACATCAAAAGGATACGGCGGCGCGTTCGGTCATTCAACCGGACACGGCCTTGGGCTTGAAGTGCATGAAAGTCCAACACTTTCCATTCGCAACGACAAACCGCTAGAAGCAGGCATGGTCGTGACTGTGGAGCCGGGTATTTATTTGCCGGGGATCGGCGGCGTGCGGATCGAAGACGATATTCTATTGACTGATGGTGGAAACGAACGGCTTACACATTCCACAAAAGAACTTATTATTTTGTAATTTCCAGGAGGAACACACATGATTTCAGTAAATGATTTTCGTACAGGACTAACCATTGAAACAGACGGAGGTATCTGGCGCGTTGTCGATTTCCAGCACGTAAAGCCAGGGAAAGGAGCTGCATTCGTCCGTTCAAAACTTCGCAACCTGCGCACGGGTGCGATTCAGGAAAAAACATTCCGTGCGGGTGAGAAAGTGGGCAAAGCGCAAATTGATAACCGCCGTATGCAATATTTGTATGCGAATGGTGACCAGCACGTATTCATGGATAATGAATCATACGATCAAATCGAACTGCCGGCATCACAAATCGAGTATGAATTGAAATTCTTGAAAGAAAACATGGAAGTATCCATCATGATGTATGGCACAGAAACACTCGGTGTTGAACTTCCAAATACTGTTGAATTGAAAGTAACAGAAACGGAGCCGGGCATTAAAGGCGATACAGCATCAGGGGGTACTAAACCTGCAATTGTTGAAACAGGCCTTTCTGTCAATGTTCCATTTTTTGTTAATGAAGGTGACGTATTGATCGTCAACACAACAGACGGCTCATACGTATCGCGCGCATAATACATCAGAGCGTACCTTATTGGTGCGCTCTTTTTATTTGCGTTCTGCCGCGCTTCTCCGTACGATAAAAGAAGATGAAAAGAAAGAAGGTAGTGCGTTGTGAAAATAAAAGAGGAATTACAATCGCTTATTCCTGTATTTCAAACGAGAGAACCGGCTCTTGATCAGCTGAATTCCTTTCCGTTTGACAATATAGAAGATCTGAAAAAAATCGGTTACACGAATGCGATGCTTCCTGAAAATGGCGGTATGCCGCTGCTTGAATTTGTACAGTGCCAGGAAACGATCGCGAAAGGATGCGGAGCGACAGCCCTTTCCATCGGCTGGCATACAGGCATCTTAATGGAATTTGCCGAACACGGACATTGGAATCTGGATATTACGGATTTTCTAAAGGAAGAAGTGCAGAAAGGAAAGCTCTTCAATGCGGCTGCGAGTGAGCGAAATGCCGGAAGCCCACTTCGGGGTGCGGCATTTAAAACGACCGCTCGGATCGTTGACAATACATATGTGATCAACGGGGAAAAAACGTTTACATCCGCTGCCCCTGTTCTCGATTATTTTTTTGTTTCAGCATCCATACAAGGCACACCGGAGTCTGCCGTATTTCTCGTCCCAGCTTCCAATGATGGCGTATCCATTCGGGAAACGTGGGACAGCGTCGCCATGCGCGGTACAGCAAGTCATGACTTAATTCTTGAAAATGTCCGGATACCAGCACATTATGTTGTCGAGCAGCTCGATGATGACAGTAAATCTCGCCGGAAAGGCTGGCTTTTACATATCCCTGCATGCTACATCGGGATTGCCGGCGCCGCCAGGGATTTTGCGGTCCAGTTTGCGGCTCATTATACCCCGGCTTCACTTGATCAGCCGATCGGTACATTACCTGTCACAGAACAGCTGATTGGTGAAATGGATATGAAATTAATGGCTGCTCAGCAGTTTTTATACCGGACGGCTGAGTTGTATGACCATGCGCCAAGCGAGCCGATCAAGCCGCAAATGGCTGCAGCCAAATCTTTTGTCACAAATACGGCAATAGAGGTAACGGACATGGCCATGCGCATTGTCGGAGCCCGTAGTTTGTCTGAGAAAAACCCGCTTCACCGATACTGGCAAAACGTCAGAGCCGGGTTGCATAACCCGCCGATGGATGACATTGCTTATCGGACGCTTGCACAGGAAGCCATTTCCCGCGCCCGATCATAAAGAAGAAGCCCGCCAGTCACAACGGCGGGTTTTTGATGTTTCCGATTCAGCTGTTAGAAAGGACGCAAACAAGTGATGCTTATTTAATGCTGGTTTCTCACTTTCGTTTCATATTTCCCCTCTTTTTCTCATACAGTATGAAAAGAAAGGAAGGAGGCGACAGTTGTTTATGCCGTATGAAGCCATATTGCCGTATTTGCCGGAAACGATTGTTCAGGCAGTGACACCGATCTTAAAAAAAGATACGCACATAGAAGAAATCAGACTTCGAACGGGGCAGCCCGTTGAACTATCGGGGGCAGAGCAATATTTTCTCCCTGTTGTGTTTACAGAGAAAGAACGACTGGCATTTGTGCATAAATTAACGAAGCATTCTTTTTACAGGCTGGAAGAGCAGCTGAAAAAAGGGTATATCACGATTGAAGGCGGACACCGCATCGGGCTGGCGGGACAGGCGGTGTTAAAAAAAGGTTTGATTCACTCCATGACAAACCTCTCTTTTTTTAATATACGCGTAGCGAAAGAAAAGAAAGGCATCGCGCGTCATCTGCTTCCTGTTCTGTACGAGAAAGGGTGGGAAAGCACACTTCTGATTGGTCCGCCCCGATCCGGAAAAACAACATTGCTTCGTGATATCGCCCGAATGGCAGCAAGCGGACAGACAGAATTGGGAATTCCGGCAAGTAAAACTTCCATTGTGGACGAGCGCTCCGAAATTGCCGGATGCCTGAACGGTGTTCCACAGCTGGATATCGGCACACGGGCAGATGTTCTAGATGCGTGCCCAAAATCAGAAGGGATGATGATGATGATCCGGTCGATGAGTCCGGATGTCTTAATTGCAGATGAAATCGGCCGGGCTGAAGATGCCTATGCCATGTCAGAAGCGCTTAACGCCGGGATAACCGTCATTGCATCGGTCCATGCTCATTCGTATGAAGAAGCGATTCGCCGGCTCGTTATCCGTGAGATAAAGGAGAGCGGAATGTTCAAGCGGTATATTGAAATCAAGCCAAACCATGAATACATTGTGCGCGATCAGCACGGCAAGACCTTAAAAGCAGCGCTGGCATGGCCATGAAATGGGCCGGTGCCTTCTTCATCATCCTAGCCTCATTTCTCATCGGCTGGCGAAAATCAAAAACGTATTCCGACCGGGTTAAGCATATTCGTCAGTTCGAATCTGCCCTGTTAACGATGGAAACCGCTATCGTATTCGGAGCCGACTCGATTGAAACAACCGCCCGCTTTATTGCCGGAACAAGTGAAAAACCGGCTTCGCTTTTTTTTCATGATTTTGCCGAAAAGCTGCCGTCATCTGAAACGAGTGCGGATTATATATGGACAAGTACACTGCAGCAGCACAAAAACCGGTTTGCTTTCAAGCCGGGAGATATCCGTCTGCTCGAGCAGGCAGGTCATATGCTGGGGGCATGTACGCAGGAAGCGGAGGAACGAAGGCTGAAACATGTGACGGCGCAGCTTGAAAGAAGACGGGAGGAAGCATTAACAGAAGAACAGCGCCTCGCCGGTGTGGTTCGCGCAGTGAGTGTTCTATCCGGCTTGTTAACAGCTATTTTGCTAATGTAAGGCGGGGAATGAAATGAATGTGGACGTAGACCTACTTTTCAAAATAGCAGGCATCGGTATTATCGCCGCTTTTTTGCATACGATTTTAGAGCAGCTTGGAAAAAAAGAATATGCCCAATGGGTGACACTATTTGGTTTTTTGTACATTTTATTTATGGCAGCAACCATTGTCGGACAACTGTTTGACCGGATAAAATCGGTTTTTTTATTCCAGTGACAGGAGCGTTCATACCATTGCTATCACACATGTAGCCGCTCTTATTCTCGTAGCCGTGTTTCTGGCGGTATTACTGCGTGAATACAGTGCGGGTTATTCACTATTGTTCGTTTTTTTCGTCTGCGGCCTGCTTTTGTACGGACTGGCTGGGGAAATGGCAGCGCTCATTGGCGCGGTCCGCAAGATGGCGGCGTATGCCGGCGCTGAGAAAATATATGTTGAGACAGTACTGAAAGCAGTCGGCATTGCCTATATTTCAGAATTCATTGCAAACATCGCCAGGGACGCCGGTCAAAATGCTCTTGCAGCTAAAATGGAAATCGCAGGGAAAATTATCATTATGACACTCATATTGCCAATTTTAGCAATGCTCATTGAAACGGTCATTGCGATGCTGCCGGGACGGTGAACAAATGGGACAAGTCATGCAGCCGCTGATGGAAAATGTTGATTTATCCGCCATCGAAGACCGATGGAGCGAAATAAAGGAGACGTATGGCCCGTTTTTACCCCATCAATTAGAAATAGATACAGAAGATCTCAGCGTGTCCGATTTTTTTTCTATCGAGAAATGGGTGGATGCGTTTCAAGCCTATTTTATTTTTGAGGTGACGGAGCATGCACAGTTATTGTCGACTATTTTTTTGCTGTCCATTTTAGCATCCGTGCTGAAGACGATGGGACATGCATTCGGTCATCAAACGGTAAGTAAGACTGCGGAAGCCGCCATATTAATTCCGGTGTTTATTTTGGCAATGAACACATTCAGGATGGCGGTTGAGTCAGCATCAGGCGCCGTTGAGAATATGACTGTTTTTATGACTGCGTTTATGCCGGTGCTGATCGCTCTGCTGGCACTGTCGGGTGCGGTTGCTTCCGCTGCCCTGTTTCCGCCGCTGCTTTTATTTATGATGAATGTGTCCGGGATTTTAATTGATCAAATCGTGCTGCCGTGCCTCATTTTTTCAGTCATGTTCAGCTTAGTCGGATTACTGTCAGACCATTATAAGGCGGACCGGATTGCTTCGCTGCTTCGGACCCTCAGTGTATCCATTCTTAGTGCGTTTATGACTGTGTTCCTTGCCGTCATTACAATGAGAGGGATGACAGCGGCCACCGCAGACGGGCTGACCGTGAAAACGGCCAAATTTATAAGCGGCACATTTGTTCCGGTCGTCGGCCGGATGATGGCCGATGCCGCCGATACTGCGTCAGGTGCCGCACTTATGATTAACAATACAGCAGGTGCTGCCGGAATTGGCTTGCTGCTATTGACCGCTCTTTTTCCGGTTGTCAAAATTATGGTGCTCGTTTTGTTATATAAAGTGGCGGCGGCAATCCTTCAGCCATTGGGCGATTCAGCCGCTGCATCGTGTCTGGACATGATCGGCAAAACCATGTCGTTTGTTCTTGCATCCCTTGCGCTTGTATCGTTTATGTATTTTTTAATGATGGCTGCTGTTGTGGCAGCCGGCAATGCAGCGTACATGATGAGGTGAGTTTGTGCAATCCATTTTTGACTGGCTGACCAGTGTGCTTGCCATATTGTTATGTGCTGCAGCAGTAGACATGCTGATTCCGGAAACAGCGATGCAAAAATATGTCCGTCTTGCCGCGGGCCTCGTGATTATGACAGCCATTGTGTCACCGATTTTCTCACTCTTTACCGATGTGGATTTTTCATTGGGTCAGCAAAGCGGGCAAAAAATAAACGTTTTTGAGCAGCAAACAGATCGTCAGCTGACTCACTTAATGAAAACTGAATCGTTAAGGCCAGATTCTTACCTGGAACCGCAGTTATTGAAAGAAGCTCAAGCGGCACTGCAATCTT
Source organism: Domibacillus antri (assembly GCF_001936625.1). Taxonomy (GTDB): domain Bacteria; phylum Bacillota; class Bacilli; order Bacillales; family Domibacillaceae; genus Domibacillus; species Domibacillus antri. Next base: position 183,771 of record NZ_MSDU01000008.1, on the reverse strand, counting down.
ATCCGTCTTGTACGATAAGCCGTGTAGACACAGATATCCAGCAAAATGAAATAAAGAACCTTGTTTTCATTGTACAGGAGACAGCAGAAGGCGGCTGTCCGAAAGAAAAATTAATCAATATGATCGCACAAAAGTGGAATATGGATGCGGGGCAATTGAATATGGTGATTCAAAAGGGGGATTCGGGAGGTGAGTGAGCGAAACCGGCTATTTGCCTTTTTGCAAAAAGGCAAAGCAGACAAGCCATTAAAATGGGCGGCCATTCTATTAGGCGGAGGAATTGCTCTAATGGCACTCGGTGATCTGCAGGGCGGCGATCCGCCTGAGAAGGAACAAAAGGCTGAAAAATCGGAAACGGCTGAAGTGGATGTAAAAAGCCATTATGAACGGGAACTAACCGCCGCATTAAATGAAATTGCCGGGGCGAAAAACGTTTCCGTCATTGTCAATCTTGCATCATCCGAGCGGAAAGTGCTGGAGAAAAACATATCGTCATCAACTGGAAGCGGAGACGACACAAATGAAGAAGAGATGGCCGTTGTCAGGTCAGGGGACGCGGAAGCTCCGGTCATATTAGAGGTGCGAAAGCCGGAAATTCAAGGTGTGCTTGTCGTTGCGGAAGGAGCGGAAAAGATACAGGTAAAAAAACGGATCATGGAAGCGGTGACGCGCGTGCTGGGAGTACCGGTTCATCGCGTTGCTGTTATGCCGGGAAAAAAGGGGGAAACAGAGTGATGCCGAAAAAACAAACGGTCTGGCTGTTTACAATGGTTAGTTTAACGGCGGTATTAGGTGTTTATTATGTGACAGGACCTGAGAAATTGCTGCCGGCCTCCACACTGGAAGAATCGATGCCTGATTCTGCAGCGAAAGACGTCGACGTGACGGTGGAAGAAACAGCAGGTGATGAAGTATTTGAACTGATCAGACTTGAAGCGGAAGATGAACGGAGCCGCTTAAAAGAAGAATTAACCGCCAAAGTTGCGTCTGCTGACGTATCGGCTGAAGCAAAAAACGAGGCATACGATGAAATGCAGGAGCTTGATGCCCTCGCGGCGAAAGAACAGATGTTAGAAACGCTGATTAAATCGAAAGGATACGACGATGCACTTGTGCGGGCGAGTGACGGCGAAGTGCGGATTACGGTGAAATCGGACAGCCATTCGGCGGAAGCGGCGAATGAAATTATCCGGCTTGCAAAAGAAGAAATGGACGAAAAAATGCCTGTTTCTGTTGAGTTTCAGCCGTTTAAATAGATAAAAACGCTCGCCTTTGAACGGGTGAGCTCTTTTTCGTTTTTTTTTTCGTATTTGCTAATTGACGAAAAAAAGATAAAATGAGAGGAGGAGTTTCCTCATTTCCCAATGAAGATACTCCGGAAATCATTTATTTTGAAGGGGTGTTTTGAAAATGAAAGTACAGGAAATTAGAGAATTGATCAAACTCGTTGATCAATCGGGAATTGAGGAGTTTGTTTTTGAATCAGCAGGCAGCAAATTGAAAATGAAAAAATCAACAGGCACGACTACATATGCAGCAGCACCGGCTGTACAGCCTGCACCGGTACAGGAAGCACCGAAAGCCGAGGCACCGGCTGTTCAGGAAGCACCGGCACCAGAAGCACCAAAGTCAGCAGCAGATGATGCTCATTTACATAAAATCACCTCTCCTATGGTTGGCACATTTTATCAGTCACCGTCACCGGATGCTGACGCATACGTTAAACCGGGCGATAAAATCAAATCAGACTCAGTGGTTTGTATAGTGGAAGCGATGAAACTGTTTAATGAAATTGAAGCGGAAGTAGACGGAGAAATTGTGGAAATTCTCGTTAAAGACGGCCAGCTTGTGGAATACGGCCAGCCGCTCTTCTTAGTAAAACCTGAATAAAGGAGGATTTGCGCATGATTAAAAAAGTATTGATTGCCAACCGCGGTGAAATTGCAGTGCGTATTATCCGTGCATGCAAAGAGCTGAATATTGAAACAGTTGCCGTGTTTTCGGAAGCGGACCGCGATGCTTTGCACGTTCAGCTTGCGGATGAAGCATACTGCATCGGCCCGACGGCATCGAAAGACAGCTATTTAAACTTTACAAATATTGTGAGCGTCGCAAAATTAACCGAAACGGACGCCATTCATCCAGGCTATGGGTTTTTGGCGGAAAACGCTGATTTCGCGGAGCTTTGCCGTGAATGCAACATCATATTCATCGGTCCCTCGCCGGAGGCCATTACGCAAATGGGAACGAAAGACGTTGCGCGTGATACGATGGAGAAAGCAGGTGTTCCCATTGTGCCTGGTTCAGACGGGATTATTAAAGACGTGGAAGACGGCTTGAAAATTGCCGAACAAATCGGTTACCCGGTTATTATTAAAGCAACAGCAGGCGGCGGCGGGAAAGGGATCCGGGTTGCCCGCGATCCGGGAGAGCTTGAAAAGGGCGTAAATATGACGCAGCAGGAAGCGGCCACTGCTTTTGGGAATCCAGGAGTGTATTTGGAAAAATTTATTGAAGATTTTCGCCATGTTGAAATTCAAGTGCTCGCGGATACGCATGGGAACGTGATTCACCTTGGTGAACGTGATTGCACCATTCAACGCCGGATGCAAAAGCTGCTCGAAGAAACACCATCACCGGCTCTCGATTCGAAAACGAGGGAAGCCATGGGTGAAGCGGCGGTTAAAGCGGCCAGAGCGGTTGATTATACAGGTGCCGGTACGGTAGAATTTATTTATGATGCGAACCAGAAGACGTTTTACTTTATGGAAATGAATACGCGTATTCAAGTGGAACATCCCGTCACAGAAATGGTCACGGGTGTTGACTTAATTAAAGAACAAATCCGTGTCGCATCCGGAGAAAAGCTTTCCTTGAAGCAGGAAGACGTAACGTTTGACGGCTGGTCCATCGAATGCCGGATCAATGCCGAAAATCCGGAGAAGAACTTTATGCCGTCACCGGGCCGCGTAGAAGGCTACCTGCCGCCGGGTGGGTACGGTGTGCGTGTTGATTCCGCCGTGTATCCGGGCTACATGATCCCGCCGTACTATGATTCAATGGTGGCGAAGTTAATTGTACATGGCAAAACGCGGGAAGAAGCCATTGCGCGCATGAAGCGGGCGCTGTCCGAATTCGTCGTGGAAGGTGTGCATACGACCATCCCATTCCATCAAAAATTGCTTGAGAACGATGTATTTATCAGCGGCGAATTTAACACAAAGTTTCTTGAAATGTATGATGTGATGAAAGCCCAATCTTAATTTTGGAGGTGTTGTATATGGCAGATCAGCAGGCAGTAAACCAAGTGCTTGACATGAGTGACGGTGAAAACGGCCATGGCCGCATTGAAATTGCCCCGGAAGTCATTGAAGTCATTGCCGGCATTGCCGCATCTGAAGTGGATGGAGTAGAAAAAATGCGCGGCAGTTTTGCATCAGGTGTGGTCGAACGTCTCGGCAAAAAAAACCACGGCAAAGGCGTACGCGTCGATTTGACAGAAGACGGCATTAAAGTGGATGTATACTGCGTTGTCAAATTCGGCGTGTCGATCCCGCAGGTAGCTAAATTAATACAGGAAGGGATTCGTCAAACCCTTCTGAATATGACGGCGCTTGAAGCGGACGAAGTGAACATTCATATTGTCGGCATTCAATTTGAAACAAAGCAGCCGGAACCAGAATACGAGGAAGAACTATAAAAGGACGCTCCGGCATGTTCGGAGCGTTTTTCTCATGTTTTCGCGCGTCTTGTTTTATGCTATGATCATAAGGGCATTAAATAAAAAGGAGTTAACATGAATGAATAGACGGACAGCACGTGAAAAGGGTATCCAGGCTCTTTATCAAATGGATTTAAGCGGAGCGGAAGCGTCAGAAGCAATCGAAAACGTTCTGGACGGAGACAGCAGTGACAGCAGCTATTTACACGACATTGTTGTCGGGGTGGAGCGTCACCTTGAAGACATTGACAGCGTAATAAAAGAAAACCTTGAGAATTGGTCGTTTGATCGTCTGGCGAAAGTAGACCGTAACATTTTGCGCCTTGCTGTATATGAAATGAAATATGCAGAAGACGTACCGTCGAAAGTCGCGATGAACGAAGCGATCGAATTAGCAAAACATTTCAGCGATGCACGCGCCGGCAAGTTTATTAACGGCGTGTTATCGAAAATAAATCAATCGATGGAATAAGTGAGGGGTATTATAATGACAGCAGCAATCATTGATGGCAAAGCCATTGCAAAAGACATTCGGGCCGAATTGAAAGAAGAAATTGAGGCATTAAAGGCGGCGGGTACAACACCGGGCCTTGCCGTTGTCATTGTCGGCGATGACCAGGCGTCCCACACGTATGTGAACAGCAAAGAAAAAAGCAGTAAAGAAATCGGCATCCACTCCGAGGTACACCGCTATCCCGCCGATTTTTCAGAAGAAGCGTTGCTTCAAAAAGTAGACGAGTTGAATAATGATGACCGCATTCACGGCATTCTCGTTCAATTACCGCTACCAAAGCATATTTCAGAAGATAAAGTCATTGATGCGATTGCTCCGGAAAAGGATGTCGACGGCTTCCATCCGGTCAATGTCGGCAAAATGGCGATCGGCAAAGATTCATTTTACTCCTGTACACCGTACGGCATTATCAAAATGCTTGAGAAAGAAAATATTTCACTTGAAGGCAAGCATGTTGTGGTGATTGGCCGCAGCAATATCGTCGGCAAACCGGCGGCGCTTCTTTCATTAATGAACAACGCAACCGTGACGATCACGCACTCGCAAACAAAAGACCTTCCGTCGATTACGCGCCAGGCAGACGTCATTATCGCCGCAGTCGGTATTGCGAATTATGTCACGGCGGATCATATTAAACCGGGTGCTGTTGTCATTGATGTCGGCATTAACCGGAATGAAGACGGAAAATTGTGCGGCGATGTTGATTTTGAAAGCGCAAAAGAAAAAGCTGGAGCGATCACACCGGTTCCAGGCGGCGTCGGTCCCATGACGATCACGATGCTTTTATACAACACAGTGAAATCCGCCAAAGCTTTTGCTGCAAAATAAACGGCACAACCGATTGATGAATCTGTCTTTCCGATCATGCTATAATCGGAAAGACAGATTTTTTATTTGAAGAAAAAGGTGAACAGAAATGGAAGCCAATCAATGTTTGACCGTAAAGGCCTTAACCAAATACATAAAACGAAAATTTGATGCGGATCCGCACTTGAAAGATGTCGCAGTCAAAGGGGAAATTTCGAACTTTAAGCATCATTCAAGCGGGCATATGTATTTTACGCTGAAGGATGACAGCGCCCGCCTATTGGCGGTCATGTTTTCTGCTGCGAACCGGTCATTAAAATTTCGTCCGGAAAACGGAATGCAGGTTGTGCTGACAGGGGAAGTGACCGTTTACGAATCAAGCGGACAGTATCAAATGTACGTGAAAACGATGCAGCCGGACGGTGTCGGCGATCTTTATTTTGCGTATGAACAGCTGAAAAAAAAGCTCGAGCAGGAAGGGTTGTTCCGTGCTGACCGCAAACGTCCGCTCCCGGCATATCCGACCTGCGTGGCCGTAGTCACTTCACCAACGGGGGCGGCTGTTCGCGATATCATTACAACGATTAAACGCCGTTACCCTGCTGTGTTGATCTTGATTTATCCGGCACTTGTACAAGGGGACCGGGCGACAGCATCGATTGTTTCCCAAATTGAAAAAGTCAATAAAGACGGACGGGCAGACGTAATCATTGCGGGGCGCGGGGGCGGTTCAATTGAAGAATTATGGGCATTTAATGAAGAGGCGGTTGCGCGTGCGGTCAGCAGTTCAACCATTCCTGTTATTTCAGCGGTCGGGCATGAAACGGACTTTACAATTGCAGATTTTGCGGCTGATTTGAGGGCGCCGACACCGACAGCTGCCGCTGAAATGGCGGTGCCGCACGTGGAAGAAGTGCTTGAACGGCTGCTGTCAAAGCAAAACAGGCTGACCCGGGCAGCGGCAGAAACAGTCCGCGTGTCAAGAAATCGCCATCAAACGGTTTTAAATACGTATATTATCCGTAACCCGCAGGCGTTGTACAGACAGCAATCGGAGCAGGCTGACAGGGTGACAGAACGGTTGATCCGCGGGATGAAATCCTTGGTGGACCGAAAAAAAACAGCAGCTGCCCATTCGGCAGCAAGAATTCAGCAAATGGGTCCGCACCGGCGCATTCAAGTGGAGACAGCCCAGCTGGAGCGTCTGAATCATCGTTTGCGTGTTTTAACGGAAGCGGCGGTCGAGGACAAAAAAAACCGGTTTCAAAACGCTATTTCCATGCTTGATGCACTCAGCCCGCTCAAAGTGATGGAAAGAGGATACAGTTTAACATACCATGATGACGATACGTTAGTGAAATCGGTAAAAGACGTGAAAATAGGGGATCAAGTCCGTATTCGTCTCTCAGATGGCACACTTTATACGGACGTTCAATCAATCGGGGGGAATAAAAATGAACCTTAATGACTTAAGCTTTGAACAAGCGATGGAAAGACTTGAAAAAATTACGGCCCGTCTGGAAGAAGGCGATGTGCCGCTTGAAGAAGCACTGGCAGAATATAAGCTGGGCATGGAGCTGTCCGCACTCTGCCACGAAAAATTAAAAAAAGCAGAATCGGAACTGGCAAAGCTCGTTACCAATCAGGGAGACGAACCATTTCGGCTGGATGGAGAGGAATCATGACAGCGATTAAAAGCTATATCGAAGAAAAACGTACCATGTTTGAATCGTATTTACTTCAGCGTGTCGAAGCGCTTCAGGCACCTGCACCGCTAAAAGAATCGATGGCTTATTCATTGAGAGCCGGAGGGAAACGCATACGGCCCATGCTGTTATTTGCGGCGCTCGAAACATATGGGAAAGAAGCGGAAAAAGGGCTTGATTCAGCATGTGCCCTGGAGATGATTCACACGTACTCGCTTATTCATGATGATTTGCCGGCAATGGATGATGACGACCTGCGCCGCGGAAAGCCAACCAATCATAAGGTGTTTGGCGAGGCCACGGCCATTTTAGCGGGAGACGCTCTATTAACATTTGCATTTGAACTCATTGCATCTTCCACAGCCCATTCCCCGGAACAATCTGTTAAGCTGATTAGAATGCTGGCATCCGCTGCCGGACCTGAGGGAATGGTCGGCGGGCAGATGGCGGATATGGCAGGGGAACAAAAGACGTTAACACTCCCAGAACTCGAATATATTCATCTTCACAAAACAGGGCGGTTACTTGCTTTCAGTGTGATGGCCGGCGCATTCATTGGCGGCGCGGATGAGCGTGAAACGTCATTGCTCGAAAAATATGCGCGCCATATCGGACTTGCCTTCCAGATCCGAGATGATATCCTCGATGTCGAAGGAACGGAAGAAGAAATCGGCAAGCCGGTCGGCAGCGATGAATCAAATGACAAAAGTACATACCCATCGCTGTTATCAATGAACGGGGCAAAAGAAAAATTAACGGAAGAATTAAACGGCGCGCATGAGGCACTCGCGGCACTCGGCCGTCCGGCACCGCTTCTTGAAGCGTTCGCCAATTTAATTGCCGAACGAACGGCTTAAATGCCGAAAATTGTTAGCAAAGATGCGCGTGTGCTATAATAGCGATACATTTTAACAATAATCTGAAACAGCCAGGAAAGTGAGTTGATCCACTTGGATCTTTTATCCATTACAGACCCGTCCTTTGTGAAAAAAATGAACGTTCATGAAATGGAGCAGTTAAGTGCAGAAATTCGTAAATTTTTAATTGAAAAATTATCCGTAACCGGTGGTCATATTGGTCCGAATCTTGGCGTAGTGGAACTGACTGTGGCACTCCATCATTGTTTCACCAGCCCGAAAGATAAATTTTTATGGGATGTCGGCCATCAATCGTACGTCCATAAAATTTTAACGGGCCGCGCTGATAAATTTGATACGCTCCGTCAATACAAAGGGCTGTGCGGTTTCCCGAAAATGATTGAAAGTGAGCATGATGTGTGGGAGACAGGCCACAGTTCGACATCGCTTTCCGCTGCCATGGGCATGGCGATTGCCCGCGACTTAAAAAAAGAGGATTCACACATTGTTCCGGTCATTGGCGACGGTGCGTTGACGGGCGGGATGGCGCTTGAAGCATTGAACCATATCGGTCATGAAAAAACGAATATGATTGTCATTTTAAATGACAATGAAATGTCCATCGCCCCCAATGTCGGTGCGCTTCATAACATGCTTGGACGCATGAGAACAGGCGGGAAATACAACAAGCTGAAAGATGAGCTGGAATTTTTGCTGAAGCGTATTCCGGCTGTCGGCGGCAAAGTAGCCAGTACAGCAGAGCGGATGAAAGACAGCTTGAAGTACATGTTTGTTCCGGGGATGTTCTTTGAAGAGTTTGGTTTTACTTACCTCGGCCCTATTGACGGGCACAGCTTTGATGATTTAATTAAGAGCCTGGAGCAGGCGAAACGTACAGAAGGGCCCGTGCTTGTTCATGTTATCACGAAAAAAGGAAAAGGCTACAAACCGGCCGAATCCGATACAGTTGGTTCGTGGCATGGAATCGGTCCATATAAAATGGAAACGGGAGATATCATTAAATCGAAAAATGAACCGCCGGCCTGGAGTGCTCTTGTCAGTGAAACGGTGCGGGAAATTGCCCGCACGGATGATCGGATCGTGGCCATTACACCGGCCATGCCTGTTGGATCGAAGCTTCTCGGTTTTGCGGAAGAATTTCCGGATCGCATGTTTGATGTCGGAATCGCAGAGCAGCATGCAGCGACTGTGGCAGCCGGCTTAGCCACTCAGGGCATGAAACCGTTTCTTGCCATTTACTCCACATTCCTGCAGCGGGCATATGACCAGGTCGTTCATGATATTTGCCGTCCTAATTTGAATGTATTCATTGGCATTGACCGCTCCGGACTTGTCGGCGCGGATGGGGAAACACATCAAGGTGTATTTGATATTGCCTTCCTGCGTCATTTGCCGAATATGGTGTTAATGATGCCGAAAGATGAAAATGAAGGACGCCATATGGTGAATACAGCGATTCACTACAACGATGGTCCGATTGCCATGCGATTCCCTCGTGGAAACGGGCTGGGTGTTGAGATGGATGCTGAGATGACAACGATCCCGATTGGCTCATGGGAAGTGCTGAGAGAAGGAACGGATGCGGCCATTTTAACGTTTGGCACAACGATTCCCATGGCGCTTGAAGCGGCGTCCGCACTCGCAAAACGCGGCATTGAGGTGAAAGTGGTCAATGCGCGGTTCATTAAGCCGCTTGACGAAGAAATGTTGGACGAGCTGCTCGACAGGAACATACCGGTTTTGACGATAGAAGAAGCGGTACTTGAAGGAGGGTTTGGCAGTGCCGTGCTTGAATATGCCCATGAATCCGGTCATCATGGGGCGGTTATTGAGCGGATGGGGATTCCAGATCAGTTTATTGAACATGGAAGCGTCGATAAGCTGCTGGAGGAGATTCATTTGACAGCGGAAGAAGCCATTCGTAAAATCACCTTGCTCGTTCCTGAAAAACAGAAGAAAAGAGTGTAACGATGGCGAAAAAAGAACGAATTGATGTACTTCTTGTCGAAAAAGGTTTAATGGAAACAAGGGAAAAAGCGAAGCGGGCCGTCATGGCAGGCATCGTGTATTCCAACGAGGAACGGATTGACAAGCCGGGTGAAAAGATCCCGGTGGATGCTCCCCTCGAAATTAAAGGAAAAACGATGCCTTACGTCAGCCGCGGCGGGTTAAAGCTTGAAAAAGCCTTGCAGGTGTTTGACGTCACCGTACAGGATAAAATTTTACTTGATATCGGTGCGTCAACAGGCGGATTTACGGATTGTGCCCTGCAAAATGGAGCGGCTTTATCCTATGCGCTTGATGTCGGATACAACCAGCTTGCATGGAAACTCCGTCAGGATGATCGTGTCGTTGTGATGGAGCGGACGAACTTCCGTTATGTAACGCCGGCTGATTTAACGAAAGGAATGCCGCAGTTTGCGGTGATTGATGTCTCGTTTATATCACTGTCCTTAATTTTGCCGGTGTTAAAAACATTGCTTGTCCCGGGCGGCGATGTGGTGGCACTTGTGAAACCGCAATTTGAAGCCGGCCGCGAACAGGTCGGCAAAAAGGGCATTGTCCGTGATAAAGGTGTTCATAAATCAGTCATTGAAAAAATGGTTCACCTCTCTTCAGAACTGGGCTATGATGTCATCAATCTATCCCATTCACCGATTACAGGAGGCGACGGCAATATTGAATTTTTATTGCATATTCGCTGGCCGGGTGACAACGGCGGGAAAGTGACGCTGCCGATTACACCGGAACAGGCCGTCGAGGCTGCGCACGATGAATTTAAAGAAAAAAACTAAATCGCTTTTCATTCCATTTTAAGTGGCCGGCTCTTTCGATGAATAGAAGCCGGCCGTTTTTTGAATACTTTTCAAGACAAATACAATATGATAATGTATAGACAAGTATAATTATACATTATGAGGTGAACGTGATGAATAAAGGCCAGAGACATATTAAAATTAGAGAAATGATTGCCAATAACGAAATTGAAACGCAGGATGAACTGGTGGATCTGCTGAGAGAAGCCGGCTATAACGTGACACAGGCGACCATTTCACGCGACATTAAAGAACTGCATCTTGTGAAAGTCCCGTTAATGGACGGCCGCTATAAGTACAGCCTGCCTGCCGATCAGCGTTTTAATCCGCTGCAAAAATTAAAGCGGTCGCTCGTTGACTGCTTTGTCAGCATTGATTCGGCGGGACATTTTGTGGTGATGAAAACATTGCCGGGCAATGCGCAGGCAGTCGGGGCATTAATTGATAACCTGGATTGGGAAGAAATTATGGGCACGATTTGCGGCGATGATACATGTCTGCTTATTTGCCGGGCGCCGGAACATACCGAGATTGTATCCGCCCGCTTTTTAGAAATGCTTTAATAAGGATGTGATTGTTCGTGCTTCAGGAATTATCCATACGCCATTTTGCGATTATTGATGCCCTTGAATTATCTTTTGAAAAAGGGCTGACGGTCTTAACAGGTGAAACCGGTGCGGGAAAATCGATTATTATTGATGCATTGCAGCTGTTAACCGGCGGCCGCGGTTCAGGCGAATTTGTCCGGCATGGAGAGAAAAAAGCGGAGATTGAGGGAATGTTTACGCTTCATGATCACCATCCTTGTTTTGACGTATGCCGGGAATTCGGCATTGAGGCGGAAGAAGGAGCCGTGATTTTACGCCGTGAAATTTCCGCCGCAGGCAAAAGTGTCTGCCGCGTGAACGGAAAAATGGTTACACTTGCGATTTTGCGTGAAATCGGTGCCCGCCTACTGGACATTCACGGTCAGCATGAACATCAAGAGCTAATGAATGCCGGAAGTCATCTTCGCTTATTGGACGATTTTGGCGGGCTGCCGATTAAGCAGGCAAAAGAACAATATAAAGAAATATACAACCGTTATGATCAATTACATACGGAAATAAGACGGCTGAGTGAAAATGAACAAAATCTTGCCCATCGGCTTGATTTAATTCAATTTCAATTTAATGAAATTGAAAAAGCGGAATTAAAACGTGGTGAAGAAGAAAAGCTGGAATCGGAAAGACAGCAGCTGGCCAACTTTGAAAAGCTTTTTGCGGCGCTGTCAGAAGCGTACAGCACACTTTCAGGGGAAGGGAAAGCGTTGGATTGGCTTGGTCTAAGTGTAAATGGACTGGAAGCAGCTGCCGGCATTAATAAAGAATTTAAACCGCTTCATGACGCGGCGGCAAATAGTTTTTATGTGCTTGAAGATACAGTTCGCGACCTCAGTTCAGCTTTAGATACGCTCGAGTTTAACCCGGCCAGACTGAATGAAATTGAAAGCAGGCTGAATGAAATTAATCAGTTAAAACGAAAATACGGCGCAACCATTGACGATATTTTACAATACGAGGAAAAAATTGCGCAAGAAATGGATCAGCTCACCCACCGTGAAACACATATAAGCCGGCTTCAAAAAGAATTGGCCGAGGTGGAAGCTGCGTTAACTTTGGAAGGTAAGAAATTGTCCAAGCTGCGTCGTGCCTCCGCAAAACAGCTGGAAGAAGCGATTCATCGTGAATTGAAAGAACTCTATATGGAAAAAACCGTTTTTCATGTACATTTTCATTCAGAAAGTGGACAGTTTAAAAAAGAAGGGATGGACCAGGTTGAATTTTATATGACAACCAATCCCGGCGAACCGCTCAAGCCCCTTGTGAAAATTGCGTCCGGTGGAGAAATGTCACGTGTTATGCTGGCAATGAAAACGATTTTTTCCAAGCACCAAGGGGTTACATCGATCATTTTTGATGAAGTGGACACCGGTGTCAGCGGCCGTGTTGCGCAGGCAATCGGCGAAAAAATATACAAAATTGCCGTTCATTCACAAGTGCTTTGCATTTCCCATTTACCTCAAGTCGCCGCGATGGCGGATACGCATTTATATATCCAAAAAAGTCATGATAGCAAGCGGACGAACACCATTGTCACCCCGCTTAATGATGAGGAAAAAGCAGCTGAAATCGGCCGGATGATTTCCGGTGTGGAAATGACGGATTTAACAAAAAAACATGCAAAAGAATTATTAGCATTATCCGCGAAAATAAAACATTCAGCGGTTTGAAATGACATCCATCTCCGCCCCATATTACCGTCATAATCACTCCTTCTAACGGACAAAGTAAGAGTGCAGGAAGAGAAGGAGGGAGTGGTATGACGGTCAGGCACGTTTCGTATCGATTTCTTTTCTTTTTTTTACTTTTGTTGTCAGTATGGACGGGTAACGGGAATCTCATACAAGCGCAGACGACGGAGCATGAACTATTGCAGTCCGCCGGATTTCCGGCAGAGAAGGAAGAACGTGAGCGCATCTTTGTTGTCCCCGGCGGCCAGTCAGTGGGGTTGCAGCTGCAGACGAAAGGGTTGTACGTCGTCGGATTTCATTTTATCAGCACAGATAGTGAAAAACAGTCACCAGGGGAAACAGCGGGATTGCTGCCAGGCGATATCATTGTCAGCGTCAATAAAAAGAAAGTAATGGAACCCCAGTCAATCAGACCCTTTGTTCAGTCGGCAGGTGAACAAAACAAGCCCTTGCAGTTAACCGTTCGCCGGGGGGGAGAAACCATGCAACTGTCGGTCACGCCCGTACAAGATACGCAAACAAATATGTATAAACTTGGTGTTTACATTAAAAATCGTTCAGCTGGTATCGGCACGCTGACGTTTTATGAACCGAAATCAAAAAAATACGGTGCGCTGGGTCATGTGATCAGCGATGTACAGTCAGGAAAGCCTTTTGCGCCTGTCAGAGGGACCATTCATCCCGCCCGGATTACAGGCATTCAAAAAGCAGCGGAAGGTGTTCCAGGTGAAAAAACGGCGGTCATTCCACCGGATGATCAGTGGGGAACGGTGACGGCCAATACACCATTTGGTATATTCGGCCGCCTTTATGCAGATTTGGATGGAGGCCGGCTATATCCGGCGGCACATCCGGATGAAGTTGTGGAAGGGCCTGCTGAAATTTTGACTGTGACGGAAAATGAAAAAGTGGAAAAATATAAAGTATCGATTACCCGCACGATTCAGCAATCGAAACCCGGCATAAAAAGCATGATCATTAAAATGACGGATGCCCGTCTGATCGGCAAGACAGGTGGTATCGTACAAGGGATGAGCGGCAGCCCGATCATTCAAAATGGACGAATTATCGGAGCGGTGACACATGTGTTTGTCAATGATCCATTATCCGGTTACGGTGTTCATATTGATTGGATGTTAAAAGATGCAGGAATTATTTAGAGGGCAAATGCCCTCTTTTTTTGACGAAAAAAAGCGAGGAAAAGGTCGATAACTGTCAGAAAAACGCATAAAATAAATATTTTCACTTTTTTAAAGGATTTCATTTCGCTTTGTCGAAAAAACCTTTAGAATAACCTTAAGGCTAGACGAATGAGGAGGAAACAACGTGGGCGAAATTAAAGTTGCAGTTGCGGATGACAATCGGCAGCTTGTTCAGCTGCTTGAAGAAGTCATTTTAAGTCAGGACGACATGACGGTGGCGGGGACAGCATACAATGGACAAGAATGTTTAACGATGCTTCCGGAAGCGGAACCGGATGTGTTGATTCTTGATATTATCATGCCGCATATGGACGGACTTGCTGTTCTGGAACGTTTGCGTGCCAATGGTCAGCAAAAACAGCCGCAAGTCATTATGCTGACAGCGTTCGGACAGGAAGACGTAACAAAAAAAGCGGTTGAACTCGGCGCTTCTTATTTTATGTTGAAACCATTTGACATGGACAGCCTTGTCGGACAAATCAGGCAGGTCAGCGGGATTGAAACGCCGGTTCACCGTGTGGACCGGCGTGAGGAACCAAAAAAACCGAAGCGGAATATTGATGCCAGCATAACAGCCGTTATTCATGAAATTGGCGTGCCGGCACACATAAAAGGTTATTTATACTTGCGTGAAGCCATTACAATGGTCTTCAACGACATTGAATTGCTTGGTTCGATTACAAAGGTCCTTTATCCGGAAATTGCCCGTAAATACAACACAACACCGAGCCGGGTGGAGCGGGCAATACGCCATGCGATTGAAGTTGCCTGGAGCCGGGGGAATATGGATTCGATTGCAGCAATGTTTGGCTATACAGTATCTGTGACAAAAGCAAAGCCGACCAATTCAGAATTTATTGCAATGGTGGCTGATAAATTACGGATTGAATATATGGCTTCATAAAAAGAGCGGTCTCAACCATCCTTGATTGAGGCCGCTTTTCATTATTTTTTTTCTTGAAACTTCGGCTGTACTTTATTGTGCTTCCGGTCACGCCTGAAGATAAAACCGGCCACAAAACCGAGGCCGCCCAGAAAAAGAAGCAGTCCTATTAAAAATTGAAGCCATAATACGGGAAACGGAGGCTGCAAAATGCCAAACAACATGTCGCGCATTAATTTAATCCCCACACCGGCAAGAAAACCGGGAATGACGAGAATAAGCAATGCAATGATCCGGATCATTGATCGAAACCTTCTTTCGTAAAATCTTCTTTCACAAATCATAACGTACCCGCAATATTTGTCAAGAATGGCCCTCCAATCATGATAAAACACAAAAAATATCATTTATTACATGACATAGTTTTGAAAACCGTATACAATGGTGGGGGAATATATAAAAGGGAGCGATAAGATATGACAGTAGAATATGATCTTGTCATTTTAGGCGGAGGCACAGGGGGCTATGTGGCCGCCATTCGCGCCGCACAGCTTGGGCTGAAAACAGCTGTTGTCGAAAAAGAAAAACTAGGAGGAACATGCCTTCATAAAGGATGCATACCGACAAAAGCGCTGTTAAGAAGCGCTGAAGTGTTCAGAACAGTTAAAGAAGCGGATAAATTTGGCGTAATGACAGAAAATACGGCGCTCCAATTTAAACAGGTACAGGAAAGAAAAGAACAAATTGTTAATACACTGTATAACGGTATACAATCTTTAATGAAAAAAGGAAAAATTGACGTTTATTACGGCACAGGCCGCATAATGGGACCTTCCATTTTTTCCCCTCAATCCGGCACAATTTCTGTTGAGGCAGCCGATGGATCGGAAAATCGAATGCTTGTACCGAAACATGTCATCATATCGACCGGATCGCGTCCAAAATCGATACCGGGTTTAGAAGTGGACGGCAAATGGATCATCTCTTCCAATGAAGCGCTTCTGCTTGAAAGAGTGCCAGCATCCGTGATCATTGTCGGCGGCGGTGTCATCGGTATTGAATGGGCATCGATGCTGGCGGATTTTGGCTCTCACGTTACGATCATTGAATATGCAGACAGGCTGATTCCGACTGAAGATGAGGATATTTCCGCGGAAATGGCCCGTCTTTTGACAAAGCGTGGAATTGACATCATCACTGGAGCTGAAGTACAGCCAAACACAGTGGAAAAACAGCCGGATCTTATACGCGTTGAAGTGGAAACGAAAAGGGGAACGCAAATTATAGAAGCGGAAAAAATGCTCATTTCCGTTGGGCGTTCTGCCAATATTGAAAACATTGGACTGGAAAATACCGAGATTATCGTGGAAAATGGATGTATTCAAGTGAATAACGTGCTGCAAACAAATGAATCCCACATTTACGCAGTTGGTGATGTCATCGGCGGGTTACAGCTTGCACATGTTGCATCGCATGAAGCGATGATGGCTGTTGAGCATATTGCGGGAGAAGAAACGCTGACCATTGATTATACAGCAGTGGCAAAGTGTATTTATTCAAACCCGGAAGCAGCCAGCGTCGGATTGACTGAAAAAGAAGCGAAAGAGAGAGGCTTCGAAGTAAAAACAGGGAAATTTCCGTTTCAGGCAGTCGGAAAAGCGCTCGTATTTGGCGAACAAGCCGGATTTGTCAAGATCGTTGCCGATCAAAAAACAGACGATGTTCTCGGAGTTCATATCATCGGTCCAAATGCGACAGAGCTTATTTCAGAAGCGGCGCTGGCTCAAATGGTTGATGCATCCGTTTGGGAAATCGGAAAGATGATTCATCCTCATCCGTCTTTGTCTGAAGCGATGGGCGAAGCAGCTCTTTTAATTGAGGGAAAAGCAATTCATCTATGAAAGGAGAAAATAAATGGAAAAGAGACATAAAGCATTAGGATTAGAAGACGAAACTGTGCGGGCCATGTATGAAACAATGCTTCTTGCCCGCCGTCTGGATGAGCGGATGTGGCTTTTAAACCGCTCGGGGAAAATACCGTTCGTTGTTTCCGGTCAGGGCCAGGAAGCGGCACAAGTCGGCGCTGCTTTTGCGCTTGATCGTGATCAAGACTACATATTGCCGTATTACCGGGATGCAGCGATTGTTCTTTCTTTTGGCATGACGGTAAAAGAGCTAATGCTCGCGGCGTTTGCCAAAGCGGAAGATCCGAATTCAGGCGGACGGCAAATGCCGGGTCATTTCGGGCAAAAAAAGAACCGGATCGTCACCGGATCATCTCCTGTCACAACACAGGTGCCGCATGCAGTCGGCATCGCGCTGGCTTCGAAAATGGATAAGAAAGAGCATGTTTCATTCGTAACCTTTGGAGAAGGGTCATCCAATCAGGGTGATTTTCACGAAGGCGCTAACTTTGCAGGCGTTCATAAACTGCCGGTGATTTTTTTATGTGAAAATAATCAATACGCCATTTCGGTTCCGGTTGACAAGCAGCTTGCTTCCGTAAATGTGTCAGACCGGGCCATCGGCTACGGCATGCCGGGATATACCATCGACGGAAACGATCCGCTTGAAGTGTACCGATATGTGAAAGAAGCAGCGGACCGTGCGCGGCGAGGAGAGGGACCAACGCTTATTGAAGCCAAGATGTACCGTTTAACACCCCACACATCCGATGATGATGACCGCTCATACCGTGCGGCAGATGAAGTGGAGAAAGCAAAATTAAGCGATCCTGTTGCCTTGTTCCGTACATATGTAAAAGAAACAGGGATATTAAATGATGAACAGGAACAGCAGATGGAACAAAAAATTCAACAGATCATTAACGAAGCGACCGACTATGCCGAACAGGCCCCCTATCCACGGCCCGAGCAGGCGCTTAATTTCGTTTATGCAGAAGCAGAACAGGAGGGGACTCTTTAATGCCTGTTATTTCTTATATTGATGCCGTCAACATGGCACTTCGGGAAGAAATGGAACGGGATTCAAATGTGTTTATTCTTGGGGAAGACGTTGGAAAAAAAGGCGGCGTGTTTAAAGCGACAGCGGGATTGTATGAACAGTTTGGCGAATCACGTGTGCTCGATACACCTCTGGCAGAGTCCGCCATTGCCGGTGTCGCGATTGGCGCCGCGATGGTTGGAAAGCGGCCGGTTGCCGAAATGCAGTTCGCTGATTTTATTATGCCGGCTGTCAATCAAATTATTTCCGAAGCAGCCCGAATTCGTTACCGGTCAAACAACGACTGGAACTGCCCTGTTGTGATCCGTGCACCATACGGCGGCGGTATTCACGGCGCGCTGTATCATTCGCAGTCGGTTGAGGCGATTTTTGCCAATCAGCCCGGTTTGAAAATTGTGATGCCATCCACTCCATACGATGTGAAAGGACTTTTGAAAGCGGCGATTCGTGATGAAGACCCAGTCCTGTTTTTTGAACATAAAAAAGCGTACCGGTTGATAAAAGGGGAAGTCCCGGAAGAAGACTATGTATTGCCAATCGGAAAAGCGGATGTGAAACGAAAAGGCGGGGACATAACGGTCATTACATACGGACTTTGTGTCCACTTTGCCATGCAGGCTGCGGAAAAGCTCGCAAAAGAGGGGATTGAAACAGAAGTGGTTGATTTGAGAACCGTGTATCCCCTCGACAAGGAAACGATGATTGAGTCAGCGGCGAAAACGGGCAAAGTGCTGCTCATTACAGAAGATAATAAAGAAGGCAGCATTATAAGTGAAGCAGCAGCCATCATTGCCGAACATTGCTTATTTGATCTTGATGCACCGATTCAGCGGCTGGCTGGACCAGATGTACCGGCCATGCCATATGCTCCGACGATGGAAAAATACTTTATGATGAATCCGGAAAAAGTCGAGAAAGCGATGCGGGAGCTGGCGGAATTTTAAAGGTCTGTCTGAAAGGAGTTTTTTTATGGTGAAGCAGCGCATGACAATGCCCAAGCTTGGAGAAAGTGTCACAGAAGGAACGGTTACAAAATGGCTTGTCTCTGAAGGAGATCACGTCAATAAATATGATCCGATCGCAGAAGTATTGACAGATAAAGTGAACGCGGAAATTCCTTCTTCTTTTACAGGCGTCATTCAAGAAATCATTGCAAAAGAAGATGAAACATTGTCAGTCGGCGATGTGATCTGTACGATTGAAACAGAAGAAGCAATTGTTGAAAACGAGGAAAAGGGGGTACCGATGCCATTATCAACGTCTTCAGATAATCGCGCCCGGTATTCGCCGGCCGTACTAAAGCTTTCACAGCAGCATAACATTGATCTATCGAAAGTAAAAGGATCCGGTAAAGGAGGGCGCATTACCCGAAAAGATGTGCAGGCACTGATCGAAGCAGGAAAAGAGACTTCTTCAGCTGTACAAAAGGAGCCTGTTGCACATGGCGATATAATTGTCCCTCTTGATGGGATTAAACAGACTGTGGCGGCCAATATGGTACGTACAAAGCAGGAAGTGCCCCATGCCTGGATGATGATTGAGGCCGATGTGACAAAGCTTGTTCAGTACCGCGATTCAATGAAGCAATCATTTAAGCAAAATGAAGGCTTTAACATTACGTATTTTGCTTTTTTCGTAAAAGCAGTTGCCCGTGCGTTAAAAGAGTTTCCCGAAATGAATGCGATGTGGGCAGGAGATCATATCGTCCGCAAAAAAGAAATCAATATTTCCATTGCGGTTGCAGCGGATGATAAATTGTTTGTGCCCGTTGTAAAACAAGCCGATGAAAAATCGCTTAAAGGCATTGCGCGGGATATACATGATCTGGCAAAAAAAGCGCGCTCCGGTACACTCCGGTCAGAGGATGTGACAGGCGGAACATTTACACTTAACAATACCGGTTCATTCGGTTCCGTTCAGTCCATGGGCATCATTAATTACCCTCAGGCAGCGATTTTGCAGGTCGAATCCATTATAAAACGGCCAGTTATCATTGACGGAATGATTGCTGTCCGGGATATGGTCAACTTATGCCTGTCACTCGATCATCGAGTGCTCGACGGACTCATCTGCGGCCGGTTTATGAAGCGCGTCAAAGAATTGCTGGAAAATGCTTCGGAAGAATCCATGCCGGTTTATTAATGAAAAGAGACTTTCTCCAAATGAGAAAGTCTCTTTTCATTATTTAAACAGTCCGGCAATACCATCGACAATGGACTGAAGGAAGTCAATAATAGACTGTAAAATCCCTTGGCCTTCTTCTGAGCTTTTAAAGCTGTCCCATTGTTCCTTTGCCTTATCAATCTGCGAGTTTACCTGATCCCAGTTAATGTCCAGGTTTTGCATTTTATCAAACAATGCGGCTAGCTGATCGATTTGCGCGTCGCTTAATTTAATGTTCAGTTCATTCGAAATGTTGTTGATGATCACTTGAATTTCCTGCACCGTCTGCGGATTTTGTGCAGCCACTTCTTCTTTAATGCGCTCAATTAAATTTATTGCTTCTTCCTGACCGATTTCATCGCCCAGTTTCGCTGTTGTGACCATTTCTTCATTCGCTACCTGTTTTTGTTCTTCGGGAATGACTTCACCGGTTGTGGATTCATAGGCTTTAATAATGCCGGTTAATGCGGCTGTCCCGGATACTTTAAATGGTGCCGTAATATAAATATCGGCATCTTTTACACTTGCTGTTGTGAGCGCGTTCGTATACATCTCTTTTGATACCCATGTAATATTTTTCGTTTCGACATTTAAGCCGGCGCCGGATTCAGCGGTTGTAATTTTGCTTGAAGAAATCGCTTTTGTGCCGATCTGCGCTTTTGGAATGTAGTCGCCTAAATATTGGTGTTCCTCCGCGTTTGACACCGTGATTGTTTGTACATCAGCCGGAACGTCCATCTCCGTCAGCAGCTGTTCTTTCTGTGCAGGTGTCAAATTTTCGCCAAGTGTCACCATGATGTCGCCGGGTGTACTGTCCGCTGAGACGACAGTCCCTAAGCTGAAGATAGCAATACCTAAAAGGCTAAATAATTTTTTCATATATTCGCTCCTGAATGAAAAGATGCTCTTTTAAAAAGAGTTACCAATAGAATAGCACGGCGCCCGTAAATTTTCACGTTTTGACTGATGGTCATTGCCTGTTTAGGCTTTTTTATAATACAATGAAAGAGAAGCGAATATGTTTCTTTTTGTGTGCGCTTTAAATTGAAAACGATTTCAATAAAAGGGGTGGGGAACATGAGAGAGCAGACATTTCCGATTGCCGCGTTTTCCGACTGGGAACAGGCTGCCCAGTCGTCATTAAAAGGGAAAGCGCTGTCCAAGCTTTTTACCACAACAATGGAAGAGATTGAATTAAAACCGCTTTATACGAAAGAAGACGTGAAAGGGATACATCCCTCGCTTCCGGGGGAAAAGCCATTTACGAGAGGGTTTCATCGAGCGGGATCATTCCCTGAACATGGAACAGTATTGGAAGAGGATCCAATATCGGAAGGGGCTGCAAAGGGTGTTTTTCCATCTGAATCCATCCTCAAAAACATACATAATCAACAATCGATTACCATAAATACCGTTCCTTATCATATGGCGGGTGCCAATGCGATACAGGAACTCGCGGCTGCGTTATCCGAAGCGGTATTTTATATGAATACAGCTAAAAAGGACGGGATCAATAGTAATGTCACGGCATCAAAAATGGTGATCCATTTCGCAGCAGGCCCGCGTTTTTTTACGGAAGTGGCAAAATTTCGGGCGTTTCGTACGCTTTGGTCTGCATTGATCGATGCCTATGAACTGGACGAATCCGCGAAGCCGAAAATCAGCGTGGAAACAAGCCGGTTAACGTTATCAGCGCTTGATCCGCATGTCAATATTTTACGTACCGGGAGCGCCGCGTTCGCTGCGGTTCTCGGCAATATTGATTACCTATCTGTCACACCGTTTGATCATATAACCGGCAAAACAACTGGTTTATCAGAACGGATCGCGCGAAATATTCCACTGCTGTTACAGCATGAAGCGCATCTTGATAAAGTGATGGACCCGGCAGGCGGCTCGTATTACATTGAATCATTAACAGAAGAGATTGGCCGGCGTGCCTGGGGTCAATTTGCCCGTTTGGAAGAAGCCGGCGGTATTGAGCAGGCATTACGTTTAGGAACGCTGCAAACAGAAATCGCTGCCGTACAGACGAGACGTGAACAGGAAGCGGCCACACGTAAGCAGCCGTTAATTGGTACAAATATATATGCCAATTTGGCTGAAAACGAACAAGCCGCGAATGAAAATGAAAAGGAATCATCAGTAGAAGGAGAAAAAATTCCGGCGCTCAAGCTGAAACGTCTGGCAGAGCCGTTTGAGCAGCTTCGTCAAAAAGCAATGCGGCTCAATCAAACCAGACAGTCTGTAGAAGCCGGCATCATTTGTCTTGGAGAACTGAAATCAAATAAACCGCGTGTGGATTATGTGACGGGCGTACTGGCAGTTGGAGGCATTCACGCTGTAAAGTCTGAAAATATCCGCACGGTTGAAGAAGCTGTACGGTTTGTAAAAGAGAGCGGTCTGCCTTATTACTGCATTTGCGGGTCTGATGCGGTGTATGAAGAATTCGGCCAAGTGCTTGTGAACGAATTGAAAAAGAACGCAAGTGGAGCGGTTATCGATGCCGCAGGAAAATGGCAGGCTGACGGATTAAACGGTGCAATCGCCGCAGGAGACAATATCGTCGAAAAATTGACGGAACTGCTTTCATTATTTGAAGGAGGGACGGTTCGATGAATTTAAAAGACTATAACCCATTTAAGGAAGGGGTCAAAAAGCCTCTGAATGAGTGGAAAAAAGCGCTGGAACAGGACGTGAAAAAGACGTTTGAAGAGCTTTCCTTTGAAACAAATGAAACCATCCGTCTAAAGGCGCTTTATACAAATGAAGACACAAAGTCACTTGAACATATAAATGATTTTCCGGGTATTGCTCCTTTCACGCGCGGTCCATATCCGACCATGTATGTGAATCGTCCGTGGACGGTTCGTCAATATGCCGGTTTTTCAACAGCCGAAGAGAGCAACGCGTTTTATCGGCGAAACCTGGCAATGGGACAAAAAGGGCTTTCAGTCGCATTTGATCTCCCGACACACCGGGGCTACGACTCCGATCACCCACGCGTGGTCGGCGATGTTGGAAAAGCAGGTGTGGCAATTGATTCTGTTGAGGATACGAACATCCTATTCAATGGTATTCCGCTTGATCAAATGTCTGTTTCCATGACGATGAACGGAGCCGTTTTGCCGATTATGGCGTTTTATATTGTCACGGCTGAAGAGCAAGGCGTCACGAAGGAAAAATTGTCCGGAACCATTCAAAACGATATTTTAAAGGAATACATGGTGCGGAATACATATATTTATCCGCCTGAAACCTCAATGCGCATCATTGCGGATATTTTTGACTACACTTCGAAGCATATGCCGAAGTTTAACTCCATTTCCATTTCCGGCTATCATATGCAGGAAGCGGGTGCACCGGCGGATATTGAGCTCGCTTATACACTTGCAGATGGGCTTGAATACGTCCGTACCGGGCTTGCTGCCGGCATTGACATTGATTCGTTTGCGCCGCGTCTGTCTTTTTTCTGGGCGGTCGGCATGAATTATTTTATGGAAGTGGCGAAAATGAGAGCGGCCCGCCGCATTTGGGCACAATTGATGAAGCCGTTTAATCCGTCCAATGAAAAATCAATGGCGCTCCGCACGCACTCGCAGACATCCGGATGGAGCTTGACCGAGCAGGACCCGTTTAACAATGTGACACGGACGTTAATTGAAGCACATGCAGCGGCAATGGGGCATACGCAGTCGCTGCATACAAATGCGCTGGATGAAGCCATTGCACTGCCAACCGATTTCTCCGCGCGCATTGCCCGGAACACGCAGCTGTTTTTACAGGAAGAAACGGGAATTACAAACGTGATCGATCCGTGGGGCGGGTCGTATTACGTGGAGGCGCTGACAAATGAATTGATGGAACGGGCGTGGACGCATATCGAAGAAATTGAATCGCTCGGCGGGATGACAAAAGCGATTGAAACGGGTCTGCCGAAAATGAAAATTGAAGAAGCCGCAGCACGGCGTCAGGCAAAAATTGATTCAGGTGAAGAAATCATCATTGGGATGAATAAATATCGGCTCGAAAAAGAAGATCCGATTGATATTCTGGATATCGACAATACAGCAGTGCGGTTAAAGCAAATTGAACGGATTGAAAAAGCGCGGGCAAACCGCGATGAAGAGAAAGTAAAAGAAGCGCTCGAAGCGATTACCGTTTCCGTACAGTCCGGGGAAGGAAACCTGCTTGAGCTGGCCGTGAATGCTGCGAGACTGCGGGCCACACTCGGTGAAATTTCTGACGCTGTCGAAGCAGTAAGCGGCAGACATAAGGCGGTGATCCGATCAGTGAGCGGTATATACAGTTCCAACTTCTCGGATTCAGAACAAATGACACTTGTGCAGCAAATGACAGCCGAATTTGAAGAACAGGAAGGCCGCCGTCCACGTATTTTAGTCGCAAAAATGGGACAGGACGGGCATGACCGCGGGGCGAAAGTGATTGCAACAGCGTATGCGGACCTCGGGTTTGACGTCGATATCGGTCCATTATTCCAGACGCCGGAAGAAACAGCAAAACAGGCGGTGGAAAACGATGTTCATGCGGTCGGATTCAGTTCACTCGCGGCCGGTCATAAAACACTGCTGCCGGCTCTGGTGGAAGAACTGCAGAAGCTCGGGCGTGATGACATTGTTGTGTTTGTAGGAGGAGTTATTCCTGCGCAGGACTATGAGTTCTTAAAAGAAAAAGGCGCCGCGGCTATTTTTGGACCGGGTACGGTTATTCCGGTTTCTGCACAAGTCATTTTGGAAAAAATTTATGAGCGTCTCGGCTACGAGGAAGTGGTGGAATGACGGAAGAACACCTTCATGTTAGAAAAGGGGCGGCGGCGAGTCATGACGGCATGACAGCGCCGCCGCGGAAAACGTTCCGAAAAAAAACGGCGGCGCCGCCTGATTTAAACGCGATTGCCGATGGGGTTGTAAACGGGTCTGTTAAGGAGCTGGCAAAAGCGATCACATTTATTGAAAGCAATGCAGCCAGCCATTACAATTACGGGCAGGACCTATTGCAGAAATTGCTGCCGCACACCGGAAAAGCAATCCGAATCGGCATTACCGGCGTACCGGGTGCGGGGAAAAGTACATTTATCGAATCATTCGGTATGATGCTTTGCGACGCAGGCTACCGTGTTGCCGTTCTGGCTATTGATCCGAGTTCATCCATTTCCGGCGGCTCCATTTTAGGCGATAAAACAAGAATGGAACGGCTTGCGAAGCATCCAAACGCGTTCATCCGTCCATCTCCATCGGGCGGCACGCTGGGCGGCGTCCATCGGAAAACGAGAGAAACACTTGCTTTATGTGAATCGGCCGGCTTTGATGTGATCTTAATTGAAACGGTCGGCGTCGGACAAAGTGAATTTATTGTCCGCAGCATGGTTGATTTCTTTATGCTTCTCACCCTGACAGGAGCAGGAGACGAACTGCAGGGAATGAAAAAGGGCATTATGGAACTGGCTGATGCCATTGTGGTGAATAAAGCGGATGGGGCAAACAAACCGCTCGCAGAAAAAACAAAGAGAGAATACAATCAAATTTTACACTTTCTCCAGCCGGCTACGAAAGGCTGGCAATCAAAAGCCTATACATGTTCTGCGCTAAAAAATGAAGGGATGGAATCGATCTGGTCCGTTATTGAGGAATTTCGTGAAACGGCTGAAAAAAGCGGGGTCTTACAAGAACGCCGCCGCAGCCAGACAAGAGAATGGCTGCATACACTTATTATGGAACAGCTCCAAAATCATTTTTACCGGCATCCATATGTAAAAGAACAAATTGGTCGGCTTGAGCAGGGAGCAATGGACGGGACAATAACACCATCGCAGGCCGCAGAACAATTGTTTAAGCATGTTTATGGACAAGACTAAACATTCTAAAAGGTATGGCGTACAAAAAAGGACCACCCGAATATATCCGGATGGTCAAATACAGGGAGTATAGGGGTATGGATCCAGTTGCCTTATTATTCTACCCGCGTTTTAAAAAATTAAACATCCCTTTCTGCAATATTTTTCAGCGGATGAAATCCAAAATTATTTATATGAAATATAGAAGCTTCGTTTGTGGCGGCAATTCATTTAATTGAAATCTAAAAAATTTTACCTTATGATAGAAGCAGCACTCAATAAAGGAGAGAAAAAACGTGGGAATGGATTTTAATTTTTTCATGAATGATGTTGTCCGTCAGGCACGCGATGAAATTAAAGCGGCTGGATATACAGAACTTACGACACCTGAAGAGGTGGACGCAGTATTGAACGAAAAAGGAACGACGCTTGTGATGGTCAACTCTGTATGCGGATGCGCAGGCGGCATTGCCCGTCCGGCAGCGGCGCATGCTATTCATTATGATAAGCGCCCGGATCGTTTAGTGACCGTATTTGCGGGGCAGGATAAAGAAGCGACGGCACAGGCGCGCAGTTTCTTCACGGGCTATCCGCCATCATCACCGTCTTTTGCCCTCATAAAAGATGGACAGGTACAGGCGATGGTCGAGCGTCATGAAATTGAAGGGCATCACCCGATGTCAGTCGTGGAACATTTACAAACGCTTTTCGATCAGTATTGTGAAGAGGTATAAATAGGATGAAAAAGAGCCTTGCCTTAAGTGGCAGGGCTTTCTTAATAATGGAGGACATGATGTTTAAAATCGGCTACCGCACCGCCAAAACAGCAATAGGCATTGCCATTTCCATTCTGATTGCTGAATGGATCGGATTGCATAATGCGATGTCAGCGGGAATCATTACCATTCTATGTATTCAAAATACAAAACAACAGTCACTGAGGGCATCATGGATTCGTTTAATAGCCTTTTTTGTAGCGGTCCTTTACTCGATTCTTTTGTTTGAGCTGATTGCCTATCATCCAATTGTAATTGGATTGATTATCTTATTGTTTATTCCGACCGTTGTGGCGCTGAAGTTACAGGAAGGGATTATTTCAAGTACGGTCATTATTTTGCACTTTTACGTAGCAAAAAACGTGACGGCCGGCCTTCTTTTAAATGAACTGGGCTTAATTTTAATCGGTATCGGTACCGCCCTTTTATTAAATTCATACATGCCGAGTGTCGAGCGAAACCTTGTTCAGATGCAGGAAGAGACAGAGCGTTTGTTTGGTAAAATTTTCGAAGAAATTGTCTTATATTTACGGACGAACAATCATACGTGGGACGGGAAAGAGTTGACGGAAACGTCAGACCTGCTAAAAAGAGCCAAAACGATTGCTTTTAAAGATGTTCAAAACCATTTTACGCGTCATGACAGCTTGTTTTATCAATATTTTTCCATGAGGGAAAAACAATTTGAGATTATTGAAAGGATTCTTTCCATTGTTGCAGCCATTTCACATCGGCCGGAACAAGCGGGTATGATTGCTGATTTTATGGAAGAATTGAAAGCGCATATACATCCGGGCAACACAGCGCATTTGCATTTAGACCGGCTCGATGAAATGAAGCACATCTTAAAAGAGATGCCGCTGCCCGTGACGAGGGAGGAATTTGAAGCGAGAGCTGCTCTTTTTCAGTTTGTCAGAGAAATGGAGCAATATTTGCTTATTAAATCCCGTTTCCGCGGCATGAAAAAAAGAGCGGCTGAAAAAGCGCGCCCTTCTGTCACATAAACATTGTCAGGCCGAACAAGAGGGTCGATGCGAGCATGACAAAAAGCATTAAATAAACAATAATTTTTTGAAACGTTTTGTTGCGCATACAGGTCTCCTTTGCAAGCTCTATTGTTGTGTACTATTGTACCGGCAATAGAGCCTGTTCGCAACTGAACAGAAAATTGAAAAAGAGGATTTTTTCAAAATTTGTCGAATTAGTATACTGTTTTTATCGTTTTCTTCAAAGGGGTGAGGAAATTGAAAAAAGTTGACCATATCGGCATTGCGGTTGCGTCTCTTGAAGAGTCTATGGTGTTATATACAGAGCAGCTCGGCATGAAGCATATGAAAACGGAAACTGTTAAATCGCAAGGGGTAACCGTTGCTTTTATCGATGCCGGCAACATCAAAATTGAACTGCTGGAACCGACTGGTCCGGACAGTCCCATTGCCAAATTTATCGAGAAGCGCGGCCAGGGGATTCAT
Organism: Domibacillus antri; assembly: GCF_001936625.1. Lineage (GTDB taxonomy): Bacteria > Bacillota > Bacilli > Bacillales > Domibacillaceae > Domibacillus > Domibacillus antri. The sequence continues at coordinate 155,722 of NZ_MSDU01000008.1, read as the reverse complement.
CACATTGCTTACAGTGTCCAAAACATTGAGGACCGAATTACTGAAATGAAAGAACGCGGGATTCAAATGATCAATGAAACGGCAAAGCCGGGTGCAGGCGGTGCACAGGTCGCGTTTATGCATCCGAAATCAACAGGCGGCGTGTTAATGGAGCTTTGTGAGAAAAAGGAGGAATTATAATGGCGGACATTTTTGACAGCATTCACGAGCTGCAGGACAGACGGCGGGAAGTCGAGCTTGGCGGCGGTGATGAGAGAATCGAGAAGCAGCATGAAAAAGGAAAATTGACCGCGCGTGAACGGATTGAACTTCTTGTTGATGAAGGAACGTTTGTCGAACTGAATCCGTTTATTGAACATCGCAACACGGACTTCGGTCTGGATGGCGTCAAAGGTCCGGGTGACGGTGTTGTGACCGGATATGGGAAAGTAAACGGACGCCCCATTTATTTATTTTCACAGGACTTCACTGTTTTTGGCGGCGCTCTCGGTGAAATGCATGCACAAAAAATTGCAAATGTGATGGATCTTGCTGCAAAAAACGGCGCACCATTCATCGGTTTAAATGACTCCGGCGGCGCGCGTATCCAAGAAGGGGTTCTCTCACTTGATGGCTATGGGCATATTTTTTACCGGAATGCGATCTATTCGGGTGTGATTCCGCAAATATCGGTTATTTTAGGTCCATGTGCAGGCGGAGCAGTTTACTCGCCGGCGATTACCGACTTTGTATTCATGGTGGACAAAACAAGCCAGATGTTTATTACGGGACCGAAAGTGATTGAAACCGTTACAGGTGAAAAAATTTCCGCTGAAGATTTGGGCGGATCGAAAGTACATAATACAGTGAGCGGCAATGCGCATTTCCGTGCGGGTACGGAAGAAGAAGTGTTAGAAATGGTCAGAGCGCTTTTGTCTTATTTGCCGCAAAACAATGAAGAAAAAACACCAATTCTTTCCGAGCATGAAGATGAAAGCGATTACCGGGGAGATATAACGGATGTTGTCCCGTTTGACGGGCTCCGTCCATATGATGTGCGAAAAGTGCTCGACCATGTTGTCGATGAAGGCTCGTTTATGGAAGTGCAAAAAGAGTTTGCCAAAAACATCGTTGTCGGTTTTGCCCGTATAAAAGGAGAAACGGTCGGTCTGGTGTGTAATCAGCCGAAATTTATGGCCGGCGGGCTGGACATTGATTCATCGGACAAAGCTGCGAGGTTTATCCGGTTCTGCGATTCATTCAATATTCCGATTATTACCTTTGAAGATGTATCCGGTTTTTTCCCGGGTGTCAAACAGGAGCTTGGCGGTATTATCCGTCACGGCGCGAAAATTTTATACGCGTATTCGGAAGCGACCGTACCGAAAATTACGGTTATTTTAAGAAAAGCGTATGGCGGTGCCTACGTGGCGCTCAATTCCAAATCAATTGGCGCCGATCTCGTTTTCTCATGGCCGAATGCGGAAATTGCGGTGATGGGTCCGCAGGGAGCGGCGAATATTATTTTTGCCCGTGAAATCGCAGCGAGCGAAAATCCCGAAGCGACACGGGCCGCGAAAATTGAAGAGTACCGCGAGAAATTTGCCAACCCGTATGTGGCAGCGGCACGGGGCATGGTCGATGATGTTATTGATCCGCGTGAAACGCGTATTAAAATTATTCAAGCCCTTGAAATGATGCGGACGAAAAAAGAGGAACGGCCGAAGAAAAAGCACGGGAACATTCCACTATAACCAAAAACAGCCGGGGGATCAATCACTTCCGGCTGATTTTTTATACTGAAAAGTTTATACTATAGAAGGCAGAAAATTTGGAGGTGCAGCGTGGTCAATGAAGAACGTTTATTAAATGAATTTCTGGAACTCGTTCAAATCGATTCGGAAACGAAACACGAACAAACGATAGCCAAATCGTTGAAAGAAAAATTTACTGCGCTCGGTGTCGATGTGTATGAAGATGATGCCGCGTTGAAAACCGGTCATGGCGCAGGCAATTTAATTTGTACGCTTGCTGCTGTGAAAGATGGCGTTGATCCGATTTATTTTACATCTCATATGGATACGGTTGTGCCGGGTAATAACGTTAAGCCGGTCGTGGAAGCCGGCTATGTGAAAACGGACGGAACAACGATTCTTGGCGCGGATGATAAAGCCGGTCTTGCCGCCATGTTTGAAATGATTCGTGTGTTAAAAGAACGGAATATCGCGCACGGCCTGATTCAATTTATCATTACCGTCGGTGAAGAATCAGGACTTGTCGGCGCGAAAGCACTTGATCCGTCGCTCATAAAAGCGAAGTTTGGTTTTGCACTCGACAGCGACGGTGATGTCGGCAATATTATTGTGGCCGCACCGACACAGGCTAAACTTACAGCGCATATATACGGGAAAACCGCTCATGCAGGCGTTGCGCCGGAAAAAGGCGTGTCCGCCATTACGATGGCGGCTAAATCGATTGCGAAGATGCCGCTTGGCCGTATTGATGAAGAAACGACGGCTAACATCGGCCGTTTCGAAGGCGGACAGGCAACGAACATTGTCTGCGATTACGTGCAAATTTTAGCGGAAGCCCGTTCACTTGATCCGTCGAAAATGGATGTGCAGACGAATAAAATGAAAGCGGCCTTTGAAGAAGTTGCGAATGCGATGGGCGGCCGGGCTGAAGTCGATGTGGAAGTGATGTATCCGGGTTTTAAATTTGGTGCAGACGACCATGTTGTGAAAGTGGCACAAAGAGCTGCCGCTAAAATCGGCCGTCCGTCCAAGCTGTTAACGAGCGGGGGCGGAAGCGATGCGAATGTGATCGCAGGCTTTGGCATCCCGACTGTGAATCTTGCTGTCGGCTATGAAGACATTCATACAGTCAATGAAAAAATGCCTGTTAAAGAGCTTGTTAAGCTCGCTGAGATGGCAGCGGCGATTGTTGAAATTGTGGCAGAGTAAAAAATGAGTGAAGAAAGAAGAATTTTTGTTTAGGACAAAGCAGCAGGGGAAGTTTTTCTTTTTGCACAAAAAACGGTCTTTCCTTATAAGTGCGGATGGAAGGCCGAACTCATTGAAAACCGGTCCAAAATCAGAAAGTCTGGCTATTGAAATGAAGAAGGGGATGTCTCATTGAGACATCCCCTATATATTCCTAATTACAAATATTGACGTCAAGCATATTCATCGGCCACCAGAAGAAGCCGTCTTTCTCAAGCAATTCATCCGAAGCTTTCGGTCCTTTTGTGCCGGCCGGGTAATTCGGGAATGCCGCTTTTTCGTTTCGCCATGCTTCAGCAATAACATCAACAAAGCTCCATGATAGAGCCACTTCATCCCAATGGGTAAAGTTGGTAGAATCCCCGCGCATCGCGTCATGAATCAGTTTTTCGTAGGCTTCAGGTGTGTTCATAACATCAACACCGCTATTGGCATAACTCAGCTTTACAGGAGTCGTCTGCAGCTGATGTCCGGCGCGTTTGGCATTTAAATGAAGGGTAATGCCCTCTTCTGGCTGAATGTGAATAACAAGCAGATTCGGCTCCATTTCCTGATCATCCGGACGGTAATAGAGGTTCATTGGAATATCTTTAAATTGAACAACGATTTTTGTTGATTTTAATGGCATCCGTTTACCTGTACGAATATAAAACGGTACGCCCGCCCATCGGAAATTATCAAACATCACTTTTCCAGCGACATAAGTTTCTGTATTTGATTCAGGATTCACATTCAGCTCCTCGCGGTAACCCAGCATTCCATCTTCACCCGGGCCGTATTGTCCGCGGACAAAATAGTCATTGACGGTCTCAAGCGTTAATGGACGCATGGAGCGGAAGGCGCGCACTTTTTCACGGCGGATGTCGTCATCCTGAAGGCTGATCGGCGGTTCCATTGCTAAAAGAGAGACCATTTGAAGCATATGGTTTTGGACCATATCTTTTAAGGCACCGCTCGTTTCATAGTAACCGCCCCGTTCTTCCACACCGAGCGTTTCACTGGATGTAATTTGAATATTGGAAATATAACGGTTGTTCCAGAGCGGTTCAAATAATGCATTGGCGAAACGGATGGCTTCAATATTTTGAACCATTTCTTTTCCAAGATAATGGTCGATACGGTAAATATCTTTTTCATCAAATGAACGGCGAATTTGCTCATTCAGTTCCTGTGCGGAAGGCAAATCGTGTCCAAACGGCTTTTCGATTACGAGGCGTCCAAAGCCTTCTGTGTCTGTTAAGCCATCCTCTTTTAAATGGTCGGCGATTGTACCGAAAAATTCCGGTGCCATTGCAAGATAGAAAAGACGATTACCGCCAAGAGCATATTTATTGTCAAGGTCATTGGCCAATGTCCGCAGCGCAACGTATGAATCGGAATCCGATACATCATGAGGCAAATAATAAAAGTGTGAAATAAACTCATCTATTTGTTCTTGAACCGCTGTCGATTCCATCACTGATTTTTTTACGTGTTCACGGAAAATGTCGTTGTCCCATTCGCGGCGTGCTGTGCCGATGACAGCGAATCCGGAAGATAAGTGCCCTTTACGGTATAGTCGATATAGGGACGGATATAATTTACGTTTTGCCAGATCTCCTGTTGCACCGAACAGGATCGTCAGAGCAGATGGCGTTTCAGATTGTTTCACGTTTCTAACCCCGCTTTTGAGATTCATTTTTATACTATTGCATTTTTTCACAAAACAATGAAAGTGACAAGTATTTTTGTTTATGAAAAGATTATGTCAAAATAAGACGAACGAAAGGAGCGATTCAATTGGACATTTTATTTCTTGGAACGGGTGCTGGTGTACCCGGTAAAATGCGCAATGTGACATCCATCGCGCTTAAAATGTTAAATGAACGCGGTGCCGTATGGCTCATCGATTGCGGTGAGGCCACGCAGCACCAGATTTTGCACACAACGCTGAAACCGCGCCGTATTGAAAAAATATTTATTACCCATTTACACGGCGATCATATTTTTGGTCTGCCCGGCCTGCTCGGAAGCCGTTCTTTTCAAGGCGGTACAGAACCGCTTACAGTATATGGCCCGCCCGGTATCCGTACATTTATTGAAACATCGCTTGAAGTCAGCCAAACACATCTTCAATATCCGCTTTTTATTGAAGAAATTGAAGAAGGCATCATTTTTGAAGACGACGGCATGTTTGTGACCGCAGGCAAATTGGATCATGGCATTTATTCACTCGGCTATCGGTTTGCTGAAAAAGAAAAGCCGGGTGAGCTATTGGTTGACCGTCTCCGCGAAGATAATATTCCGCCCGGACCCGTTTATAAAAAAATTAAAGAAGGACAGCCGGTCGTATTATCAGATGGGCGAATAATTGACCCGGGCAGATACACAAATGACCCACAACCAGGAAAAATTGTCACTGTGCTCGGTGATACGAGACAGTGTGAGATGGCTGTTCAGCTTGCGTCCAATGCTGATTTGCTTGTTCATGAAGCAACGTTTAATGCAGAAAATGAAAAGATGGCCCGTGACTATTTTCATTCAACGACCAAGCAGGCAGCGGAAACGGCGATGCGTGCAGGAGCCAAAGCATTATGTTTAACGCATATCAGTTCCCGCTACACGCGGGAGGATGAACGGCAGCTGCTGAAAGAAGCAGAAAATGTCTTTCAGCCGGTCATCATTGCCCGCGATTTACTTGAAGTGCCGGTCGGTTAACATTGATAAGCGGCGCCGAGCCGTTTTGACTGAACGGCCGCTTCTTTTACACCGGCGGAAATGGCTTCTTTCACATTCATTTCATCAAATGTGCGGATGGCGGCTTCTGTTGTTCCGCCTTCGCTTGTAATGGCTTTGCGAAGAGCGGCAGCCTGTCCGTCAGATACAGATAGCATGTCTGCAGCCCCGAGAAGCGTTTGAATGATGAGTGATTTAGCTGTTTCATGATCGAGGCCCAGCTCTTCACCAGCCTTCTGCATTACCTCGGCTACATAATAAATATAAGCCGGACCGCTTCCAGAAACAGCTGTCACCGCGTCCATTTGTGATTCATCCACCGTAATGGCCAGACCGATCGCCGCAAAAAGATCGATGGCCGATTGATGTTGTTCAGCTGTGACAAGCTCATTTAACGCGATGGCGGTGGCGGACTTGCCGACGGCAGCGGACGTATTTGGCATCGCGCGAATGATGGAGCAAGGTTTGCCAATGGTTTTTTCTATAAAATCAATTCCGACACCGGCAAGCAGGCTGATGACGACTGAATGTTCGTTTATCGAAGACTGGATCGCTTCAAGTCCCGCTGCTGCATCTTTTGGCTTCATCGCAAGCACGATTACGTCCGCCTCCTGCAAGACAGATTCGACTTCATATCCAGTTTGAATGCCAAATTGATTGGCTAATTCGTTCAACCGTATAGCATCAGACCGATTTGTGACGTATGTGTTTTCCGCTTGAAGCGCGCCGCTTTTCAATCCGCCGGCGATAATTGCCTCAGCCATAGAACCGGCCCCAATAAATACTGCTTTCAACTTGATTCCTCCCTGTTGCCCAAACATTTTGACTTTTCAAGTGATTATGCGGAAAAGATGCGTTTCTGTCAAGAGATCAACGAATAATGAATGACAATTCAGAATGAAACGGGTACACTACATAAGGAAATATTATTTTACAAAAATGGCAGGTGGACATAATGGGGATCAATACGTATCAAAATATCATAAAAATAACGATGCCGACGCCCTTCCCGATCGGTGATGTTAATACATATTTGGTAAAAGGGGACCGGCTCACGCTCATCGATGCCGGGGTCAATACAACGGAGGCCAGAGCCGCTTTTCAGGCAGGTTTGAAAGAGGCCGGCTATAAAATAACAGATATTGAACAAGTGATTTTAACACACCATCATCCCGATCATGTCGGATTGCTTGATGACTTGAATGCAGAAATTTATGGACATGAATATTGCGCCAACTGGTTGTCGTATAATGAGTCATTTCTGAATTGGCGCCGAGATTTTTTTCGGTCATTATTCCGGGAGTTTGGTGTGCCGGAAGACATGATTCAAATGGCAAACAATCTGGAAAAAACGTTGAAATTTAGCTCGAAAAACAGCGTTCTGACGCAAGCGCTTAAAGAAGGAGACGAGCTGCCGGCATTGCCGGGCTGGCGTGTATTTGAAACACCGGGTCATGCGCAGAGCCATCTCGTTTTTTATCATGAAAAAGATGGTTTTTTATTAGCGGGGGACCACGTGCTAAAAACGGTTTCATCTAATCCGCTAATTGAACCGCCCTCGGAGCGCGGCGGGCAGCGGGCGAAATCCTTACTTCAATATCGTGATTCCTTAAAAAAAGTGATGAAGATGGATATTCAACTGGCGTTAACGGGTCATGGGAACGATATTAAATCTATGAACCCGCTGATTGAGCGCCGGTTCGAGCGGCAGCATGACCGGGCGATGCTGGTCCTCTCCATGCTGAAAGAAAAACCGATGACGATCTTTGAGGTTTGTGTTAAACTTTTTCCGGAAGTGTATAAAAAAGAAACGGGCTTGACGCTTTCAGAGACGACCGGCCAGTTTGATTATTTGCTTGAACGCGGAGAGATTTCCGTTCACCATGTTGAAAACGGCGCCATTTATTACCGGGGGTGACAGAAATGAACAAAACAGTCGTCATTACAGGTGCTTCTTCCGGTTTAGGAGCAGAGCTGGCAAAAGAAGCTGTATCGGCAGGGTATCGTGTCGTATTGATTGCGCGCCGTCTTGACAGGCTTGAGCAAATAAAAAAAGAACTGGGCGAATCGGATAACGTTCGTATTTTTCAGGCGGATGTTACGGATCGCGCAGCCCTTAAATCCATTTTCCATGACATCGGCCGTGTTGACGTCTTAATTAACAATGCAGGGGTCGGTTATTTTGCATGGGCACATGAAGTGAAACCGGAAGAAACAGCAGAGATGATCAACGTGAATGTGACAGGGCTGATTCAGTGTACAGAGCTCGTTATCCCGCAAATGATCGAACGGAAAAACGGACACATTATCAATATCGCCTCAATGGCCGGCAAGCTAGCAACGCCAAAATCAGCGGTATATGCCGCGACAAAGCATGCGGTATTAGGCTTTACAAACAGCATCCGCATGGAGCTTGGCCGTTCAAATGTATACGTTACAGCAATTAATCCAGGGCCGATTGCCACTCCATTTTTTGAGAAGGCGGATCCGGAAGGGACGTATTTAAAAAAGGCGTCAAAGTTAATGCTGAATCCGGCTGAAGTAGCCAGGAAAACGGTTGCTGTCATCGGCAGGCCGGTTCGGGAAGTGAACATACCGAAATGGATGGCCGCCGGCAGCGTGATTCACACACTTTTTCCGGGAACCGTTGAACGGCTTGCCCGAAAAGCGTTCTTTCAGAAATAGCAGGCTTATTCCACATTTCGCGTATACTTGAAAAGCCGTCTCAATAGTTTTTTATTGAGGCGGCTTTTCTTTAATCAGAGGGAATCAGGTCGTATTTTCGTAAAAAATCTTCCACCGCTTTTTCGTATTGTTCGGGGTTTTCGTTATAAGATTGTGCATGAACACCATTTGGAGCTATATACAATTCTTTTGGACCCTGTTTTGCTTCAAACAGCGCTTCGGTCATATCCGGCAAAATAAAGTCATCATCCCGGCTGTGAATAAACAGCACCGGCTTTTGAATCCTTTTTACCGCTTCAAGAGGTGACAATTCCTTCAGTTTATATCGTCCGCGGAGCCAGACAGCCCACTCGGCCAGCGTCATTAAAAAGCGAGGCGCAATCCCGATTTCCCGCTTCATTTGATGCTGGAGCTGTTTGCGGAAATCGGAAAACGGGCAATCGGCTACATAAAAATCAGCGCGGTCTTCCACTGTACCGGCATATAGGAGAAGGGTAGCAGCACCCATTGATTCCCCGTGGATGCCGAACCGCACATCATCCCCTTCACGCCGGATCAATTCATCAATAACCGCTTTTAAGTCCATTTTTTCAAAATGACCATAGCTTGTGACGGTGCCTTCTGATTCCCCGTGCCGGCGATGATCGTATAAAATGGCGTTAAACCCGCGCTTTAAAAATAAATTCATGTATTTAAAGGAATTGATTTTATGCTCTGCAACACCATGACAAAAAATGACATATGGATTGCCGGGATTCGGCTCAATAAAAACAGTCTTGAGACGAATGCCGTCTGCCGCCGTCACCCACACCTCTTCTTTCGGAAGCTGCTCATATAGGTTCGGATTAAATCGTCCGGCTTTTTTTTCCCGCTCAACAATGGCTTCATCTGTTTTTTTTGTCCTGTATAATATACGGTTCGATAAATATACACCCGCACCGGCCAAGAGCAGCGCGGCGGCAGAACCGGCTGAGAAGGCCGTTTTTTTTAAAGTCGATGTGCGTCGTAATCGGCTGTCTTTACTGTATCTTGAATCCATTTGTATTCTTCCTCCGTCAGCGTGGTTTCACGTATCGCACGGGCATTTTCTTTTAGCTGTTCAATAGAGCTCGCACCCGCAACGACAGCAGCGGAATGATGGAGCACATAGCGAAAAGCAAGTCCATTTAATGTACGGTCCGGTGCAAAGTTTTTTTCAAGTTTAGTTAAAACGGCTGAAAGTTCTGATTCGTCGTACCAATTCAGCCCTTTTTTTGATGCTTTTGCAAGCTTTTCCCGCCACTTTGCGCTTAACAGACCGAATGCGATCGGACCGCGGGCGACGACACTGACCCCATTCTCTGATAAAATAGGAAGCGCCTGATTTTCGGGACGGCGGTCCAGCATGCTGTACTGCACCATGACACTGGAAATCGAGGACTTTTTTACATATTGGTCAATAACCGTCGGCCGAATCGAGGAAATTCCATAGGCCCGGATGAAGCCTTCTGCCTTCAGCTCTTCAAAGGCTTCAATCGTTTCGTCAATTGGATCATCGAGCGTGCCGCCGTGCAGCTGGTATAAATCAATGTACTCGGTGCCAAGGCGTTTCAAACTTTGTTTCGCGGCTTCTTTTATATAAGCCTTTGATGCATCCCATGTCCAGCTGTCTTTCGAATCGGTCCACCGGTTCCCGGCTTTTGTGGCAATAACCACCTTATCACGGACATTTTTCAATGTTTTGCCGACAAGCTTTTCGTTCACACCGAAGTCATATAAATCGGCTGTATCGAAATAGGTAATGCCTTCATCAAGCGCTGTTTTTAAAATAGTTTCGGCACGATGCTCTTCCGTGCCGATCGACATGCAGCCGAGGCCCAGTTCGCTGACAAAAATGCCGGAATGGCCAAGCTCGCGTGTATTCAATCCATTCACCTTCCTTTTTTTAGAGTGTAACATATGGAAGAGAAAAAAAGAAAAGAGGGAATCTTATGCATAAATTTGAAGAAAAAACGATCAAAACCGAACCGATATTTAAAGGAAAAGTGATCAGTCTGCAAGTGGATGATGTTCTGCTGCCGGATGGAAAAGAAACGAAAAGAGAAATCATTAAACACCCCGGTGCCGTCTGTGTCATTGCATTAACTAGTGATAAGAAAATCATTCTTGTTGAACAATACCGAAAAGCCCTTGAGCGGCCGCTTGTCGAAGTGCCGGCGGGTAAACTTGAACCAGGGGAGGAACCGGAATCATCTGCACGACGTGAACTGGAAGAAGAAACGGGCTGCCGTACCGGCAAAATGACGCATGTGCAGTCATTTTACACGTCACCAGGGTTCGCAGATGAGCTTGTCCATGTGTATCTTGCGGAAGATATCGAAAGGGTGCAGGACGGTCTTACCGCAGATGAAGATGAGTTTGTCGAATTGATGGAAGTGACGATTGATGAAGCAGAACAGCTTATGCGGGAGGAACGTATTTATGATGCGAAAACAATGTGGGCCCTGCAGTATGTGCGCTTAAACGGACTGGTATAATGATGCCGCCCCTCTCATATAGTGGGCAAAAGAGAGGGGGGCCTCCATTTATGTGGATTGCCATCAACCGTCATATTCAAAAACGGGCGGCGCTGTATTTATTTACAGCCGTACTGCTGATGACAGGAACGGTCTTTGGTACGCTGACAGTGAACAGCATGATGCCGCTTCAAAAATCAGAACTGTATTCGTATGTAAAAGAGTTTTTCACACAGGCATCTGCCGGCAATGTGGCCAAGCCGCTTGATCTGTTCTGGGAAAGTGTCATTCATAATGTCAAATTCACCGGGGCGATGTGGATCGCAGGCATATCTGTGATCGGACTTCCGCTTATTTTTATATTGCTTTTTTTAAAAGGAGCGGTAACAGGCTTTTCGGTTGGCTTTCTTATTCAGCAAATGAAATGGGACGGGCTTATGATCGCTATTTTCACCATTCTGCCGCAAAATATGATTCTCATCCCCGCTTTTTTATTTACAGCGGTGATGTCGGCGTCGTGTTCGATCCGCCTTCTGCAAAAACTGACAGTTAAGCAGACGGTCCCCCTGCCGTTTACAAAAAGTATTATGGCGTATTTGGGCTACATAGGTGCCGTGTTAATGGCTATTTTGGGCGCCGCTTTTATTGAAGCATTTATATCCAGTCATATGATGAATGTTCTTCTAAATAAATTCTTTTGATTCATTGCATGATTTTGTTATAATAAAGATTACATCGGCGAGGGAGGGGACAATAATGGAAAGCCGGATCGACCGTATTAAAAAACAGCTGCACGCAGCAAGCTACAAATTAACACCGCAGCGCGAAGCCACTGTGCGTGTTCTTCTTGAACATGAAGAGGACCATTTAAGCGCTGAAGACGTGTACCTCCTCGTTAAAGAAAAAGCGCCTGAAATTGGGTTGGCTACAGTCTACAGAACGCTCGAACTATTAAACGAACTCAAAGTGGTTGATAAAATAAATTTTGGAGATGGCGTCTCCCGCTACGACCTTCGTCAGGAAGGAGCGGCGCATTTTCATCATCATCTCGTCTGTATCGAATGCGGCGCGGTGGATGAAATTCAAGAAGATTTACTTGATGACGTGGAAGCCATTGTGGAAAGACGATGGAATTTCAAAATTAAAGATCACCGCTTGACGTTTCATGGCATATGCAGCAGATGCCATTCGAAACAGGAGGAAGAGGATCTTGAAAAACAGCATGCTGAATAGAACCTTTCGAATGAGTCGAAAGGTTTTTTTATGATGAAGAGGTGATAATTTGAAAGAACACATGGATGACTTTCTTCATTTTTTAATTGTCGAAAAAGGGCTGGCTGATAACACCATTTCGGCCTACAGGAGAGATTTGCGTCACTATATAAATTATTTGGAAAAAGTCGAACAGGTGACATTGCCTGAGATTAAGCGCGTACATATTTTGCACTTCCTTGAACAGCTGAAAGAGCAGGGGAAATCAGCAAAAACGATTGCCCGCCAAATTTCCACCATTCGTTCATTTCATCATTTTTTAATTCAAGACCGGGTCACCGATCATGATCCGACGAACCATGTTGAAACGCCAAAATCAGGCCGAACGCTTCCAAAGGTGCTCAGCATGGAAGAAACAGAAGCGCTGCTTGCTTCACCAGAGGAAACGACACCGCTCGGCATGCGTGATAAAGCCATGATGGAATTAATGTATGCATCCGGTTTACGCGTGAGTGAATTAACCTCATTAAATAAAGAAGATGTTCATTTAACGATGGGTTTTGTCCGCTGTACAGGCAAAGGGGAGAAAGAGCGGATCATTCCGGCGGGCCGGCATGCACTAGAAGCTATTGAACGGTATTTGCAAAACGGGCGGCCGCAGCTCGTCTCGCAAAAACACCGTGATGACGCTCTTTTTTTAAATCATTACGGGAAGCGGCTGACGCGTCAGGGATTTTGGAAAATCATTAAAGCACTGGCGAAAAAAGCGACGATTGAAAAAGAAATAACGCCTCATACACTCAGACATTCATTTGCGACTCATTTGCTTGAAAATGGCGCTGACTTGCGTGCCGTGCAGGAAATGCTTGGGCACGCTGATATTTCGACAACGCAGATCTACACGCATGTGACTAAAACGAGGTTAAAAGATGTATATTCCCAATTTCATCCCCGCGCTTGAAAATGTTTCAGGCGCTTTTTGTATTTGCTAAGCGGATGGATTATAATAAGGAAGAGAAGTCAGACTTCTGACGAATAGTTATGTGCGGATGAGTCATCAGCCGTCAGGGTAAATAATAAAAACAATCATGAAGGAGGAGAATCGAAAGCATGGATAATCCATTTAAGCGGATTTACTTAATTGTGCTGGACTCAGTCGGTATTGGCGAAGCGCCGGATGCAGCTCAGTTCGGCGATGAAGGCGCTGACACGCTTGGACATATTGCACAGCGGATGGGCGGACTCCACATGCCGAATATGGGCGCGCTCGGTTTATCGAACATTAAAGAAATAAAGGGGATTGCAAAGGCGGAACGGCCAGCCGCATTTTATACAAAAATGCAGGAAGCATCAAACGGAAAAGATACGATGACCGGACATTGGGAGATCATGGGCTTAAATATTCAAACACCATTTCAAGTGTTTCCTGACGGCTTTCCGGATTCGTTAATTCAAGAGCTTGAACAAAAGTCAGGAAGGAAAGTCATTGGGAACAAACCGGCAAGCGGTACAGAAATTCTCGATGAACTCGGAAAAGAACATATGGAAACGGGGGCGTTGATTGTATACACATCAGCTGATTCTGTACTGCAAATTGCTGCACATGAAGAAATTGTCCCCATCGATGAATTGTATAAGATTTGTGAAATGGCCCGCGGGATGACGAAAACCGGCGACTATATGGTCGGCCGCGTCATCGCCCGTCCGTTTATCGGTCAGCCGGGAAATTTTGAGCGGACATCCAATCGGCATGACTATGCATTAAAACCATTTGGGCGTACCGTTATGAATGAGTTAAAAGATGCGGATTTTGACGTAATTGCCATTGGGAAAATCAACGACATTTATGACGGAGAAGGTGTGACGGAAGCCATTCGAACAAAATCCAATATGGACGGAATGGATCAATTTATTCATGCTGCCCAAAAAGATTTTACCGGCTTATCATTTGTCAATCTCGTTGATTTTGATGCGCTGTTTGGCCACCGCCGTGACCCGAAAGGATACGGGAAAGCCTTGGAAGAGTTTGATGTCCGCCTGCCGGAACTAATGGACGAGCTGAAAGAAGATGATTTGCTTATTATAACGGCCGATCACGGCAACGACCCGGTTCATCACGGAACGGATCATACACGTGAATATGTACCGCTTCTCGTCTTTTCGAAAAAATTCGGACAGGGACAGGCGCTTGAAGAAAGAAAAACCTTTGCGGACATTGGCGCATCGATTGCGGATAACTTTAACGTGAAAATGCCTGAATACGGAAAAAGTTTTATGGAGGAATTGAAATGAATTACTCACATATTGAAGAAGCGGCGCAATTTCTAGCTGAAAACCGTGAAAAGAAACCGGATATCGGTTTAATTTTAGGCTCTGGCTTAGGTGTGCTGGCTGATGAAGTGGAAGAGGCAGTCTCCATACCGTATGAAAAAATTCCCCATTTTCCGGTATCAACTGTTGAAGGACATGCGGGAGAGCTTGTTATTGGAACGCTAGCCGGTCAAGTCGTCGCGGCGATGAAAGGCCGGTTTCATTACTATGAGGGCTATTCATTTGAAGAAGTGACTTTTCCTGTGCGCGTCATGAAAGCCCTCGGCATTGACACGATCATCGTCACAAATGCAGCCGGGGGTGTCAACGAATCATTTCGGCCGGGCGATTTAATGATTATTACCGATCACTTAAACTTAATGGGCGGCAATCCGCTGATCGGCAAAAATGAAGATCGTCTCGGCGCGCGTTTTCCCGATATGTCAGAAGCATACAGCCGCGAGCTCCGCAGCCTCGCCAAAGCCGCGGCAGAGAAAACAGGCATTTCCGTTCAGGAAGGGGTTTACGCAGGCAATACAGGTCCGGCATATGAGACGCCTGCTGAAGTCCGTATGGCTCGTGTGCTCGGCGCGGATGCTGTCGGTATGTCAACTGTTCCGGAAGTGATTGCGGCCCGTCATGGAGGGATGCGAGTTCTTGGCATTTCCTGCATTTCCAATATGGCAGCCGGGATTCTGGACCAGCCTCTTACACACGATGAAGTAATGGAAACGACGGAAAAAGTGCGCGCCGATTTTCTGTCTTATGTAAAAGAGATCGTCAAATCTTTGTAAAGTGGTGATGATGATGAGAATGGTCGACATTATTCATAAAAAACGAAATGGAAGCGAATTAACAAAGGAAGAAATTTATTTTTTTATTGATGGCTACACAAAAGGCGATATTCCGGACTATCAAGCTTCGGCGCTCATGATGGCGATTTGTTTTCAAGGAATGGTTCCGCGTGAAACTGCTCTCTTAACAAAAGCAATGGTGGATTCCGGCGAAACAATTGATTTATCACGCATTAAAGGACATAAAGTCGATAAGCATTCAACAGGCGGTGTCGGTGATAAAGTGACCTTTATTGTCGGTCCGCTGGTTGCATCTGCCGGTGTCCCGGTTGCCAAAATGTCAGGCAGAGGACTTGGTCATACGGGCGGCACGATCGATAAGCTTGAATCAATTGAAGGGTTCAATATCGAGTTGACGAAAGAACAATTTATAGACAATGTCAATAAGTATAAATTATCTGTTGCCGGACAGACAGGGAATCTCGCACCGGCGGATAAAAAATTGTATGCGCTGCGCGACGTGACAGCCACAGTCGAGTCGATTCCGCTCATCGCCGGTTCAATCATGAGTAAAAAGCTGGCTTCCGGTGCCGACAGCATTGTTCTTGATGTGAAAACAGGCTCCGGAGCGTTTATGAAAACGCTCGAAGATTCAGAATCACTGGCGAAAGAAATGGTGGCGATCGGCAATCGTTTAGGAAAAAAAACGATAGCGATCATCAGTGATATGAATCAGCCGCTCGGATTTGAAGTCGGCAATGCGAACGAAATTAAAGAAGCTGCCGCTATTTTACAGGGAGCGAAAATACATGATCTGCGAACGCTGTCACTTGAAATTGCCGCA
This sequence comes from Domibacillus antri, assembly GCF_001936625.1. Taxonomy (GTDB): domain Bacteria; phylum Bacillota; class Bacilli; order Bacillales; family Domibacillaceae; genus Domibacillus; species Domibacillus antri. The sequence continues at coordinate 139,686 of NZ_MSDU01000008.1, read as the reverse complement.
CATATGACGGTCCTTGCCGGCGCGTTTTCGGATTATAAAAAAGCGTATGAAACGCTTGAACAAAATCTCGAAAACGGGAAAGCATTTGAATCCTTCCGTCAGTTTGTCATCGCACAGGGCGGCAATATTGAAGTGATTGATGATGTAGACAAACTCCCGCAGGCGGCGTATCACATTGATGTAAAAGCGGAAATGGATGGCTATGTATCGGAAATTGACGCGGAGTCCATTGGTGCAGCCGCTATGTATTTAGGCGCAGGAAGGGCAACAAAAGAGGACCATATTAATCACGCAGTCGGCATTACCTTAAACAAAAAAATCGGGGATCAAGTCAAAAAAGGGGACGTACTGGTGACATTGCATGCGGCTCGGGAAAATTCCGAAAACTCGATTCAAAAAGTAAAAGAAGCATATCATTTTTCAAGAAACCAAGTGAAACAGCCGGTATTAATTCATAAAGTGATCAAAGACTGACAATCGTCAGTCTTTTTATTTTGTCGAAAAAAAGGATGTTTTTTCTACTTTTGTAAATGGGAAGGATAACGCGTTTGCCAGACCGAAATTACCGTCTTAGTACAAAAAGGAGGAATACATGAAATGGTGACGACGACGGCAGAAGCAACAGGAAATGTGTTATGTATCCGTTTAGCAGGTGAACTCGATCATTATTATGCGGAGCAGGTGAAAGAGTTTGTGGAAGCGGAAATGGAGGCGAATGAAACACTGCATTTAATCTGGAATTTGGGCGGCCTTTCCTTTATGGACAGCTCGGGACTCGGTGTGATTCTGGGCCGCTACCGCCAGGTGAATGAACTTGGCGGCAGTGTAACTGTATGTGGATTAAACACGCAGGTAAAACGGCTTTTTCAGCTGTCGGGGTTATTTAAAATCATGTATGTTGAACAGACCGAACAGGATGCATTGCGCAGATTGGAGGGGCCATCATGCAAAATGTCATGAACCTTTCGTTTAACGCACTAGGTGAAAATGAAGCCTTTGCCCGTGTTGCGGTTGCGGCATTTGCAGCGAAATTGAATCCGACCATGGATGATCTGGCCGAATTAAAGACAGCGGTTTCCGAGGCGGTGACAAATGCGATTATTCACGGATACGACAGCAATCCCGCCTGTGTCGTTTATCTTTCTGCTTCGATAGATGATGGAGAAATCGATGTGGTCATCCGCGATGAAGGAAAAGGGATTCGGAATATTGAGGAAGCAAAGGAACCGCTATTTACCACAAAGCCGGAAATGGAACGTGCCGGAATGGGATTTACGATCATGGAGCATTTTACGGACCTGCTGGAGATCGAATCAAGCACATCATCAGGGACTGTGGTCCGGTTTAAAAAACGCCTGGCCGGTAAACGTGTCCGGTGTGTATAGAGGACCCGCCATATGAAACAGGCCGTACAGCTGTCTGACAGTGAAGTAAAGGCGCTCATTAAGAAAAGCCAGTCTGGAGATCCCGAAGCGAGAAATAAGCTGGTGGAGTGGAATACAAGACTTGTGTGGTCCGTTGTGCAGCGATTTTTAAACCGTGGTTATGAGTCGGACGATTTGTTTCAAATTGGCTGCATCGGCTTGCTAAAATGTATTGATAAATTTGACCTGTCTTACAATGTAAAATTTTCGACCTATGCCGTGCCAATGATTATTGGTGAAATTCAGCGCTTTTTACGTGACGATGGCGAAGTGAAGGTGAGCAGACGCCTAAAAGAGACAGCCAATAAAATGAGGCGGGAGAGAGAGCAGTTTACCGCTCAATTTGGCCGCGCACCAACGGTGAATGAGTTAGCAGAACGGCTTGATATTACGACAGAAGAAGCATTAATGGCACAGGAATCTGCGCGAAAACCGGCATCCATTCATGAAACGGTATATGAAAATGAAGGAGAGCCGATCACGCTGCTCGATCAGCTTTCCGCACCGGATATGAAATGGTTTGATTCCCTTGTGTTAAAAGAAGCGGTGGAAAAGTTAAATGAGCGGGAGCGGCTGATTATTTATTTGCGGTACTATAAAGACTGCACGCAGGCGGAAACAGCGGAGCGTCTCGGGATATCGCAGGTGCAGGTGTCCCGTCTCGAGAAGCAGATCATTCGTGGTCTGCGTGAAGATATGAATAAAAAGTAAAACGCACGGGGAAACTCCGTAAAAAGCGGAGGTGCGGGTATGGATGATACAGTGTATATCAGTTTGAAACGGCACGTTCGTCTGGATCAGCGGCTCATTACTTTTTTTGATGTAGCTGATGCGCAGGCAAGTGATGATATCATACCGATTTTAGAAAAAATAATCATCAAACAAATTCCGCCTTCAGCAGGCAATATTGTGGTCATTACAGTTCTGGATGTGATTAAAGCGTTGAAAGACGCGATGCCCGAATCAAAAGTGGAGATTGCCGGAGAGACTGAAGCCATTGTCAGCTTGCAAACTGCTGTTCCTGCCGCGTCATTTTGGAAAATTGCTTTCGTTTGGATCGTACTATTTACTGGCGCTGCGCTGACGATAATGAATTTTCATGAAGATGTTTCCATGCAAAAAGTACATGTCATGCTCTATGAGATGGTGACCGGTTCCAGAGTGGATCGGCCCTTATTGCTTCAAATCCCCTATTCAATTGGACTTGGTCTCGGCATGATTTTCTTCTTTAACCGTTTATGGCAAAAAAGGCTGAATGAAGAGCCGGGACCGCTTGATTTGGAAATGTTTAAATATGAAGAAGATATCAATGGTTATCTTGCGGCAAATGAAAAGGAACAACCGTGAGATGGAGACGGTTTTGATCATTTTTTTAGGCATTGCCGGAGGGCTTGCGACAGGGGCAGGCTATGTGGCGTTTATTACCGTACTCGGTGTTATTCCCCGCCTCATGTCGGCTACAAAAACGAAGCCGTTCATTCATTTGTATGAACTGGCGCTTGTTGTTGGCGTTCTTGCAGGGACGTGTCTTCACATTTTTTCTGTACAATTGTATATTCCGGCCTTTGTAACAGCCGCGATTGGCTTGTTTGCCGGTTTATTTATTGGTATGGCTGCTGCCGCGCTCACGGAAGTCTTAAATGTGTTTCCGATTTTAGCGCGCAGAGCCGGTGTTTTTGAGCAAATAAACATCTTAATGATGGCGGTGGCACTCGGGAAAACAGCGGGTTCCCTTGTCCAATGGATATTCTTTTCCCCGCTTTGAAAGGAGACAGCATGATGAACGTTCAACCGAGTGAGATTGATGCTTTTTTGGAAAAAGAAGCCGGACTGGGGAAAAGTTTTGATGCTGGTGTACGGAGGCTGATTATTGCCGGTGAACCGCTCCATCTTTATTTTATTAATGGATTGTGTGAAACGAGATTTATTATTGAATTGATCGAATCTCTTCTCGCCATCGAGAGAAAACGAAAAGAGCCGGCGGCTGAACTCGTAAAAAATCATCTTGTGCACCAATCCGTTGAAGAAGTGACAGACAGGACGAAACTGGCACATTTTATGTTAGCCGGTCTTATTGTCATAGCCGTGCCGAACGGCTTGTTCGCAGTGGATGTCCGAAGTTATCCAGGGCGTCAGCCGGAAGAACCGGATACCGAGAAAGTCGTGCGTGGTTCACGAGACGGTTATGTGGAAAATGTTATTGTCAATACAGCGCTTACAAGAAGGAGAATTCGAAACGGCAATCTGCGTTTTGAAATGATGAAAGCGGGTTCCATGTCTCAAATGGACGTCGCCGTCGGTTATATCGAAGGGCTGGCGAACCCGGACCTTGTGGAAAAAGTCAAAAAGGAAATCCAGAACATTAATGTCGATGGTGTGCCGATGGCGGATAAAACGATTGAAGAATTTATCGTTAAACAGCGTTACAACCCGTATCCGCTCGTCCGGTATACCGAACGGGCAGATATCGGTGCAGCTCATTTACTTGAGGGGCATGTATTGTTATTTACCGATACCTCGCCAGCTGTTATGATTATGCCCGCTACGTTTCTTCAGCATTTGCAGCATGCGGAAGAGTATCGGGAGCTGCCCGCTGCCGGAACGTTTATCCGGATGATTCGCTTCATTGGGTTATGGATGTCTCTTTTTTTATTACCGCTTTGGTTTTTGTTTGCGGAACATCCAAATATGCTGCCGAAAGCTCTCGCGTTTATTGGGCCGAGCAAAGAGACGAATATACCGCTCGTTGCGCAAATATTAATTGCGGATGTGGGTATTGAGTGGCTTCGGATCGCGGCGATCCATACACCTCAGCCGCTGTCAACGGCAATGGGCCTTGTCGCAGCCGTCTTGATTGGTCAAATCGCGATCGACACCGGTCTTTTCGTTCCGGAAGTCATTTTGTATACGGCATTAGCGGCGATCGGCACATTTTCAACACCTAGTTATGAACTGGGGATAGCAAATAAAATGGTCAGGCTCTTTTTTATCATTTCTGCCGCGTTATTCGGACCAGCCGGACTTGTGATTGCCACTACTCTCTTTTTTCTGTTTCTTGTCCGTTTGAAACCGTTCGGGGCGCCATATTTATGGCCGCTTGTCCCGTTCGACGCTAAATCGTTATTTACGATATTGATACGCCGTCAGGCACCGGAACAGTCAGGAATCCCGGAAATAAACCGGTCAACTTCTGGCTGACCGGTGATTTTGTTCGTATATTGAGCGGGCCGTCAATGTGTGATATAGTACTTTTATTCTGATGCTGAATGTTGGCATGACGTTAAAAGATCGGAGCGATAAAAGATGCATACATACGGAACAGCTGCCGTGAATGATCTCGGCCATCTTGAAATTGGAGGTGTCGATGTTGTTGAACTGGCGGCGCAATACGGAACACCGCTTTATGTATATGATGTAGCGTTAATCAGACAACGGGCAAGGGGATTTAAGAAAACATTTGAGCAAATGGGTGTGACCGCACAAGTGGCCTATGCCAGTAAAGCGTTCGCTTCAGTGGCTATGATGCAGCTGGCTGAGCAGGAAGGGCTTTCACTCGACGTCGTTTCCGGCGGCGAATTATATACGGCTCAAAAAGCGGGATTTCCCGTTGAACGTATTCATTTCCATGGAAACAATAAAAGCCGTGAGGAATTGGAAATGGCTTTTGACGCAGCTATCGGCTGTATCGTTGTCGATAATTTTCATGAATTGTCTTTAATTGATGAAATCAGCCGGTCGCGTGGTCAGGCAATAAGGATTTTATTACGTATTACACCCGGCATTGAAGCGCACACTCATGACTACATTTTGACCGGACAGGAAGATTCGAAATTTGGTTTTGATTTAAATAACGGGCAGGCGGAAGAAGCGCTTGTTATAGCAATGGAAAAGCCATTTATTCATGTGCTTGGTCTGCACTGCCACATCGGCTCGCAAATTTTTGAAACAACCGGTTTCACGCTTGCGGCCGAAAAAATTATCGGCAAACTGGCTGATTGGAAAGAGCGTCTTAAGTTTGAAGCGACGGTATTGAACCTTGGAGGCGGCTTTGGCATACGCTATACATCAGAAGATGACCCGCTGGAGCCGGCTGCCTATGTGGAAGAAATTATCCGGAAGGTGCAGGAAGAGTCTTCGCGTCTCGGCATGATCATGCCGGAAATTTGGATCGAACCTGGCCGCTCCCTCGTTGGCGATGCCGGTGTCACGATTTATGAGACAGGGTCTGTGAAAGATGTCCCGAACGTACGTAAATATTTAGCGGTTGATGGCGGGATGAGCGACAATATTCGTCCAGCTTTATACGAGGCAAAATATGAAGCTGTCCTTGCCAATCGTGTCAATGATCCTGTTGAAGAAACAGTGTCTATTGCGGGGAAATGCTGTGAATCCGGCGATATGCTTATCTGGGATTTGCCGCTGCCAAAAGCAGAAACAGGGGATCTTCTGGCCATGTTCTGTACGGGCGCATATGGCTATTCGATGGCGAACAATTATAATCGCATCCCGCGTCCGCCTGTTATTTTCGTTGAAAATGGCGAAGCAAAAGTGGTGATTCGCCGGGAAACATACGATGACCTTATTAAACTCGATTTGCCTCTGCAATTGACGCAAACGAATTGAGGGTGGCAATCATCATGAAAAGTAATGTGATTCTGCTCATTTTGTTAACGTTGATGGCGATTGGATGGGGCTTGTACTATTGGTTTTTTATTGTAAATTAAAGGAAACCTCTTGCGGTTGCAGGAGCGTTTTAGTAATATAGTAAGCGTGACGGTATTACGCAGGTAAATCCTGCTAATTGAAGAGGGATTTTATATGCTGATTCGATACAAGAAATCGTTTAAGAAAATTGCGATGGGATTGCTTTCGTACATGCCGCAGGAAAAAGAACTGCGTACGCTTCAGGAAACAATCGAGTCTTACGAAACAAGCGATGAACGACAGTTGTATTTATGGAAGATAGACGAGGATATTGTGGGCGTCGTAGGAGTTGCAGCCGATAACAACAAAGTCGAAATTTTACACATTGCCGTCAATCCTTCTTATCGCGATGAAGGAATCGGAACGGAAATGATTGCGGCGGTAACAAAAGCGCATCCGGATCAAGAAGTAGTTCCCGGTGAGGCGACAACCCGCTTTTTCGAAAAATGTACAAAAGAAGCCGGAAAAGGCAGCCGTTTATAACGGCACCTTCCCGGCTTTTTTTAATTCAATGGCTGATTGCCGCGCTTCGATGACATCAGAACGATCCCGCAGTTTATGCTTTTCGGATAAAAATAGTTCATTCGGTTCCGGTTCAAATGTTTCGGCAAACAAGTCAAATTCATCGGCAAGCTTTGTGTCTGAAATCGGAATGGGCAGGGGTTTAAACGGCATGCCGTCTTCAAGGCGGGCAGCCGATTCGCGAATCGCTGCTGTAAAACGGCCGGCATCAATGCCAAGACGGGCAAGCTCGGTTTGTTTCTTTGAAAAGCAGTCAATGGCTTTGGCAGCCATCCGTTTTGCCCCATTTATGTTGCCGCGCCGATAATGATACAAATAAACAGCCGATTGAATGAGGCCCACCCAGACGGAATCACGTGCGCCGTCTGTTTTTTTCCAATGTTCTTCTAACAGCTCATGGCACTCAAAATAATCACGATCAATATGGAAATGTGCCAGAAAAGCAAGGTATGGCACAGGATAAGTATACATCAATTTTCCCCCAGTCAGTCGGTCGGATTTAATTTCAGTTTATCATGCATTCCCTTTATTCTCAACCAGAAAACGCTGAAACTGAATGTGAAATATACTATACTTTAAATGATGCAATAAAGGCTATGGAAAACAGGAGATCCCAAATGGAATATAAAGTGAAAATTGATTCGTTTGAAGGGCCGCTGGATTTGCTTCTTCACTTAATCAATAAATTAGAAATCGATATTTACGATATACCGGCCGCGGAAATTACGAATCAATATTTATTATATGTAAACACGATGCATCAGCTCGAGCTGGATGTGGCGAGCGAATATCTTGTCATGGCTGCGACGCTGATTGCCATGAAAAGCCGGTCACTGCTCCCGGACCATTCATCAGATGAAGATGAATATTTAGAGGAAGAAGACCCGCGTGAAGAATTGACACGCCGTCTCATTGAATATAAAAAATATAAAGAAGCAGCCATTAAGCTGCAGGAGCGGGAAGAAGAACGGACAAAATTATTTTCCCGCCCTCCAGCAGACGTGCTGTTCGCGCCGTCCGGTGAAGGCCCGCTTAATGTGAGCATTTACGATATGCTCGGCGCTTTTCAAAAAATGACAAGAAGGAAAAAAATGGCTGTCCCAAGGCAGGCGACCGTCCGCCGGGAAGAAATTTCGGTTGAAGCGAGAATGGAGGTACTGCTAAAAACGCTGAAGGAAGCAAAAGAACCTGTTCTGTTTGAAGATTTATTTCAGTCAAATGAACGGGATGAGCTCGTTGCCAGTTTTTTAGCGCTTCTTGAGTTAATGAAACAAAATGAAATTACAGTGACACAGCAAGGGAATTTTGCTGATTTGTATGTTATATCTGGAGGAAAGCAATGACAAACGAAAGTATTATCGAAAGCCTTTTATTTGCCGCTGGTGACGAAGGACTTTCAGCGGAGCAGATGGCCTCTGTTCTGGATGTCGATGTTCAAACCGTCCGGAACGTGGTGGAGCAAATGGCTGAAACCCTTTTGCACGATGAAACACGCGGTGTGACCATTACGAAGTACGGTACAGAATACAGGATGATGACAAAAAAAGAAAACGCATCGTTTATTCAGGCTCTCGCAGACAAACCGTCACCAAAAACCTTATCACAAGCCGCACTGGAGACGCTGGCCATTATCGCATACAATCAGCCGGTGACGCGCATGGAAGTCGAGGATATAAGGGGTGTGAAAACGGAGCGGCCGATTGCGACACTCGCAGCCCGCGGCTTAATTGAAGAAGCAGGCCGTGCGGAAGGAGCAGGACGGCCGATTTTATACGCTACAACCAATGAATTTCTTGATGCATTTCAATTGAACAGTCTGGATGACCTGCCGCCGCTTTCTGAAGGAGAAGTGTCGATCCAGCAGGAAGCGGATTTATTTTTCGGCAGGTTTGAGGAAGCAATGGATGAAATGGCAGAAGAATAATCATGAATGTCTCCTTTTTTTCATAAAGTAGTGAAAAAAGGGAAGGAGCGGACACATGGTAAAAAAGCTGTTGATCATTGCTGCTGCGATTATATTATGCATCGCCGCCATCCCGTCCAAAGCTGCTGCACAGCCGTTTGTTTCAGCGCGAAATGCAGTGTTGATGGATATGGACAGCGGCCGCGTAATCGCATCTAAATCGGCTCATGAACGGCGGCCGATTGCCAGTATTACGAAAATCATGACCGCACTTTTGGCCATTGAATCCGGCCGGTTGCAAGAGGAAGTAATCATACGCGAGCAGTCCGTGCAGGTGGAAGGGTCAAGTTTGTATATGGAAAAAGGCGATTCATTAACGCTGGAAGAGTTAGTGTATGGGCTTATGCTTCGTTCCGGGAATGATGCCGCCATGGCAATTAGTGAATTTGTCGGCGGCAGTACACCTGAATTTGTGGCGATGATGAATCGGAAAGCGAAGCTGATCGGCATGAAAAATACGGTTTTTATGAATCCGCACGGTTTGGACGATCCGGGACATCATTCGACGGCTTATGATATGGCGCTGCTGACTGCTGAAGCGATGGACAACCTTGAATTCCGGAAAATCACCGGCACCGTTTCATACAAAACGAAAAGCCGTCCGGTGCGAGTATGGGAAAATAAACATCGTCTTGTCAGAGAAGGCGGACGGATTACAGGAGGCAAAACCGGTTATACAAAAAAATCGGGGCGTACCCTCGTCACAACGGCAAAGCAAAATGGTCTTGAGTTTGTCGCGGTGACACTCGGGGCGCCGGATGACTGGCGTGACCATCAGGCTCTTTTTGATGATGGTTTCACATCCTATAATCGTGTTACTGTAGTAGAAAAAGAACCATTCCAAGTCCCGGGGGAACGCGATTTTTTTTATGCGAAGCAAACAGTGCGTTTTCCGTTGACGAAGGAAGAAAAAAAGAATGCATACGTCCGTATCATTTTGAATAAGGATAAGAAAAAGAACCGGGCGGAGCTTTGGATTGGTGAAGAAAAACAGCTGGATGTGCCGATTTACCGGTCTGAAACCCGCGAAAAATCCTTTTTTGAAAAAGTGAAGGAGGTGCTGCGCTAATGGTCAGTGCAGCGTTCGCTTTTTTATTGTTATCCGGTTTCGTATTTGCGGCGGTTAATGGGACGATGGCGGAAGTCAACGAAGCGCTTTTTCAGTCTATGGAGCAGTCTGTTCAGCTTGCACTTTCTCTTGGTGGTGTAATTCTTTTTTGGACAGGCGTTATGAAAACAGCTGAAGCAGCCGGACTCGTCCGCTCCCTTGCTGCTATTGTTCAACCGCTCCTCAGCCGCCTGTTTCCCGAAATTCCTCATGGTCATCCTGTCTTCGGATTTATCGCATCAAATATGGCGGCTAACTTTTTCGGCCTTGGAAATGCGGCAACACCAATCGGTTTAAAAACGATGAGGGAGCTGCGCCGATTAAATGAGGACCGGGATACAGCAAGCCGGTCGATGATTACGTTTCTTGCCTTAAATACAGCCGGTGTCACGCTTATCCCGACGACTGTGATCGCCCTTGGCATCTCCCACGGCGCTGAAAACCCCGCTGATATTATCATGCCTGCGTTTTTGGCGACCATTTTGTCCGCCTGCTTTGCGATCATCATCGACCGGTATTATGCGCACAGAAGGAACCGATAATGGCGGCGTGGCTTATTCCGCTCATTATCGCTGTGGTGATTGCAGCCGGATTATACCGGGAAGTAAATATTTACACGGCTTTGACAGATGGGGCAAAAGAAGGGATGCAGACATGGGCCGCCATTGTGCCGCATTTAGTGATTATGATGGCCGCAGTCGCAGTATTTCGGGCATCCGGTGCTGCTGACTGGATCGCTGGCCTGCTGCAGCCGGTCACCTCACTCGTTGGCATTCCGCCCGAGGTCGTCCCGCTTGCCATCATCCGGCCGATTTCCGGATCTGCTACACTGGCCATGCTCGATCAGATCATGCGTGAATTCGGTCCTGATTCCTATATTGCAAAATTGGCGGCGGTCATGCAGGGAAGCACCGATACAACGCTGTATGTGCTTGCCATTTATTTCGGTGCAGCCGGCATTAAAAAAACGGGTGATGCGCTGAAAATCGGATTGCTTGCAGATGCTGCCGCTTTTATAGCCGCTGTTTTCGCAGTTGCCTGGCTCTTATAGCCAGGTTTTTTTTCATTTCTGTTTTCTTTCCCTTTTGCGTTATTTATGACATAATGCTTTAGGGTATTTAAGACATATTTAGAGGTGAAATAGATGGAACGTCTGCAAAAAGTCATTGCACAAGCCGGTATTGCTTCACGGCGAAAAGCGGAGCAGCTTATTCAAGAAGGAAAAGTGACAGTCAATGGTAAAACGATTACCGAACTCGGCACAAAAGTCGGTTTGAATGATGAAGTAGAAGTAGAAGGGGTGCCCCTTGAGCGGGAGCGGAAAGTCTATTATTTGTTTTATAAACCGCGCGGCGTTATCTCGGCGGTAACGGATGATAAGGGGCGTAAAACAGTAACGGACTTTTTTCCTGAAGTGGAAGAGAGGATCTTTCCGGTCGGCCGCCTTGATTATGATACATCCGGTTTGCTTCTCATGACCAATGACGGCGAATTCGCTAATTTAATGACACATCCACGATATGAAATGGACAAAACGTATATTGTCAAAACTGAAGGGATTGTGCAGCGTCACTTGTTGAAACGGCTTATGAGCGGCATTAAACTGGAGGACGGAAAAACGGCGCCGGCAAAAGTCAAAGAATTGTCGATTGACCGTAAGAAAAATCGCTCGCTGCTGGAAATGACAATTCATGAAGGCCGTAATCGCCAGGTGCGCCGCATGTTTGAAGCGATTGGGCATCCTGTTCAAAAGCTTCGCCGCGACCGGTTTGCGCATTTAACACTGCATGGACTAAATGCAGGTGAGTACCGGGAATTGACCACACATGAAGTGAAACAGCTTCGCACACTTGCTGAAACCGGCTCACTTCGCTAGTTCATAAAACTGTCACATAACAGATAGACGCTATTTTCTGCAAATTCGACAAGTAGTGATATAATGTACGTAGTTTTCAAACATGCCGGCATTGTTGAACAATGGAGTGGAGGTTGGCAGATGGATAAAAAGAAAAAACGGCTGTATATGCGAACAGCGATTCTTGCGATTCTGGCCGGTCTGGTCGTTTACACACTGTATACGAACTTGACCAGGGAATCACGCGGAAACCTTGAGGCAGGAGATCAAGCTCCTGATTTTGTCTTAACGGATCTGGACGGTGAACAGCACCGTTTGTCGGATTATGAAGGAAAAGGGGTCTTTTTAAATTTCTGGGGCACATGGTGTGAACCGTGCAAAAAAGAAATGCCTTATATGGAAAAATTGGCGAAAGAATATGAGGGACAAGTGGAAGTATTAGCTGTAAACGTCGGAGAATCAAATTTTCAAGTGAAGAACTTCGCGGAGCAGTATGGGTTGACATTCCCGATTGCCATTGATAAAGGCAAAGAAGTACAGGAAACATACGGGATTAATCCGCTTCCGACAACGTTCATGATTCTGCCGGATGGGACAATTGATCAAATTGTCACGGCTGGCTTAACGGAAGAGCAAATTAGAGCGTTGTTTGAAAGTGTGAAACCATCATCGTAAAGGGAGTTTTAAAGTATGGGGAAAGTAAAGTGCGAATGCGGGCATGTCAATCCGCGCGGCACGATTTTATGTGAATCGTGCGGCCGTGCGCTGACCGAGGAAGCAAAAAAAGAGAACCTCGTCGATATGCGTTATGAAGGGAGTGCCCGTCGCTCGCAAACGTACAACAAGACGATTATTGATAAAGTGTGGAACTTTTTCTCCTCTGTAAAAGTCGGGATCTGGATCATCGTGTTAATTCTTGTCGCCGCTTCGTTTGGTACGATTTTGCCGCAGGAATTTTATATTCCAAGCAACATTCCGGCTGAAACGTACTATGAAGACGTGTATGGCACTTTCGGAAAATTTTATTATATGATCGGGTTTCATGATTTATACAACTCTGTCTGGTTTATCGCCCTTATTGCCGCACTTGGGGTGTCGCTTGTTATTGCCAGCTTGGATCGTGTGATTCCGCTGTATCGGGCGCTGAAAACACAGCGCGTTGACCGGCACGAATCGTTCATGAAAAAACAGCGTCTTTTTGCGGAACAGAAGGCTTCTTTACAAGCGTCTGATCTGGAAAAAGTACGTGAAGAGCTGAAAAAGAAACGATATAAAATCCGGGAAGAAAACGGGGCTCTTCTCGCCGAAAAAAATCGTTTTACAAGATGGGGCCCGTATGTGAATCATGTAGGGCTCATCATCTTTTTATTCGGTGCGATGCTCAGATCCGTACAGGGGATGTATATTGATGAACTGCTCTGGATCCGGGAAGGCGAAACGCTGCAGATTCCGGGCACCGATGGGGAATATTACGTGAAAAACGATGGATTTACGCTTGAAAATTATAAGCAGGGCGAAGATCTGGAAGTATTTAACGAAGCGATTGACCGCGTCGGGACGGTCGCGAAAAACTATCAGACAGATGCCATTTTATACCGTGATGAAAATAATGATCTTCCCGGAGCAGAGCCTGAATTAACGGAAGTTCTGCATGATGATATTCAAGTAAATCAGCCGATGAAATTTGAGAGCTTTGCGGTCTATCAAACAAGTTACCGCCAAGACGAAATGAAGGCGATGCATTTTGCCTTAACGAACAAAGAAACCGGCGAAGAATTTGGTGAAGTGGTCGTTGATTTGTTTAATCAGCAGGAAACGTATGATCTTGGCAACGGCTATAAAGTAGAACTGCTTGGTTATTATCCCGATTTTGATGGTTTTACGAAAGAAGGAGAACCGACGTCGAGATCACCTTTGCCAAACAAGCCGGCCTTTTTGTTCAACATGATTTCTCCGGAAAAACCGGACGGCGAAGTGAGTTTTGTTGAAATTCAAAACACAATGGAACCGCTTGGTGAAACAATGTACAAAATGAAGTTCAAAAATCTGGAAACACGCGATGTGTCCGCATTGACCATCCGTAAAGATTTAACGTTGCCTATCCTTGGCATCGGCGGGATTATCTTCATGATCGGTGTCATTCAAGGTTCTTACTGGAACCACCGCCGCATCTGGATTCGTGAGAAAGATGGTCATATTTACATAGCCGGCCACACGAATAAAAACTGGCACGGTTTAAAAAGGGAAATTCATGCCGTTCTTGATGGCACGGCAATCCCGGAGCCGGAAGATAGACAAAAGGATTAAGGAGGCAATTCTCGATGTCGGAGTTAGCAGGAATAAGCAGTGCGCTGCTGTACGCAGCCTTTATTTTATATTTAGTCGGCACCTTCCTTTTTGGTGGATCGATCCGCCAAAAAGGGCTGCGTGATGGCGATCAGTTAAACCGGTGGGGGAAATTAGCCATTACGGTGACCATTATCGGATTTATCGCGCAGCTCGGTTATTTTATTACGCGCTGGGCAGCGGCAGGTCATGCACCGGTCAGCAACCTGTTTGAATTTACCACGTTCTTTGGCATGATGGTTATCGGAGCCTTTATTTTGATTTTCTTTATTTACAAAACCGCTGTACTTGGCTTGTTTGCTTTACCAATCGCCATTATCATCATTGCCTATGCCAGCATGTTTCCGCGGGAAATCAGCCCGCTTATACCGGCCCTTCAAAGTGACTGGCTGCATATTCACGTCACAACAGCCGCAGCAGGGCAGGGGATTCTGGCTATCAGTTTTATTGCCGGAATTATTTATCTTGTGAAAAATATCGATCAATCCATCAGTACGAAAAAAACGAAGTGGCTTGAAGCAGTGATGTTTTTAATCGTATCTGTTGTCGGCTTTATTTTGATTACAACCGGATTTGCATTGTCGGATTATAAAGCGGAATTTGAATATGTAAACAAAGAAGATGCAGCGGCGGTGCAGGAATTTAACGTGCCGGCACTTGTCGGTCCGAATGAAGGGGTCTTGATCACGGATGGGAAAATGAATCCTATTGTGGAAATGCCTGCCTTTATCAATGCGAAAAAATTAAACACCGTTCTCTGGTCACTAGGCGCAGGGGTCATCCTATATGTGCTCATCCGCCTTATAACAAGAAAACGTGTTGCCGCATTATTGCAGCCGCTTGTCCGCAATGTAAGTTCCGATTTGCTGGATGAAATCAGCTACCGCTCTGTTTTGATTGGTTTTCCGGTCTTTACACTTGGCGCGCTTATATTCGCTATGATCTGGGCACAGATCGCCTGGACGCGCTTTTGGGGCTGGGACCCCAAAGAAGTTTGGGCGCTCATTACATTTTTATTTTACGCAGCCTTCCTTCACCTCCGCCTGTCAAAAGGATGGCACGGTGAACGATCAGCTTGGCTTGCGGTCATCGGCTTCGGCATTATCATGTTTAACCTTGTTGCTGTTAACCTGGTTATTGCCGGCCTGCACTCGTATGCATAAGAAAATGTGTCTCCGTTTTTGGCGGGGACATTTTTTTATATTATAATGAGAGATATAGTGTGTATTGGGAGGGAACGTTTTTGGAGAAAGAAATGAAGATTTTAGTGGTGGATGATGAAGAGCGCATTCGCCGTTTGCTTCGCATGTATTTAGAACGTGAAAATTATATCATTGATGAAGCAGCGGATGGGGAAGAAGCACTGGCGAAAGCAACAGAAGGTGATTACGACTGCATTTTACTTGATTTAATGATGCCGGGCAAAGATGGAATTGAAGTATGCCGCGAATTGCGTGAGACGAAAGCAACCCCTGTGATTATGCTGACGGCAAAAGGGGAAGAAGCAAACCGTGTACAGGGCTTTGAAGTGGGCACGGATGATTATATAGTAAAGCCGTTCAGTCCGCGCGAGGTCGTGTTGCGGGTGAAAGCGCTTTTGAGACGTTCATCGCCGACTTCGTATTTGCAGACTGACACAAAATCAAAAGATTTAATTGTCTATAAACATTTAACGATTGATAACGACGCTCACCGCGTGACAGCGGATGGTGAAGAGGTAAATTTGACGCCAAAAGAATACGAGCTTCTCTATTTTCTTGCTAAATCACCGGATAAGGTATTCGATCGGGAACATTTGCTTAAGGAAGTATGGCATTACGAGTTTTTCGGTGACTTGCGCACAGTAGATACACATGTGAAACGGCTGCGGGAAAAGCTGAATAAAGTATCGGAGCAAGCCGCAAAAATGATTGTGACCGTTTGGGGCGTCGGGTACAAATTTGAGGTCGGAAATGAATGAAAATATGGCGAAGTGTTGTCGGGAAGCTATGGATTACAATCCTGCTTCTCGTTTCATTTGTCCTGGCATTTTTAACCATTTTGCTGCTTGAGTTTTTTGAAAGCTACCACATTACACAAGTGGAACAGCAGCTGGAAAATACAGCGGAAAAAATAGCGGCTGTTATCGCCGACCATGAAAATAAAGAAACGGGTTTTGAAGTTGCTTGGGAGCTTGTGGATGGCCCTGCCCACGTAATGATTGCCGAGAATGAAAATGTATTTCATTACTCACCGTTTGAAACGGAAGAAGCAAAAATCAGCAAAGAAACGATTACCAGTGACCCGACGTTATCGGCTGTTTTTAAAGGTGAGCAAAAAGTGAAGGCTGAAATTCCGGTTGATGAAGGCTCACGTTCAGACAGCCGCTATGAGAATTCGTTTATCGTGGGTGTGCCTTTCGAAATGAACAGCGGTGAAAAGAGCGCTGTTTTTATTTATCAATCGCTTGAAGTGATGAAAGAAACGACTGAGCAGACAACGAAACTCATTTTGGCAGCGGCCGGTATCGCGATTGTATTAACGACCATTTTTGCCTTTTTTTTATCGACGCGCGTAACCGCTCCGCTCCGGAATATGCGTGAAGCAGCAACGGAATTGACGCAGGGAAATTTTGATACGAAAGTGCCGATCTTAACAAATGATGAAATTGGTGCGTTAGCGACATCCTTTAATAAAATGGCCTATCAGCTGAAAGGAAATATTCATGCCCTCAATCAGGAAAAAGAACAGCTTTCCAGCATCTTAAGTTCAATGGCGGACGGAGTCATCACGCTCGATCAAAATGCGAATGTGCTTATAACAAATCCGCCGGCACGGCAATTTCTGCATGACTGGCAGTTTGAAAAAAAAGCAAGCGGTTATGAAGGGGAAGTACCTGTATTGTTAACGGATTTATTTAAGGAAGCGGTAAAAACGGAAACAGAACAGGAAGGCGAACTGACCATGCAGGGGCGATCATACGTGATCATCGTCAGCCCTCTGTATAACGATGAGTCTGTCCGCGGGGCTGTTACGGTCGTCCGGGATATGACAGAAGAACGGCGTCTTGATAAACTGCGTGAAGATTTCATTGCAAATGTATCGCACGAACTCCGGACGCCGATTTCAATGATGCAGGGATACAGCGAAGCGATTGTCGATGACATTGCGGCAACAGAAGAAGAAAAACGGGAAATCGCGCAAATTATTCATGAAGAATCACTGCGGATGGGTCGTCTTGTCAATGAACTGCTCGATCTGGCCCGGATGCAGGCAGGGCACATTACGTTAAATAAGGAAGAAACGGACATTGAGCCGTTTTTAATCCGTGTGACCAATAAGTTTCAAGGAATTGCAAAAGAAAAAAACATACAATTGTCAGCAGAGACCAGTCACTCCCATATGCCGGTATCCATTGACGAAGACCGGATTGAGCAGGTGCTGACGAATTTAATTGACAACGCTCTCCGCCACACTCCGGAAGGCGGCCGTGTAACGGTTGTTCACGAATTGAAAGAGCAATTTCATTTGATTCGAGTGGAAGATTCAGGTGCCGGCATCCCGGAAGAAGACTTGCCGTTTGTATTTGAACGTTTTTATAAAGCCGATAAAGCACGCACGCGTGGACAAGCAGGCACAGGTCTCGGTCTGTCCATTGCGAAGAATATTGTTCACGCACACGGCGGTACAATTAAAGTACAAAGTCATCTTGGACATGGGACCGTTTTTTTCTTTACGATCCCGCGGCATGCTTGAAGAAAAACAGCTGTCAGCGTAATTAAAATGGCTCCGCTAAAGGCGGAGCCATTTTTTATTCAAATTTTAATGCGTCGCCGTTAAATGGCTCTTCCGCAATTTTGATTGAATCTGTCGGGCAGCCTTCAAATGCGTCTTGCATATCTTCTTCAAGAACGTCAGGAACAGCTGCTGTCCCTTCGTTGTCATCTAAGATAACGAATGCAATGCCTTCATCATCATAGTCATAAATATCTGGTGCTGCAGCGCCGCAAGCACCGCATGCGATACATGTGTCTTTATCGACAATCGTATACTTTGCCATGAATGGACCTCCTATAAAATCTGTCAGTAAGCGTAAAAAAACACTTCTACTTTTTATTTTAAATCCGATTAATTTACTTTTCAATAAAAAACTTCTTGATCCCTGAATGATAGGGCTTACATTCTGAAAAAAAGAAATAAAAAGACAGGAACGCATGTTTTGTGATACAATAAGGCCAGTAAAAAGAAGGAGTGATGGACGTGCGGTGTCTGGAAGCCGTTATTTTGAACGCCATAAAGGCGGTAGAAGGAGAACGTACATCTTCGTCTGTTTATCACTTGTTAAAGGGGAAAAAGTCCGCACAGACGATACAGGATGCACATTTATACCGTTTAACAAAATGGTTCCATACAGCACCTTTTTTGACTTCTTCCTCATTCGAATCCATTATCAAAAAGTTAATAAATCAGGGCTATATAACCGGTGACTTATATCGTCCGTTTGCTGCACGTGAAGGTATCGAAGAAATGAACCGCTGTTTTTTACAGACAGGCACATTTCCTGAACTTTCCGGCTGGCAATTTTCAGGAACGGCGTCTGTTTTTTTCAGCCGTCTTCAGCTGCTTGTCCAGGTTGCGTCCCACTTCGCCTATCATGATAAAGCTTACTACCCTGTTACACGGGATGAAGTACTTCATGAATGGGTAAAGCGTTTTTTGAAGCAAATGCCTTGTTCAAAAGAAGTGCTCGCATCTTCCCTGTACCGCGAACTGGAGGATCTTTTTCAGCTGCTGCCGGAACAGCCGGAATGCATTGTCATCCGTTTCTCCGGTCATAACCAGACCGGGAAAACCCTCGCGCAGGCAGCTGAATGGATGGATATGGAAGAGACGGAGTATTGGTTTCGCTTTCTTCATGCCATTCACTCCATAGTGAACAGTGTGACAGCGCTGCCTCATAAAACACCTTTGCTGCAAAAGGTGATCATGGATATTTATGATCCATTGACGTTAACATTATCGGCAAGGCAGACGGCAGATTATTTGAAGAAAGGCATGACTGTTGACCAGATTGCTTCCGCAAGACAATTAAAAAAAGCGACAATTGAAGACCATATTGTGGAACTGGCGTTAAATGACCCTGCATTTACAATCCGTCCGTTTATTGAAGAAGAGAAAGAAAAAGCGGTCATTAAAGCGGCAAAGAGTGTGTCAAACCGACAATTAAAGCCAATAAAAGAACAGCTGCCGGATCATTCTTATTTTCAAATAAGGCTGGTTCTGGCGAAGGAAAGCAGGAAATCTTGATGAATATCGATCAGCTGCTCCGTGAACAATTCGGTTTTGATTCGTTTCGCCCCGGACAGAGAGAAACCATTGAATCCATTTTGTCCGGCCATAATACGCTTAGCATGCTGCCCACAGGGACAGGGAAGTCACTCTGTTATCAGCTCCCTGCTTATCTGCTGCAGGGTGCCGTCATCGTTGTTTCACCGCTTCTCTCTCTTATGCAGGATCAGACAGAACAGTTAAAAAGGCGCGGAGAAAAACGGGTGATTGCGCTGAATTCTTTTCTGCAATACGAAGAAAAAAACGCTGCACTTGCCAATCTGAACCGATATAAATTTATTTTTTTATCCCCGGAAATGCTGCAAATCCCACAGGTGATTCAAGCCCTGCGGCAGTTACAGGTTTCGTTGTTTGTTGTGGATGAAGCGCACTGCATTTCGCAGTGGGGATATGATTTTCGTCCGGATTATCGTCTGCTCGGTAACGTTCGGAATGAACTTGGCAGTCCCCTTACCCTTGCGCTGACAGCAACAGCGACAGAAAAAGTCCGAAATGATATATTAAATGGTCTCCAGCTGCATACAGTGAAAGAGTGGGTGTTTTCTGTCAATCGACCGAATATTGCTGTCCACGTGGAGAAGCTGCAGGATCAAATGGACAAGCAGGCACGGCTTATTGAACTCGTTTCTTTTTTTCAAAAGCCGGGGATTGTTTATTTTTCAGGCCGCCGGGCAGCTGAAGAAGCCGTCCATCATTTAAAACAGGCAGGGGTTGAACGCACCGCCTTTTATCACGGCGGAATGGATGCAGGAGACCGGCTTCTTATTCAGCATCAATTTTTAACAGGTGAGCTCGATGTCGTCTGTGCGACCAGTGCATTTGGAATGGGCATTAATAAAGAAAATGTTCGTTTTGTTATTCATTATCATATGCCGCCGCAAATGGAATCCTATTTACAGGAAATCGGACGGGCAGGCCGTGATGGAAATCCGTCTGCAGCTGTCCTTCTATACGTTCCCGGTGATGAAAAACTGCATGAATTTATCGCGGAAATGGAGTTTCCGGATGACGGCCAAATCCGTCAGATGACTGAACATGGGATCGCAGCCCGTGATGTGCAGCCGCCTTTATCAGAAACGCAGACGCGGTTTGCCGTTCATTACAAACAAGAAGCGGAACGCAAAAATATTAACCCTTTCCGTTATATTAGTCAGAAACGGGAATATTTACTTGAGAGAAAAGCCATTAAGCGAAAAGAAATAGTGATGTGGCTGTCCGCAGAGGAATGCCGGCGAGCCGGTTATATGCGGTTATTTAATGAAAAGCGGGCTGAACAGCAGCAATGCTGTGATGTTTGCGGAGTCAGCCTTGCTGCTTTTCAAGAAAAAACGGTGATCACCCGCAGTGAACACCGGGAGCATTGGCGCGATTTGCTGGCTCGTTTACTGCCGGAAAAATGACCTATTAACCAACGTGTACATGTCGAGTATAATAATAACAATTAATCGCTTTTTACGATCCAGCTGGGAGGAACAATCATGACGAAAGACCCTTATCGTGAAATGGCCGAAAAAAATAAACAGCCTTTAGAAAAAGTAAAGGAATCTGTTCAGGTAAGCGGTGAGGAATGGCAAAGACCCGTAAAAGAAAAAAACGGGAAAAAACGTCATTATCCGCTGCTGACAGCCCTGCTTGTTTTTTTTATTGCTTCTCCGTTTCTTGCTGTGTACGCTTTGAAAGAAGAAAAACCGGTAATGAATCAAGTCATTACAGAACAGAATGATACAGCGGATGAAGAAACGGTACAGGACACAGAATAAGAAGAATTGTTTATAGAAATGAAGGGAAAATCATGTTGAAGCAACTTATGCTGGCTGTTATGCCATTCGCTGCAGCCGGCCTTTATATGTGGAAAGAAGCATTTCATAATGAAGTGAAAGAAACAGTCATTGCCGATAATCGTTTTCCGGAAAAGGCGCCCCTTGCGCTTTTTTTTATTTCGGACATTCATCGGCGTCTCATCCATTGGTCCATTATTGAACATGTGCAGGGCCGTGCACATGCTGTCATCATCGGGGGCGATTTATGTGAGGGCGGTGTGCAGGACGAGCGGATCAGAGAAAATATAAAGCGGCTTTCAACGATCGCTCCGATTTATTTTGTGCCGGGAAATAATGATTATGAAATTGGCTTCCACCGTCTCTCCGCCATTTTTTCAGATTGGGGTGTCACGGTGCTGAAAAATGGATCGGCTTCGCTCTCCCCGGACGTGTACCTTCTCGGCACGGATGATTTAAGTAAGGGCAAGAGCGACAAACAGGCTCTGTTTCATAATGTTCCTTCACACGTCTATAAAATCGTTGTCAGCCATAACCCGGCTTTTATTCGGACCATTCAAAAAGCAGACCGAGTTGCTGCTATGTTAAGCGGCCATACACATGGCGGACAAATCCGCTTAGGACCGTGGGGGCTTTACGAAAAAGGCGGATGGAAACTGGCAGATGGGATTCATTCGCTTGTGTCCAATGGCTATGGCACAACGGGGATCCCGCTCCGTTTTGGCGCCCGGGCGGAAACACATCTCATAACGATTAGCAGAACGGGCGAGAAGATTTAAAGTTTACGCCTTGTATACCGGCTTGTATAATGACTGTACAATTAATGGGAAAGGACGAGCGTCATGAGTGAGGGAAAATATAATATTAAAGCAGTCTCCACATTGACAGGCATTCAGCCGGGGACGCTGCGGGCTTGGGAGCGGCGTTACCACATTTTAGAGCCGGTCCGTAATGAAGCAGGCCACAGATTGTATACGGACAAGCATATTTGCAAATTGAAATGGCTGTCCGAGAAAGTGCAGCAAGGCTTTACCATCAGTCAGGCGGCTGCTCTTCTCGATCAGCACGAAACAGAACCGGGATACACGGTTTCCGAGGATGTGAATAACCAGAAAGCACTGTCGGAACAACTTCTGCAGGCGCTGCTCCGTTTTGATGAAGTGAAAGCCCAGGAACTCATAAACAAAGCATTTGCTCTGTATACAATTGACAGTGTGACTGTGAATATTCTTGGCTCCCTTCTTGTCCATATTGGTAAGCTGTGGGAAGATGGAGAAATTACGACGGCACACGAGCACTTTGCGACGTCTATTCTCCGCTCACGCATTGGCATGGTGATGCATTCATTTCCACACAATGGGGTTTTGCCAAAAGTCGTAGCCGTGTGCGGCCCTGGTGAATGGCACGAACTCGGACTGCTTATTTTTACCCTTTTTGTCAGACGGCTTGGCTATGAAGTTGTTTACCTTGGAGCCAGTTTAAAAGAGGGGGATATTTTTACTGTCACAGAGACAGTTAAACCGAAATTTTTGTTTTTTTCTTGTACGCTGCGTGAAAACTTAGTGCCGACGCTGGCGCTGGCGAATGAATTGAGTAAAACGTATTCGGAGATGGAAATTGGCATTGGCGGTTCGGCGATGAGTGGTCTTCTGCCTGACGGGGCAGAGCGATATATTGTTGGAAACACGCAGGCAGAGTGGAACAGGTGGATGAGCAGCCGCTTATAAGACCGTTTAATTGAATTGTTCCGGCTGTTTTTCTACAATGTGAAAAGGAGAGAACCAGAACAGGAGCGAAAAAGATGAAAAAAGAAGACTGCATCATTGTGGGCGGTGGTCCATGCGGATTAGCAGCCGCTATCGCATTAAAGCAAATCCGCAAAAACCCGCTTGTTATTGAAAAAGGCAATGTGGTGAATGCGATTTACCAATATCCAACACACCAAACCTTTTTCAGTTCAAGTGAAAAGTTAGCCATTGGGGATGTACCGTTTATTATTGAAGAGCGAAAACCGCACCGCAATCAGGCACTTGTTTATTACCGGGAAGTTGTGAAATTAAAGCAACTGCGCGTCAACCGGTTTGAGCAGGTCAACCTGATCCACAAGCAGGAAAATGGATTGTTTCATGTAGCCACATCAAAAGGCGGCTATGAGACCCCTTACGTCGTGATTGCAACGGGGTACTATGATCACCCGAATTACATCAATATTCCAGGGGAAGAACTGGACAAGGTATTTCATTATTTTAAAGAAGCACATCCGTTTTTTGATATGGACACGGTGGTCATCGGCGGAAAAAATTCGGCGGTGGATGCGGCCCTTGAGCTGCATAAGGCCGGTGCAAGAGTAACCGTTATTTACAGAGGCAGCGGGTATTCTCCGAGTGTGAAACCGTGGATTTTACCGGAGTTTGATGCCCTTGTGCGCAATGGTGAAATTGAGATGATCTTTAACGCGGAAGCAAAAGAAATCACAACAAATACGTTTACATATGAAACAGCGGGCAAAAACGTCACGATTAAAAACGATTTCGTCTTTGCCATGACCGGCTATCATCCTGACCATTCGTTTTTATCGAAAATGGGTGTTGGAATTGACCGGGAAACCGGACGCCCGATTTACAACGAAGAAACGAAGGAAACGAATGTGGACGGCATTTTTATTGCCGGAGTGATTGCAGCCGGCAATAACGCCAATGAGATATTTATTGAAAACGGGCGCTTTCACGGCGGCGAAATTGCCGCAGCGATTGCGGAACGGGAAAAAGGCGGGGCATAAGCCCGGCCTTTTTATGCGAAAAGAGACGGCAGGTCTTTTTTTCGGCCGGCTGATAAAGCGGCGAATAATTTAAGACGGGCTTTCGGTCCGTTTAATCCGCTTGAAAAGAGAGCACCGGCCTCTTTTAATGTACGGCCGCCGCCTTCATACGAATAGGCCGGCTGTACAATGCCGCTTGCGCATCTCGACGCAATAACGACAGGAACACCGGATTTGATCAACTGACGGACGGCTTGTGCGGCAGCTGGCGGCAAATTGCCCTGACCAAGCGCTTCGATCACCACACCGTCACATGATGAAAGCTGGTTCAAAAGGAAAGAATCCATGCCGGCATAGGCGGTTAAGACTGGGATCGTTAAATCAACTTTCCGGATATCGAATGTTTCCAGCGGGGCTGGAGTGCTGTAAAAATGGGCGCCGCTTTTCAGCACGACACCGATTGGACCGGCATCCAAACTTTGAAAAGCGGACAGGTTGCCGGTGTTTGCTTTCGTTACATAACGTGCGCTGTGAATCGTTTCATTCATAACGACCATAACACCTTTCCCTACTGATTCATCATGGATGACGGTTTTGACGGCCGCGATTAAATTCGGTAGACCGTCTGCGCCGATTTCATTACTCGAACGCATGGCACCTGTGACAACAACTGGAATGCTTCTGGACAATGTCAAATCTAAAAAATAGGCGGTTTCTTCCAATGTGTCGGTTCCGTGTGTCACGACTACCCCATCCGCTTCTGTCTGTTCGATTAATTCTTTCAGAATGATCATTTCACTTATCGTCATATGAGGTGATGGAATTTGAAAGGGTTCTTTCACAGTGAAAAAGGCATCGACGCCGGGTATTTCACTTACGTCTGCGATCGGGTTGCCGCCATGCGGCCCGACCGACCCTGCTGAGGCATTTTCTTTCATGGAAATGGTTCCGCCGGTGTGTATGAGCAAAATGTGTTTTTCGGTCATGTAATCTGCTCCTTTTTGAATGCTGGTTTTCAATCCGCATTACTCATGATACGATGGAAAAAACAGAAAGAAAAGAGGAAAAGCGTATGCTCCCGATTCTTTCCGCGGGAATTGCACCCGGCCTTGCGCTTCTTGTGTTTTTTTATTTGCGGGACCGGTATGAATCGGAACCGGTCATAATGGTGGCCAGAGCGTTTTTATATGGAGCCGTTATTACCTTTCCGGTCATGTTTTTACAGTATGTGATTCAGGAAGAACAACTTCTGTCCGGCGGTTTTTTACAGGCGTTTTTTTCAACAGCGATGCCTGAAGAATTTATGAAATGGTTTATTTTATATTACTTAATTTACAGTCATACTCATTTTGACGAGCCCTACGACGGCATTGTATATGCGACAAGTGTATCGCTCGGTTTTGCAACGGCGGAAAATGTACTCTATTTGGCAGCACATGGTATAGAGCACGCCTTTATGAGGGCGCTTTTGCCTGTATCGAGCCATGCACTGTTCGGCGTGATTATGGGCTATTATTTCGGCCGGGCCAAGTTCGGCAAACCGCATTTACAAAAGAAAATGCTCAGCCTGGCGTTTTTTATTTCTTTTTTGCTTCATGGATTATTTGACTACATTTTATTTATCGAGCACTCGTGGGTTTATTACATTATTCCATTCATGCTTTTTTTATGGTGGTTTGCTCTCAGAAAAGCAAAGAAAGCTCACCTGTCAACAGAAGTATATCATCGGACAAAAACGTAAAAAGACGCTGTAAGATGCATTCAATCTTACAGCGTCTTTTTATATGAATAAAAGGCTGCTGGGCGTGTCACACTAATCTCATAACAAAACAGGATGGTGAACGATATGCGCAAATGGAAACAAGCGGCCTTTGTCTGTATAGTGTCGATTCTTTTATTTACAGCCCATCACGCCGGTGCGTTTTCCAATCAGGTTATTCAGCGGGGCGCGGAAGGGGATGATGTCATTGAGCTTCAGGCACGGCTTCAGTATACAGGGTATTACCGCGATCAGATCGATGGTGTATTCGGATGGTCCACATACTGGGCACTTCGAAACTTTCAAGAGTCGTTCGGCTTGCCGGTTGATGGACTTGCCGGCACAGCTACAAAAAGAAAGCTTGAGCAAGCCTCTAAGTATGATGAATCATATGTGAAAAGCCAGATACGAAAAGGACGCTCATTTACGTACTATGGAGGAGCGGACACAACCGCGCAGTCCGTCAATTCACCAGCGGGATTCTCGCAAAATGATATTCAATTAATGGCTAATGCGGTTTACGGAGAAGCCCGTGGTGAACCATATGAAGGGCAGGTAGCCGTTGCGGCGGTTATTTTAAACCGAATTTCCAGTGAAAGTTTTCCGAACACTGCGGCCGGCGTCATTTTTGAACCTGGTGCATTCACAGCCGTCGCGGACGGACAAATATGGCTGACACCAAATGAAACGGCAAAACAAGCGGTACTTGATGCAATTAACGGATGGGATCCGACCGGTGAAGCACTCTATTACTTTAACCCGGACACCGCGACAAGCGAATGGATCTGGTCCAGACCGCAAATTAAAAAAATCGGCCAGCATATTTTTTGTGAATAGGAGGGAATCACATGCGTTCATTTATCATTGCGGCTCTTAGTATACTGCTTGTTGTTACGGCCATATGGGGATTTTCTCAGTACCGCCAAAAACAGGAGCTGTTCATTGAAGCTGAAAATGGCTACCAGCAGGCATTTCATGAGCTCGTTTACCAAGTTGATGTCATTCATGACCGGACCGGTGAAGCATTGGCAATGAATTCAAAAGAAAATTTAACCCCGGCATTGACCGATGTATGGAGACTTACATCGGAAGCCCATAATGCGATCAGCCGGCTGCCGCTTGGTTTCATGCCATTTTCTAAAACGGAAGAGTTTTTGGGATCAAGCGGGGATTTTACCTATAAAACAGCCGTCCGGGATTTGGATAATGAGCCGCTTTCCGATAAGGAATATGAACAGCTGAAAACGTTGTACAGCCAGGCAGCTGATATTCAAAAAGAATTGCGAACCGTTCAGATGTCAGTTCTAGACAAAAATTTACGCTGGACGGACATTGCCCACGCAACAGCAGATGGCGATGAGCCGACAGATAATACGGTTATAGATGGATTTAATACGCTTGAAAACAAAGCGACCGAGTTTTCAGAAGCAAATGTGTTTGAAGCGGGACAGACGCAAAAAACAGTATCGGACGATGCATTAAAACGATTAACAGGTGAAAAGATAACAAAAAAAGAAGCGGAGTTGATTGCAAAAGAATATTTCGGCGTTGATCCGGAAGTGACGACCGTGGAAAAAAGCTTAAAAGGGGCGGCAATCCCCTTTTATAATGTATCGGTAATCGGTCGAAAAGGAGAAGAAGCTAGCATGGACGTAACAGAAAAAGGCGGCTATCCACTTACGTTTACCGTGAACAGAACGATCGAAAAGAAGAAAATCAGTCTGCACGATGCCTCCCAAAAAGCGGCTGCTTTTTTGAAAAAGCAGGGGTTTGACAATATGGTCATGACGAATAGTACCCAATATGATCACACCGGCGTCTTTACCTTTACTACGAAGCAGGGGGATACCATCGTTTATCCGGAATCAGTCACGATTAAAACGGCGCTTGACAATGGCGGTATAACAGGTCTTGAGGCGCAAAATTACTGGAAAAATAAGCAGACACGCCAGATCGAAAAACCGGCATTGACACCGGATGAGGCAAAAAAGAAGCTGCATCCAAAGTTAACGGTGATGGAAGAGCAGCTGGCTGTTGTGACAAATGAAATGGGAGATGATGTACTCTGTTATGAATTTTTAGCGGAAAACGGTACTGCGTCCTATCGGATTTTTATTAATGCAAAAGATGGGAAAGAAGAGCGGATTGAAAAGCTTGCTGAAGCAGAAGCCGGTTATTAAAAAAAGAAGGTGATTGCATTCCTTCCGGCTTTCTATTATAATTTTTTCCAGTACACGCCTTAGGATAGAAGGCGTACTTCCCGAAAAAAGTGAGTGATGGGTATGCTTGAAGTCGGCGTGACAATGCTACTGGAAACGTTTGATGCGGCAAGTAAAAAAGAGGAATACCGCTGTAAGGTGACGGACTTGGAAGATGGGAAAATATACATTGATTATCCCATAAATGTGGAAACAAACAAAACTGTTTTTATGCTTGATGGTATGCAGCTGGCGGCTAATTTTATTGATCCGGCCTCATCGGCGGCAGTCTGCATGTTTCGCACGGAAGTATTGGGAAGAGTCAAGAAAAAAATTCCGATGCTTATGCTGCGTGATCCGGGTCAAAATGAATACATTCGCGTGCAGCGCCGAAAGTTTGTACGTGTACAGACCGCTGTTGACGTAGCCGTTCAATTTGATGGAAAACCTTCTTTTGCTACCGTGACAGATGACATCAGTGCCGGCGGGGCAGCGGTCCTCCTGCCGCACAATACTATGGTGGAAGAAGGCGCGGAAGCTTGTTTATATGTCGTCATTCCATCATCTAATGGTGAAAACCAATATCTTGAATTGAAGGCTTCTCTTGTACGCGTCCATTCAAATGATAAAAGTGATCGGCGGACAGCTTCGCTTCAATTTCAGGATATCAGCCATCATGATCAGCAGCTATTGATGCGTTTTTGTTTCGAAAAACAGCTTCAATTGCGAAAAAAAGGTTTAGAATAAGAGCCCAATGCGGGTTCTTTTTTTGTATCCGTACGTATGTGTGATAAAATAAAAAAGACTTTTTTGAAGAGGTGACCCAATGGAAAAACAGATTCAAATTGCGATTGACGGGCCGGCCGCTGCCGGAAAAAGCACAGCGGCGAAACTGGTGGCAGCACGGCTTTCATATATTTATATTGATACAGGTGCGATGTATAGATCCATTACGTATAAAGCCATTCAATCGGGCATAAATCTTGAAGACGGGGAAGCGCTTGGCCGGCTGCTTGCCAAAACAGACATTACATTGAAACAGGGGGAGGACGGGCAGAGTGTCTTCCTGGACGGCGTCGATGTGACGGACGAAATTCGCAAAGATGAAGTCACGAACAATGTTTCTGCTGTTGCGCTCCACGGCGAAGTGCGCCGCGATATGACCATTCGTCAGCAGCAGCTCGCTTCAAAAGGCGGTGTTGTTATGGATGGGCGGGATATTGGAACGAGCGTACTTCCAAATGCAGAATTGAAAATATTTTTGCTGGCCGGTGTTGAAGAGCGGGCAAAAAGACGTCATCAGGAAAATATGAAAAAAGGATTTTCATCAGATTTGGAGAATTTAAAAAGAGAGATTGCTGCGCGCGACCGCATGGATATGGAACGATTGGAATCTCCGCTGAAAAAAGCGAAAGATGCCATTGAAATCGATACAACATTCATGACAATTGAGCAAGTGGTGGAAGAAATTATGAAGAATGTGCAAGAAAGGATCGGATGACGGTGGTTACATTTTATACAGTCGCAAAAACAGTAGTGAAAATCGTATTAACACCTGTCTACCGTATTCAAGTAACCGGTCTGGAACATTTTCCGGAAGAAGGCGGCGTGCTTCTGTGCGCCAACCATATTGACAATCTTGATCCGCCTGTTGTCGGCATCACGTCAAAGCGTCCGGTCCGTTTTATGGCAAAGGAAGAACTTTTTCGGTTGAAATGGTCGGGAAAATTGATGCGTGGATTAAACGCATTTCCGGTAAAGAGGGGTATGAGTGACCGTGAAGCATTGCGGAGCGGACTGAAATTGTTAAAAGAAGGACAAGTGCTCGGACTTTTTCCGGAAGGCACCCGCTCGAAAGACGGCCGCCTTGGAAAAGGACTGGCCGGCGCCGGCTTTTTTGCCCTGCGTACCGAGGCAGCGGTCGTGCCATGTGCGGTCCTTGGGCCTTATAAAATAGGGCGCAAGTTAAAGGTCGTATACGGCCCTCCGATTGATATGCAGCCTCTCAGGGACCGGAAAGCATCCGCTGAAGAAGCGACGGAAACCATTATGAACGCCATCGGCCGATTAATTCAGGAACATTCCGCATGAGCTTCCAACTTGACAAATTCGCGCGTTTGTAAGAAGTTAGAAGAAAGAATTTTTTAAAAATTGACAGCAGTTTTGTATTGAGGAGGATTACATATGACAGAGGATATGAACCAGGTAGAAGTGAACAACTACTCCGTTGGTGATAAAGTGCGCGCCACGGTCGTGAAAGTCGAAGAAAAGCAAGTCCAGGTGGAAATCGCGGACAGCAAGAAAGACGGCATTATTCCGATCAGTGAACTGTCAAGCCTTCACGTAGAAAAAGCATCGGACGTCGTCAAAGAAGGCGACGAGCTTGAACTGCTTGTAACAAAAGAAGAAGATGATCTTTTCGTTTTATCAAAACGCAAAGCGGACGCGGAAACAGCGTGGGAGGATATGCAGCGCCGTTTTGAAGAAGGAGAAATTTTTGAAGCGGAAATTAAAGAAGTCGTCAAAGGCGGCCTTGTTGTCGATCTTGGCATACGCGGCTTTATTCCGGCTTCGCTTGTTGAAGATCACTTCGTTGAAGACTTTGAAGATTATAAAGGAAGAGTCATGAAGCTTAAGATTGTTGAGCTTGAACAAGATAAAAACCGATTGATTTTATCACACCGTGCGGTTCTCGACATTGAAAAAGCAGAAAATAAACAAAAAGTGCTTGAGGATATTCAAGCAGGAGATGTATTAGAAGGAAAAGTACAGCGCTTAACAGATTTCGGCGCATTTGTTGATATTGGCGGTGTGGATGGTCTTGTTCATATCTCACAGCTGTCTCATGAGCACGTTGAAAAGCCGTCCGATGTGTTAACGGAAGGCGAAGAAGTAAAAGTAAAAGTACTTTCGATTGACCGCGACAGTGAGCGGATTTCGTTATCGATTAAAGAAACTCTTCCTGGACCGTGGGAGAATATTGCCGATCGTGCGCCGATTGGATCAGTGCTTGAAGGGACGGTAAAACGCCTCGTGTCATATGGTGCATTTGTTGAAGTGTTCCCGGGCGTAGAAGGACTTGTGCATATTTCTCAAATTTCAAACCGCCACATCGGAACCCCTCATGAAGTTCTGGAAGAAGGACAGAGTGTAAAAGTGAAAGTCCTTGATGCGAATGAAAATGAACATCGCCTTTCACTCACAATGAAGCCATTTGCAGAACAGGAAGAAGAAGAAACGGTGGATTCATATGAACTGCCGGAAGAAAGTTCAGGTTTTCAGATCGGTGATATTCTAGGTGATCAATTAAAAGACTTAAAATAAGATGGTGATGGATAATTGAGCAGAGCGGAACGAAAGATTGACCATATTCATTATGCGCTTTCTACGGGACAAAGCCGCGGAACCGGACTGAACGAGATTCAGTTCGTTCACCGCAGTCTTCCCGGTTCCTCTGTCAATCAAATATCGCTTTCAACCGAAATCGGCGGACTTCAGTGGAGTTCGCCGATTTTTGTGAATGCGATGACTGGCGGAGGCGGCGAGGCAACGGAAAATATAAATCGCCAACTGGCTGAATTAGCGGCTGTATGCGATATTCCGATGGCGGTTGGTTCGCAGATGTCGGCGATTCGTCACCCTGAAGAACGAAGCACCTTTAGCGCAGCTCGAAAAGCGAATCCGAATGGACTGTTGTTTGCCAATATTGGGTCAGAAGCAACGGTGGGGGAAGCGCTTGCCGTCTGCGACATGATAGAGGCAGATGCGCTGCAAATTCATTTAAATGTGATTCAAGAGCTGGCGATGCCGGAAGGAGACCGTGATTTTCAAGGGGCTGTCGAGCGGATCGATGCAATTTGCAGCCGAGTGCCAGTGCCTGTTATTGTGAAAGAAACGGGGTTCGGCATCGGGCGTGAAGCTGCCGAGCTACTAAATGACTTGCCTGTAGCTGCCATTGATACGGGCGGTTTTGGCGGGACGAATTTTGCCGCTATTGAAAATGAGCGGGCTGAAAAGCCGATGGCCTTTTTTAATGGATGGGGAATTCGCACAGCTGCCTCCATCGTCGAAACCGCGGCAGGAGCACCCGGGAAACGGGTTGTGGCATCAGGCGGTCTCCAGCATGCGGAAGATGTCGTGAAATCAATTGCGCTCGGTGCTTCCGCCGCGGGCATGTCAGGCTTTTTGCTGAACATTTTACTGATGGATGGCCTGGAGGCATTAATCGAATTTGTGGAGCAAATAAAAAAAGATATAAGAATGATGATGTGCGCCCTCGGTGCCAAAACGATAGGAGATTTGCATCAGGTGCCGCTTATCATTCATGGTGAAACACATCATTGGCTGCGGGCCCGCGGCTGTGAACCGGATCGTTTTGCGATGCGGCGCCCGCCTTCATTTGATTCATGACGAAAATATTGATAAAATAAATTGTTGATTGAACCCCTTCTCACGGCAGAAGGGTTTTCTTTTGAACAAAATAAAATAAAGAAATAAATGGATGAACCATTGAAGGGAAAGATGAAATGATGAAACGGACTGTGGCTATTGTCGGCAGACCAAACGTCGGCAAGTCGACGATCTTTAACCGCATTGCCGGCGAGCGCATTTCGATTGTCGAAGATGTGCCCGGTGTAACACGTGACCGTATTTACAGCTCGGGTGAATGGCTGACGCATGAATTTAACATCATTGATACAGGAGGGATTGATATCGGTGATGAACCGTTCCTTGAACAAATTCGCCAGCAGGCGGAAATTGCGATTGAAGAAGCAGATGTCATTCTTTTTATTGTAAATGGACGTGAAGGTGTGACATCAGCGGATGAAGAAGTGGCCAAAATTTTGTATCGTTCTAAAAAGCCGGTCGTCCTCGGGGTCAACAAAATTGATAATCCGGATATGCGCAGTGACATTT
This sequence comes from Domibacillus antri, assembly GCF_001936625.1. Lineage (GTDB taxonomy): Bacteria > Bacillota > Bacilli > Bacillales > Domibacillaceae > Domibacillus > Domibacillus antri. Next base: position 107,026 of record NZ_MSDU01000008.1, on the reverse strand, counting down.
ACGACTTTTATTCCCTCGGTTTTGGCGAACTTTTTCCGATTTCCGGCTCACATGGAATTGGCCTGGGTGATCTTCTTGATGAAGTCGTCTCTCACTTTCCGGCGGGCGAAGATAAACCGTACGAAGATGACGTCATTAAATTTTCATTGATCGGCCGTCCAAATGTCGGCAAGTCGTCACTTGTGAATGCGCTGCTTGGCGAAGAACGTGTCATTGTCAGTGATATTGCCGGAACAACGCGCGATGCAGTTGACTCCCCGTATACGTATAACGGACAAAAATACGTGATTATTGATACAGCCGGCATGCGCAAAAAAGGGAAAGTGTATGAAACAACTGAAAAATACAGCATTTTGCGTGCAATGCGTGCCATTGAACGTTCTGACGTTGTTCTCGTTGTCTTAAATGGAGAAGAAGGCATCCGGGAGCAGGATAAACATATTGCCGGCTATGCGCATGAAGCAGGCCGTGCGATTGTCATTGTTGTGAATAAATGGGATGCGGTTGAAAAAGATGAAAAAACGATGAGTGAATTTGAAGAAAACATCCGCAGCCAGTTTCAGTTTTTGGATTATGCGCCGATCGTGTATTTATCTGCGAAAACAAAAAAACGCATTCACACGCTGATGCCGTATATTGACCGAGCGAGCGAAAGTCATTCTATGCGTGTTCAGTCGAGTGTGCTGAACGATGTCATTGCAGATGCCGTCGCAATGAATCCTGCGCCATCTGATAAAGGAAAACGTCTCCGCGTCTACTATGCCACTCAGGTTGCTGTCAAGCCGCCGACGTTTGTTGTGTTTGTGAACGAGCCGGAACTGATGCACTTTTCGTACATTCGCTTCTTAGAAAATCGCATTCGGGATGCGTTTGAATTCGAAGGAACGCCGATTCGTATTATCGCGCGTGCGAGAAAATAATCAGAAAGGCTGTGTTTGATTTGACTGAGAAAATTGCAGTGCTTGGAGCGGGGAGCTGGGGAACAGCTCTCGCGCTCGTTCTCGCCGACAACGGGCATGATGTCTTTCTATGGGCTAAAAATGAAGAAAGAATGAATGAAATCAACCGTTCTCACACGAACAGCCGCTATTTGCCGGATATTTTGCTGCCGCAAAACATTACGGGTACGACATCACTTCACGAGGCACTGGCCGGCGTCGATGTTGTGGTGCTGGCAGTCCCGACAAAAGCGATCCGGGAAGTCGCGGCGCAAATTGTGTCTACTGTCCAAAAACCCGTTACGGTTGTTCATGTTTCAAAAGGGATTGAACCGGATTCATTGCTGCGCATTTCAGAAATGATCGAGCAGGAAATGCCGGCTGAGGTGCTGCGTCATGTCGTTGTGTTATCGGGTCCTTCTCATGCGGAAGAGGTGAGCCTCCGTCATCCGACGACGGTCACTGTATCATCTAAGTCTCAGGAAGCCGCGCAAAAAACGCAGGATTTATTTATGAATCAGCACTTCCGTGTTTACACGAATCCAGATATTATCGGCGTTGAAATTGGCGGTGCGTTAAAAAATATTATTGCACTGGCAGCGGGGATTTCAGACGGCCTCGGCTACGGGGACAATGCGAAAGCGGCACTTATTACGCGCGGCCTTGCGGAAATTGCCCGTTTAGGGACCAAAATGGGCGCCAATCCGCTGACGTTTTCCGGTCTGGCCGGTATCGGCGATCTCATTGTAACCTGTACGAGCGTGCATTCACGAAACTGGCGAGCGGGAAATATGCTCGGCAAGGGACAGAAGCTCGATGAAGTGCTTGAGAACATGGGCATGGTCGTTGAAGGAGTCCGCACGACGAAAGCCGCGCATCAGCTATCGGCGGAATATGATGTGCAAATGCCGATCACAGACGCGTTGTACCATGTTTTATTTGAACAGCAAGACCCGAAAAAAGCTGTTGATGAATTGATGGCCCGTGTGAAAAAGCATGAGCTGGAAGATTTGATTAACGTACTCGGGATGAAACAGGACGAGTCTATTTAAACGAAAGGAAGAACGGGAATGTCACCATCAATGCTCAAAATGTGGATTTCATTTGCGGGAATGGGGCTGATGATTATCTCCATTTTTTCGATTTATTTAAGCCGCTATAAATTCACCAATGGAATAATCAAAGGGGTGACCGCTCTTTTTGCTTATTTATGCATGATCGTTGGCGGTCTTATTGTGGCGTATGTGGTGTTAAGCGGACCAACCCGCTAGTAAAGGAGATCGTAGAGTGATGAAAAAAAAGAAACGGGCAGCCGCTGTTGCGATCATGATCGCTGCACTGTTTTTAAGCGGCTGTTTATATCCAGATGAAAATCTTAGTCAAAACCAGGTACCATATGAAGACCAGCTGCAGGCTGTACAATCAGCGGTAGACCAGTTTCAGTCGGAGCAGGGCGGCATTTTGCCGATTAAAACAAAAGAAGGAAACCCGCCGATTTACGAAAAATATCCAGTTGACTTCAGAAAGATTTCACCGCAGTATATGGCGGAGCCTCCCGGCAATGCCTTTGAAAGCGGCGGGATTTATCAATATGTACTCGTGGATGTTGAAACAGATCCAACGGTAAAGCTCATCGATCTGCGAATCGCTGAACATATTCAAAGTATCAATATACGTTTGATTGCACATGAGTATCCGCCATTTAAAGATACCGTGGCTGACAATGTGTACTCACTTGACTTTACCGAACTCGGCTACAAAGAGGAACCGTATGTCACAAGCCCGTACTCGCAAAAACAGCTGCCGCTGGTCATGAGCGGTGATGGAACCATTTATATTGATTATGCCGCCGATCTGTATGCAGCTTTACAGGAAACAGAAAACAAACCGGCGCCGGGTGAAGATATCCGCTATTTACTTGTGGAATCGTCGCCGTTCGTCCCTGCTTACTCCCTCCCTTATACAGTAGATGAGCAGGGGGAGCCTATTTTTATGAACGGGAAGTCTGACTGATGGAGTCAGGCTTCTTTTTTTCATAAACCCGCCGTGCTCTTCATACAATGTATTGTCGGCGGCGGACGGGCCGTCAAGTACGGAAGGGGGCCTCTTATGGAAAAGGCAGAGCTCATTAAAGATATAGCGGAAAGAACGGAAGGAGATATTTATTTAGGCGTTGTCGGAGCAGTCCGCACGGGAAAATCTACATTTATAAAACGGTTTATGGAATTGCTCGTGCTGCCTAATATGGACAGTGAATCTGAACGCCGCCGTGCCCAGGACGAATTGCCCCAAAGTGCGTCAGGTAAAACGATTATGACAACGGAGCCGAAATTTGTCCCAAGCCGTGCCGCCGCTGTTCAGGCTGGCGGCGTTCTTGTTAATATTCGGCTCGTCGACTGCGTCGGGTATGTCATTCCGGAAGCGAAAGGGTATGAAGATGAGCACGGTCCACGCATGATTCAGACACCGTGGCATGAAGAACCGATCCCGTTCCATGAAGCGGCGGACATCGGTACGCGCAAAGTGATTGAAGAGCACTCCACAATTGGTGTCGTCATTACAACGGATGGTTCATTTGGCGAAATTAGACGCGAAACATACGTGGAAGCGGAAGAAAAAGCGATTGAAGGACTGAAAGAAGTCGGAAAACCCTTTATCTTGATTATCAATACCGCGCGCCCGGATCATATTGGAACCGCACAGCTGCAGCAGGAATTAAGTGAAAAATATGACATACCGGTCCTGGCAATGTCAGTAGAAGCGATGACGGAAGCGAACGTTCTTCATGTGCTGCAGGAAGCCCTTTTTGAGTTCCCGGTGCATGAAGTCAATGTTCATCTCCCGTCATGGATTATGGCGCTTGAGGAATCACATTGGCTGCGTGACCGCTATAATGAAATGGTGAAAGAAACAGTGAAAGATATCAAACGGCTTCGTGATGTGAACCGTGTTGTCGATCAATTTGGCGGCGGTGAGTACATTGAATCGGCTGTTTTAACCGGTATGGATATGGGCCAGGGGATCGCTGAAATTAATTTGAACGCACCGGACGGATTATATGAAACTATCGTCAATGAAATTATTGGTGAGCCGCTCCGCGGAAAAGAGCATTTACTGGAAATTATGCAGCATTATGCCCGTATCAAAGAAGAGTATGGCCAAGTAGAAGAAGCGGTAAAAATGGTGAAGCAGACCGGTTACGGAGTCGCGGTTCCGTCTTTAGCTGATATGCGTCTGGAAGAACCGGAAATTATTCGCCACGGATCCAGATACGGCGTCCGAATGAAAGCCGTCGCGCCGTCCATCCACATGATTAAAGTGGATGTCGAATCCGAATTTTCCCCGATTATCGGTACAGAAAAACAAAGTGAAGAGCTTGTCCAATATGTGATGAAAGACTTTGAAGATGATCCTTTATCCATTTGGGAAAGCGATATATTCGGGCGGAATTTAAGCTCCATTGTCCGGGACGGCATCCAGTCAAAAGTATCCCTTATGCCGGATCACGCCCGTTACAAATTAAAAGATACGCTTGAAAAAATCATTAATGAAGGTTCGGGCGGAATGATTGCCATTTTACTATAGTATGCGGCCGGGCTCTCGTCATCGGGAGTCTTTTTTGCGTGAAAATGGTGAAAATGAACGATTGAGGAGGATTCTGCTTGATATGCCCGAACACATGTGATACTCTTTTAACAGAATTACGGTAAAACATTGATACAACAATGTTTATCGGGTCCTATCCGGGAGGAGGTGAATGGCATGAATAAAACTGATTTGATCAATGAAGTTGCAGAAGCAGCTGAACTTTCAAAGAAAGACGCGACTAAAGCGGTTGACGCTCTTTTCGATGCCATCCAGAACACATTGGCAAAAGGTGACAAAGTACAATTGATCGGTTTCGGCAACTTCGAAGTACGCGAACGTTCCGCTCGTAAAGGACGCAACCCGCAAACAGGGGAAGAAATCGAAATTGCTGCTAGCAAAGTACCTGCTTTCAAACCGGGTAAAGCGCTTAAAGATGCAGTTAAATAAGTACATAGCCATTCATGGCTGGAAACGGGACTGCTCCACTGGGGGCGGTCCTGTTTTTTGTGAATACTTCTTTTTGCCGGAAAATGAATCGGTATGCTAATATGAATAGCAGTACATGAATAAACGCCTTGAGCATATACAGGAGTGATTGGAATGGCTGGAGTGGATCATGCCAAAATTGAAGAGGCTGTGCGCCTTATTTTAGAAGCGGTGGGAGAAAATCCGGATCGCGAAGGGCTTCGGGAAACACCGAAGCGGGTCGCCAAAATGTATGAAGAAGCTTTTTCCGGCCTTCATACAGATCCGAAAGACTATTTTAAAACGGTTTTTGAAGAACAGTATGAGGAGCTTGTACTGGTAAAAGATATTCCGTTTTATTCTATGTGTGAACATCATCTTGTTCCTTTTTTCGGCCGCGCTCATGTTGCGTACATGCCAAAAAGCGGGAAAGTCACCGGACTAAGCAAACTCGCCCGTGCCGTTGAAACGGTTGCGCGACGTCCGCAGCTGCAGGAACGAATTACGAATGAAGTAGCCGATGCCATTATGGATATGCTTGAGCCGCATGGGGCGATGGTGATTGTCGAAGCGGAACATATGTGCATGGCGATGCGCGGTGTGAAAAAGCCGGGAGCGAAGACGGTCACGACAGCGGCACGCGGGCGCTATGAAAATGATGCGCAGCTTCGGACAGAATTGCTCTCGCTCATTCGTTCGTCATAATGGCCGTTTTATGATATACTGTACTTGTTTTGAGTGAACGGGAAACAAAAAATCAATGAATTGATTCGAGATTGAGGGGTTTTAGTAATGGATGAGTGGCAAAAAGAACAGACAGCACTGGTGGAGGAAATCAGCCGGACATGCGCACAGCCATTTTTGGCGAAAGTGATAGGTGCTCCTCATATTAACCCTTTGCGGGTGTCTGCTTTAATGCTGGCATTTTCCGATCAGGAACGAACAAAACCGCACGTGCAAAAACAAATGACAGCTGCTATACTCATTCAACTGGCCCTTGATACGCACGACCGGATTGCGCCTGACACAGCGGAGATTTCGCAAAAACACCAGTTGATTGTCCTGGCGGGTGATTATTTCAGCGGGATGTATTACCGGACGCTGGCGGAAGCGGGATGTATTCATTATGTACGGCTGCTGGCTGAAGCAGTCAAAAACGTCAACGAAATGAAAACAGCCCTTCACCGGAAAGAGTGCGTGACAGCATCCAATGTATTTCACACAGTGCGAGTGGTGGAATCAGATATTATTCGTGCTGTTTATCACGAAAATGAGGCGGATATTTACCTGATTGAAGCGGTATCGTCATTATTGACAGCAGAACGTTTGCGCAATGAACAAGACAAGCCTTTCTTTGTGTACGATGCCCTGTTTCATGTACTCGGTGATTCATCGCAAGTAGTCCATGAAATAGATCGTCATTTACACGAACTGGAAATGGATATTTTGAAACATATAAAGAAGCTTGACCAACAGGCCGCGGCAGTTGTACAGACAGAATTTGATCGCATATTTGACCGTGAACTTCGATATGCGGAAGAAGGGTGACATTATGGAGCAGTCAAAAGAAGAAAAAGTCCATCATGTGTTTGAAAAAATTTATGGCAACTACGATAAAATGAATTCTATCATAAGCTTTCAGCAGCATAAACGCTGGCGGAAAGAAACGATGAAGATCATGAACGTTCAAAAAGGAGCCGCCGCGCTTGACGTATGCTGCGGCACGGCTGATTGGACGATTGCTCTGGCTGAAGCGGTCGGTAGAGAAGGAACGGTAAAAGGGCTCGATTTCAGTAAAAACATGCTTCAGGCCGGAGAACAAAAAGTAAAGGCTGCACAGCTTGATCAAGTGGAACTCATTCACGGTAACGCAATGGAACTGCCGTTTGAAGACAATACATTTGATTATGTCACCATTGGATTTGGCCTTCGTAATGTACCGGATTATATAAAGGTGCTGAAAGAAATGAACCGTGTCTTAAAACCGGGCGGGATGGCAGTTTGCCTCGAAACAAGCCAGCCGGTGATGCCTGTGTTTAAAGAAGGTTATCTGTTGTATTTTCGATATGTGATGCCGGCAATCGGCCGTTTATTTGCCAAGAGCTATGCCGAGTATTCCTGGCTGCAGGAATCAGCCCGCCATTTTCCGGATATGAAAGAACTGGCCCGGATGTTTCAGCAGGCCGGATTTACGAATGTACGTTTCAAGGCGCATACAGGCGGTGTGGCAGCCACACACTACGGAAATAAACAATAGATTAAGAGCCGGGTGAAGATAAGAATGAATATTAAACTGATCTACTCGCTGATGAAGGCGGATATAGATTTAATTGAAAAAGAACTGGAACGCGCTGTGAAATCTCATTCACCTGTTTTAGAAGACGCATCTGTCCATCTGCTGCAGGCCGGCGGGAAACGAATTCGGCCGGTTTTGCTGCTTCTAGGTGCAAAATTTGGCGAATACGATATTCATCGGGTCAAGTTTGCTGCTGCTGCACTGGAACTTATACATATGGCTTCACTTGTCCACGATGATGTCATTGATGATGCCCTCATCCGCCGCGGGAAAAACACAGTTAAAGCCGAATGGGATAACCGGATTGCCATGTATACAGGCGATTATATTTTTGCTGCAGCACTTGAATGTATGACAAAAATTGAAGACCGTGAAGCACATCGGATTTTGTCGTATACGATGACGGAGCTCTGCATAGGAGAAATTGTGCAAATACAGGATAAATATCGATTTGATCAGCAGTTGCGCGATTATTTACGCCGGATCAAGCGAAAAACGGCGATTTTAATTGCCGCCAGCAGTCAGCTTGGAGCCATTGCGGCGGGAGCACCGGCCCACGTTCACCGAAAATTATACCATTTTGGTTATAATGTTGGCATGTCGTTTCAAATTACGGATGATATCCTCGATTTTACCGCCAGCGAAAAAGAACTGGGCAAACCAGCAGGCGGCGATCTTTTGCAGGGAAATATTACGCTGCCCGTTTTATATGCCATGGAGAATGAAGAATTAAAGACCCGTATTAAAGCTGTTCATGCCCATACGGACAGACAGGAAATCAACGAAATTATCCATCTGTTAAAACAAAGTGATGTCATTGAGCGTTCCCACTTTTTGAGCCGCCGCTATTTAGACCGTGCACTCGCTATACTGGAGGAGCTGCCACCAGGGCGCCACCGAAATTCTCTGCGGGATATTGCCCATTTTATCGGCCGCCGAAAATATTAATTTTTTCCATGAAAGCGTTGTAAATTTACAATGAAAATGATACGATTCATCATGTCCGCATGTAAGCGGTATACATAAAACAGGAGTGGTGAAAAATGGAAAAAACATACTTGATGATTAAACCGGATGGCGTACAGCGCGGGTTAATCGGTGAAATCACTGCACGCTTTGAGAAAAAAGGATTTCGTCTTGTCGGCGCAAAATTAATGCAGGTATCACGTGAGACAGCGGAACAGCATTATGGCGAGCATAAAGAACGCCCTTTCTTCGGCGAACTTGTTGATTTCATTACATCAGGCCCGGTATTTGCAATGGTATGGGAAGGTGAAAATGTCATTGCGACAGCGCGTCAAATGATGGGATCAACAAATCCGAAAGATGCGGCACCGGCAACAATCCGCGGTGATTACGCAGTTAATGTCGGCAAAAATGTCATTCACGGTTCAGATTCTCCCGAAAGTGCTGTTCGTGAAATCGGTATTTTCTTTAAAGAAGAAGAATTGACAGATTACAATAAGTCCGGTTCTGAATGGGTTTATTAATGTATAGCAGCTTTTGGCCTTTTATAAGGTCAAAAGCTTTTTTTATGAAAATAGTACCGCTTCTATTCCGTTAATCAGCTATAATAAAAATAAGACTGGCTGAGCTGTGGAAAGGATGAGGGAAATGGATGATTACGGACATTTTATCCTGTCTGTAAAAAAGAAAACCGGTATTGACCTTTCTTTATACAAAGAAGCGCAAATGAAACGGCGATTAACGTCATTATATGAAAAAAAAGGCTATCAATCGTTTTCGACTTTTTTCGACGCGCTGAACGGCAATCAGGATATGATGAATGAATTTTTAGACCGGATGACCATCAACGTGTCTGAATTTTACCGCAATGCAAAGCGGTGGGACGTGCTGGAGAAAAAAATATTGCCGCGGCTTATGAAAGAAAGCAGCCGATTAAAAGTGTGGAGTGCAGCGTGTTCGACAGGAGAAGAACCGTATACGATTGCGATGGTGCTTTCCAATCTCCTGCCGCTGTCGAAAATTGCGGTGCAGGCGACGGATCTTGATCAAAATGTCATACAAAAAGCAAAAATCGGTTTTTATGCTGAGCGGTCGCTTGCTGAAGTTCCGGCTGAGATGAAAAAAAAATATTTTCATAAAGAGGGTCAGTATTTTCAAGTAGCCGATGACATTAAACGGACCGTTACATTTAAAAAGCAAAATCTGCTGTCGGACCGGTTTGATTCAGGTTATGATTTAATCGTCTGCCGGAATGTGATGATTTATTTTACGGAAGAAGCGAAGGACGAATTGTACCGTAAATTTAATGCGGCACTGCGCCCGGGCGGTGTGTTATTTGTCGGCAGCACCGAGCAGATTTTTAATCCAGAACGGTATGGTTTTGAAGCAGAGGATACTTTTTTTTATAAAAAAGTCTAAAGCCGGCAGTACCGGCTTTTTAAATTTGTCACAAATAAACACGGAATTGTGATAAAATTCTCAAAAACAGCTGTTTCGGCTGTTCCATAAAAAATAAAATATGATATAGTAGTACATAACCGCTTTAACGTACTGAAGGGAGCAGGGAAATGAGATATTTAACAGCAGGGGAATCACACGGGCCGCAGTTGACGGCGATTATTGAAGGGCTTCCGGCCGGAATGGAGCTTCTGGCAGAGGACATTAACACAGATCTGCTGCGACGTCAAAAAGGGCATGGCCGCGGCCGCCGTATGCAAATTGAAAAAGATTTGGTTGCCATAAAATCGGGTGTGCGCCATGGCCAGACGCTTGGTTCTCCGGTTACGCTTGTCGTTGAAAATGACGACTGGAAGCATTGGACGAAGATTATGGGGATCGAGCCGCTGGATGGGGAAGAAGCGGCGGAAGAAATAAAACGCAAAATAACACGACCGCGTCCGGGTCACGCTGATTTAAACGGCGGGATTAAATACGGACACCGCGACATGCGTAATGTGCTTGAACGTTCATCTGCACGTGAAACAACGGTGCGCGTAGCAGCGGGTGCCGCGGCGAAGAAATTGTTAAAACTGCTTGGTATTGAAATAGCTTCGCACGTCATCGAAATCGGCGGCATCCGTGCGGAAAACATCACGTTCGACTCCATTCAGGAACTGCAGAAGCGCAGCGAAGAATCATCTGTCCGCTGCTTAGATGAAGATGCGGCACAGAAAATGATCGAAGCGATTGACAACGCGAAGAAAAACGGTGATTCGATCGGCGGCGTCGTGGAAGTGATCGCGGAAGGCATGCCGATTGGTGTCGGCAGCTACGTTCATTACGACCGAAAGCTCGACGCGAAAGTCGCAGCTGCCATCGTCAGTATTAATGCCTTTAAGGGAGTAGAAATCGGAATCGGTTTTGAAGCAGCCCGTAAATTTGGCAGTGAAGTGCATGATGAAATTGCCTGGAATGAAGAGAAGGGCTTTTACCGGAAAACGAATCGTCTCGGCGGATTTGAAGGCGGTATGACAAATGGCATGCCAATTGTTGTCCGCGGCGTAATGAAGCCGATTCCGACGCTTTACAAGCCGCTTGAGAGCGTCGATATTGATACGAAAGAAACATTTACCGCCAGTATTGAGCGTTCGGACAGCTGTGCGGTGCCGGCGGCGGCAGTCGTTGCTGAAGCTGCTGTTGCGTGGGAGCTGGCGCAGGCCATTTTAGAGCAGTTTAATGGTGACCGGATGGATGCACTTATTCGTCAGGTTGAGGAACATAAACAGTACGCAAAGGGGTTTTGATGAATGAACCGGGTGATGATTGAAACAGCTGCAAAAACATATCCTGTTGTCATCGGTGAAAGAGCAGTCGAAACGATCACTTCATTTTTAGATGAAATGGATAAAAAGCCGACACGCCTGTTTATTATTGCCGATGAATCGGTGCGTGCGCTGCATGGCGTGCGTCTGGAAGCTGCCTTGCCAAGTGATATTCCGGCAGATTGGCATAACGTGCCGGCGGGTGAATCCGCAAAGTCATTTGGCGTGTTTGAACAATGTTTAACGCGGATGCTGGAGTGCTCACTTGACCGCCGCTCGCTCGTCGTTGCCTTTGGCGGCGGCGCATGCGGTGATCTGGCCGGTTTTTGTGCGGCAGCCTATATGCGCGGTATTCCGTTTATTCAAGTACCGACGACGATTCTTGCCCATGACAGTGCAGTCGGCGGCAAAACGGCTGTCAATCATCCGCTCGGCAAAAACATGATCGGCGCTTTTCATCAGCCGGAAGCTGTCATCTTTGACACATTATTTTTACAATCTTTGTCGGAAAAAGAAACGAGAAGCGGTTTTGCGGAAGTCATTAAACATGCGCTCATTGCGGACCCTTCACTTTATGAAGACATTCGTTCAAGTGTGAACAATGCGTCCGATATGTCCGGTTCCTTTCTGGAATATTGTCTGAAACGCGGTATTGAAATAAAGGGATCTATCGTGAAAGAGGATGAGCTTGAAACGGGTGTGAGAGCGTATTTGAACTTCGGGCATACATATGGTCATGCAGTAGAAGCGTTGTCAGGCTATGGCAATGTGGCACACGGAGAAGCGGTCGCATGCGGTATGATTTTTGCTCTTTATGCATCTGCTGCCAAAAATGGACTGTCATTCGATATTCCGGCGTTTGCAAAATGGCTGAAAACAGCCGGTTACCCGGTGGAATCAGGCACAATGTTTTCATTTAATGACATATACGAGGTCATGACACGTGATAAAAAAGCATACGGAGGCACAGTTCGTTTCGTTTTGCTTTCCAAAATTGGCGAACCTTATGTGACGGATATGACGAAAGAAGAATTACAAAAAATCGATGAACAATTTCGGAAGGAGGCTGTCAAGTGGTAAGAGGAATTCGAGGTGCGGTCACGGTTAAACAAAATGACGGTGTGGAAATGGTTCAGGCCACCGAGCGCCTGATTGCTGAAATGATTGAAAAAAACAACATTGAGCCTGAAAATGTGTGCTCGGCCTTTATTTCAGCGACCAACGACCTGGACGCCATGTTTCCGGCACGCGCCCTGCGCGAACTGAAAGGATGGGAAAATGTTCCGGTGATGTGTATGCAGGAACTGGCTGTCCAAGGCGGCTTGGAGAAATGCATTCGCATCATGATGCATGTGAACACTGACGCATCGCAAAAAGAGATTCAGCACGTATATTTAGAAGGCGCAGTCGTTTTGCGCCCTGACTTGCAGCAGTCGACAAACTGAAAGGGGACTTTAATCGTATGAAGTGGAAAGAGCAAATGTTGAATTTAAAAGCATATCAGCCGGGCCGGACAACAGATGAAGTGAAAAAAGCGTATGGCCTGAAGGAAGTCGTCAAGCTTGCATCGAACGAAAATCCGTTTGGTTCATCTGAAAAAGTGAGAGAATGCATTCGATCATATGCTGATTCATTCGCGATTTATCCGGATGGATATACAGGAAGTCTTCGTACCGTACTTGCTGAATTTTTAAACCTTGATGAAAAACAGCTCATTTTCGGCAATGGCTCTGATGAAATCATTTTAATGATTTCCCGTGCGATGCTTGAACCTGGTAAAAATACGGTAATGGCAACACCAACGTTTCCTCAGTACCGTCACAATGCGGTTGTCGAAGGAGCAGAAGTAAGAGAAGTGGAGCTAGTGGACGGCGCACATGACTTGGACAAAATGGCGGATGTGATCGATGAAAACACAGCGATCGTCTGGCTGTGCAGTCCGAACAACCCGACCGGCATTCACATAACAGACAGTCAACTGCGCTCATTTTTAGACCGCGTGCCGGAGGATGTCTTTGTTGTGCTGGATGAAGCGTATTATGAATACGTGACGGCGGATGACTATTATGATGCGCTTGAGATCGTGAAACAATATAAAAACGTGATTGTTCTTCGTACATTTTCAAAAATATATGGCCTTGCGGCATTCCGCGTTGGTTACGGATTTGCGGATGAGTCATTGATTGCACAGCTTGACCCGGTCCGTGAACCGTTTAATGTAAACTCCCTTGGTCAAAAAGCAGCAGCGGCGGCTATCAATGATCAGTCTTTCATTGAAATGTGCCGGACGGAAAACAAAGCGGGGCTCGAACAGTTTTACGCGTTTTGCCGAGAAGAAAACTTGAATTATTATCCATCTGAAGCGAACTTTATTTTGATCGATTTTAAATGCGACAGCAACGAACTGTTTGAATATTTAATGTCGAAAGGATATATCGTCCGCTCAGGTGCTGCCCTGGGCTTCCCGGGGACTGTGCGCGTGACAGTCGGCTCAAAAGAACAAAACGAAGGCGTCATGAAAGCGATGAAAAGCTTTTTAACAGAAACTGTGAAAAGATAGAAGGTGTCACGCCGAAATGAGAGGAAATGTGTTTATCGCCGGCCTCGGCTTGATTGGCGGCTCACTCGCCAAGGCGGTAAAAAAAGCGCACCCGCAAGCACATATTACCGGGTTTGATTTGCGTGAATCAGAGCTCGGACTTGCGGAAGCGCTCAATATTATTGATGAAAAAGCTGCCTCATTTGAAGCAGGTGCAGCGGCGGCGGATTTAATAATGATTGCCGTTCCCGTCCTGCAGACAGAGCGCATGATTGAGCATCTTGCATCACTTCCATTAAAAGAAGGGGTGTTAATTACCGACACCGGCAGTACGAAAAGCCGCATTATGAAGCGGGCACGCGTTTTAGAAGACCGCGGTATCGCGTTTATCGGCGGTCACCCGATGGCAGGATCACATAAGAGCGGTGTTGCTGCCTCCAAAGAACTGTTGTTTGAAAATGCGTTTTATTTGCTGACACCTGGAGGCGCTGCGGAAGAAAAACACGTTGCGATTCTGAAAAAATGGCTCGAGGGCACGCGCGCCAAAATACTGGAAGTAACGGCGGAACAGCACGATGAAATAACCGGTGTAATCAGTCATTTCCCGCATATTATTGCGGCATCACTTGTTCATCAGGCGCGGAAATTTAATCGCGACAACCCGCTGATTGAACGGCTCGCTGCCGGCGGGTTTCGCGATATTACGCGCATTGCCTCCTCTAATCCTGAAATGTGGAAAGACATTTCGCTTCACAATAAAGATATTTTGCTTTCTTTGCTTTCAGACTGGCGTGATGAAATGAATGACGTCCTGTCGATTTTAGAGAGGGAAGACGAGGAAGGATTATACCGCTACTTTGACGATGCAAAAACATTCCGCGACTCACTGCCGGCCCGATCCCAGGGAGCGATTCCGGCTTTTTATGAGTTGTACGTGGATGTGCCTGATTATCCCGGGGTCATCTCTGAATTAACCGGCTATTTGGCTGAAGAACGGATCAGCATTACCAACATCCGCATTATGGAAACACGTGATGATGTATACGGGATTCTCGTCATCAGCTTTCAAAATGAAAAGGACCGCCTGCGGGCGAAAAACTGCATTGAACAAAAAACGACTTACGACTTATTTTTAGCATAAGAGGGGGTAAGAATAGATGAAACTGAATTTCAAACAGCCGTCTCTTGGCGGAAAAATTGAAGTGCCGGGCGATAAATCGATCTCCCACCGTTCGATTATGTTCGGTGCGCTGGCAGAAGGGAAAACAGTCATCCGCCATTTTTTAAAAGGGGAAGACTGTTTAAGCACGATAGACTGCTTCCGTAAACTCGGTGTAAAAATCGAGGAAACAGACGAAGAAATTATCGTGCACGGCGCAGGCTGGGATGGATTAAAAGAGCCGTCATCGATCCTGGACACTGGCAACTCCGGGACAACGACGCGCCTTATGCTCGGTATTCTCGCCGGCCGTCCGTTCCATTCGGTCATGATTGGGGATGAATCGATTGCAAGACGGCCAATGGATCGGGTCACTGTGCCGCTTGCATCAATGGGTGCTGATATTGCCGGCCGGGACAATGGACGTTTTACGCCGCTTTCCATTCGCGGACGAAAGTTACAGACAACCGAGTATAAGCTGCCGGTGGCGAGTGCACAGGTGAAATCCGCTGTCATTTTTGCTGCCCTGCAGGCAGAAGGCGAATCCGTCATTATTGAACCGGAAGCAACACGGGATCATACCGAAAAAATGATTGAACAGTTTGGCGGCACCGTTCGTCGTGAAGAAGACCGTATTATTATTCAAGGCGGTCAATCTTTTAAAGGAACGGATGTATATGTGCCTGGTGACATTTCTTCTGCCGCTTTTTTTATGGTTGCAGCTGCAATTGCACCAAACAGTGAAATCGTTCTTGAAAACACCGGCCTAAACGAAACACGTACAGGAATTATTGATGTATTCAAACAGATGGGTGCCGATATGACAGTTGAAAAAACGTCTTCTGAAGGTGAAGAGATTGGCACGATTACCATTCGTACATCGAATTTAAAAGGAACGGAAATCAGCGGTGCGCTGATTCCGCGTTTGATTGATGAAATTCCGGTCATTGCGCTGCTTGCTACGCAGGCAGAAGGGGATACGATCATTCGCGATGCGGAAGAATTGAAAGTGAAAGAAACGAACCGGATTGATACAGTAGTAGATGAATTGAAAAAGCTCGGTGCGGACATTGAAGCGACAGATGACGGCATGATCATCCGAGGTAAATCGAAGCTTCACGGCGGCTCTGTTTCATCACACGGCGACCACCGAATCGGTATGGTTATGGCGATCGCCTCTTTAATTACGGATGGAGAAGTCGAACTGGACGATCATGAAGCGATCGCCGTTTCTTATCCTGAATTTTTTGAGCATTTGAATCAATTGGTGAAATAACGTCCTCTTCGGGGGACGTTTTTTCCTTTCTGTGAAAAGAAGGAAATGAACTGAAAAAGTAGAATTACCTATACAAGTGAAAAAACGAAAAAGTTGAAGGATTGAATCGGTTTGATTAAAATAAATAAGCAATCAATGAAGTATGATGAAAGAAGAGGCGAATAGGGATGACGAATGCGGAACAAATGATCGCACACCTTGAACAGGGGGACATGGACAAAGCGTCTTCACTGTATGAACAGGTGCTCGCCTCCAGCGATGCGGAAGAACAATTTATGCTGGGTGAGCAATTGCTCCAGCTTGGTTTTTTAGATGAAGCGCAGCAGCTTTTTGAACGGCTGCTTGAAGCATTTCCTGGCGAAGGGGAGCTGTCGCTGCTGCTTGCGGAAACACTGGTCGAAATGGACCGGGAAGAAGAAGCAGTGCTTATTTTAGATGAAATCGATGACACCGATCCGTTTTATACGCGTTCTCTTCTTGTCCAGGCAGATTTATATCAAATGCAGGGATTATATGAAGTGAGCGAGCAGAAATTATTGAAAGCGCAGCGGATAGAGCCGGATGAACCGATTATTAAGCTTGCACTCGGGGAACTATATCTCGAGGAAGGGAAATTTTTGGAGGCGGTGCGGCAATATGAGTTTCTTTTAGAAGCCAATGTAACCGAAATGGCCGGGATATCCATTCATAAGCGTCTGGCTGAAGCATACAGTGCTGGCGGAGCTTTTGAAGAAAGTCTGCCGCACTTTCAGAAAGCGCTAGATACAAAAATGGACCCTGATACGCTGTTTATGTACGGCTTTACTGCCTATCAGGCCGGGCAGTATAAAACGGCTGCGATGAAATTAACGGAAGCTTCGGAACTGGACCCGGACTATCATTCTATTTATCTGCACCTTGCCCGCGCGTATGAAATGGAAGAAGACATTGAGGCAGCCCTGGAAGCGGCCAGATCCGGTATCGCCCGTGACGCGTATCAAAAAGAATTGTATTTACTCGCCGGAAAGCTTGCGCTGAAAAGCGGGCTGGAGGAAGAGGCTGAATCGCATTTGCGCGAATCATTGGCGCTCGATCCTGAATATACTGAAGCAGCCCTTGCGTTAAATACGCTGTTAATGAAAAAGGAAGATTATCCGGGTGTGCTTGAAATCTCGGCCATATTCCGGGAATCAGGCAGTGCGGAACCACTTGTGTTATGGGATGCAGCACGGGCGGCGGAACGTCTGGAAGAATACGATGAAGCGGCTGAATTATATGCGCAGCTCTTTCCGGTTTTAAAAGAAAATACCGAGTTTTTATCAGCATACGGCTACTTTATGCTGGAAGAAGGGAAGCGCAACGAGGCACTCCATGTATTCGAGTTATTGATGAAAGAAGAGCCGGCAAATGACGAGTGGATAGAAGTTGTCGACCGATTAAAAATGGATGTATAATAAATGACAGAGGAGATGATGATGATGGCAGCCCCGGTTTCCGTTCATGAGAAAAAGGACTTTATCCGCTGGTTTTTAAATCATTATCAGCTGAAAAGAAGAGAATCTGTCTGGATATTAAATTATTTAATGAGCCACGATCAATTGATGGAAAATGTACATTTTGTTGACGATGCGCAATACTGTCCACGCGGGATGATTATGTCGGCACACTGTGTAGACAGTGCCCCGTTTCGTTTTTTTAAAGATAACATTATGACGACCGATGCGGAAAAATCGTTCCACGATATTCGCTTAAATAAAGAAGATGATATTTTTATTGAATTGAAATTCCGCGGGGCGCCTCAGTCTCATCAATACGCAGCGGTTCGTGAGGAAAATCCGTTTATGCCGAAGCGGACAAGGCTGACGGAAAAAGAAAAAGAGCTGGCCGAACAATTCTTGAAATGGAGCGTATATGAATTTCAGCGGAAAATGCTCAATGAAAAAATCGATGCGGCGCTTGACCGTGGTGATAAAGAAGAATTTTTGCGGCTGACAGAGCAGCTGCATGATCTCATAAAGCATATTAAAACGTCTGGAGAATAACAGGCGTTTTTCTTTTGTTCCGCTACCGCACTTATGTTTGCAACGAAAGAATAGCGGGTGTATGATGAAAAATGAGGTGAAGAAAATGAACTGGAATGGCAAAGATACCGCTTTATTTTTACAGCAGAAAGAATACATTGATACGGCAATTGTTCCGGTTGTCCCGGCGGATTTCAGCCCGGCGATGACGCAGGCGGCGGAACAATATGAATTTATTCAGCTGCTCGTCACATTTCTTGAAAAACAATTTAAGGGCCGGCTGCTGGTGACACCGCCGTATGCGTATTTGCCGGATCGGGATGAAAAAGTAAACGATGCGGCAGAATGGGCGGAAAGGCTTAAAGCTGCGGGATTTAAGCATATTTTCTTTTTTACGTCGGGCAGTGCATGGAGACAGGAAGAAGAAAAAACGGGTGCTTCAGTTATATGGGTTCCATCTGTTCCGCTCGGCGATATGGAAGATACGGTGAAGTATTCTTTAATAGAGAATCAGGCCAAGCAAATTGTCAATATCATCGTGCAAAAATGGCAGGAAAGTGCGTCATAATTCGAAAAATCGTCACACACTAACATCCTTTTTCATTCCGGATAATATTGACCTGTCCCGCTGGATAGATTATCATAATGATGTCCTAGTTTATGTTTATGCTCATACACGGTCCGTTGTGGACGAAGCTTATTGTATAGAGGGGGGAAAAGAATGAGTAAACAACCTGTATCAAGACGTCAGTTTCTAAACTACACACTAACAGGTGTAGGCGGTTTCATGGCGGCGGGCATGTTGATGCCGATGGTTCGTTTCGCTGTAGACCCAGTGCTGAAAGGGGAAGCGGCAGGCGAGTTTCATCCGACACAGCAAAAAGTATCTGAATTAACAGAAACACCTGTGCGCGTCGACTTCTCTTATGAGCAGACAGATGCATGGTACACATCCGAAGTGACGAGTACAGCCTGGGTATACAAAAATGACAAAGGCGAAATCGTTGCATTGTCACCGGTTTGTAAGCATCTTGGCTGTACAGTGAGCTGGGAAGGGAACGATCATAAAAACCAGTTCTTCTGTCCGTGTCACAATGGTTTGTACGAAAAGAGCGGGAAAAACGTTCCGGGCACACCGCCGTTAAAACCGCTTGATGTGTATCCAACAGCTGAAAAAGACGGATTGCTGCAGCTCGGCAAACCGCAGGCAAACAACGTGTAAAGGAGGCGTAACAAATGCTCAACAAAATTTATGACTGGGTTGATGAACGTCTCGATATTACGCCTTTGTGGCGCGATATTGCCGACCACGAAGTGCCTGAGCACGTAAACCCGGCCCATCATTTTTCGGCATTCGTATATTGCTTTGGCGGTCTGACATTTTTCGTCACTGTCATTCAAATTTTGTCAGGGATGTTCCTGACGATGTACTACGTGCCGGATATTAAAAACGCATGGGAATCTGTTTATTATTTGCAAAATGAAGTAGCTTTTGGTGTCATTGTACGTGGAATGCATCACTGGGGTGCAAGCCTTGTTATTGTTATGATGTTTTTACATACGCTGCGTGTATTCTTCCAGGGAGCATACAAAAAGCCGCGTGAATTGAACTGGGTTGTCGGCGTATTGATTTTCTTCGTCATGCTCGGTCTTGGATTCACAGGTTACCTGCTTCCTTGGGATATGAAAGCACTATTTGCTACAAAAGTAGGGATTGAGATTGCGGCTTCAACACCGCTGATCGGTCACGAACTGAAAGTATTGCTTGCAGGACACCCTGACATTGTTGGTGCGCAAACATTAACCCGTTTCTTTGCGATTCACGTGTTCTTCCTGCCGGCTGCTCTTCTCGGCTTAATGGGAGCTCACTTCTTAATGATCCGCAAACAGGGTATTTCAGGCCCATTGTAAAAAATACTGTGACTTTTATTTTTTGAAAAGAAGGAGGGGGACGCAATGCATCGTGGAAAAGGGATGAAGTTCGTCGGCGACTCACGTGTTCCGGCAGAACGCAAACCTAATATTCCAAAAGATTATTCGGAATATCCGGGTAAAACGGAAGCTTTCTGGCCAAACTTCCTTTTGAAGGAATGGATGGTTGGAGCTGTCTTCCTTATCGGTTACCTTTGCTTGACTATTGCTCATCCATCACCGCTTGAGCGTGTAGCCGATCCGACAGATACAGGCTATTTACCGCTGCCTGACTGGTATTTCTTATTCTTGTATCAATTACTTAAATATACGTACGCATCAGGACCGTATAACGTAATTGGTGCCTTTATTATTCCGGGATTAGCGTTTGGTGCGCTTATGCTTGCACCGTTCATCGACCGTGGAACAAAGCGCCGTCCGACTCAGCGTCCATTTGCAACCGGCTTTATGCTTTTATCAATCGCTTCAATTATCTTCCTTACATGGGAGTCAGTTGTCGCAGTTGACTGGGAAGCAAAAGAAGCCATGGGTAAAATCGTTGAGGAAGCCGAAATCGATACGACTTCTGATGGATTCGTGATTTACGAAGAAAACGGCTGTATTAACTGTCATGGTGACAACCTGGCCGGCGGTTCTGCTGCACCATCATTAATTGGTACAGGCTTGACTGCCGAGGAAGTAGCCGACATTGCTAAAAATGGTAAAGGCACAATGCCTCCGGGAATGTATAAAGGCAATGACGAGGATCTTGGTAAATTAGCCGAATTTATTTCGACGCTTGAAGCGAAATAATTAACAAGAAAGGACTGTCCGAATTGTTCGGCGGTCCTTTTTTTATATGGAGGATTGTCAATGCTGTATTTCCTATTGTTGAATCGTTTCTTTATGTGGGTGCTTTTTTTCGTTAATTTTGTCGGAACGATTTATGGATACGTTTGGTATATGCCTCAATTAAAGCAGACGCCGGCTCTTTTCCTTCCATTTGTGCCGGACAGTCCAACGGCCAGTCTTTTTTTTACCATTGCCCTTTTCGGTTTATTAATGGGCCGATCCTGGGGTTTTATACAGGCGATTGCTGTGATGACGCTGTTTAAATATGGAATTTGGGCCGTTGTGATGAATTTGCTGACGCTAATTGTAACAGGACATCTTTCGTGGCTTGGCTGGATGCTTGTTGCTTCTCATCTGGGAATGGCTCTTCAAGGGGTTCTTTATGCGCCATTTTTCGAGGTGAAAGTGAGTCATCTTGTCATTGCTTCTCTCTGGACGGTTCATAATGAAATCATTGATTACGTATTTATGCAATACCCGGTTTATTCACAGCTTCACTTATACATTCAGGAAATTGGCTATTTTACTTTCTGGCTCAGCGTCGGATCGATTTTCGTTACCTGGTATTTGTGTGTGAGAAGGAATCGGACAATCTGGCGATAACCTATCATCTTTTTCAAACCCATCTGCATATACTATTATGAATGGATGGGGGGAGTGGAGATGGATAAAATCATCGCCTTTATATGGAGTTTCCTTCTCGTATTTGTCCCGGCTGGAGATGCTGAAGGCATGAAGCCTGAGCAAAAAGAACAGCTTCTTCATGTGACGGCACTAACCGGTGGTGTGATTATTTCATCGCTTTTATATACTGGGCGTAAAAAATATAAAGCGGCGAAAAAAGAAGTGCAGGTGAAGCGTAAAAATTGACGTATAGGGGTATATATCGATACAATAAGGATAACAAAATACGACACCATATATGGAGGTAGATGAAATTAAATGATTTGGCTTGTTTATTTTGCGATCATCATCATCGTGCCGATTTGGGCGCAGATTAAGGTCAAAAGTACGTACAAAAAATACTCACGTGTGCCCGTTTCAACTGGTATTACCGGTGCAGAAGCAGCGAGACGTATTCTTGATGATAACGGATTACAGCATGTGAAAGTCCTGGAATCTCATGGCTTTTTAAGTGACCACTACAACCCGATGACGAAATCGGTTCATTTGTCGCCGGATAACTTCCACGGTCATTCGATTGCCGGTGCAGCAGTAGCGGCACATGAAGTCGGTCACGCGATTCAGGATAAAGAAGCGTATGCCTTCCTTCGTTTCCGCCACGCTCTTGTGCCGATCGCGAATATCAGTTCAAATATGTCTTGGATTTTTATCATGATTGGTATTTTTACCACAATGTCCAACATGCTTTTGCTTGGTATTGTGTTAATGGCGGCGGGCGTATTGTTCCAGGTCATTACACTGCCTGTTGAGTTTAATGCTTCAAGCAGAGCGATGGATCAAATCGTTTCAGCAGGCATCATTCGGAATGATGAAGAACGGGAAGCGAGAAAAGTACTGAATGCAGCGGCTATGACTTATGTTGCAGCCGCCGCTGTAGCCGTGCTTGAACTTGTTCGTTTAATTTTGATGTATACAGGCATGCAGCAAAGCGAAGATTAATGAAAAAACACCGGATATCCCGGTGTTTTTTGTTTTATTTGATCGGCTGTTTATTTTCATCAAGTGTGAATCCTTCACCCAATACGTCATGGACGACAGTAACAGAAACAAATGCATGGGGATCGACAGCATTGATAATGTTTTTCAGACGGACAATTTCATTTTTGCCGATGACGCAGTACAGGACATCGCGCGGCTGCTTTGTGTAGGAACCATAGCCTTTTAAAATGGTTACACCGCGTTCCATCCGTTTATTGATTTCGGCGGCAATGTCTTCATGATGATTGGAAATAATCATCGCCCCGCGCGCAGCATAAGCGCCTTCCTGCATAAAATCAATCACGCGTGCACCGGTGAAAACAGCAACAAGTGTATACATCGCTTCACGGTAATCGATGTAAGTTAACAGGGATGCTAAAATGACGCAGGCATCAAATAAAAACATCGTTTTTCCCATGCTGACTTGACGATATTTGTGAAGCAGTCTGGCAATGATATCAACGCCGCCCGTCGTCCCGCCATAGCGAAAGGTAATCCCCAGCCCAACCCCGATGAATACGCCGGCAAAAAGAGCGGCTAAAAATAAATCGTCACGAAGCGGGATGTGAAACTGCCCGCGCTGGAAAATCCATAAAAAAAGCGAGACACTGAACGTGCCGATCAGTGTGTAATAAAAGGACACACGGCCGAGCAGCTTCCAGCCGATAAAAAAGAGCGGAATGTTCAGTACAAGGTTGGAGTAGGACGGATCAATCGCAAATAAGCTGTACAATAAAAGCGTAATGCCGGTAAATCCGCCTTCTGCTAAATTGTTTTGCATGTTAAAATGGACGAGTCCAAATGAAAAAATGGCTGAACCCATTAAAATAAACAGTACATTTTTAGGTCGTATACCGAACATCATTATATCCCTCCTTCCTCTTTATTATAACGGGAAAACAGAAAAAAATTGCGCCGTCCGTCTATAATTAGTAACATATAAGGGTAGAAAGTGGTGAAGCAATTGGATAAATCAATGCGGAAGATGCAAAAAGAAGTCGATGAGTATATCGGACAGTTTAAAGAAGGCTATTTCAGCCCGCTCGCCATGATGGCACGCCTCACGGAAGAACTGGGCGAACTTGCCCGTGAAGTGAACCATCATTACGGTGACAAACCGAAAAAATCAACAGAAGAAGAAAAAACAATAGAAGAAGAGCTCGGGGATGTCTTATTTGTGGCCATTTGTCTTGCAAATTCGCTCGATATTGACTTGCAGACGGCGCATGACCATGTGATGAATAAATTCCAGACGAGAGATAAAGACCGCTGGACGAAAATCAAGGAGGAAGAAAAATGAGCAGTATTCGTGTCATTATTGCGGGCCCGCGCGGCCGTATGGGAACAGAAGCAGTTAAAATGGTGATGGAAACACCGGCATTTGAGCTGGTGGCGGCACTCGACCGGAAGCATGGGGGGGACACGTTATCCGATATCGGATTCGCCGGATCAAATGCACCTATTTATACGGATGTACGGGACTGTTTCGCGGATCATCCAGCTGATGTTCTAATTGATTTAACCACGCCTGAATTTGGCTATGTACATACAAAAACAGCGCTTGAGCACGGCATTCGTCCCGTTGTCGGCACGACGGGATTTACAGATGCACAGCTTGAAGAATTGAAAGAGCTTTCCGAATCAAAAGAATTGGGCTGTATTATTGCACCAAACTTTGCGATCGGTGCGGTATTAATGATGAAATTTTCACAGCTGGCGGCCAAATATTTTCAAGATGTGGAAATTATCGAACTGCATCATGATAAAAAGCTGGATGCGCCGTCCGGTACAGCTGTGAAAACAGCTCAAATGATTAACGATGTACGCGAACCAAAAGAGCAGGGGCATCCGGATGAAAAAGAAACGATGCCGGGTGTGCGCGGAGCGAATATGAATGGGATGCACATTCACAGCGTCCGTCTGCCTGGTTTGATTGCCCATCAGCAAGTCCTGTTCGGAGCAGAAGGCGAATCGCTGACGCTGCGCCATGATTCATTCAACCGCACATCGTTTATGTCCGGTGTAAGAGTATGTGTTGAAACGGTCATGAAAACGAAAACGCTTGTGTACGGTCTTGAAAATATTTTAGATTAATGGAGGCGTCATATGAATATTGCCCTTATTGCACATGATAAGAAAAAAGATGATTTAATTCAGTTTGTCTCGCAGTATAAAGAGGTATTTGGAATGCATACTTTATTTGCAACTGGTACGACGGGCACACGGATTATGGAAGCGACCGGATTATCCGTCCATCGTTTTCAGTCCGGTCCGCTTGGCGGCGATCAAGAAATCGGCGCCCGCATTGCCCGGGGTGAAATGGACTTCGTTTTTTTCTTCCGGGATCCGTTAACTGCACAGCCGCATGAGCCGGATGTGACGGCACTTGTGCGTCTATGTGACGTTTATGCTGTGCCGCTTGCGACAAATCTTGGCACGGCACGCGTTTTAATTAACGGTATTTTAGAAGAGCAGAGCGAGGGAACGGCAGGGGAATAATATGGGGCTGAATATTGGCATTACGTGCTATCCGACAGTCGGCGGCTCGGGTGTGGTGGCGACGGAACTTGGTAAGCTGCTCGCTGAAAAAGGACATACCATTCATTTCATCACGTCTGCGGTTCCGTTTCGTCTAAACCGGATGTATCATAATATTTTTTTTCATCAGGTGGAAGTGAATCAATATTCCGTTTTTCAATATCCGCCGTACGACATCGCGCTCGCGAGTAAAATAGCGGATGTGATCAAACGGGAGAAACTAGATATTTTGCACGTTCATTATGCCATTCCGCATGCGGTTTGTGCGATTTTGGGAAAACAGATGGCGAAATCAAATGTCAAAATTGTGACGACACTGCACGGAACGGATATTACCGTACTCGGTGCAGATTCGGCGCTCACATCGGCCATTAAATTTGGTATTGAACAGTCTGACGCTGTCACCGCAGTTTCGAATTCGCTTGTTCATCAGACAAATGAACTGATTGAACCGGATAAACTTATCGAAACGGTGTATAACTTTATTGATGAACGTGTGTACCGGCCGATTGAGACGGTCCGTCACTTGAAAAAAGAGTTCGGCATCGAAGACGGGGAAAAAGTCGTCATCCATGTTTCCAATTTTCGTCCTGTGAAACGGGTAACGGATGTGATCCAAGTGTTTGCTGAAATTGCCAAGGAGATGCCGGCTAAGCTTCTTCTCGTCGGTGACGGACCGGAAATGACATCCGTCTGCCGCCTTGTGCAGGCACTCGGCCTTGAAGGCCATGTTCTTTATCTTGGCAAACAGGACAATTTGGCAGAACTTTATGCGATCAGTGATTTAAAACTTCTTTTGTCCGAAAAAGAGAGTTTCGGTCTCGTCGCTCTTGAAGCAATGGCATGCGGCGTTCCATGTGTCGGAACGGATGCGGGCGGGATTCCAGAAGTGATAGAAGATGGCCGAAACGGGTTTATCTGTCCGGTTGGCGATATTGAAGCTATCAGTGCTGCCGCTATAAGATTATTAACTGATTCGCAGCTGTATGAAACAATGAAAACGCAGGCGATCGAAACCGTGCGTATACGCTTTCACTCCTCGGATATTGTGGAGCAATATGAACGGGTGTATGATCGTTTGATGGAGGAGGAAGTATATCATGATTGAACAGCCTTTTTTTAAAGAGGCACTTCCTATCCTGCAGGCGCTGGAGACAGCCGGTTATGAAGCATACTTTGTCGGCGGAGCGGTACGCGACTTTATATTAAATCGAACGGTTCACGATGTGGATATTGCGACCTCTGCTCTTCCGGATGAAGTGAAATCCGTTTTTTTGCACACAGTCGATGTTGGCATTGAACATGGTACCGTCCTCGTGCTGCTTGATGGACGCGGTTATGAAGTAACCACTTTCCGTACCGAAGAAGCATACAGTGATTTCAGACGGCCGGACGAGGTGATATTCGTCCGGTCGCTCCGTGATGACTTAAAACGCCGTGATTTTACGATGAACGCCATTGCGATGGCAGCAGACGGACAATTGGTTGATCCATTTGACGGACAGCGCGACTTAAATGACGGAATCATCCGGACAGTTGGTGATGCATCGGAACGGTTTTCAGAAGATGCTCTTCGGATGATGCGCGCGGCGCGATTCATCAGTCAGCTTTCGTTCGAGCTTGATTTGAAAACACTACAGGCCATGATTGATCATGCGCCGCTTTTGTCGCACATTGCGGTCGAACGAAAATTGAATGAGATGGATAAACTGCTGTCCGGTTCCGATAAAGCGGCCGGTCTTTCTCTTCTCATTCAGACAGGTCTTTTTGCTTTTTTGCCCGGCCTTTCCGGACAAAAAGCAGCTCTCGAACAAGTCGCCGTTCTTCCGCTGCAGTCTCTGAATGCGGATCAAATGTGGCTGCTTCTCGCAGATAAGACCGCTGGCAGACACATTACCGATTTTTTACGGGACTGGCGAATGGCCGGGAAGCGTGTGAAACGAATCGAAAAAGGCGTCCGCACTTTGAACCGGGTCCGCGCAGAAGGCTGGCACGACGTCCTTTTATATGAAGCGCAGCTTGAAACAGCGGTGGATTGTGCCGAGGTTGTAGCGGTTCTTGACGGTAAAACGTCTATTTCAAAAGATCTCATTTCCCGCTGGCATGGACTGCCGATCAAAAGCCGTGATGAGCTTGATGTCACAGGGTCTGATTTACTGGCATGGACGGAGAAGCCCCGCGGAATCTGGATAAAAGAGTGTCTGGAACTCACTGAAAAAGCAGTGATAAATCGTGAAATTAAAAACACGAAAGAAAATATAAAGGAGTTTTTGCTGTCGTGCAATCTTCTGTAAAGCATAAATTACTTGAAGCCTTTTCAAGAGCGGATGGTGAATTCGTGTCCGGTCAGGCGCTGGCTGATATTATCGGCTGTTCGCGAACGGCTGTCTGGAAGCATATCGAATCGCTCCGCCAGGAAGGATTTGAACTGGAAGCAGTCCGAAAAAAAGGATACCGCATTACATCAAAGCCGGATAAAGTAAGTGAAAATGAGCTGCTGATCGGACTGGAAACAGTGCGGATTGGCAAGCGGATCGTGTTTAAAGAAAGTGTTGAATCCACTCAAAAAGAAGCGCATAGACTGGCGGAAGAAGCGGCAGAGGGGACGCTTGTCATTGCGGAAGAACAGACAGCGGGGAGGGGCCGAATGACCCGGCCATGGCATTCACCGAAATATACAGGCATTTGGATGAGCGTCATATTAAAGCCGAATTTGCCCCCCTTTAAAGCGCCGCAGTTTACATTAATTACAGCTGTTGCGGTGACGGAAGCGATCCGTGATGCTGCAGGGATCATGCCGGAAATTAAGTGGCCGAATGACCTTTTATTGAACGGTAAAAAAATTACAGGCATTTTAACAGAGCTGCAGGCGGATTCCGATCAAATCCGTTCGATTATTATCGGCATCGGCATGAATGTGAATCAGCGTGAATTTCCGGAAGAACTGGCGAATATTGCAACCTCTATTTTCATTGAAAAAGGGGAAACCGTGCCGCGTGCTAAAATCGTTCAGGCGATCATGAAAAACCTGGAAATCTATTATGATGAATATATGACGAATGGATTTGGATTAATTAAAGAAAAATGGGAATCATATGCAATCTCAATCGGCCGGCATATCATTGCACGTACTGTAACGGGAACGATACGGGGAAGAGCACTGGGTATTACCGATGAGGGTGTGTTGAAATTAGAAGATGAGAACGGGGTCATTCATGATATTTATTCAGCTGATATTGAGATTGACCAATAATTTTTCATAGTCAAAAAAGAAACACGCTGTTATAATGATCTTGAATCGGGCGGTATCAGAAGAGCTGCACCGGTACGACGGATAAAAAACGAAACAAAATATGACGAAAGCTGCCTTGATCCATGCGGACAGGGACAGAGGGTCGAAACATCCAGCCGTATTTGACGGGTCCTTCTGCCTTTGGAGGACCCTTTTATGTTGTTTCGTCTCCTCTGATTTAAAAGGAGGATGATAAAATGAAACGTACAGCGGATTTTTTAAAGATGAAGGGAAAAAGCGAAAAAATTGCCATGATCACAGCTTATGATTTTCCTTCGGCCAAACAGGTACAATCAGCTGGAGCAGATGTTATTCTTGTAGGAGATTCACTTGGTATGACGGTTCTCGGGTATGAATCCACTGTTTCGGTAACGCTTTCAGACATGGTGCATCATACGAAAGCAGTAAAAAGAGGTGCGCCTGATACGTTTATCATTACGGACATGCCCTTTATGACCTACCATGTGAACAGAGAAGAAACGATGAAAGCAGCGCAGGCGTTAATGCAGGAAGCCGGAGCCGATGCGGTAAAAGTGGAAGGCGCCGGCGATATCGTCCAGCGCGTTCAGGAATTAACAGCGGCCGGTGTGCCGGTTTGCGCACACCTTGGCTTAACACCCCAGTCTGTCGGTGTCATGGGCGGCTATAAAGTGCAGGGAAAAACAGCGGAAGCAGCCCAAAAGCTGCTTGATGACGCAAAAGCGATGGAACAGGCGGGCGCATTTATGATCGTACTTGAATGTGTGCCTCATCAAGTGGCGCTCTCGATTACGAAAGCGCTCGCCATTCCGGTCATTGGTATTGGTGCCGGCGCAGGGACAGACGGACAGGTGCTTGTTTACCATGATATCATGCGCTATGGTGTCGGCCGGACTGCGAAATTTGTGAAAAGCTACGCGGATTTTGACGAGGAAGGTATACCGGCTGTACAATCATATGTAAATGAAGTGAAAAAGGGCGTTTTTCCAGCCGTCGAACATACATTTACAATGAACGAAGAAGAACTGGACCGTTTATATGGAGGTGTCCGTTCATGAAGATGATTCATTCTATTACACAGTTAAAAGAAATCGTCCGTGATCAAAAAAAGAGCGGGCATACCATCGGTTTTGTGCCAACGATGGGTTTTTTGCATGAAGGACATTTAACGCTTGCCAAACAGGCACGGGCAGAAAACGATACGGTGATCATGTCCATCTTCGTCAACCCGCTTCAATTCGGTCCGAATGAAGATTTTGAACGATATCCGCGCGATCCAAAACGAGATGCGGAACTTGCTGAGAGTGCCGGCGTCGATTATTTATTTATGCCATCGGTTGATGAAATGTATCCGGATGAGCCCGCCGTTACGTTAACGGTGAATAAGCGGACGGACGCACTGTGCGGTTTAAAGCGGGAAGGGCATTTTGACGGTGTGGCAACGGTTGTCATGAAGCTGTTTCATATGACAGAACCGGACAAAGCCTATTTCGGAAAAAAAGATGCGCAGCAGCTGGCCGTGATTCACGGTCTGGTCGATTCGCTCAACGTTCCGGTCAAAATTGTCGGGGTTGATACGGTTCGGGAAGACGACGGACTCGCCAAAAGCTCACGCAATGTGTATTTACTGCCGGAAGAACGGGAAAAAGCACCGGCGATTTATAAAGCTTTGACACGGATAAAAGAAGCTGTTGACGCTGGTGAAACGAATGTTGAGAAATTAAAGAAACGGGCGGCTGATGATTTACAGGCCCATTCTGGTGCGGAAGTGGAGTACGTGGATATTCTGTCCTATCCAGAGCTGGAACCGATCAATGAAGCATCTGGTACCATCATTGCAGCAGCTGCTGTGCAATACAAAAATGCTCGGTTAATTGATAACGTTATTTTAACAGTGAAAGGAAGAGCATAATGTTTCGTACAATGATGAACGGGAAAATTCACCGTGCGACGGTGACAGAAGCGAATTTAAACTACGTCGGCAGCATTACGATTGATGAGGATTTGCTCGATGCAGCCGGCATGATGGCGAACGAAAAAGTGCAGATTGTGAACAATAATAACGGTGCCCGTCTTGAAACATATATCATTCCAGGGGAGCGCGGCAGCGGCGTCATCTGCTTAAATGGAGCAGCCGCCCGCCTTGTGCAGCCAGGTGATACGGTCATTATTATTTCGTACGTAATGGTGGCTGAAGAAAAAGTAAAAGACCATAAACCGAAAGTGCTCATTATGGATAAACAAAATAAAATTGCGGACATGCTTCATCAGGAGCCGGCCGCAACGATTATGTAATGATGAGACCGCTGTGCGTGCAGCGGTCTTTTTTATGGTAAACTGAGAAGGAATTTATTAAAAGGTGTGTTTGCCGTGAACAATGATTTGCGATTTGTGGTAGCCGACTTTGAAACGACCGGCCATTCCCATGCAAGCGGCGGCCGTATTATGCAGGCGGCGTTTGTGTTAATTGAAGAAGGAAGGATAATAAAACAATACGATACGTATTTAAATCCAAATGTTTCTATTCCGCCTTTTATTCAGGAGCTGACCGGCATTGATGACGAATTGGTACAGGATGCTCCTTCTTTTGCAGCGGAAGCAGATCAGTTCAGCGAATGGATGCGAGATGCGGTCTTTGTCGCGCACAATGCGGCATTTGATGTGACGTTCTTAAACGGAGAATTCACAGAAGCAGGATATCCGGCATTTGACGGGCTGGTCATTGACACCGTGGAACTTGCGAAAATCGTACTCCCGTCTGCTGACAGTTATAAGCTGGCTGATTTGTCCGGTCAATTTGATCTGCATCACGGGCAGCCGCATCGTGCGGACAGTGATGCCTTTGCGACGGCGCAGCTGTTCCTTCGGCTGATGGAGCGTCTGGAACAGCTGCCTCTTGTAACAATCGAACAGCTTGCGAAGCTTTCGATCGGGCTGAAAAGCGATATTCATGTGCTGCTCGCGCGTGTAGCTGCTCAAAAAAAGATGCGCATTGAAACACTGCCGGCGGAATGGACTGTCTACCGGGGGCTTGCTCTTCGAAAAAAAGACAGGCCGTTAAAACGGCATCCGGATGAATCGATCTCGTTTCCGGACAAAGAGGAAGCCAAGTGGGCGTTATTATCCGGTGTACCTGGCATGGAACGGCGTATTGGACAAATGGAAATGATGAATGCGGTTCAGCACTCGCTTGAAAGTGGTGTTCACACGGTCATTGAAGCGGGAACCGGAACCGGAAAATCGCTTGCCTACCTATTGCCCGCTATTTATAAAAGCCGGCAAACAGGCGAACCAGTTGTCATTTCAACGTATACGGTGCTGCTGCAGCATCAGCTTCTGGAACGAGAGCTCAAAAGAGCGAGGACAATAGTTCCATTTGATGTAAAAGCCGCTGTATTGAAAGGAAAGCGGTATTATCTCGATTTATCACGATTTGTGAGGGTGCTCAGGGAAAAAGAGACCAATTATGACCGGACGATCGCGAAAATGCAAATTCTTATCTGGCTTCTTGAAACGACGACAGGAGACGGTGACGAGCTGAATTTGTCTTCTGGCGGGCTGCTATTATGGGAAGAAATAGGCCAGGCGGAAGATTTTATGCCGAAAGCAAAACAGGCGTGGCGCGCACACGATTTTTTTCTATATGCAAAAGAGGTGGCCGCCAATGCGGACATTATTATCACCAATCATTCGTTTTTAATTGCGGATATGAAAACGGATCGGCCGCTGCTTCCGGACAAATGTCATATCATTATCGATGAAGCCCATCAATTTGAAAAAGCGGCGAGAGAGCGGCTTGGGAAAGAACTATCGCTGTCACAGGTCAAATTTATGCTGGGGAAAATGGGTTCTGCTGATGAAAAAAAGCTTCTGTATCATCTGGAGCGAATTGAAAAAAAGCATTTGCCCTTCCAGTCTTCTCATGAGTTGACCCGGCGAATGGCCTCTGTTTTAACGGAAGCTGAGGAATGGTTTACATCGCTTTCGGCATTCTTTGAAGAAAATACGAAGCGGACATCGCAATCAAAAAGGCAGCTTGCGCTGGATGACGGCAAACGTCAGACGGCTGCATGGCAGCAGCTGGAGTGGGGAGCAGAGCGCATTTATAAAGAGCTGTCTTTATTGATTGAAGCGGTATCGAAGAAAATGACTCCGTTTGAACAAATAAGAGAGCAGCTCCGGGCACGCGATGAGTTGTTTGTAGAGGATGCCTTGTCGTTATTGGAACGATTCCGGCAGTGGAATGAACGTCTGTTTGAGCTAATATTCAGGCCGGATGACGGCGATGTGGTTTGGATGGAGGGGGATGTACGGTCGTTGATAAATACGTTGACAATCCGTATGCAGCCTGTCCATGCCGGTGCGCTCATAAACGAATATTTGCTTGAGCGGCATCATGTCATCTTTACATCTGCGACATTGATGGTTGAAAATTCATTTCAATTTTTCGTGAATGAAATCGGACTGACATCGTTTTCCTACCACAAATATGTGATTAAATCGCCGTTTAATTATCCGGATAATTGCCGTGTCGTCATTCCGAATGATGTGCCGGAAGTGAAAGAAGCAGACAGTTCGGCTTATGCCGAAGCGGTGGCGGATTACATTATTGCGGCGGCCGAATCCGCTGGCGGGCGCATGCTCGTCTTATTTACCTCATTTGATATTTTGAAAAAAACGCATGATTATATACGTGAAACGGAATTGCTTCAGGACTATGCGTTGATCGCGCAGGGTATAACGAACGGGAGCGTGAGGCGCTTGACAAAAAATTTCCGCCAGTATGAAAAAGCTATTTTGCTCGGTACAGGTGCATTCTGGGAAGGGATTGACATCCCGGGCGAAGATTTGTCCATTCTTTTCATTGTCCGTCTGCCATTTGCGCCGCCGGATGATCCTTTTGTAGCCGCAAAAAGCCGGCAGCTGCAAGAAGAAGGAAAAAATCCATTTACGGCATATTCACTTCCGCAGGCCATCATCCGCTTCCGGCAAGGGTTCGGCCGGCTTATTCGTACGCAGTCAGACCGTGGAATTGCAGTCGTCTTTGACAGGCGCGTCGTGACGAGCCGTTATGGAAAATCCTTTTTACAGTCCATTTCCGATGTGCCGGCTGTCGAAGAAGATATTTCAGGGACAATAGAGCTTATTGAAAAATGGCTGCCGGATGAAAAATAGTTGTAAAACAGGCGCCCATTCCTGCTATAATGCCAACAGGAGGGATATGTATGGAGTCGAAAATCGAGGTGTTATCGACAGTAACGGTGGAACATAGCGGCGACTTATATAAACTGGTCGATGCGTTAAACCGGACGCTGAAGCGTGAAAATTTAATGTTTGGTCTGGCGCTTGATCCGGAAGATGACTCAAAAGCCGTTTTTACCATTTATAGAACATAAGAAGTGATGAATATGCGAACGAATTTTAAAAAGTGGCTTTTAATAATCGGAATTCCCGTTGTTGTTATTGCGATAATTGTCGGAATCATGTATAATAATGCACAAAAACCGTATGAAAAAGCAAAAGCGACCGCTGTGCAGGAAGCGAAAGAAAAAGCCGCTCTCACGGAAGTGGGAGAGGTGTATGTGTACAATGGGACAAATGCTTATTATGCGGTGACAGGGAAAGACGAAAGCGGCCGCAATACCGCTGTATGGATTGCCCGGGATGGCAAATCTGAACCGGTTGTGAAACCGCTGGATACAGGTGTAACGGAAAAGGAAGCGCGTGCTCTTTTCACGGAGGAAGCGGGTCATGTGGAGATTCTTTCTCTTACACTTGGTATGGAAAAAGAAACCCCTGTCTGGCTGTTTACGTTTAAAAACGAAAATGGCCGTTTGAATTATTACTATTTGTCGTTTGAGGACGGTAAATGGTGGAAAAAAGTCGAAAACATTTAACAGAATGGAGAATTCAAATGGACGTACAATTAGCAGAACGCGTCAAAGCACTGACCCCTTCAACTACACTCGCAATTACAGCGAAAGCAAAAGAGATGAAAGCACAGGGAATCGATGTCATCGGTCTGGGCGCCGGCGAGCCGGACTTTAACACACCGGATCACATTATTGAAGCGGCATATGAGTCGTTAAAAGACGGACAGACAAAATATACACCGGCGGGCGGTCTCGCAGGTCTGAAAGAGGCGATCATCGGTAAATTTAAAGAAGATCAGGGCATTACATATAAACCGAACGAGATTATCGTCACAACGGGCGCGAAACATGCGTTGTACAACCTATTTCAGGTTATTTTAAATGAAGGGGATGAAGTCATCATCCCAACTCCATACTGGGTCAGTTATCCAGAGCAGGTGAAACTGGCTGATGGCGTACCCGTATACGTGGAAGGAAAAGAATCGAATGAATTTAAAATCACTCCGGAACAATTAGAAGAAGTGATTACAGATAAAACGAAAGCGGTGATCATAAACTCGCCTTCGAATCCAACGGGTATGCTCTACACAGCTGATGAGCTGAAAGCATTAGGCGAAGTGGCTCTTCGTAAAAACATCTGGATCGTTTCCGATGAAATTTATGAAAAATTGGTGTATGGCGTCAATAAACACGTATCAATTGCCGAATTGTCTCCGGAACTAAAAGAACAGACGATCATCATTAACGGCGTTTCAAAGTCTCATTCGATGACAGGCTGGCGCATCGGCTATGCAGCGGGCAATGCACAAGTCATTAAAGCGATGACAGACCTTGCGAGCCATTCGACATCAAATCCGACTTCAACAGCTCAATACGGGGCGATTGCAGCGTATACAGGCTCTCAGGAACCGGTAGAAGAAATGAAGAAAGCGTTCCAGGAACGTTTGAATATCATTCATGAGAAGCTGACTTCGATTCCAGGTGTTACATGCTTGAAGCCACAGGGCGCCTTTTATTTGTTCCCGAACGTGACAGAAGCGGCGAAGTTAACAGGCCACGCAAACGTCGATGACTTTGTTACAGCGCTTCTTGAAGAAGCAAATGTCGCGGTGGTACCGGGCAGCGGCTTCGGCTCACCGGCAAATATCCGCCTTTCATATGCAACGTCGCTTGAATTGCTTGAAAAAGCAACAGCACGTATTGCAGATTACGTCGGTACGAATAAAAAAGGGTAATTTTACTAGAAAAGCTGTCCGTACGGGCGGCTTTTCTTTTTATGCGCCACCTAGTATAATATGAACCATTGCCAGTGAAAAAGTGTTTGAGGTGGAGTGTTTATATGAAAGAAAAAGAAATGTTAATTGACTGGATGGAAGATGGGATGACAAGTATTCCAAACGTTCTTCTCAAAAACTATAAACGGCTGCAGTTAAATGAAACAGAGATGATGGTGCTATTGCATATTTATTCGTTTGCCCAAAAAGGCATATCGTTTCCCAGTTTTGAAGACCTGTCAGAACGAATGTCTATCTCTTCTGCGGACTGCGCGGCATACGTGAAAAAAATGATTCAAAAGCAAGTGATCTCGATCGAACAGGGTGAGCAGACCGGATTTGAATTTTACTCATTAAAGCCGCTCTGGAGTAAAATGGCCTTCTTATTTGAATCAGACGCGCGAGGGCAGTCATTTCAGCAGGCGATGACGGACGAAAGAGATTTATACAGCCTGTTTGAAGCAGAATTCGGACGTCCGCTTTCGGCTATTGAATGTGAAACGCTCGCGCTTTGGATTGATCAGGATCAGCACGATCCGTCTGTTATTAAAGCGGCGCTCAGAGAAGCCGTACTGTCAATGAAATTAAATTTTCGTTACATTGACCGCATTTTATTTGAATGGAAAAAACAAGGGATTAAAACGGTGGAACAAGCGCGTGAGCAAGGGCGGAAATTTCGTAAGCCGGCAGGTGCTGAACAGGTGAAGCGCTCAGAAAATGCCGTTCCTTTTTATAACTGGCTTGAGCAGTAAGGAGAGTTTGATATGCTGACTAAAAAAGAAATTCGTCATTGCCTTGATACATTTGCGGATATGTTTCCGGATGCGCATTGCGAGCTGAATCATGCCAACCCTTTTGAACTTGTCATTGCTGTCGCGCTATCTGCCCAATGTACGGACGCCCTTGTAAACAAAGTAACAAAGGGACTATTTCAAAAATACAAAACTCCGGAAGATTATCTTTCTGTTCCTTTGGAAGAACTGGAGCAGGATATTCGCTCCATCGGTCTGTACCGTAATAAAGCGAAAAACATTCAAAAATTGTCACGTATGCTGATTGAAGATTTCAATAGGGAAGTACCCGAGACGCAGGATGAACTGGTGAAGCTGCCCGGCGTCGGCCGTAAAACGGCGAATGTCGTTGCATCTGTTGCGTTCGGTGTACCGGCGATCGCCGTTGATACACATGTGGAACGTGTGTCTAAACGGCTGGGCTTTTGCCGCTGGAAAGACAACGTAACGGAAGTGGAAGAAACGTTAATGAAGAAAATTCCGATGGATGAATGGTCTGTGACGCATCACCGGATGATTTTTTTCGGCCGCTACCATTGTAAGGCGCAGTCGCCAAACTGCCCTGAATGTCCGCTTTTAGATTTATGCCGGGAAGGGAAAAAGAGGATGAAGCGAAAGGCGGGCGCGTGATGAAGAAAGTGACATTGCCGCCGCCGCTTCGTTTCTTTTCAAGTGAAGAGTACGTACCGATTCCGAAAGCGATCGATCAATTTCCATATTTTCTATATGAATTGTCCGCCGAAAAGACGCCTTGGCTTGAAAAAGACCATGGATTAAAAGAAATATTGACTGCTTGGGAAGAGCTGATAGCTGTGATGGAAGAAAAGCATCGGCTGCGTCAAAAAGACGTCAAGGAAGAGATGGATGCGCTGCTGGCTCTTTTTTTCATGGCGTTGTTTTGGACAAATGAATCCCCGGCAGCTCCCGCTTTCTGGGAACAAAAAGAAGCGGAATTGAACGTGAAGCCGATTAATTTCCGCGAGCGGTTTCAGTTTATTGTGGCCCGTCCGTATACTTATGCGGCTTTTCGTCAGCTTACCGAACTGATGAATGAACAGCGGAAAGCAGCGGCAGTGCAAGCCGTCCGAAAACGATAAAAAAGCGTCTTTATGGAGCCAATGCTCCATAAAGACGCTTTTTTATTCATCAGATTCCGGATCTGTGTTTGGTTCTGCAGCAGCAGGGGGCTGTCTGTTGCTGTTACTTTGAGTATTTCCGCTGCTGTTTCCATTATTCGGATTTCCATTCCCATTTCCATTTCCGTTCCCATTGCTGTTTCCATTTCCGTTTCCGATTCCATTGCTGTTTCCATTGCCATCTTCGTTGTCATCGCGCTCATCCGGTACAGGCTCTGGTTCCACTTCCGGTTCCGGTTCGTCCGGTACAGGCTCTGGTTCCACTTCTGGTTCGTCCGGCTCTGCCGGTTGTCCGCCAGGGACCGTAACAGAGGTAGAAGCCGAGTTAATATTTTGTCCATCTACGATCGCTGTCACTGTAATGGTATACGTCTGACCAGGCTGTCCGCCGCTAAAGACGGTAGAAAACCCGCCAATCGACTGTGTTTCCGATCCATTTGATACACTGAATGATGGGCTGCCCTCACCATTGAATGACCAAGAGACGGAAATATTGCCGCCGGCATCCGCAGAAGCACTGAGTCCTGTGATTTCACCGGAGACCGTTTCTTCTTCCTGGGGTTCTTCTTCAACCCGTTCTTCCTCATCTTCAACGACATTTGATGTTCGTTTCGGCTGCTCACCGCGGACAAACAATTCGTATGTCTTGTCGCTGTCTGATACGCCGCTGCCGGCAATACGGGCAGGATTTGATCCTTTAATAATCGGAAGTTCAACCACGCTGTCCGGCTTATCGAAATCGTCCGTTTCAACATTCTTCGATACTTCCGTCATTAACTCTTTAAATAACTCTTTGGCAATTTGCTGGCTTTCTTTTGATAAATACTCGCTTCGATTTTCATAGCCGGTCCAGATGGCGGCCGTGTAATTTGTTGTATAGCCGACAAACCATGAATCCGGCGATGCGCTGGATGGGAAATTGTATCTGGCCAGCTCATCATCCGTGTAGTTGGTTGTTCCTGTTTTACCGGCAACATGAAGCGTCGGTATATTCGCTGCAGTTCCTGTTCCGTAGTCAACGGCATCCTTTAACATATCCGTGACCATATACGCTGTATAATCACTCATAGCCGGTTCGGATTCAATCTCATTTTCCACAACGGTTCCGTCCGGAAGGGTAATTTTCTTTACCGTATGCGGTGTGTTATAAATGCCGCCGTTTCCAAACGCCGCATACGCGCCGGCCATTTGAAGAGGGGAGATGCCTTCATCTCCATCCATAGCGCCAATCGCATAGGACTCAAATTCATTTTCTAAATGAATGCCGAGACCAGCTGCAAATTCATAAGAATCTTCAAATCCGACTTCCTGGAATGTCCGGACAGCGGGTGTGTTTTTCGAACGTACAAGTGCATCCCGCATGGACATCATGCCGGCATAGGAGCCTCCCGCATTTCCAACGGATCCTCCGGTTGAATAGTTGAGAGGGCTGTCTTCAACTTGTTCATATGTCGACCATTTCAAATATTCAATCGCCGGTCCATAATCAAGGATTGGTTTGATCGTAGAACCAGGCTGGCGCTTAATGTCTACTGCGTAGTTAAGGCCGCGCTGCACTTCTTGATTCCGTCCACCGCCGATGGCCCGGATGGCACCGGTTTGTGTATCCGTTAAGGCAATTCCGGCCTGAAAGAATTCACTTGGGTATTGAATATATTCATCACTGTTTAATAGTTTATCCATGAACAGCTGGGCCTCTTTATCAAGCGTTGTTTCAATGGTCAAGCCGTCCGTGTACGCGTTGTAGCCCATTTCTTGCACTTCTTCGATCACAAGGTCAACGTACGAGTCATATTCTTTCTGAACACCCGTTTCGTTCACCTGTTCAGTTAATGAATCTGTGATATTTTGATTTTGTGCATCCGTCATTTCGGCTTTCGTAATTTTATCATGCTGATTCATGAGCGATAAAACGACGTCTTTTCGTTTTTCAGCCCGTTCGGGATTGTTGAATGCATTATAATTATTCGGACTTTGCGGCATACCCGCAAGATATGCGGCTTCCTGCAGCGTCAGATCGCTTAATTCCTTGCCGAAATAATAATCGGACGCGGCTTTAATGCCATTTATGCCATCTGACATATAAACTTTGTTGACGTACATCTCAAAAATTTCTTCTTTCGTGTATGCTTCTTCCAGTTTATACGCAAGCCACGCTTCCTGCGCTTTTCGTTTCAGTGTTTTTTCGTCCGTTAAAAAAGACATTTTTACGACCTGCTGGGTAATGGTGCTGGCTCCCTGCGAGCCGAAGCCGTCCGTGACGTTTTTCAAAACAGCGCCGCCAAGACGGATCGGGTCAATTCCTTTATGTTCAAAAAAGCGGACATCCTCTGTCGCAAGTATGGCATCCCGCACAAGTACCGGAATATCATCATATTCCACGTAGTCGCGCCGCTCTGATCCGACATTTGTCAGGAGGTCGCCGTTCATGTCATTAATTTTTGAGGAGATGGGATCGCTTAGAAGCGCATTATCCAGTTCTGGTGCGTCTTTCACAAAATAAGCGAATAGACCGGCGCCGCCTGCCATTGTTAAAAAGGCAAGAAGGACTCCGGCAAGCAAAATTCGTTTGACAATGGAGCGCTTTTTATTTACGGGTGTTTTTTTCTGCTTGTTTTTTTTCGCTGCACGGGCCGGCTTTTTTCGCTGCTGGCTCCGCTTTTCGGTTCTCGATTTGTATTCATCAGACATCTGTCTTCGTTCCTCACTTTCAAAAAGTTAAAAATACATGCTTTCGACCGCATCCAGATACGGAATGCGGGGTGACAATCCGAGCGGCAGGAAGATGCTGCACGCCGTCAATTCGTCTTTTGTGATCGACTTGCGTCCACCATTCATCATCCGGCACCAGAATGTATACAGCGCCTGAAACGGCAGGAAATAGAGCTCGTCCGTCTGAGAAAAGCGAATGATAACAAATGCGATCCCTCCGTGAGATTCCACTTGTTTCATATGATTGATTTGGTGGTCGTGAAAGTTTTTGAGCGGGAAAGACGAGGCGATTTTCGTTTCTTTCGCTTCGAAATCAATATACTTCCCTTTATATACCCCGTTATAGTCCGTAGTAGACGCCTGCCTGAAATAGGCCTCTTTAATAACAGCAGCACTCCTCGCCGGATAGTCGACGCGGACAATTTGGACAGGGACGGGTTTTTTATGAATGACTGCCATTCCGCAGTTTAAATAATACGCATTGGTCGCGTTAATGTCTTCTTCGAGTGTCATGCCCCGGTTGCTGAATGTCACGTGATCCCGCGGCTGTTCCCTTTTATCACGCAGCGGCACCGGCGTAAATTTTTGTCCATTTGGATAGCGGATGGTCATCAAATCCCCCCTTTTTATTGCACTCATATCATATCATAAGAACGGGCAAATCGCCTGTTTGGAAAGCCTTATTGCATTTTTACAACTTTTTGCCCATCATCATTGAAAAATAGATCAGTATCCATTACTATATTGCATAGCGTATGCAATAAAAAGGGTGGAGATGAACAGGATGACTGAGGAACTGGAAACAGCACGGCTTCAAATGGAGATCAACGAGTTAAAAAAAGAGCTTGCCGAGTATAAACAAATCGTCAAAGATCTATCTGTGCCGATCATTCCGTCTATTGTTCCGGAAACCATTTTAGTGCCGATTACCGGTAAATTATCCCACGAACGTTTTGAGATGATTATCTCAAAGCTATTAACCTCCTGTTACGAACAAGAGGTGGAGACCGTCATTATGGATTTTACGGCTATTTCTAAAAATGAAATTGTCGAAACCGGGATATTGGGGCAGTCGATCGATAATCTTGTCAGCTCCCTCCAGTTGATGGGTGTCGACACATTTCTCGTCGGCTTTACACCTTCATTCACACATGAATTATCGAGAACCGGATTAAAAGTGAATAAGGAATTGAATACATTTTTAACATTCAGAAGCGCTATTCAGTTTTTAATGAAGAAAAAAAACATGTCATTGGTGTGATTTTGTCGCATTTTTTCTTTCTTTGGAGTATCTTCACTTCTTTTGTCAACGCAGCAGGGATTACCCCCGTAAGTGCGAATACGTATAAGCATCACAGAAAAGGGGTGGAGTGGCATGACGAAAGAAGAATGGATGGAACGGCTTGCAGACATTGAACAGCAGACGCTGGAGCTGGAAAAACTGATACAGGTGAAAGTGGCGGCAGAACGGCGGCGGCAGTTTTTTCAGCTGCATGTAAAAAAAGAACGCATTCAAAACAGATTGTCGCTCGTGGAGGAAGGGGAGCGCTTTTTATGCGGCAAACCGGATACACCTCCTTTTATCGGAAAGTTTAAACCGGCGGCAGGGTCATTGTAACAGAAACGGGGTATTGAGCAGTGCATCTTACAGACAAGACAAAAACGCTTCAGTCGCTTGTGAAGAAAGCAAAATTAATATATGAAGAACGGAGAGAATCAAAAGAGGAAGCCGATTTTTTTGGTGTGGTGAAGCCGTTTGCGGATGAAATGGACAAAACGGCAGAAGAATGGGAAAAGGCGGCCCTTGAATGGCTGAAATCGAATCCGCAAAAATATGTGCATGGGGCGCAAATTATACAGGCTGCAGATAATGCAAGGCGTGTCGGTGCGCATGCTCATTTTTTTGACACTGGCAAAGTGAAATTTATTCAGTCAGCTGATTCCGCGTTATATGTGCTGGAATCACTTAGCAAAATATTGAACAGAGACTGAGCGCCCATAGCGTTCTTTTTTTTGCTTTTAAAAAGAGCACCCGTTCGTTAAAATGAAAGCGGGGTGATACTTTTGATTCCAAAGAAAAAAACAATGCCGGAAGTACTTCGTTGACTGAAGGATGAACAGGCCGTGGCAGAAAATATTGTCCACTGGCATACAATCGATGAAAAGCCGCCATCTTCTGTACCGCTGCCGGAGGATCTTCATCCGTCATTAGCGGAAGCACTGAAAAAGCGGGGCATTCATTCATTATATACGCATCAAAAGACAGCTTATGAAACGGCGATGGCAGGGAAAAGCTTTACTGCTGTCACACCGACCGCTTCAGGAAAAACGCTTTTCTATAACTTGCCAGTCCTGCAGACGGTGCTGCAAAATCCGGACGCACGGGCGCTTTATTTATTTCCGACGAAAGCACTTGCGCAGGATCAAAAAAGTGAATTAAATGAGCTGCACATATACCGCGGCGTTTTTGGCAGTCATACGGCGAATGTGTTAAGAAGATTGCAGCGTATTTGCCGTTTTTACGGAAGTAATCCCATCTTTATCTGCACGTCGGCAACCATCGCAAATCCGGTGGAACTGGCCGAAGAAATGACCGGTAAGAAGATCACGCTGATTGATAATAACGGGGCACCGGCCGGCCGGAAGCATTTTCTATTTTACAATCCGCCTGTCGTCAACAAAACGATGAACGTAAGGCACAGTGCAACGCTTGAAGTTCACCGGTTGGCGGGAGAAATGCTGAAAAACCGCATTCAAACGATTGTGTTTGCGAGAAGCCGCGTACGTGTGGAAATCATTTTGACATATTTAAAAGAACTGGTGAAATCAGAGCTTGGACCGAAATCGATCCGCGGCTACCGGGGAGGTTATTTACCGGTGGAAAGACGGGAGATTGAACGTGGTCTTCGTAGTGGAAGAGCGCGTGTTAAAAGAGCTGAACGGCAAATTTCACTGGATGAGCGACCAGTTCCCTGCTCATAACATCAGCCTTCGTTCTGCTTCGCAGGAAAATGTCGTCATCATTGATTTGTCTGAAACCGCCAATCGGAAAGTAATTGGTGAAATGGACCGGTTCAGCGCGA
This sequence comes from Domibacillus antri, assembly GCF_001936625.1. Taxonomy (GTDB): domain Bacteria; phylum Bacillota; class Bacilli; order Bacillales; family Domibacillaceae; genus Domibacillus; species Domibacillus antri. The sequence continues at coordinate 63,934 of NZ_MSDU01000008.1, read as the reverse complement.
TGACATTGCCGCATGAAGAAGCAATTTATTTGCATCAGGGTATTCAATATCAAGTGGAAGAACTGGACTGGGAAGAGAAAAAAGCGTACGTACGTGAAGTCGATGTTGATTATTTTACTGACGCGAATTTAGCCGTGCAGCTGCAGGTACTGGAAGAAGATCAGGAAATGGCTTCGGGCTTTTCTTCTTATCATTATGGGGATGTGGCGTTCCATGCAATGGCCACGATCTTTAAGAAAATTAAATTTGAAACGCATGATAATATTGGGTCTGGACCAATTCACCTTCCGGAAGTGGAAATTCATACGAATGCTGTGTGGATGACCGTCAATGAAGGACTGCACGACTGGACAGAGGACAGGATTGAGCAGGGATTGATCGGTGCGGCGAATGTCCTTCAGTCCGTGGCACCTCTTTATACGATCATTACGCCGGCGGAATCGGTCTAGCGGAGCATCTTTATAAAAACATGACAGCGGTGATTGATGCGGCTATCGATATCATTGACGACTGTCCGTGTGAAAATGGCTGTCCGTCCTGCACTGGCACGGATGTATTTGCGGAGCATGTGAAAAGAGATGCAAAAAAAGTACTTCGTTTATTTTCAGGTGAAACATCATGAGCATGGCGAAAAAGCTGCAGCGAATGAAAAAGCATATCGTGCGTGACGAGACTGCAGCGCCGGTTAAACATCCTCAAGAAAAAAATCCGCCACTGGGATGTATGGGAAAAAGCCGGTGCTAAGCTGTTTCATTTGGAAGAAGAGTTTTGCATCACGCGTGAAACACACTACTCACTGGACTTTAAGCACGGCCACTATACGTTTCGAGATGCCGAAGAAACGATCAAACAATGGGCAGCATTTGACGGTGACCACCCGCTGTCGGCGAAAGGTTTTTCACCGTCTGATTTGGTTTTTTTTCGACATCGAAACGACTGGACTCAGCAGGACGGGCAGTGTTATTTTTCTGCTCGGTACAGCCCGTTTAATCGGAAATCAAGTGACAGTAAAGCAATATTTTCTCCCGGCGTTGCCGGCATTCGGTCATTTCGATTTGTATCATGCATCACGCCGCTTGTTCAAGCATACAATGAAATCGGTCAAGCTCGTCAACGTGGGAAAAGAGCTCCTCGGTCTTGAGCGAGTCGATGATGTGCCCGGACACCTCGCACCTATTATTTATTTTGACTATGTCGACCGAGGGGATCCAGAAGGTGTGCTGCAGGTGATGAAGCATAATGAGCGGGACATTCTCAGCTTACTGACACTGTACACCCATATTAGCCGTCTTGTGTTAGATGAATCGTTCCGGAACGATGATCGTACGGCACTTGAAGTGGCGAAATGGTTTGAGTCATCAGGCAACCATGCCGCTGCTCAAAATGCGTTGAAGCAGCCTGCAGGTCATAGTGAAAGTGAGGTTGCCCTTGAAGCAGCCTACAGACTGGCCCTTCAGTGGAAGTGGGAAAAAGCGTTTGAGGAAGCTGCTGCATTATTTAAGCGCGTCGGGGAGTCAGAATGCACACGGGCCTTTGACGCAGCGATTGAATTGGCCAAGCTGTATGAACACAGATGGAAACAATTTGGAGATGCGATTGAATCTGCGGAGCAGGCACTTTTATTAACAGATGATGCCGTGAAAAAAAGGAGGTCATTCACCGTTTAGCGAGATTAAAAAGAAAAATGTCGATTATTCACGAAAAATAATGTCATCTTGTTGTCAACTTTCTGAAAACAAAGTAAAATAATTAATGGAAATTGAAAAGAGAGAAACTATAACATGGGGTGAATGACAGGTTGTATCGTGCAATTTTTTTTCTATTTTTCGTGTTTGTTGGATTAACGGCGTTTGTATTGACCAATTTAAAAGATAGTTTTTACGCTTTTTTATAAACGGCAAAAAGCCTGTTGGCGTCCTGCTTTCCGATTGACAAACGACCCTGTTTTTGAAACAATTAATGTATGAAAACAGGACTCGACGAAGGTGGTGCAAGGCAATGTTATCAGATCAAATTAAGCTGACAGGTAAAGATATTTTAGAAAAAGAATTTAAAACATCCATGCGCGGGTATAATCCGGATGAGGTAGATCAATTTTTAGATCTTGTCATTAAAGATTATGATGTTTTCCAGCAGGCGATTGAAGAATTGCAGCAGGAAAACCTGCGGCTGAAAAAAGAAAACAGTTCCATAGCTTCCCAAAAGCAGCAGTCTGAGCCGCCGATTCGCGCGCAGCAGCCGGCAGCAGGGTCGACAAACTTCGATATATTGAAGCGTCTGTCGAATTTAGAGCGGCATGTTTTTGGGGATCGTCTTCACAACGAATAAATACTCGTTGCGTAATAGTCGTTCATCTTTTATAATAAGGAATGGAAAACGAATAGCGTTCGGGTAATCGCTGCAATACAGGTTATTGCAGAGGAAAGTCCATGCTCGCACAGTGCTGAGATGCCTGTAGTGATCGCGCCTGGCGAAACCATAAGCCAGGGCAGCAGCAATGCTGACGGCAAGGAAAACACCTACGTCTTCTGGATATGGTGTGACTACTTTGAAAGTGCCACAGTGACGGAGCTTTGTCAGAAATGACAAAGGTGGAACGAGGTAAACCCCGTGAGCGAGCAACCCAAATTTTGGTAGGGGCACTTTCCGGACGGAAATGAACGAATGGAAAGGCAGAAGCATCCGCTTTCTGCAGATAGATGATTGCCGCCCGAGTACGAGGCCAAACCCCGGCCGTTTGCAGTACAAAGGAACAAAACATGGCTTACAGAACGTTATTCAGGGTTCTTTCTAATTTATAATATGAAATATAGCTCCCCTTTATAGGGGGGCTTTTGTTCTATTTGACAAAATATGGAGGGATGAACGCTTTGTATGAAAGAGCCAGATGTGATCAGTTCAGCAAATAACATTAATAAACTTGTTTATAACTATATTCAGGAAGGCGTCATGATTACAGATACATATGGCTATATTTTGTCTGTGAATCCGGCATTTCAGGTTGTAACCGGCTATAGTGAAGAAGAAGTGATTGGCAAGAGGCCGAATCTGCTGCGTTCAGGCGTTCATGATGAAGCTTTTTATGATGAACTATGGAAATCCATCCGGGAAACAGGCATGTGGCACGGTGAAATATGGAACAGAAGAAAAAATGGTGAAATCTTTCCGGAATGGCTGACCATTTTAGCTTCAAAGAATGAACGAGGAAATGTTGAACATTACGTTGGGGTGTTTACAGATATTACTGACCAAAAAATAGCGGAAGAAGAACTAAGGAAACTGGCTCACAGTGATCCGCTGACAGGGATGGCCAATCGTTATCATTACAACGTCCGCATGGAATCGCTGCTTGAAACATCGAAGAAGTATAATCAAAAATTAGCGGTTATGTTTCTTGATTTGGACCGGTTTAAACAGATCAATGATACATTTGGTCATGAAGCCGGTGACCAGCTTCTCATTAAAGTATCCGCGCGTATTAAAAAACTGCTTCGAAATAAAGATTTAATCGCCCGCCTTGGTGGAGATGAGTTTGTGATTACCTTAACGAACATTCACCACCCGAGGGAAGCATTTACTCTTGCCGAAAACATTATCAACACATTGTCTGCTCCATTTATCATTGCGGGTCATGAATTGTATATTTCAACAAGTATTGGCATAAGCTTTTTTTCGGAAGATGGGACGGATGCTGATACGTTATTACGCAGTGCAGATAAAGCGATGTATGATTCAAAAAAGGCCGGACGGAATCGTTTTTCAGCCTATCATAAAGATATGGAGGGGCAGAATAAGGAACTGATGACGATGGAAACAGAATTGCGAAAGGCGATTGAACGAAATGAATTTATGGTTGAGTATCAGCCGCAAATCAATCCAAAATCGAGTGCCGTTTCCGGAGCAGAGGCACTTTTACGATGGAATAATCAGCATTTCGGCAATGTTTCGCCAGTTGACTTTGTACCTGTGGCAGAAGAAACCGGCTTAATTATTCCCATTGGCCATTGGATATTGAGACAAGTGTGCCGTGATTTGAAAAAGCTCGATATGCTCGGGTTTTCCGAATTAACGCTTGCAGTCAACGTGTCTCCTTTACAATTTTCGCAGGATAATTTTGTGGACTCTGTCCGTCAAATTATTTATGAGGAAAATGTGCCGGCCCGCCTAATTGATCTTGAATTGACGGAAAGTACGGTTATGCCGGACGCCAAAACATCGGTACGGAGGCTGACTGAATTAAAAAATATGGGCTTCAAACTGTCCATCGATGACTTTGGTACAGGTTATTCCTCACTCAGCTATTTAAATCGCTTTCCAATTGATCATTTGAAAATTGACCGGAATTTTATTCATGCGCTTGACCACTATAATGATGATGCATCTATTGTGAAAGCGATTATTACAATGGCACACAGGCTTCATTTAAAAGTCGTAGCAGAAGGGGTAGAGAAGAAGCGCCAATATCAATTTTTAACGGATGAATCTTGTGATTATATACAAGGATATTATTTTTCTAAACCACTGCCATTTAATGAATTGATTGATTTTCTTTATATGGATTTAACAAAAGACTAAGAATGAAAAGAGGATGTTATGACCTATACATTAATTGCAACAGCTGCCATGGGTCTAGAAGCACTGGTCGCAAAAGAAGTGAAAGAACTCGGGTATGCACCGCGCACAGAGAATGGAAAGGTTTATTTTGAAGGAGATGCTGCAGCTATTGCCCGCTGCAACATGTGGCTCCGGACAGCAGACCGCGTAAAAGTCGTTGCTGCTGAATTTTATGCAAAGACGTTCGATGAGCTGTTTGAGAAAACAAAAGCCATTGAATGGGAGCAGTTTTTGCCGAAAGACGCCTCATTTCCTGTGCAGGGGAAATCAGTAAAATCCACATTGTTCAGCGTATCTGACTGCCAGGCGATCGTCAAAAAAGCGATGGCGGAGCGTTTAAAGCGTGCCTACAAAATGGAAACGTGGCTGCCGGAAACAGGTGCTCATTTTCCAATTGAAGTTGCACTGTTAAAAGATAAAGCAACAATTACCATTGATGCGAGCGGTGCCGGCCTGCATAAGCGCGGCTATAGGACAGCGCAGGGGGAAGCCCCTTTAAAAGAAACACTGGCAGCAGCTCTTGTGCAGTTGACCAATTGGTATCCGGACAAACCGTTCGTTGATCCGTTTTGCGGTTCCGGTACAATTCCTATTGAAGCAGCGTTAATCGGACAAAATATTGCGCCGGGATTTAACCGTGACTTCGTGTCTGAGAATTGGGCGTGGGTTGGCCGTAACGTGTGGGACGACGCGCGTATGGAAGCGGAAGATAAAGCGAATTATGATCAGCCGCTGGATATTGAAGGACTGGATTTGGATTCAAACATGGTCAGGATTGCCAAAAGCAATGCGTTTGAGGCGGGGCTCGGTGATTTAATTAACTTCCGAGTTGGAAATGCGGCACAGTTTAGGACGGATAAAGAATTTGGCGTCATCGTTGGCAATCCGCCATATGGTGAGCGTCTCAGCGACCGTCCGGCGGTCGAAAAGTTATACGCGGATCTTGGCAGGACCTTTGCGCCCCTTGAAACGTGGTCGATATATATGCTCACGTCCCATGAAGGCTTTGAGGAAGCATATGGCCGTCCTGCGACAAAAAAACGGAAATTGTTTAACGGTTTTATTCGCTGCGACTACTACCAATACTGGGGCAAACGCCCGCCGCGCCGATCTGAATAAAGGAAGAGCACACATGCCGGCAATGAAAAATGCTTTCGAAGCAGCTGCTTCGAAGGCTTTTTTTTGTCTATTCAGCACGGCCTTGTTCGCCCGAATCATCTATAACATGCAAAACTTAAATTTTGTAGAATAAAAAAAGGAATATTTAGTATTAAAGATATAGTAAAAAGTGCTGACAAATGGTATTTTTTGCAGTAAAATGAAAAGAAAACGGAGGATCGAAAATGGAAAATGCCCAGCAAGATAAAAATGCTGTCATTACAGAAATATTAAATTGCGCAATTGAATCCATTCGAACGGTGATACCCGTCGAAGCACAGGTGGGCCGTCCTTCGTTATTAAATGGATCGTTTCAGCATCATGCGATTGGTGTTTTTATCGGGATTACCGGTGATTTGCCCGGCCGCCTTATTTTAGATGGATCTCAGGATGCGTTTGCGAACCTCGGTACGAAAATGTTTGGCATGCCGATTGAAGGAGAAATGGTCGAATCTTTTGCCGGAGAAGTAGTCAATATGATTGCAGGGAATATGGGTTCCGCCTTGTTTGCCAAAGGAATTGAAATTGACATTACACCTCCGACGATTATAGTGGGGGATTCGAAAATTTCTGGATTTACTCAGGCCATTGAGCTCCCGGTATCGTTTCAGGAAGCGGGTGAATATAGGCTCGTGTTGAACATTGAGTAAGGTGCCCAATCCGGCATCTTTTTTTTATTGTCAAAAAAGAGAAAGGGTGATACTATATAATTAAAGATGAAAATCATTATCAATTATGAAAGAGGGCGTTAGGAATGATCTGGTTATTTGTGTCGGCGACTGTTGCCGTGTATGCTGGAGTAATGAAATATGTGCTGGATCGCACGGCCAATGATGCAGGAGCGCCTTCGTTAAAAAGATAAACGATATAAAGGATACAATGAAACGAGTGCATACTGCGTTTCATTGTATCCTTTTTTATTTCTGAAAAATCGTTTACAATAATGAAAAAAGGTGTCTACATCGAAGGGATGGAAAAGGTTATGGGAACATCGACAGCACGACGCACGATGGAAACAATTCGTGCACGCACCGCACATTTATACAAACAATTTATACATAATGAAGACACAGAACGGGCGGAAAAAGCCGCACTCTTTTTGCGCAAACTGCATGACAATGAATTTATCGTTGCATTCTGCGGCCATTTTTCGGCAGGAAAGTCAACAATGATTAATGAATTAACGGGGGAAGCATTACTGCCGTCAAGTCCGATTCCGACGAGTGCCAATCTCGTCAAAATTAAACCCGCGAAAGAAGATTTTGCGAAAATTCATTATCATAATGGCCGGCCGCTCATATTTAAGGCCCCGTATGACATTGCACATATTAAAAAATTTGCCAAAGACGGCGATGATGTCGCATCGATTGAAATCGGGCACGCGTCGTCTCAATTGCCTGCTGAAGTGACGGTCATGGATACACCAGGTGTTGATTCAACAGATGACGCGCACCGCATTTCAACGGAATCCGCGCTCCATTTAGCCGATATGGTTTTTTACGTGATGGATTACAACCATGTGCAGTCAGAACTCAACTTTATTTACACGAAAGAGCTGCTGTCTCACGGTGTGAAGCTGTATTTAATCATTAATCAGATTGATAAGCATAAAGAAGAAGAGCTGTCGCTTGATTCGTTCCGCCAGTCCGTGTATGACTCGTTTGCAACATGGAATGTAGAGCCGGAAGCGTTTTTCTTTACAAGTCTCCGGAAGCGGGATTTACCGTACAATGATTTTGACGAAGTGAAGCAGCTCATCCATGACAGTATGGCGAACCGGGAATCATTATCCGAACAGTCAGCGGAAACGATGATGAACCGGCTCGTCCATGAGCATCTTGAATGGATGTCAGAGCAGCAAAAAGAAGAGAAGGCGGCTTTTGAAGCGATTGTTTCAGAAGCGGGAACGATTTCTATTGAAGAGAAAGAATCGGCTTTGCGCGGAGAGCTTGAAAAACGGGATGCGGCGTTTTGGCTGAAGCAATATGATCAAAAGCGGGATGATGTGTTAAAAAATGCGATTTTAATGCCGGCCTCCACACGTGAGCTTGCCCGCAGTTACTTAGAGTCGACACGCCCCGAGTTTAAAGTGGGGATGCTGTTTGCGAAAAAGAAAACAGAAGAAGAGCGTGAGAACCGGCTGGCTGTATTGACTGCTGATTTGAAAAAGCAGACGGAAGCGCAGCTTGAATGGCATGTGCGGCAGGTGACGGCTTCCTGGCTGAAAGAAAGCGGGCTGGATGATCCGTCACTGGCATTAAAAGCAGAAGAGCTGTCCGTTCCGGTCGATGCGTCTGTCATTACGGAAGCGGTTAAGCCGGGAGCCGGCGTGACAGGAGACGCAGTGCTGAATTACTCTGAAGCTGTCGCCGGCCTGATAAAAAAACGCGCCCGTGCCGTATCGGACGGATGGAAAACAGAAGCGGCACCTGTTTTGACAGAACAGTTTGAAATGGAATATAAGAAGCTGGCCGCTGATTACAGAATATGGAAAGAGCGTCTCGCAGCAAAAGAAAAACTTGAAGCGCTGGATCGTGAACGCATGACACGGGAGACGGAACTGAATGAAACTATCATCGCAGAGGATCCTGACATGCCATCCATCATGGGCGAACTCATTGAAAAATGGCGGGCAGAGGCTGAACATGCGTCAGTTTATACCGGTCAGGAAGATATGAAAGAAGTGCGAAAAGAAGAACGGTCTGTTGAAGAAGCGGCTGCTGTGGAAGCAGTGCCGGCTGGAGATGCGGAAAAAACCGTCAAAAAACTGCGCCATCTGGCGGCCCGTCTTGATGGTGTACCCGGCTTTGCGCGATTTATTGACGGTGCCGTTCAAAAAGCGGAGCGGCTTGAAAACAGAACGTATACGATTGCCCTATTCGGTGCCTTTTCAGCCGGAAAGTCATCATTTGCCAATGCGCTGTTAGGCGAAAAAGTCTTGCCTGTTTCCCCAAATCCGACAACAGCTGCCGTAAACCGTATTCACCCAGTGGCGGATGGAAAAGAGCATCGGACAGCAGATGTTCATTTAAAGACCGGTTTCATGATGCTTGCCGATGTTAATGCGTCACTTGGTTTATTTGACCGGCATGCAGCCTCTTTGGATGACGCATACAATCTTGTGCCGGACGTGCTTGCGGCGAACGAAGGAGAAGGGAAAGAAAAAATTCATCTATCGTTTCTGCGTGCTTTTCGTGCCGGCTATGATGATTATAAAGGGCAGTCAGGCGAAACAATGAACGTCGATTTGGATACGTTCAAGCAATATGTCGCAGACGAGCGGAAAAGCTGCTTTGTCGATTCGATTGATTTATACTACGACTGTGATTTTACCCGTCTTGGCATTACGCTGGTGGACACGCCTGGAGCAGACTCCATTAACGCCCGCCACACAGGGGTTGCGTTTGAGTATATTAAAAATTCCGATGTGATTTTGTTTGTGACATATTACAACCATGCGTTTTCAAAAGCGGACCGCGAATTTTTGATTCAGCTGGGCCGTGTTAAAGATGCGTTTGAGCTGGATAAAATGTTCTTTATCATTAACGCGATTGACTTGGCGGCTGACGAAGAGGAACTAAATGAAGTGAAGACATACGTGCAAGATCAATTGCTTCAATACGGCATCCGTTTTCCGCGTCTGTATGGCGTATCGAGTATGCTCGCCGTAGAAGAAGCCTCGCGCGGCGAGTGGGATCACCCGCAATCCGGCATGGAGCAGTTTAAAGAGCCGTTCCGCACCTTTTTATCAAATGATCTTGCATCGATGGCGGTGCAGTCAGCGGAAGCGGAAGTGGAACGAGGTGTGCTTCAGCTTGAAAAGTTAATCGAAACGGCGAAAGACAACCGGGATAACCGCGCGCAAAAGAAACAGGAACTGACAGATAAATGGAGCCGGATGAAGAGAGCCATTGATTCCGAACATACAGATGTCGAGAAAAAGCGGATGACGCAAGAGCTGGATGAACTTGTGTACTACATTAAACAGCGAGTGTTTTATCGGTTCTCAGACTTTTTCAAAGAATCCTTTAACCCGGCCGTGTTGAACGGACAGGGAGACGTAAAACAGCAGCTCCAAAAAGCGCTCAACGAACTGCTGGAGTCTGTCGGCTATGATTTGGCTCAAGAAATGCGGGCGACATCGATCCGCGTTGAAAATCACGGTGTGAAGCTGCTTCAGGAAAAGCAGGCGCGCCTCATCAATAAAGCCGCGATGATTGAGCCAGAATTGCTTTTGTCATCCCCGGAAGCACCAAAGCTTATCATACCGGAATTTGACACAGCCTTTACGGACGCCCCGCGTGAACCATTTGCCAAGCCGCTTTCACTGTTCAAAAATGCCCGTGCTTTCTTTGAAAAAAATGAAAAGCAAGTAATGATGCAAGAGCTGCAGACGATGATCGAAGCGTTGGCGGATGTGTATTTAGCCGATCAAAAAGAAACATTGCAGTCGAATGCCTTCCGGTTAATAGATGAAGGGATGGAAAGGGTGAAAGAAGCGGCTTCTCTTGATGTCAACGAACAGTTTACGGCCTGGATGGATGTTCTTGAACATAGCGAAAATATTGAGGCGTGGGAGCTGATTCTCCGTGACATCCAATCCGCCTCCTAACACGCGCTTCCACGCATGCGCAACGTGCCGCCATTTTGAAGCGGTCAAGACAGCGGGAAAAATGTACTATAAATGCCGCCGGCTCGGGTTCGACACGAATCCGGGCTACCGGTTTCATTGCTGGAACCCGAAAGACAATGTGAGAAAATTAATGGAAAAGGAGCAACGCCGATGATCGTTTCGACAGAAGGGCTTCATGATCGCCTTGAAGATAAAAATATTGTTCTTTTTGACTGCCGTTTCAATTTGATGAATCCTGCTGAAGGCGCTGCATTATATGAACAGAATCATATACCAGGTGCTTATTATGCACACCTCGACCATCATTTATCAGGAGAAAAAGGGAATGGGGGAGGACGGCATCCGCTGCCGGACATGAACGAATTTCAATCGTTTCTGGAAAGCTGCGGTGTGTCCAATGATTCAACTGTCGTGGCCTATGATGATGGTGTGTCCATGTTTGCCGGCCGACTATGGTGGCTGCTGAAATACGCGGGACACGATGATGTCCATATTCTTGACAGCGGGTTCGCCGGCTGGCTGGAAAAAGGATATGCTGTGACAGTTGAAAAACCTGTGCGCCGCTCCGCTTCATTTTCATTGAACATTCAGGAAGACATGCGGGCATCAATAGAGGAAGTCATTCAGGCGTCTAAAAGCGGCTCAGCCCTGTTAATCGATTCCCGCGCACCGGAACGGTATCTCGGTGAAACAGAGCCGCTCGACCGTGTGCCGGGCCATATTCCCGGCGCAATCAACCGCTTTTTTGCCGAAGGACTGAACGGTACAGCGTGGAAATCAGCGGAAGAGCAGCAGGCACGCTTTGAAAAAATCGACAAAGACGCCCCTGTGATCGTGTACTGCGGTTCAGGTGTTTCCGCCGCGCCGAACGTCATCGCCATGCAAATGGCCGGCTTCACAAATGTAAAGCTGTATCCGGGCAGCTACAGTGAATGGTCGAGCGATGAAACACGTCCGGTGGAAACAGAAAAGCGTGATATAAAAGGGAACGGTTAAAAACGTATTGGAATTAGACAAATCCAAGAAAAATGGCTATTCCTTATGAACCGATGGCTGGATTATAGCTCATTTAGGCCGATTTGTTGATTTGACAGCCAGTTTATACAACATGAGGGCCGGATTCATCAAGAATCCGGCCAAAAGAGGAAGAAAACCGGCCCAAAATCAAAAAATCCGGCTATAGAAGGGAAAAAGGGATGTCTCGATGATTTTTTTGAGACATCCCTTTTTTGCCATTCCATTATGTTTCCTTAATTATAATTTGTTTTCATTAAACGCAATGAGTTGAGGACAACGATCAATGTCGAGCCCACATCCGCGAAGATCGCCATCCACAAGGTCAGCCAGCCTGGAATGATAAAGAGCAGCGCTAATAGTTTTAACCCAAAGGCAAATGCGATGTTTTGTTTAATTACGTTGAGCGTTTTCCGGCTTAAAGCAATCGTGTATGGCAGCTTTTCTAAATCGTCAGCCATTAAAGCAATATCCGCCGTTTCTAAAGCTGTATCCGTACCGGCCCCGCCCATTGCGATACCGACTGTCGCGCTCGCGAGTGCCGGGGCATCATTGATTCCATCCCCGATCATGGCCACTTTTCCATGCTGTTCCCGCAACGATTTGACAGCTGCAAGCTTATCTTCAGGCAATAACTCCGCTCTCACTTCACTTACATGCAGCTGGCTGCCGATTACGTTTCCTGCCGCCTGATGATCACCCGTTAACATGACGGTTTTTTCGATGCCGAGTTTTTGCAGCTTTTGAATAATGGACAAGCTGCTTTTTCTGACCTGGTCTGCGACGGATAAGCCGCCTTTTATTTCATCTTTTGTGCCGATCAGCATAACGGTTTTTCCCTGCGCTTGAAGGCCGGCAATTTGTTTCTGAACGTCCTGCGGTATCGACATCATTTCTTGAAATAAAATGGGGCTTCCAATAAAATACTCCGTTCCATTTAAAACCGCTTTCGCCCCTTTTCCGGTAAAGGACTGAAAATTATCTGCTGTATATTTATCCGCTTTTTCTTTATCCGCTTTTCGTAAAACAGCAGAAGCTAACGGATGGTGAGAGAAAGTTTCAATGGCCGCAGAGATAGCCAAAATATCGTGTTCACTGCTATCAGAAAAAGAAACGACGTTGGTTACTTCTGGTTTTCCTTCTGTCAGCGTGCCGGTTTTGTCAAACGCGACGACTTTCAAACGGCCCGTTTCTTCCAAATGGATGCCGCCTTTGATCAAAACCCCGTTTTTGGCTGCATTTCCGATTGCGGTAACAATCGCCACCGGTGTCGAAATGACCAGTGCACAAGGACAGCCAACGACAAGGACGGCTAAACCGCGGTAAATCCACTCTGACCATTCTCCGCCCATAAAAAGGGGAGGGATGATGGCAGTCAAAAGCGCGATAACCATGATCGCAGGTGTATAGTATTTGGCAAATTGATCGACAAATTGTTGTGAAGGAGCCCGTTCAGCCTGTGCTTCTTCCACTAAATGAATGATTTTGGCAATGGTTGTATCTTCTGCCAGCTTCGTTACGCAAACTTCTAAAAAGCCTTCTTCATTTAAAGATCCGGCAAACACTTCATCCCCGGTTTGTTTATGAACAGGAATCGATTCACCCGTGATAGCCGCCTGGTTAACAGCAGATTGGCCTTTTATGATTTCACCATCCATCGCTATTTTTTGACCGGGTTTAATCATCATTATGTCGCCGACTTGAATATCCTCTACGTCTACTTCATATTCATTGTTCCCGCGTTTAATGATCGCTGTATTCGGGGCTATATCCATTAAAGAACGAATCGACTGACGGGCTTTGTCCATTGAATAGCCTTCTAATGCTTCACTCAAGGCAAAGAGAAAGACGACAACAGCCCCTTCTCCCCACTCGCCGATGATGGCCGCTCCAATAATTGCCACGGTCATGAGCGTTTTCATATCAAATTCAAGTTTGCTCAAGTTCTTCAATCCAACTTTAAACAGGTTATAACCGCCAATTAAGATGGAAAGACCGAATAAGGTGATTGTAGCTGGACTGTCTTCACCGATGGAAAAGACAGCCATATAACCGAAAATGAGAAAAAACAAAGAGACGATGGTGTGTTTATTTTCACGTTTTTGCCAAAAAGGGATCTTTTCTTCCTTGAATTTTTGACGTTCCGGAAAAACTTTGATGCCGTCGAATGCGCCGGCTACTTCTAACTGCTCGACCGAAGCTTCACCAACAATGGCTATTTTGGATGCACCAAAATTTAACTGGACATCTTCAACCGTTTGGATGTCCCGGATATTTTTTTCAAACTTCGCTGCACAATTGGCACAGGACAGCCCTTGAAGGCGATAGACGTTTTTCGTTTCACTCATCGTTCTCCATCCTCTCTGGAATGTTCAAGTGCAATGCTTACTAACTGATGGACGTGATCATCTTTGACTGAATAGTAAACGAGTTTGCCTTCTTTCCGGTATTTAGCGAGACCCATGTTTCGAAGGAGACGCAAATGATGAGACGCAGTGGCTGTTGTGGAACCAATAAGTTGCGCCACATCACAGACACACAGCTCTTTCTTAAGCGTTAAAGCGTACACAATTTTCAAACGTGTGGCATCGGATAATGCTTTGAAAAGCAATTCAACACCGGCAACTTCATTGATTTTTGGCTGCACCCGTTCCACGACGTCTTCGTTAAAACAAGGGGTTTCACAAGTATCGTCAGCTTGTTTGCGTTTTGAATTTTCTGCCACTCGACTCACCTTCATTCAAATATTTGTTTGATTGTATACGTTTAGTGTATGTTGAGTTCGAAAAATTGTCAATTGAACAATCAAATGAATATTTGATTAATAGGCGGATCTTGGTACAATAGTGGTGAGGTGTTCATATGTATCAGACTGTCATTATCGGTGCCGGACAGGCGGGACTGGCGATGGGGCATTACCTGAAGCAATTCAATCAATCGTTTATCATTTTAGACAAAAATCATGAAATTGGGGATGAGTGGAGAAAACGATATGATTCTTTAGTGTTGTTTACACCGAGAATGTACAGTTCTTTACCCGGCCTCCCACTGGAAGGGGATCCGCACAATTTTCCGGCAAAAGATGAAATCGCTCAATACTTAAAGCTGTATGCGGTGGCGTTTCAGCTTCCGGTTCAGCTGCAGACTGAAGTGACGCGTGTCTGGAAGGAACATAACCGTTTTCATGTTCAAACGAATGATCAAGAGTATGAGGCGGAGAATGTGGTGATCGCATCCGGTCCTTTCCAGACGCCAAATATTCCGGGCTTTGCCCGGTACTTATCGCCGCATATTCTGCAGCTGCATTCTTCCCAATACAAGAACCCGGCTGATCTAGTAGAGGGAAATGTATTAGTCGTAGGCGGCGGCAACAGCGGAGCCCAAATTGCTGTGGAATTGTCCAATGAACGGGAAACGTACTTGTCGGTCAGTCAAAAAATGACGTTTTTCCCGATGAAAATCGGAAATAAAAGCATCTTTTGGTGGTTTGACAAGGCTGGCATATATAAGGCTCCGCGGGATTCGTGGATTGGGAAAAAGATACAGGCGGGCGGAGATCCTATTTTCGGAACGGAATTAAAAGATGCATTGGCAAGCGGGGCAGTGATTCAAAAGAGCAGAGCTGTAGATGGAGAAAGCACAATGATACGGTTTCAGGATCATTCTGCGCTTGAAGTCCAAAACATTATCTGGTCAACCGGTTTTACTGCCGACTACAGTTGGCTGGAAGTGAAAGGGGCTCTGAATGATGAGAGGCGGCCCGTTCATCAAAGAGGGGTTACACAAATAGAGGGTTTATATTTTTTAGGCCTGCCGTGGCAGTACCGGCGTGGTTCCGCACTTCTTCAAGGGGTGGGGCATGATGCAAAATACATTGCCGAACATATACAAAAAAGTGGAGGTACTTTATGAAAAACAGTAAAAAAATGGTGATTGGAACACTTATTCTTTTCGCTGTGATTGCCGGCCTGGTGTTGTTATTGAACAGGGCAGATGAAACAGCGCAGGAAACCGGACAGACAATGAACAGCAAAGGGCATCCTCCTATTGAGGGACAGCCGACTCTGGGCGATGCGGAGGCACCTGTTTCGATTGTCGAGTTTGGCGATTACAAGTGCCCATCATGCAAACAGTGGGGGGAAACGGTCTATCCTCAATTGATTGAAGATTATGTTAACCCAGGGAAAGCAACTTTCTCCTATATTAATGTGCTGTTTCATGGGAATGAATCTATCTTGGCATCGTTAGCCTCTGAATCCGTCTTCGAACAAGACCCTGAAAATTTCTGGTCTTTCCATAAAGCGGTGTTCGATGCGCAGCCGGCAACGCAGGAACACGATAAACAGTGGGTGACAGTAGAAAAACTGAAAGAAATCGCAGCGGAAACAGCCCCGAATGTTGATCTAGCGCAGCTGGAAGCGGATTTAAATGAAGAAGGAACATCCGCAGCGGCAGAAGTGAGCAAAGATGACGGTTTAGTAAAAGAATATAATGTTCCATTTACGCCTACCATCATCATTGACGGGGTTATGCTCGAAGATCCGTTTGATTATGAAAAAATCGTCTCTCTTATAGAAGAAGGGTCAGCGGACAATGAGTAGATCTTTTATTCAAAAGTACGCCTTATACGCAGCATGGGTCGTTTCCGTTACCGCTGTGCTTGGCAGCCTTTATTTCAGTCAGATCAAAGGGCTTGTTCCATGCGAGCTATGCTGGATTCAGAGAATCTTTATGTATCCTTTGGCCATTATTTTAGGCATTGCGGCATTTTATAACGATGTTCATTTAAAGAAATATGTACTTCCGCTGTCTCTAATTGGCGGGGCGGTCTCTTTCTATCATTACCTTGTGCAAAAGGTGCCGGGTTTTGCGGCAGTGAAGCCATGTGTTCAGGGTGTTCCATGTAATGTGCAGTACATTAATTGGTTCGGCTTTGTGACGATTCCGTTTTTGGCACTAACAGCGTTTACGCTGATCAGCATCTTCATGATATTTTTGTTTCTGAAAACCGGAAAAGAGAAAGGTGAATAAACTAGTTTAAAGCGGGTTTCTTTGATTTTTCGCGGCGGACAATGGACAGAAGGAGCGTGAAGGAATATGGGGCATTCTCACACACATGGTCATCATCACGGAAGCAGCAATAAATCTGCTTTAAAATGGGCGTTTTTCCTGATTTTTTCCTACATGATTGTGGAAGTGATTGGTGGTCTGGTGACAAATAGTCTGGCGCTGCTTTCGGACGCGGGGCACATGTTAAGTGACGCAGCGGCATTAGGTCTGAGCTATATTGCTTTAACTTTTGGACAAAGAGCCGCTTCCAACAAAAAAACATTCGGGTATAAACGCTTTGAAATCTTGGCGGCGTTTATAAACGGAATGACATTGATTGCCATCTCCATGTATATCTTTTTTGAAGCTTACCAACGGTTGATGAATCCTCCTGAAGTTGTCAGTACGGGGATGTTAATCATCTCTTCTTTGGGGCTGCTCGTGAATATTGCGGCCGCCTTTATTTTAATGAGAGGCGACAAGGATGAAAATTTAAATGTGAGAAGTGCCTTTTTACATGTTATGGGGGATATGCTTGGTTCCGTCGGGGCGATTGCGGCCGCCTTGCTCATCATGTTTTTCGGCTGGAATCTGGCGGATCCAATTGCCAGCATTATTGTGGCTGTTTTAATTATTATCAGCGGATACAGGGTCACAAAAGATTCATTCCATATTTTGATGGAAGGCGCGCCGTTAAATCTGGACACTCAAGAAGTGAAAAACACATTGCTGTCTCTGCGTGAGGTGAAGGACGTTCATGATTTCCACGTTTGGTCGATTACATCCGATTTTCCGGCTCTCAGCTGTCATTTAGTTGTCCATGCGGATGTTAATGACCAATTGGTTTTATCAAAAGCGAAAAAGCTGCTGCATGATGAATATCATTTGCATCATGTAACCATTCAAATTGATAAAGATGGCGCTGAAACTTGTTCATCAGGAACTCATTGCAATTAATAATAAGCATTGAATGTAGGGTGGATGAAAGGGACTAGTTTTTAAGACTGCTAGTCCCTTTATCAGAGGCAAAAAGGTTTTCTGCATCAAAAATAAGTTCATCGGCTGTGGCATATGGCTGATCGAGCTGAAGCATCCTTCGAATCACATTTCTTGCCCCTTCAGAAAGCACCAGTTCTTCTTCCCAGCTTTTTTCTTTTTTTGATTGAGGCTCATATTGGGAATACAAGAGAAAAAGAACAAAATGACCGAGGGCAAAAAAATCGCTTTTGACCGATATTTCCCGAAATAGTTTGTTTTCTTCTTTTTCTTTAGGACAGGCTTCATCTTGATCTTCCAGCGATCTTGCTAATCCAAAGTCAATCACATAAATTTGGTTCCCGTTCCACAAAATATTCGGGATGCGCAAATCTCTATGAACGACGTTTTGCTGATGGAAGTATTGAATGACGTCAAGCACATTCAATAAAATAGAAAAAGTTTCTTTTTCGTTATATGTCTTTTCTTTATTAAAAATCAGCTCTTCAAAATTAGCTGCTTCAATGTATTCCATGACAAGAAACCGGTGATGTTCATCTGGAAAAAAATCGACAAAACAAGGGATGGAAGGATGATCGAATGTTTTTAAAAAGTCCGCTTCCCGCTGAAAAGACGCGAGATTGACAGGGTCTTTCCTTTTTCTTTTCCTTAGCTGTTTCAGAAGAACGGATCGGCCTGTTTTAATGTCCGTTGCTTTGTAAGTGATGCCGTAACTGCCTTTACCGATAAACCGGTTAATCCTATATCGGTTTTGAATCAGTTTATTTTTTTTCAGCGGGCGTTCAAAGAGTTCCGAAAGAATCTTTTTTACCCCCATCAGCTGCTGTATGAGCTATAGGATTTTCGCTTTTTCTTATAATAGTGATGTCCATATTTTGATGGGTGATGAGAATGTTTTTTATGCCGGTAATCGCTGCTTGAATACCGGTGATAAGATTTTTGATTCAGCAATCGCTTAATGATTTTTTTAAACATATGAACCCTTCTCTCTTCTTTTTTCTTATCTACGTTAAAAAAAACCATTGGTTTCATTTTTTTATGTGAATGATGCTTTACGCATATTTCATTTTGAGTTCCAATTCATTGAATTCGGCCATTACCCTCTCTTTTAAAATCTTCACCTGCAGGTCATCAAAAAGAAACGCATTTAATTCGTCCATTTGGCAGATGATGGCCGATAATTCTTTGCTGATGAATGCCAGGTTTTTTCCTTCAATGAGCTTGTTCTTATACCGATTGAATCGCGGGTCCAGCACGTCCATTTGTTCGTAAATATGCTCGATCGATCCATAAAGCTGTATTAATGGCAATGCGGATTTTTCTCCGATGCCAGGGCAGCCGGGAATGTTGTCGCTTTTATCACCAAGAAGCGCCTTCACATCGATCCATTGTTCGGGTGTAATACAGTAGTCATCCTGAAAATGCTGTAATGAATAAACAGAATCCCCCTTTTTACCGCCAATGATTTGCGAAATATTTGAACTTAAAAGTTGAAACAAATCCTTATCGTTGCTGTAAATGTAACAATGACCATATTGATTCTTGCACCATTTCTTCGCTAATGTGCCAATGACATCATCAGCTTCGTAGGCAGGAACCGATATTTGTTGAATACCGATGCCTTCCAGCACCTCTTTGCACGTTTCAAATTGCTGGATTAACGGGTCGGGTAAATCAGAGCGGGTGGCTTTATAAAAGTCATGTTTTAATCTTCTGGTTGTTTCATCCTTTTTGACATCCCACACAACAGCCAGATGGGTCATCTTATATTGAGAAATAAGGTGAAAGGTCTTTTGAAAAAATATTCGCAAAGCGTTTGTATACACGCCTTTACTGCTTTTCGTCAGCTGTTCCGGTTCTTTGCCGTAAGATGTGGCAAAGTAGCCGCGGCTTAATAAATTAAATCCGTCTATTAATAGTAACGTTTGGTTGTCCACGTTTTATTATCTCCTTCTTTTAACAATGAAGTGCCTTCGGCGGCTGTCATCGCGTCGCTGTTTTTGCATGACCATTATATCATCATCCCGGCAAGAACAGGTGCTTCCTTTTATCCTTCAAAGAATAGAATAAATCCATGCTTTGTTTGGCTCTTTTTAGTTCAAAACAGCTAGAAAAAAACTGGCAGTAAACGTTAGGACATGCCATAATAAAGAAAAACACTTGAAAATTCAGGAAGCTTGGGACGGAAAAGGGGGGAGCATATGAATGAAGTTTTTACATATAGGGGTCATTATTATGCTGACCGCTCTGCCGGTTGTCCTAGATGTGTGGATTATTCAGGGCCGCCACGTGCCGCTCATATGGTCCTTGTTCATTGTCCCGTTATTGATGATTATTCATAAACGGCCAACATGGAAAACGGCCATTTTATCGGGCGGATTGTTTATGACGTTTATATATACAACTGAAATTATAATCGGTCATTGGTCGGCGGCGGAATCCGTTTATTTAATCGGCGGAACAGTCGTCAATGGTGCTATTTTTTTAACGGCTGCGTACTATAGGTTAAAGTACGAGGAAGCGCTTGCCGAAATCAAAAAACTAACGCATGTCGATGCGCTGACAGGTTTGCATAATCGCCGGTTTTTTGAAGAATCTATAAACAAGTCGATGTTGCTAAGCCGGCAAAAGGATGTGTCTATTTTGCTTATTTTGCTGGATTTGGACCATTTTAAAAAAGTGAATGATACACATGGTCATGTGTGCGGAGATTTGATTTTGAAAAAAACAGCGGAAACGATACAGCGGAATATTCAGGAAACGGATGCGGTTGTCAGGCTTGGTGGAGAAGAGTTTGCGGTCTTATGTATCCATTCATCCATAGCAGATGGGCGGGCGCTCGCTGAACGAATTATTGGCAGCGTGGAGAAACTGGATATTGAATATAATGGACAAAAAGTGCCGGTCACGATCAGTGCCGGCATGTCGCGGTATGATGGTGAGCCGCTTGAAGACTTTATTGATAAAACAGATAAGGCCTTGTATGAAGCAAAACGGACGGGACGAAACCGCCTTGTTGTCGTTTAACGGTTTGCCCTGATCGCTTTTTTCGCTTCCTGGTCGGCTTTATTTTGCTTTGACGGAATCCATTTCACGAAAAATAGCGGGAATTCATCTGCTAATGTTAAAATGTTTGCAAGCAGCGGTTTGTATCGGTCTTTATGTATGTATTGTTTTTCAATGGCGGCGACAACGGTCTGGGAGTCACTGCGGAGCGAAACCGTTGCAGCGCCCATTTCCTTGCACAATTCGAGCGCTTTAATCACGGCCGTAAATTCGGCTTCGTGTGTATCGCATTCTCCGAGCGGAATCGAATATCGCTCTGTTTTACCATCATGACGAATGACAATTCCGGCACCAGCCAACCCCGGGTCACCCGTGGATGCGCCGTCTGTATACACTTCAAACATAGAACTACCCCCCCCAATCTTATATTCATTTTAAAGGGAGGAGGTTTATAAATGCAAATGACAATCCGCTTTTTATATAGCTTTAAAGGCGTTCAAATGACTTTTGAATCGGAGCCTGTTGACCGGCAAATTGTGCTGAAAACAGCGGATGACCTGTTTAAAACAGGACGCGCGAAGGAAGTATCGATTTTCGATGAACTCGGGAATGAATGGACGCTGAAAGAATTTAAAAAACTTAATGAGAAAATGGATGAAGAGCCTGAAAAAATTACCGTGTTGTTTGACGGCAGTTTCGATGTGGCAACAGGACAGGCGGGAGCCGGAACGGCAATTTATTATTCAAAAGGCGGCAAAAAGTACCGCATACGCGAAAATGCGCCGATGGATATGCTTGAGTCCAATAACGAGGCGGAATACGCAGCACTCGCATTCGCAATAAACAAACTGGAAGATATCGGTGTGCGAAACCAGCCGGTCACGATATCAGGGGACTCGCTTACGGTTTTAAATCAGCTGCGCGGAGAGTGGCCATGCTATGAAGAAAGTCATGCGCGCTTTCTGACCCGCATTGAAGAAAAATTAAGGGAAATGCGAATCAAGCCGCTTTACAAACCGATTGATAGAAGGCACAATAAAGAGGCTGACCAGCTTGCCCGGCAGGCTCTTGATGGTGTAGACATACACAGTCATGCCGAAATCGGGACGTAATCGAAAGGTGGAACGTGACGTTGAGCCGAACTGAGCTATTGAATGAAGTGGAAGACCTGTTGAATATGTATTGCAAAGACTGCCTCGTTAAAGCCGCACTGCGGAAAGAAAAAGGCAAGATTGCTGCTCATAAATTTTGTATTTCGGAATGCACAGTTGGAGAAAAGTTAAAGCAGTATGGAGATAAGTTATCATAAGCCGGACCTGTTCCGGCTTTTTCCTTGTCCGCACTGCGCTCTTATAGTAGAATTTTAATGATGAGTAATGTCAGGGGGTATCCACATGCCGACACCGAGTATGGAGGATTACATAGAACAGATTTATTTGCTGATTGAAACGAAAGGCTATGCGCGTGTATCGGATATTGCCGAGGCGCTGTCTGTCCATCCTTCATCTGTGACGAAAATGGTGCAGAAGCTTGATAAAGATGAATACCTTGTGTATGAGCGGTACCGCGGACTCGTATTAACGGCGAAGGGTCAGAAAGTCGGCCGGCGTTTAGTTGAACGTCACGATCTGCTCGAACGGTTTTTGTCGGTGATCGGGGTGAAGGAAGAGTATATTTATAATGATGTTGAAGGAATCGAACATCATTTAAGCTGGGATTCCATTAACCGCATTGCGGATTTGATGGAATTTTTTGAGGAAGATCCGGCACGAATGACCGCACTGAAAGAAGTGCAAATGCGAAATAAAGAGTAATCCGTCCGCGGTACGGGCGGTTTTTTTTACAAATGGAGGAGGAGTCAATCATGAGAATTTTAAAAATGGAACCGACGCCGAGCCCGAATACGATGAAAATCATTTTGGATGAAGAACTGGCTGCCGGGAAAAGCACAAATTATAAACCGGATTCAGCAGACGGAGCACCGGATGTAATTAAAGCGATACTAGGCATTGAAGGTGTTAAAGGCGTGTATCACGTCGCGGATTTTATCGCGCTTGAACGGAACGGCCGCTACGACTGGAAGGAGATTCTGCCAAAAGTGCGGGCGGCGTTTGGTGAAGGAGACGGCCAATCAGAAGTGGGAAAACCAGAGCTTGACCATTTTGGGGAAGTCGAAACGTTTATCCAAATGTACAAAGGTGTACCGCTTCAGCTGAAGCTTGTGTCAGCGGACGAAGAGAAACGGGTGGCACTTCCGGATTACTGTCAGGCCGCTTTTGCACAATTGACAAAAGACGGGGACAATTACATCTTAGAACGTAAATGGCAGGAATTCGGTGTCCGCTACGGTGAATTGGATGAGATTGCACCGGAATTATTAGAAGAAGTGATGGCGGCCTATCCGAAAGAACGTATTGATCGTATAATTGAAGCAGACAGAAAAGGCGGGCCCCTTATTCAGCATAAGGAACACGGCGTAAAACCGGATGTGAACGAATGGCTCTCTGAATCCGACTGGCGGAAACGCTATCAAAGCTTAGAGCAAATGCCTGATCCGGAATTATCTGATATGGCTCTTTTGGAGGCCGCATTAA
The DNA here is from genome assembly GCF_001936625.1 of Domibacillus antri. Lineage (GTDB taxonomy): Bacteria > Bacillota > Bacilli > Bacillales > Domibacillaceae > Domibacillus > Domibacillus antri. Next base: position 40,870 of record NZ_MSDU01000008.1, on the reverse strand, counting down.
ATGATGAAAAAGCGGCAATACGCCGATTGGCTGTTGTGTATGCCGGTATGATTGAAGATACGCGTATATTGCCGGTACTTTATAAAGCACTGAAGGACCCGGCGGTAACAGTTCGCCGGACAGCCGGTGACTGTCTATCCGACCTTGACTTTGCCGAAGCAGTCCCGGAAATGATTCACGCTTTAAAGGATAAAAGCAAAATTGTCCGCTGGCGGGCGGCCATGTTTTTATATGAAACAGCGGACGAATCCGCTCTGCCTGCATTGAAAGAAGCGGCCGATGATCCGGAGTTTGAAGTGAAAATGCAGGTGCTCATGGCTATAGAACGAATTGAAGGCGGAGAAGAAGCAAAAGGTTCTGTCTGGAAGCAAATGACGGAATCCCGTAAATAATAAGGAGGAATAAAGAATGAATGCATATGAAGAATACATGAAACAAATGGTCGTGCCAATGCGTGAGGAACTGAGGAATGCCGGTTTTATGGAATTGACAACGGAAGACGAAGTGAATGAATTTATGGAAAACGCAGAAGGAACAACGCTTGTCGTCATTAATTCTGTGTGTGGCTGTGCAGCCGGTTTGGCCCGTCCGGCCGCTGTTCAGGCATCTATGAACGAACATGCGCCGGACCGTCTGGTAACGGTTTTTGCCGGACAGGATCGTGAAGCAACAGCGGCGATGCGCGCCTGGATGCCGGAATTTGAACCGTCTTCGCCGTCTATGGCGCTGTTAAAAGGTAATAAAGTCGTTCATTTTATACCGCGTCATGAAATTGAAGGACACGACCTCGGTTCGATTATCGGCAATTTAACAGCGGCGTTTGATGCTCATTGCCAGTGATTGTTACGACATCACAGCGTGCAGGTGGCAATGTGAAAAAAAGAGCGGCACAACAAGCGGAATCATTTCGTGTGCCGTATGTGGAACGCGGAAAGCAGTCGGTCGCAAAGCTGGCTGCTTTTTACGAATGTCCAGTGCTGCTTGTAACGGAAGAGCGAATGGAATTATATGATTTATCTGGACGTTCCCCGTTCTTTTTTCATCCCGGGTCCGCGATGTTTCGCGTGAAGCGGCTTATGAACGACGAACCGGACGCGTTCGTCGAGGCATGCGGACTGGAGCCTGGCATGTCTTTTTTAGACTGCACGATGGGACCGGCGGTAGACAGTATGACGGCCTCGTACGCAGTCGGTGTAAAAGGACGTGTAGAGTCGATTGAAGCAAGCGAAGCGGTGGCGCGGATCGTGGAAGAGGGACTGGGGAAATGGACGGAAGGACCGGCGGATTTAATCGAAGCGATGCGCCGTATCCATGTGAAGACGGCGGATTATCATACGTATTTACAAACGGTTCCGGATGATTCGTTTGATGTCGTGTATTTTGATCCGATGTTTGAAGAAACGATTGATTCAGACGGCATCGCACCGCTTCGTTCGTTTGCGTCATATGCCGATTTGACGATGGACGCGGTGAATGAAGCGAAACGGATTGCTCGGAAGCGCGTCGTCCTGAAAGATCATTTCCGCTCGCAGCGGTTTGCCGCCTTTGGCTTTCAGCAGCACATTCGGAAAACAGCGAAATTTCATTTTGGAACGATAGAAAGTGGTGACTTTTTTTGAGTGCGAGTGAACAGCAGTACCTTGATCTATGCCGGGATATTTTACAAAATGGCAATCGAAAAGAAGACCGGACCGGAACAGGGACCATTTCCGTATTTGGCCGGCAGATGCGGTTTGATTTAGCCGATGGCTTTCCCCTTTTAACAACAAAGCGCGTGCCGTTTAAATTGATCGCTTCTGAAATGCTCTGGTTTATTAAAGGCGATACGAATATTCGTTATTTGCTTCAGCATAACAACAACATTTGGAATGAGTGGGCCTTTAAACGATGGGTGGAAAGTCCGGATTATGCTGGGCCGGATATGACCGATTTTGGCCGCCGGGCATTGGAAGATGAGTCATTTGCGGCGCAGTACAACCAGCAGATGGAATCGTTTAAACAGCGTGTTCTTCAGGACGAATCGTTTGCGGCGAAATATGGTGAACTTGGTGATGTGTATGGCCGTCAGTGGCGCGGATGGAAGACATCACGCGGGGAAACGATCGATCAGCTTGCTGATGTGATCAGCATGATAAAAAAAACACCGGACTCCCGCCGTTTAATTGTCTCTGCCTGGAACCCGGAAGATGTGCCGTCAATGGCTTTGCCGCCGTGTCACACAATGTTTCAGTTTTATGTGGCAGATGGAAAATTATCGTGTCAGCTTTATCAGCGCAGCGGGGATGTTTTCCTCGGAATTCCATTTAACATCGCCGGCTATGCGCTATTGACACATTTAATTGCGAACGAGTGCGGCCTTGAACCGGGGGAGTTTGTGCATACAATCGGCGATGCACACATTTATACGAACCATTTGGAGCAGGTGGAAACGCAGCTGGAACGAGAGCCAAAATCACTGCCTCAACTTGAGTTAACCAAACAAAAACCATTATTTGAGATGGAATTAACAGATATGACGTTAACAGGTTATGAACCGCATCCGACGATTAAAGCACCAGTGGCGGTTTAACAGAAGGAGTGATTCGGTGATTTCATTTATTTGGGCACAGGATGAAAATGGATTGATCGGCAAAGACAACAGCCTGCCATGGCATTTGCCGGAAGACTTGAAATTTTTTAAGAACACGACGCTGGGGCATCCGATTGTCATGGGACGGAAAACATACGAATCCATCGGCCGTCCGCTGCCGGGGCGGGAAAATGTTATTTTAACAGGTGACCGATCTTATGAAGCGGAGGGCTGCACGATCGTTCATTCGGCCGATGACGTTCTGGCAAGATCAGAGGAAGTATTTGTGACCGGCGGGGCGGCTGTGTTCAAGGCCTTTTTGCCGCACGTGGACCGGTTATATGTCACGCGCATTCATCATATATTTGAAGGGGATACGTATTTTGATGCGATCCCATGGGATGAATTTGAAATGGAAAGCTGTGTGCCGGGATTAAAAGATGACAAAAATCCGTATGACTATGAATTTTGCGTTTATAAAAAGGTGAAAAGATGATTCGCTTAGCGGTCTTTTTCATTTATTTATTTATTTCTCTCACCGCTCTTATCCCGGTCATGGTGCGAAATAAACAGCTCGATACTTCGCTGCCGGCGGAAGAGCGTGACCGGAAAGTTCATCCGGCTGTGAAGAAATGGAATCGCTCTGTTATTAAAATGGCCGGGGCAAACGTACACGTTTCAGGTGAAGAACATGTGCCGCAAGGGCCCGTCATGCTTGTCAGCAATCATGAAGGGGATTTTGATGTGCCAGCGATGCTTGGTTATTTGGATAAGCCGTTTGGATTTGTCGCCAAAACGGAAATGAAAAAAATCCCGCTTTTGAGTACGTGGATGGAACTGATTCACTGCCTATTTATTAACCGGAACGACCGCCGCGATGCGATAAAAATGCTTCGCGACGGGGCTTTGATCTTGGAAAAAGGCCATTCGCTGTTTATTTTCCCGGAAGGTACGCGCAACAAAGGCGGCGAGTTAAAGCCGTTTAAAACAGGCGCGTTCCGAATGGCGAAAGATGCAGCTGTTCCAATCGTGCCCGTGGCCATTAAAGGGAGCGCGGATGTGTTCGAAAAAAATGGCCGAAAAAAACTGACACCGGCGCGCATTCATGTTGTTGTTCTGCCGCCGGTTATGCCGGATCAGCATGTTCAGGCTGATTTAAAACAGACAGCGGCATCGGTACAGCAAACAATTGAATCACAGCTGGCGAAAATGCCGTAACCGGAAGCTCTCCGGTTTTTTTTTATGCGAAAAAGGCTTGCTTTTCTGTTATTATTCAAAGATAATAAAAACAACTTTAACACATAAAAGCGGTTATGCAAAAAAGAGGGGGAATTTTGATGAATAAATGGACAAAAGGCTGGCTGATTTCAGGTGCTGCAGCGATGATGTTGGCAGGCTGCGGCGGCGGAGAAGAAGAAACAAATGAACAAAGCGGCGGCACGGACGGCGGCGAAACGTACAACATCGGCGTAACACAGATTGTGGAACATCCATCGCTCGATAATGCGTACGAAGGCTTTAAAAAAGGGCTGGAAGAAGCCGGCATTACAGCGGAATATAATGAGCAAATCGCACAAGGCGATCAAAATAATAACCAGACCATCGCAAACAACTTCGTGAGTGACGGCGTTGATTTAATCTTTGCCAACTCCACTCCAAGTGCAACAGCGGCGCTAAACGCAACGAAAGACATCCCGATCGTTTTTACATCGGTGACGGATCCGGTGGCGGCCGGTCTTGTGAAAGATACAGAGAAACCAGGGGGCAATGTGACGGGTACAGTGGACTTGCATCCGGATGCGATCACAAATACGGTCAAATTTATGGCTGAGCAGTTTGAAGGCAAAAATGTCGGCGTCATTTACAATGCCGGTGAGCAAAACTCTGTTGCACAGGCGGAAGCAGTTGAAAAAGTGCTGACGGACAATGGCTTGAAAATGGTACCGGTCACCGTTTCAACATCATCTGAAGTGAAACAGGCAGCCGAATCATTAATCGGAAAAGTGGATATGTTCTACATCTTTACAGATAATACGGTTGTATCCGCCCTTGAATCGGTTATTCAAGTCGCAAACGATGAAGATCTGCCGCTGTTCGTCGGTGAAAAAGATTCCGTTGCCCGCGGCGGCTTTGCGGCATACGGTTTTAATTACGATGACATCGGCTATGAAGCAGGAAAAATGGCGGCACAAATTTTAAAAGGTGAAAAAGAAGCAGGTGAACTTCCTGTGCTGCCGCCGCAGGATTTGAAGCTTGTTATTAATGAAACAGCCGCAAAAGAAATGAACATTGAGATTAAAGAAGAGTGGAAAGAAGAAGCTGAGTTTGTAAAATAACGAAAGAGTGCGCCTTCAACCGGGCGCTCTTTTCTTGCACAGGAGGATTTTATTATGATGACAGCGATGTTTGGCGCCGTGGAATCCGGTGTCATTTACGCGATCATGGCACTCGGCGTGTATGTATCATTCCGCGTGCTTGATTTTCCCGATTTGACCGTGGATGGCAGTTTCGTTACAGGCGGAGCGGTCGCATCCATTATGATTACGGCGGGCTACGATCCGTTTATTTCAACGATTGCGGCCCTTTTTGCCGGATTTTTGGCGGGTTGTATGACGGGCATTTTGCATACGAAAGGCGGTATTAATCCGCTTCTTTCCGGGATTTTGATGATGATCGCCTTGTATTCTATTAATCTCCGCATTATGGGCAAGCCGAATGTGCCGCTTTTGGCGGAAGAAACGGTCATGACGAAAATTGAATCATGGTTTACGTCTGCATGGAGCGTGTTATTGTTTATGCTTGTGTTGACACTGATTATTAAACTGATTATCGATTTATTTTTGAAAACAGAAATCGGCCTCAGCCTGCGCGCGGTTGGCGACAACGAAGGAATGGTGCGCAGTTTCTCCGCCAACACCGGCTGGATGAAAGTCCTTGGTCTCGGTTTGTCAAATGCGCTTGTTGCTTTTTCCGGCGCGTTAATTGCCCAATATAACGGCTTCAGCGATGTTGGCATGGGGATCGGGATGATCGTGATCGGGCTTGCTTCGGTTATTATCGGAGAAGCCGTCATTGGTGATTCCAAGATTGCCCGTGCGACGCTGGCGGTTGTTGTGGGCGCCATTTTATACCGGATTATTGTCACGCTGGCGCTTCGCATTGAGTTTTTAGACACGGGTGATATGAAGCTGATTACAGCGATTATCGTGATTATCGCGCTTATCATGCCAAAGGTACTGGATAAACAAAAAGAAGCGGCCCGAAAGAAAAAACGGCTGGCGCAGCTGAATGCGGATGGAGGTGGCCCTGTTGCTTGAAATGAATCAAATCTTTAAAGTGTTTTACGAGGGGACACCGGATGAAAAAATAGCGCTGAACAAAGTGAATTTGTCGATGAAGCAAGGCGATTTTGTCACGGTCATCGGCAGTAACGGCGCGGGTAAATCGACGCTGATGAACGTTATTTCAGGAAAACTTGTGCCGGATATGGGGACGGTTATGATCGACGGCGTGAACATGACCTCGCTGGCTGAACATAAACGGGCAGTGAAAATTGGCCGCGTGTTTCAGGACCCGATGGCCGGTACCGCACCGACAATGACCATCGAAGAAAATTTGGCGCTCGCCTACAATCGGACAAAGAAGCGGACGTTGAGTTTCGGGGTGACCAAAAAACGGCGTGATTTTTACAGGGAAAAGCTTGAAATGCTTCACCTTGGTTTGGAGGACCGCCTGCAGGCGAAAGTCGGCCTTCTATCAGGTGGAGAGCGGCAGGCCCTGTCATTATTAATGGCGACATTTACCGATCCGAAAATTTTGCTGCTGGATGAGCATACAGCTGCCCTCGACCCGTCGCGGGCGGAGTTGATCACGAATTTAACGAAAGAAATTGTGGCGAAGCTCGGGCTTACAACTCTGATGGTGACACACAATATGCAGCAGGCGCTTGATCTTGGCAACCGCTTGATTATGATGGATAAAGGGCAAATTATTTTCTCGGCTAATGAAGAAGAAAAAGCGGATTTAACGGTTGAAAAGCTGCTCGCTGAATTTCAGAAAATTAAAGGCGGCGCCGGACTCAGCGACCGCTCGCTATTATCATAAAGATGAAGAAGGCTTTTGTCTTCTTCTTTTTTTGTGCAAACACGTTAATACGGTAGGAAGAACGGCTAAAGAATAGTAAAATGAATGAAGAAATTGTTGAATGGCAGGAAAGAAGGGATTAAACATGAGCAAAATTAAAATAGTCACCGATTCGGCGCTGGATATGACGAGCGATGAATTAAAAGAGCGGGGCATTACGATGGTGCCGCTGACTGTTTTGGTGGACGGTAAAACGTATTTGGACAGCGTCGAAATTTCAGCAGAAGAATTTTTGGTGAAAATGGATCAGGCCAAAGACATGCCGAAAACATCACAGCCGCCGGTAGGAAAGTTTTTGGAAGTATATGATGAACTCGGAAGGGATGGCAGTCAAATCATCTCAATCCATATGACAGGCGCCATGAGCGGTACGTTTCAATCCGCGAAGCAGGCGGCGGAAATGTCAAAATCGGATGTCACCGTTGTCGATTCACGCTACATTTCAAAAGCGCTGTCTTACCAGGTTCTTGAAGCATGGAAGATGGCGGAAGCCGGCCATACGGTGGAAGAAATTGTGACGCGGCTCGATGAAGTGCGTGCCGAAACAAAGCTCTACATTATGGTTGACACGCTGGAAAACTTAATTAAGGGCGGACGCATCGGCAAAGCGCAGGGCTTTATTGGATCACTGCTCAACATTAAGCCGATTGCCAATTTAGACACAGGCGCGCTGTCACCGGTGACAAAGGTGAGAAGCCACGCAAAAGGGATTAAATTTTTCGTCGATCAAATCAGCGAAGAATTAAAAGGGCGTGAACTTGTCAGCTTTTCCATTTGTCATGCAGGACGAAACAGTCATGAATTTTCGCAGAATTTAAGTGCTAAAATAACGGAGATGACGGGATTCAAAGATATCGATATTTGCATTACGGCACCGATCATTTCCGCTCATGCCGGTCCGGGCGCAGTCGGAATTATGTATCAGGCGAAATAAAGGAGAAGACACACGGGATGCGTTTTTGTCCGGTGTCTTTTTTTGGAGAAACAGGCAGGTCCAAAATAAAAAAACCGGATCAGTGTTATGATCCGGTTAGGCGCCTGGCAGCGGCGTTGGTGTTGGTTCAGCGTAGCCTTCGCTGTAATTGTCGTCAATAAATGTACGAATTTCCTGTACAGATTTGCCTTCTTCGGTCATGATGGCCGTATGAGCCGCGATTTCGAGACAAACGCCGCAGCGTGTACCGTGATCGTCCCAAACAATCTCTTCTTCACTCATTTCGGCAACGAAGCAGCTCAAATTGCTTGTGTGTCCGGCTGTTTCCCCGCATCCGCAGTAACAGGGCATTTGTTCAATAACGTCCGCATGTTTCGCGGCAGCTGAATAAATGGCCCGCATATTTTCATCTTTATCATCTAAAAATGAAGGCAATTCATTAATGGAAGCAGTCGTTTCCTGTAAATCGCCATTCGGTGCTGTATGAGTATGGCCTTCATGTGTATCGGCTGCATTTTCATTTCCGCAGGCAGCCGCAAAGGGAATCATCATCGTCAGGATGATGGCCGATAATGGTTTTTTCAAGACGAAAAAGCTCCTTTCAAATAGAAGTAATGATGTGTCACATGCTATAATCATATATTGAAAACATATCACTTTCAACCTGGATGGGAACGTGATACGATTTTATTACGAAAAATGAGGTGACCGCGTTGAAACGAATGATAGCGGGTCTCTTCTTGACAGCTTTTCTGGCGGGGTGCGGAAGTGAAGCAGAAGAAGCGGCCGCGCCGGTTCCGCAAAATATTCACGTTGTATCAATCGGTGATTCCCTTACAGAAGGAGTGGGCGACAGCACAGCGTCAGGCGGCTATGTGCCGTATTTGGAGCAGCAGCTGGAATCGCTTGATGAAATTGATGACGCTTCGTTTGTTAATTTTGGCAAAAAAGGTAACAGAACGGATCAATTATTGAAACGGCTTCAAATAGAGAACGTTAAAGCGGAAATTGCCAAAGCGGATATCGTCATGATCACAATTGGCGGAAATGATGTCGTCAAAGTCGTGAAAGAAAACTGGTCTGATTTGACGATTGAACATTTTGAGCAGGAAGAGACAGGATATGGGGAACGGCTTCATGCCATATTAACCGAAATACGGAACCAAAACAATGATGCGGGTATTGTGCTCGTCGGCATATACAATCCGTTCGGCAAAATCTTTATCGAAACGGAAGATGATGATGAAATCGTCCGTTCTTGGAATGAAACAGGAAAAACGGTTGCATCGGAGTTTGACCAAACGGCGTTTGTCAGCATTGAGAATATATTTTCAGAAGGAAGTGACGGTCTTTTTTTCGAAGATCAGTTTCATCCGAACGACCTCGGGTATGAACAAATAGCGGGCCGTATTTTCGACACGATAAACGGCGCAGCGCTTGAAAAATTGACCAATCAAAAAATTGTTTTTGTGAATGAGGGATCAAATTGACGAAATGGAAAGTGGCCTTTTTTTTATTGCTGTTCGCGGTGATCGCAGCCGCAGGCATTCTTGCGGCCATGCTTTTATTGCCGTCCGGCGCAGAAAAACCGGTCATGAAGGAAGTGGAAGGGGAAACTGCTTTTCACGTCACATCGACCAAAGCGGAATTAAATAAACTCGTTTCATATTATTTGGAAAAAGAAGCCGGGAGTGCACCGTTTGACTATGACGTCTACATCGGCAATGAAGTCGAACTGTACGGCTCGATTCCGGTATTTTCAACCGATATTGACTACCATATGACATTTGAACCGGAAGCGCTTGAAAACGGCAACATCATTTTGCGGCAGAAAGGGCTTCGCGTCGGGCTGCTTGAAGTGCCGGCTTCATACGTGCTGAAAACGGCAGAAAACTCCGGTGCGTTTCCGGACTGGGTGCGGGCTGTGCCGAATGAAGAGCTGATTTATGTATCACTTGCTGACATGGAACTTGACAATGGCATGCGGGTGAAAGCAGAATCGTTTAACTTGGAAGAAGACGACATTCAATTCGCTGTTCTTCTCCCTGAAAAGGCAGCACAATAGGAGGAATAATCATGGAAAAAGCCATTTTTGCGGGCGGGTGTTTCTGGTGTATGGTCAAGCCGTTCGAAGAGCAGCCCGGCATTGTGTCCGTCATCTCCGGCTATACAGCGGGACATACGGAAAACCCGACGTACGAAGAAGTGTGCTCTGGTACAACCGGTCACATTGAAGCGGTCGAAATCACGTTTGATCCGGCGGAGTTCCCGTACGAAAAACTGCTTGATGTATACTGGATGCAAATTGATCCGACAGACGGCGGCGGCCAGTTTTACGATAGAGGCCGTTCGTACATGCCGGCGATTTTTTATACAACGGACGAGCAAAAAGCCCTCGCGGAAAAGTCGAGACAAAAACTCGATGAAAGCGGGCGGTTCAAACAGCCGATTGCCGTTCAAATTTTGCCGGCCGAACCGTTTTATGCAGCGGAAGAGTACCATCAGCAATATTACTTGAAAAACCGAGCCCATTATGAATCGTATCAAACAGGCTCCGGGCGTGCCGGCTTCATTCAAAAACATTGGGGGGATGTAAAATGAACAAAGAAGAATTACGAAATAAATTAACACCGATGCAGTTTGCCGTTACACAGGAAAATGGCACTGAACCGCCTTTTCATAATGAGTTCTGGAACGAGTTTGCGGAGGGCATTTACGTCGACATCATTTCCGGCAAGCCGTTATTTTCATCGACGGATAAATACGATGCCGGCTGCGGATGGCCGAGCTTTACGAAGCCGATTTACGAGGAAGAAGTGCTGGAGAAACAAGATTACTCCCACGGCATGATCCGCACGGAAGTACGCAGTAAAACAGCGGATGCCCATTTAGGCCACGTTTTCCCGGACGGACCGCCGGAAGCGGGGGGATTACGCTACTGCATTAATTCTGCATCACTCCGCTTTATCCGGAAAGAAGATCTGGAAGCGGAAGGGTATGGTGAATTCAAAGACCTTTTTTAAGGTCTCAGCCTGATGGAATTTGATTCTGACTTTGTCTATACTCTAAGACCTTTTTAAGGTCTTTTTTTTGGAGGATTAAAAATGCATAAATCGTTTTATCATTATTTAATGAAGTATCGGGAAGAACCGCCGCGTGATAAGATTGCGGCCTTTGCGAACCATGCGTTTGCGGATCATTCCTTTCCGAAAAGTGCGGATGAGTATGATTCGTTAAGCCGCTATTTAGAAATGGATGTGGATTACTTGCCTTCAATGTCCGTATTTGATGATGCCTGGGAAAAATATAGACAGGATGAACTAAATAGTTGAAACTTTTTTCTGACATGCAGCGTACATGGAATCACAACCAATAATGGGAGGGATTCAGGATGGCATTATTTAATAAAGTTTTGGCCAGCATTGGAATCGGCAGCGCGAAAGTGGATACAAAGCTTGAAAAAACGGTCTACACAGCGGGCGAGATCATGCGCGGTGTAGTTGAGGTAAAAGGCGGCAATATTGAACAGCAAATCGATTCGATCTATTTGAGCGTGATGACAACCTATGTGCGGGAAACAGATGATAAAAAGGTCACTGATCACGCGGCCGTTTTTAAGCGGAAGTTAAATGAGCCGTTCACGATCGGTGCCGGTGAGACACGGGAATTTCCGATTGATCTGGAGCTTCCGCATGAAACGCCGATTACGCAGGGAAAAACTCGTGTGTGGGTGGAAACGGGTCTGGATATTAAACAGGCTGTTGATCCGGGTGATAAAGATTACATTGAAGTGCGCGCGACGCCGATTGCGGAAGCGGTACTGGAAGCCGTGCGATCGCTGGGCTTCCGTCTCCGTGAAGTGGAGTGCCAGCAGCCGTCACGGCACGCACGCGGCAAATATCCGTTCGTCCAGGAGTTTGAATTTGTGCCGGTAAGCGGTGATTATAAAGGAAAGCTCGATGAGTTGGAAGTGACATTTATTGAGCAGGCAGCACATGAAGTAACGCTATTAATGCAGGTGGACAGACGAGCCCGTGGCCTCGGCGGCTTTTTATCGGAAGCGATGGGCACGGATGAAACGAATGTCCGTCTTCGCATCGGCAAGCATGATCTTCCAGCGATTGAGTCAAAATTGAATGAAACGATCAGCCGATTCGCCTGACGGTTGCAGTGTCCATCGAAAAAGAATAAAATAACGGATGGATATTGGTTGAATTGGAGGAATAGATATGAGTGTACACATCGGCGCAAAAGCAGGCGAGATTGCTGAGACGGTTTTGCTTCCAGGTGATCCGCTCCGTGCCAAATACATTGCGGAAACATTTTTGGAAAATCCAACCTGCTATAACGAAGTGCGCGGCATGCTCGGATTTACAGGTACGTATAAAGGAAAGAAAGTCTCCGTACAGGGAACCGGAATGGGTGTACCATCGATTTCGATATACATTAACGAATTAATGCAAAGCTACAATGTGCAAAACTTGATACGAGTCGGCACGTGCGGTGCGATTCAAAAAGATGTGAACGTGCGCGACGTCATTTTAGCGATGACATCCTCAACGGATTCAAGCATGAACCGCCAGACGTTTAACGGCATTGATTATGCGCCGGCCGCAAACTGGGAGCTGTTGAAAGCCGCCTATGATGCCGGAACGCAAAAAGGCTTGCAGCTGAAAGTCGGAAGCGTCTTTACAGCGGATCAATTTTATAACGATAATGCCGACCACGCAAAATGGGCGCAGTACGGCATTTTAGCCATTGAAATGGAAACGGCGGCACTATATACACTCGCAGCAAAATATGGGCGACGTGCGCTGGCTGTGCTGACAGTCAGTGACCACATTGTGACTGGTGAAGAAACGACATCAGAAGAACGTCAGACGACGTTTAATGACATGATCGAAGTGGCTCTTGAATCGGCGGTTCAGCCGTAATGAAAAAGTCTGCTTTTTGGCTGATGACGGCAGCCGTCCTGCTTGGCGGCTGTTCATCAGCGGAAGAACCGGTCGCGGATAAAACACCGCCGGTTAAAGAACAAATACAAGAAGAATCAGGTCCGGTTCTTGAGGCATCTTATTTTAATGAGGTGAAAGAGATCGAAGGGATACAGGTCATTCAAAATCCGGAAAATCCAATGGTTTTGGTGAATAAGGCGTTTGCATTGCCGTCAGACTATATCCCGCCAGATCTTGTGCGCCCGAATGTGGCGTACTCTTTTGGCGATCAAGACATTGAAAAAAGCTATATGCGAAAAGAAGCAGCGGCTGCGCTTGAGCAGCTGTTTGCCGGCGCAAAAGAAGACGGACTCTTTTTATTTGCTGTCTCCGGCTACCGTTCCTATGAGCGGCAGGAAGAAATATTAGCGGCCGGTGCAGCGGCGGATGGCGAAGCAAAAGCACTTGGATCGATTGCGCCGCCCGGTATGAGTGAACATCAATCCGGCCTTGCAATGGATATTTCATCTGAAAGCAACGGCTTTGAATTGAATCAGGAGTTTGAAGCGACTGCAGAAGGCAAATGGCTGAAAGAACACGCCCATGAATATGGATTTATTTTACGTTATCCGAAAGGGAAAGAAGAGATTACCCGCTATATATATGAGCCATGGCATTTCCGCTACGTAGGTAAGGAAGCTGCTGCGATCATTGCAGAAAATGACTGGACGCTTGAAGAATATTTTGACAACGTAAAACCGGCGGAATAAACGCCGGTTTTTTGTTTGGTCACGGAAAAGAGGACTTGGCCACGCTCAAGTCAACATGGTCAGGAAAAAGTGGATTTAGCTGCGCTCCAAACCATTTCGTCACGTTTTCTGTGCTTTACAAAGTGAGGAGAAGTGGATGCAGGAAGCTTACTTCACACTCGCTGAGGTTTTTATTTTCAAACAACCATAAAAACTGGTAGAATGAGAAGATAAGTGTACATAGCAATAGAAAGCGGGGAACAGCATGGAAGAGGAAAAGCCGGAACAGGGGCATTACATCAAGATAAAACGATTCCAATTTATTATGATGGTCTTTGCGCTCGTGTTCGTGACGGCGGCGGTGACAACAATAACGCTCGCTTTCGGAGATGAGAAAGCGGTCGAGGTAGGTGCACCGGCCCGGCCCGAGTTTAATAAATTGTATGAAGCGTATGACAAAATTGAAGAAAGTTATTATGAGGATGTTGATCAGGATGCACTCGTCAACGGGGCAATTAACGGGATGATTGATGCGCTTGAAGACCCGTATTCCGATTACATGAATGTCGAAGAAGCATCGCAGTTTCACGAAGGTGTTTCGAGCTCATTCCAAGGCATCGGTGCGGAAATTCAAGAGCAGGACGGATTCATTATGATCGTTTCGCCCATTAAAGGCTCACCGGCTGAAAAAGCGGGATTAAAGCCGAACGACATGATTTTGTCAGTTGACGGCAAAAGCATTCAAGGCATGAGCGCATCAGAAGCGGTGCTGCTAATCCGGGGTGAAAAGGGCACGAAGGTCACCCTTGAAGTACAAAAAGCGGGTTCCGAAAAAGCGCAGAAAATCACGATTGTACGCGATGAAATTCCAATCGAGACCGTTTATGCCGAGCTCGATGAAAATAAAATCGCCCATATTCAAATCACCAGTTTTTCTGAACATACGGCCGAAGAATTAAACACGGCGCTTGCAGAAATGGAAGCGAAAGGAATGAAAGGCATTGTCCTTGACCTTCGACAAAATCCGGGCGGTCTGCTGGATCAAGCGATTGAAATGGCGAATTTATTTGTCCCTGAAGGCAAAAACATTTTGCAGGTCGAGAGCAGCAATGGAGAGGTGCAGGTGTTTAAAGCGGAAGGCGGCGAGAAAATCACGCTTCCGACGGCCGTTTTAATTGACAGCGGCAGTGCGAGTGCATCAGAAATTTTAGCCGCTGCGCTGAATGAATCAGCCGGCATTCCGCTCATTGGTGAAAAGTCATTCGGAAAAGGAACCGTTCAGTCCGCGGAAGATTTCAGCGATAAGTCAAACTTAAAATTGACAACAGCGAAATGGCTTACCCCGGACGGAACATGGATTCATGAAAAAGGCATTGAACCGGATACGGCTGTTAAGCTGCCGGATTATGCGAGCCTTTCGTACATTAATCCGGAATCCGAATTGAAACTCGAAACGCTGTCTGATGAAGTCAAAACAGCGGAGCAAATGCTGACGGCGCTCGGTTATAATCCGGGTAAGGCAGACGGCTACTTTGATGAAAATACGCAAAACGCTGTCGTAGAATTTCAGCAGGCATCCGATATCGAAGTGACCGGTGTACTAACGGGTGCTACAACAACGAAACTCATGGAGCAGCTGCGTATGAAACTGCAGGAAAACGATTCGCAGCTGAACAAAGCCATCGAGTCTTTAATGCCAAAATTAAAGTAAGTGATAAGGCTGTTCCGGCGCTGACTGGAGCAGCCTTTTTTTCATTGCGGGAGCTAAGAGCAGACAGGTGTGCTGTCCGCTTTGTAAGAATGTCCCTTCTCCAATTAAAAATCCCCCCCTTTTAGCAGTCCTCTCATCAAATAGAATCAGAACTTTCGTTTGTGTCTGTTCAAATGACGCATTTCGTCATAAAATGATAAACGGGGCAAAAGGAGGGTGTTTTGTGGAGGATTGGCATGGGGCCTATACAAGGCTCTGGAAAGGCCGGACGTTTGAAAATGTCTGGGAAGCGATGGAAAATGAACTGCTTGATAAAATGAACCATCCGAGGCTGAGAAAAAAAGCCGAAGTAAAATTTTTCGAAGCGGTCCGGCGGGTGAATGAGTCCGATCTTTCGGATGCCGAAAAGCTGCAGCTGATTTCAGCATACATAACCTGTTTGGAGAATTTGAAACAAAAAGATTGAAATAATACCCTATGCAGTATAGAATATAAGGAACGATTGAAGGAGGAATGAAGGATGTCTTATCTCATCATCGCAGCATTTGTATTGGCAGCTGCGTTGCTGATTGGATATAAGCGGTACTGGCCGGTGAATGTGAAACGCATTTCTCCTGACGAGGCGGCCGGCCATCCGGTCATTGATGTACGGGACTGGCAGGAAGCGAATCATCTGCCGCTGAACGGAGCTGTTCATATTCCGTGCGGGTATCTACCGCGCCGTGCCGGTGAATACGGCGGGCAGGAAGTGTATATTGCGGCAGCGACAGCAGTGGAGCGCAATTTTGCTGTTCGTCTGTTGAAGAAATATGGAATTCAGGTAAAAGGGTTTATTTGCATGAATGAAACATGTTAAGCCGGCACAAATATGCCGGCTTTTATATTTGCATTCGGATTGACGGGTGATTAACATAAGAGGAAGAGGATATGGTAAGAAGGAGGCACCCGGATGGCAAAAACGGCACTGATTACAGGTGGTTCAAAAGGAGTGGGACGAAAAACGGCGGAATTACTCGCTTCGGCAGGCTGTAATGTGATTGTGAATTACCGGTCTGACCAGGAATGTGCTGAACAGTTTGTACGGAAAATGGCTGCTGCCTGGGGCGTAAAAGCGCTGGCCGCGGCCGGGGATGTGTCTAAAAAGGAAGACTGTGAACAGCTTGCATCAACCGCCTTGCAGACATTTGGACGGGTGGATATTCTTGTTCACAACGCGGGACCATACATAGATGAACGAAAACCGATGGCGGATTATGAGTGGGATGAATGGAATACGCTGATCAGCGGAAATATGACGGCTGTGTTTTATTTGACCAAATTATTGCTGCCGGCAATGAAAGAAAACCGCTGGGGAAGAATTATTACATTTGGATTTGACCGGGTGGAGACAGCGCCGGGATGGGTCGATCGTTCCGCGTTTGCAGCGGCGAAAACAGGCCTTGCATCATTGACGAAAACGATCGCGCTGGAAGAAGCAGCGAGCGGAGTGACGGCCAATATGGTGTGTCCGGGCGATATAGCCGGAAGCTGGAAAGAACGCGGCATGGCGGATGCGGCCGGTGTCAATTCTCCCCGCGTGCCGGTGGGACGCCCGGGCACCGGGGAAGACATCGCGCGTGTTGTCACGTTTTTAGCATCCGAAGATTCATCATTTATTACAGGAGCGGTCATTCCTGTCACAGGAGGACAGGATGTACTTGGAAAGCATTTTCGTAAATAAAATGTTTCTTTACTTTTTTTTTTGTGCGGCGTAAAATAAATCCATTCTTTGATTGAAAGAAGGACCAGCGATGAAAAAAATGCGCCTTGAACCGGCCGCTTTCCTGCTTTTACTTTATTTAAGTGCGATTCTGGTTGGAACGGTTTTATTAAAACTGCCCGTCTCTGAAACGGCCCCGCTTTCCTGGGTGGATGCGTTGTTCACTGCGACATCCGCCTTTACAGTGACAGGGCTTGCCGTTGTGGATACAGGTACTGAGTTTACGATATACGGAGAACTCGTTATTTTGCTGCTCATTCAAATGGGCGGTCTCGGGATTATGTCCTTTGCGGTCATCATTTTCGTGCTGCTTGGCAAGCGGATCGGCATAAAGCAGCGGCTCATCATGCAGCAGGCGCTCGGGCAGATTCACTTTGGAGGCGTCGTAAAGCTTGTCCGAAATCTGCTGTTTTTTTCGCTTGCGATTGAACTGATTGCGGCGTGTTTTATGGCACTTATATGGGTGCCGGAATACGGGTTTATGAAAGGGATGTATTACAGTATATTTCATGCGGTGTCCGCGTTTAATAATGCGGGATTCGGACTCTGGCCTGATAATATGATGCAATATGCAGGAAGCGGGATTATTACGATCGGGATTACCTCGCTGATTATTCTCGGCGGTCTCGGGTTTACGGTGCTGATTGATGTATATGAACACCGCTCATTCCGGAAATTCTCGCTGCATACAAAAATTATGGTGACGGCAACCGTGGCACTGAATGTATTTGCCTTTTTCATGTTCTTTGTGCTGGAGCATTCCAATACGGGAACGATTGGCGGAAAGCCGCTTTCGGAGCAGCTGTGGGCTTCCTGGTTCCAAGGAGTCACGACGCGGACAGCCGGGTTTAACTCAGTGGATATCGGGGCGCTCGGCAGTGCCACAGCATTCTTTATGATGATGCTTATGTTTATCGGCGCCGGGAGCGGTTCAACAGCCGGCGGCATTAAATTAACCACCTTTATCGTGATGGGAGCCGCCATGATCTCGTATGTTCAAGGAAAAAAAGATATCCATTTATTCCGCCGCACCATTCGGCCTGAATATGTGATACGTGTTCTGTCGATTACAATGATTGCTTTCTTTACCGTGATTGCCGGAACATTTGCACTTAATGTAACAGAGGATAAACCTTTTTTGTCCTTAATGTTTGAAGCGGTCTCTGCTTTTGCGACGGTCGGACTGTCGATGAATTTAACGCCTACGCTGTCCGATCCGGGCAAGTTGATTCTGGTTATCTTAATGATTACCGGTAAAGTAGGCCCGCTGTCGATTGCCTACATGCTCGCGAAAAAACACGAACCGCACATTAAGTATCCATCTGAAGACGTGTTGACGGGATGACCCTTCCTTTTCAGGAGGGGTTTTTTGTTGGCGTGATGAGAAGAGCGGGACAAAAAATAAAAAAAGCAGCACCCGTTTAAACGCAGTGCTGCTTAAAGAGAGATCAACGATTTCGCGATCGCAGGTGACCGGCTTCCCTGGAGGTGATAGCCCCGATTCCATTTGCCACGTCGTCTGCAATTTCCTTCTGCACCTTGGCGGCATCTGTCCCGGCATACCCGGGCTTCATAATGGATTCTGCACCGAACTCCTGGTCATAGAGACTTGCAGGCTGCGGGCGTTTAACGGGTCGATAAATGCGTTTTAGCATGGCTCAATCTCCTTTTTGGAATAATGGAAACCATTTATAACATTTGTTATTTCGCTTTTTTTATTCTATTTTATCGAATGCTGCGTTTCGTTTTTGAACATATTTCAGGCGTACGGACAAGGTGACAGCACCGCACGTCAGTCCGGTGATCAGCCCGATCCAGTAGCCGTACGGTCCGAAATCGGTCCATCTGGAGAGTGCCCAGCCGAGAGGAAGACCGATTACCCAGTAGCTGATCATCGTCATGAGAAAGGTGACATTCACATCTTTATATCCCCGCAGCGCTCCTTGAACCGGTGCCTGAATGGCGTCAGACAGCTGAAACAGTGCCGCAAACAGCAGGAATCCGGCCGTCAGCTCCAGCACTTCCGGATCTGTGGAGTACAAAGACGCCACCTGATCGCGAAAAAAGTAAATGAACGCCGTACATAATAAGGAGATGCCGATAGCCATTGATACACCGATGAAACTGTACGTGCGCGCGTCACGCCAGCGCCTTGCACCCGCTTCAAACCCGATCACAATGGTCAGCGCCATCGACACGCTCAACGGAATCATGTACGTAAGCGAGGCGAAATTCAGAGCCGCCTGATGCGCTGCGATCACGTTTGTATTATATTCACTCATGAACAAGGTGACAGCGGAAAAAACGCTTGTTTCAAAAAAGATCGACAGCCCGATCGGCAAGCCCAATAACAAAATTTCTTTCCATTTCGCAATGGATGCACGAGGCAGCGCATAAAATAACCGGTACGTCGAAAAGGGTTCATGGCGATGAATGATCCAGACGGCTAAAAAGAAAATAAGCCAGAATGTAATCGCTGACGCATAACCGGAACCGACACCGCCAAGCTCCGGAAAACCGAATTTTCCATAAATCAGCACGTAATTAAACGCCACATTAAGCGGCAGTGCCAAAAGTGTAATGACCATCGAAGTCCGTGTCATGCCGAGCGCGTCAATAAAGCCGCGCAAAACCGCCGTCAAAAACAGCGGAATAATGCCGAATGAGAGGCCGATCACATATTCAAACGCAATTCGGCGTACATTTTCCTCAAGATTCATCGCCCCTAAAATCGGCTCCAAAAACAGCCACCCCAGCACATACGTGACGGCCGCAATCAAAAGGGAAACATAGACCCCCTGCATGACGGAAAACGAAACCTTTTCTCGTTCACCGCCGCCGATCAAATGACCGACAATCGGCGTAATCGACATTAAAATGCCGCTTAAACCGGTAAATACCGGCATCCAGAGCGACGACCCGACCGCTACGCCGGCGAGATCCTGCGCGCTGTAGCGGCCCGACATAATCGTATCAAAAAAGGTCATGGAAAACATGGCCACTTGAGTCACTAAAATCGGCCCTAATATCGATAAAAACTGCCTTATTTTGGCCCCTGTTGTCACCGTTTCGATCATCTTTCTCACTCCTCACAAACCATTAGTATACCACATATAAAAGAATAAAAATAAAACTTATTAGTAGAAAAAAGGATGCAAAAAGGGGATGACAGCCGGCTAGATGGTGCGACCTTCAGCAAAAAGAGGCCCACGCTTATGTAGAGTGGGGCTTTTTTCGCGTTGACGAAACACCATGAGAGCAGCCATGTGAAAAGAACAAAAAAGATTTCGATGACATACTATTCCATATCATTCAAATTTTCGTCTCGATATGATAAAATAGATTCAGATGAAATCAAAAAATTTATTTTTGAGGTGCGAATCTATGGATCAGTTTACGGGACCGACTTTTACAAAAGACGATTTAAAGCGCATCATTCGACAAATGCCTGTGCCAATGTATATTTCCAGCGGGGTTTACGGCATTTGAGTCGCTTCATAAAACGAAAGAAGGAAAGATCGTTCCCGTTTCTGTTCACGTGCGGATTATCGAAACAGAGGACGGAGAGCTTGTCAATCTTGTACAATATCATGACATTAGCCAAAAACAAGAAGCAGAGCGCCTTCTTGAAAAAATGCACCAGCAGCTGAAGTCGCTGTTTCAGTTTAATCCGGACTTTATCTTTATGCTGAATGTACAAGGCTTTTTTACGAATGTGAATCCGGCAGCCGTACCGGTCGATCTTTGAAAACAACATTGACGCCGTGCTGACATTTGATTTAAAAGGGCGTTTTCAATACATCAACCCGGCGACAGAACAAATAATGGGCTACACGTCAGACGAGCTGATCGGCAAGCCGTTTTTGTCCCATATCGTCCCGGAGCGCCAGGCGTACACGATTGCCCGGTTTTCAAAAGTGATGGAAGGCAAAGCGGTGCAGTATGAGACGGCGATGTACACAAAATCAAAAGACATTGTGGAACTGCATGTGACGATCATTCCGATTATGGTAAACGGCACGGTTGCAGGCATTCACTGCATTGGCAAAGATATCACCGAAAAAAAGCATTTTGAAGAAAAACTGAATGAAATGGCCTTTCATGATTATTTGACCAAATTGCCGAACCAGCATTATTTCCACCAGTATTTGCAGAAGCTCATTGATTCGTCCAAACGGGAGAATGCCGCGTTTGCGCTGTTTTTTCTTGATTTGGACCGGTTTAAGTCGGTGAACGACGCATTTGGGCATGATTTTGGGGATTTGCTTCTGGTAGAAACAGCGAATCGGCTCGCCATGCACCTTCCCGTCTCGGCCCGGGTGTTCCGTTATGGCGGGGATGAATTGATCATTATACTAGAAGGAGCTGGGGAAGAGGAAGCAGGCCAGGCAGTCCAGCAAGTGCTCATGTATTCAAAGAGCCGTTTGTGCTGAATGACATCGAGATGACGGCATCGACCAGCATCGGCATCAGCCTGTTTCCGCAGGACGGGGATGACCGCGACACGCTGATTAAAAAAGCAGACCACGCGATGTATTTTGCGAAGCAGGACGGCAAGCAGCAGTACCAGTTTTACCAGTCAGCCACCGGGAATGTGCATGACCAGTTTTTTAAAATGGAGCAGCTCCTGAAAAACGCCATCCGGAATGGGGAGCTGTCGCTTGTCTACCAGCCGCAGGTGAATATGAAAACGAAACAGGTGCACGGTGTGGAGGCGCTGCTTCGCTGGCACAATGAAGAAATGGGCTTTGTCTCCCCGGCTGAATTTATTCCGATTGCTGAAGAAAGCGGATTGATTGTCGAAATTGGGGAATGGGTGATCCGCACGGCCTGCCTGCAAATGAAAGAGTGGCAGGAAAAAGGCATGCGGCCTGTACCAGTGTCCGTCAACGTGTCGATTCGGCAATTTTACCGTACGGACTTTGTGGATACGCTCCAGAACATCATCAAGGAAACCGGGATCGATCCACATTTTCTGGAGCTGGAAATTACCAAATCAATTGCTTCTAACGCCGGTGTGGTCATTTCCATTTTGCAGCAGCTGAAACAGCTTGCGTCCATGTCTCTATTGACGATTTCGGCACAGGCTACAGCTCATTGCAGTATTTAAAAGAATTCCCGATTGACTGCCTGAAAATTGACCAGTCGTTCGTCCGAGAT
This sequence comes from Domibacillus antri, assembly GCF_001936625.1. Lineage (GTDB taxonomy): Bacteria > Bacillota > Bacilli > Bacillales > Domibacillaceae > Domibacillus > Domibacillus antri. The sequence goes on along the minus strand of NZ_MSDU01000008.1, from coordinate 18,911 downwards.
ATGGCGGATGAAGGGAAAGGGCGGGATATTGTGTCAACAATCGTCACGCTCGCCCATAACCTTGATTTAATTACGATTGCAGAAGGAACCGAAACAGCGCAACAGCTCACGTGCCTGGAGAAACAAGGCTGCGACGTGGCGCAAGGATACTACTTCAGCAAGCCGCTCCCTGCTGAAGAGTGCCTGGAATGGGTCCGCCAGTGGGAACAAAAGGCAGAAGGAAAATAAAGGAATAAGTGTTTGGCAAGTTATCGGAATATAGATACTATATAAGTAAAGGTGGTGGGCAAATGAGGAAAAGGAGCAAGGTCAAAATGGAATGATGAAACGGTCTCATTCTGCAGGATCTTCTTTAAACAGACAATCGTTACAGCGCATGGAACAAATGAATCAAAAGCTTGCTGCCGGGATTGATATAAATAAACTGCTCCTCAATAAAGAAGTGCTGAAGGTCGACCATAACGGTATTGCCCAAAGTGATTATTCAAATGATGCGCAAAAAAATGGCAGAGGATTGGCTGCGTGACTAATGAAGCCATCTGAAATATACGATATATATTTTCCTTATCCGCCAAGACAGGTGGATGAACAAGGGCGGACCGGCAAGGAACGGCCTGCCCTTATCGTAACGGTGAATGGAGGACAAGCTATTGCGATTTCGATAAAGATCACAAAATCTGCTCCTAATCAATGGTTCCCAGCTTGTATTCCTATTTTGAATTGGAGAATGGCGGGCCTGGAAGTTCCATCATGGGCAGAAATCAGCACGATCAATCCAATAAATAGACATCAGCACATCTTACAAACGACGAGGGGCTATGCATCCAGTCGATTTTAGAAATATTCTTCAGAAATTTAAAGAATTTTTATAGAGTATAGTCGTCTTATTTACATATAAAAAAGAATCACCCTTCGCAAACGACCAAGTTAGCAGGGTGATTCTTTCCGATATTTAGGATCCTCTTCTAATTCCGTTCATTCCATTGCGGTTTGCTTGATTTGTTCGTCCTTTAGCTGTTCATACAGCTTTTTTTAACCCTTGAATCAGGTCGGATCGAATCAGCGTATATCTCTAACTGGTCAAAAATATGACTGAATTGCTTTGTCCATGTGCATCCCTCGTTACTATGAAATCATTTCTTATCAGAACTTCGCCTTCTTCTCGATCTCCTGCGCCACCACAAACGCCAAATCCTCATTGCCAAACAAGGACAAAACGCCGAGCAGCGTGTCATCCGGCACCTCGCCCGCCTCTTCTTTCGGCACCGTCAGCGCAATCCCGTCCTTCAGCGCCTGGTTCTCGCCCTGGTCCGGATACGCCCGCTTGTACACGTCCGCCGGATCGAGATCATGGTTCACACACCATTGCGCAAACACCAAAATCATCATGTTTTCTTCTTTTTCATAACTCTCCGCAATCCGCTTTGAAAGCTCCTCAGACATCCAATCCCGCCTTTTCTCATTCTTCGTTTCATTGTAGCGCGAACGGGCCGTTTGGTAAAATAATTGGGCAAAGGAGGATGGAGCCGCATGAAAAATCGCCTGTTTTACGCTGGCTGCCTGCAGTGAAAATACAACAGATGGAAGCTGCGCTGGAATGTCAAGATAAATGGCGTGGAGTACAATGGGGCAGAAGAGTATAGCGAGGACAGCGAAGAGCTTGATGAACAAATCGGAGCCATTAAAAAAAAGACAGAGGCAAGCAAGATGCCTGGTGAAAAAGAATTCAACTTTTTTTCCCACTGGCTCTAAGATGTATTCAGTGAAAGGAACAGATCAATAGATTATGGCAGAAGATCATTCGAATGATAAAATCCTTCTGAAAAGTGTCTCTGCTGAACAGTAAATAAAATAGGAGTTGTATAAAGAGCGGGTAATGATCCATTTTTTAAAAATCGGCTCTTTTTTTGTGCAGAGCTTTTCGCCAAAAAACAACAAATTTTCACAAGTTTTTGGTAAAATAGGATCAATATATGCAAAAGGGAGTGTCATATCATGCCGGTACATAACAAGCTTGTCCGCGACCGTATTTTAGAGGTCATTGAAAAAGCGGGCAAAACGTATACATCACGAATTTTGGATGAAAAAGAATACATAGCAGAAGTAAAAATCAAAATGCATGAAGAATTGGCTGAATATGAAGCCGCACAAAACGACCAGGACGCGGTGGAGGAACTGGCTGATTTGCTGGAGCTGATCCATGCGGCAGCGGCCATTCACGGAGCAACACCGGAACAGCTGGAAAAGGTTCGTCAGGAAAAAGCCGAAAAGCGGGGCGGATTCAATGACCGTATTTATTTAATTGAGGTAGCGGATGACTAAGCTCAAGCTGATAACGTCGCAATTGATCGATGTGCTGAACCGTCTTGCCGAGGAAGCAACGGAAATTGACATTTTAACGTCATTTGTTATGAAGTCTGGCGTGAAAAAATTGGTTCCAGCCCTGCAAAAAGCCGCCGCACGCGGAGCCGAAATCCGGATCGGAACCGGCGACTATTTGCACATCACCCAGCCGGACGCTCTGCAAATGCTGGCAGATGAGTTGCCGGAAGCGGAAATTCGCTTGTTTCAAAGCGGCGGCCGGTCGTTTCATCCGAAAGCATATTTGTTTCGTCTTGGCGAGCAGGGGCACGTTATCATCGGCTCGTCCAATATGTCCGCAAGTGCGCTGACAGGAGGCGTAGAGTGGAACGTTGCGGCTGAAAATGAAATTCTTTTTGACGAGGCATTGAAGGAATTTGAAGCTGTTTTTTACGATGAGCGTACCATTCCGGTCAATCATGAAACCATTGCTGACTACCGGAGCCGTTACGATCAGTTTCATGCCAAGCAGTCGCTTCGTGTGCAATGGACGGAAGCGGAAGAAGTGGAAGTGATGTTTTCGGAAGCGGCAGACCAGGAATCCGTAATAGCCGAGGAACAGCCAGCCTATTTAACACCGCGCCCTGCCCAAAAAGCGGCTCTCAAAGCACTGGAACAGACGATGGACGAGCAGTATGAACGGGCGCTCGTCGTCATGGCAACCGGACTCGGCAAAACATATCTGGCGGCTTTTTTCGCAAAGCATTTTCGGAGGGTGCTATTTGTGGCGCACCGGAACGAAATTTTGGAGCAGGCGAAAAGATCATTTCTGCACGTGCATCCAGAACGGACAGCCGGCATTTTAGACGGCAATTCCAAGGAAAAAGAAGCGGACATGATTTTTGCTTCAGTATTTACGATTGGTTCCAAGCATCACCTGCATTCGTTTCGCCCCGATGAATTTGATTTAATCGTCATTGATGAATTTCATCATGCCGCAAGCCGTTCATACGAAAAAGTGCGTGATTATTTTGTGCCTAAATTTTTCCTCGGTATTACCGCGACGCCGGACCGGATGGACAACAAGGATGTGTATGGCATTTGCGATGGCAATGTGGCGTACCGCATTCATTTTATGGAAGCGATACAAAAACAGTGGCTCGCACCGTTTCATTATTACGGCGTGTACGATGACACCGACTATTCCGCGCTCACGTGGCTGGGGAGCCGCTATGATGAGGAAGAACTGCTGGCGGTGCAGATGCGCGCGGAAATGGCAGAGAAGATTTTGGCCGCCTGGAAAAAGAATAAGCAGACGAGAACAATTGCGTTTTGTTCATCGATCCGGCAGGCCGAGTTTTTAAGCAGCTATTTTAATGAGAACGGATACAAAACAATCGCCCTTCATTCCAGTACAAAAAATGTAACACGCCCGGCAGCGATTTCCATGCTAGAAAAGGGAGAATTAGACGCCATTTTTACTGTTGACTTATTTAATGAAGGCGTCGATATTCCGTCCGTCGATACAATTTTGTTCACGCGCCCGACCGAATCATTAACTGTCTTCACCCAGCAGATCGGGCGGGGCTTGCGGACGGCTCCCGGAAAAACGCACTGCGTCATGATTGATTTAATCGGAAACTACCGGAACGCCGACGTGAAAATGCGTGTATTTGACACCGAGCCGGAACGGAAAAAACGGGACATTGTGCCAGCCATGCCGGCGAACTGTGTCATGGATTTTGATTTGAAAGCAGTGGAGCTGCTGACAGAAATGAGCCGCAAGCGCAACCCGCGCAAAGAGCAGCTTTATTACGCCTACGAAGACTTGAAAAAAGAGCTTGGCCGCCGTCCGTCGTATTTGGAACTTCACCTGCACGGAGCCGCCGACAGCAAAATGGTCAAGGAATTTCACCAGTCGTATCCGGGTTTTTTATACGCGTTGGGCGAATTAAATGAGGCAGAACAGGAAGCCTTCAAGCAGTTTGAGCATTGGTTTGCCGAAGTCGAAAAAACCGGCATGACGAAAAGCTACAAAATGGTCGTTTTGCTTTATATGCTTTCAAAAGGACCGGACCGCTGGCTTGACCCGATCACGCCGCAGGAAGCCGCACCTTTTTTCCATCACTACCTAACCTCAAAAGAATATCGGAAGCGCATCGACTTCTCCGACCGGCAAGGACAAAAGCTCGCGCAGTACAACGAAAAAGCCGTCGCTGATCTCATTGCCAAAATGCCAATGACCAAATGGAGCGGCAGCAGCGGGCTTGTTTCGTTTGACGGGAACGTGTTTCAGGTGAATGTGGATGCTGGCGGGAATGAAATGGTGTATGAGTGGACGAAGGAGATTTGTGAGTTTAGATTGCATGGGTATTTTGAGAGGAAAGAGAATAGGAGGAATTAATATGAATGGTCAGCAACAACAAACAGAGTCAATAAAAAATTTAATTCGTAATATTGAAATTGGAAGCATTGTACTTCCAGAATTTCAAAGAGATTTTGTTTGGGATATTACTAAAACGTATGAGTTATTTGATTCTCTAGTAAGGGGTATTTTTATTGGTTCGATAATTTACGGCAAGCCCTCTTTTGAAATAACGGTTAGAGAAATTGATAAGAGGCCACGAAAAGGACCAGGATCAAGAACACCAATTCCTCCAATTAATTATAGTCAAGAAGAAATCGAAAATAAAACTCAAATTGAGAATTTTCGCCTTATTTTGGATGGACAACAAAGGGCAACTTCTATTTACAGAGCATTAAAAGGTATAGACACAGTTTGGTTAATTATAAAAAACGAAGATGAAGTTGAGGAAGAAATACAGGAAAAAGAATTTAGAAATAGATCACTTGAGGAAGTCATTTTTGAATTTTCAGGTCATCCAGATGATAATCGCCTTTCTATTAATTTAGCTGATGCCTACTCAATGGCTATTAATAGCGATTTATTTGAAGAAGATATTCGTAAAAATGGAAAATCGGAATCAGGTCGATCTGGCCAAGTATACGGATTGGCGGTCGCGGGTGCGGACGGTGATTTATGATCATTCGTCGGATGCAGAGAGATTTAATGGAAAAAAGCTGGATTTGGTTGCGTGTGTGGATGAAAAAGGGGAAGGAAGATGGAAACTGCGTTAAAAAGAGCCGGACTCTTTTTTATAAACGTACAATAGTTTTTATTAATGAGTGGAAGATGATAAAATGAATGCATACAGAACGTATGTTTTATTAAATCCATTTGAATGGAGCTGCCTGCGATGAATTATGGTATACTTTTGGCAAATAAAAGTGTCGTGATGGAGAAGTGGCAGCCACGGTTTTTGAAGCGGATTTCACTGGATCGGCTGATGGATTTGAAAGTGGACTATGCATTTAAAGCGCTGTTTGGAAGTGAGAAGAATAAACGGATCACGATTGTTTTTTTGAATGCGGTTTTGCAGAAAAGCGGCAGGGAACCGATTGATGATCTGGCGTTTATGAATGTGGAGGCGGGTGGTGAACACGTCGATGATAAACAGTCCCGTTTGGATATTTTAGCGAAAACGGAAAAAGGGGAGTGGCTGAACATTGAAATCCAGCTGGCTAATCAGTATGACATGGTGAAGCGGACATTATTTTACTGGTCCAGCGTGTATCGGGCACAGCTGAAAAAAGGGATGCCGTATACGTCGCTGCAGCCGGTGATCACCATTAATATTTTGAATTTTGAGTTATTTACGGAAACGAAAATGTTTGTATGGTAACTTACATTTTATAAGAGTGCATCTCTTTTTTGCAGGGTTTTATGCCAAATTATGCCGAATCAACAGGCGTGTGATCAAGTATTAAAAAGAGTCGAAGAGATGGCCAATGACGATCTATCGCATTATTTGATTTACCAGGTGTTAAATGTCCCTCTGGAAGAAGGGGAATTGATTGATATTTATCAAAACAAAGGACGGTTTCTTTATAAATATGCGGGTTCTTTTTTGGAGGATGCAGCTATTCTTTGTTTTGAGTATAAATTTGGGGAAAAGGCTGAAAAGAAGGTTAAAATTCCAAATACGATCGGACAGCGTCCAAAAACGTTTGAAATCGATTGTTTAGTAGACGATCAAGCGTATGAAATTAAGTGGCGCGATGCCACAACGGACGGAGATCATATCACGAAAGAGCATACACGGATGCAAGTGATAAAAAATGCCGGTTATACTCCGAACCGAATTATGTTTTATTATCCGAACCGCGCACAGGCAATACGAATTCAAAAGACGCTTGAAACGCTTTATAAAGGGGCGGACGGTCAATATTATTATGGGGATGCGGCATGGGCTTTTATTTATGATCAAACAGGTGTTGATTTAAAGTCTATCTTAGAGCGGATTGCAAAAGAAAATTCGAATGAATGGGGGCCGATATAAATGACACTTATAGCAGGGGACTGTCTGGAAAAACTGACACAAATCCCGGACAATAGTGTCGATCTCGTTTATATGGATCCTCCTTTTTTTACACAAAAAAAAGCAGCGGCTAAAAACAAGAGATAATATGAAGGAATATGCTTTCGATGACTGCTGGGATTCGATTGCAACCTACATAGATTATATAAAGGTTCGGTTGTTGGAATGTAAGCGTGTATTAAAAGAAACAGGTTCAATCTTTTTGCATTGTGATAAAACAGCTTCGCATTATTTGAGGGTGGCACTTGATGATGTGTTTGGCATGGAACAGTTTCAAAGTGAAATTATTTGGCATTATAAAAGGTGGTCAAATTCAAAAGTTGGATTATTGAATAACCATCAAGCCATTTATTTTTACAGTAAGACAAAAACATTTAAATTTAACACGATTTATACGGATTATTCAGCTACGACAAATGTCGATCAAATTTTGCAAGACCGTGTTCGTGACAAGCATGCGAAATCTGTTTATAAAAAAGATGAAAATGGAAAAGTGGTTCTAGGAAAAGCAAAAAAGGGGGTTCCGTTATCGGATGTTTGGACAATCCCTTTTTTAAACCCAAAAGCAAAAGAACGAACGGGTTATCCAACACAAAAGCCTATTTTATTACTTGAGCAGATTATTAAATTAGTGACGGATCCGGGAGATCTTGTTCTTGACCCATTTTGTGGGAGCGGGACGACATTAGTGGCGGCTGAGTTATTGGATAGAAAGCATATCGGGATTGATTTGTCGGAAGAGGCCATTGAATTGTCAAGAAAAAGGCTGGAAAATCCAGTGAAAACCCATTCGCATTTGCTGGAAAAAGGCGAAAAACAATACTTGACGAAAACAGAAAAGGAATTAGCCGTTTTAACGAGTTTAAATGCCATTCCCGTGCAGAGAAATAAAGGGGTTGATGGTATTTTGCCTGAGCATTACAAGGGAAAGCCGGTACCCATCAAAATTCAGAAAGAGAATGAAACGTTCGAGGAAGCAAAAAAACATTTGTTTCAAGCGAGTGAAAAGAGAGGATGTTTACTAAAAGTGCTTGTTCGAACGAGGTGCGATGGAACTCTTTTTGAATGGAAAGAAGCAATGGATGAAGATGAACATCTTATTGTTTTGGATAGTTACGATTATGTCCTTCATAATTGGCTGGCTGCTGCAGATGAGTCTGAATCAAATAAGGAATAAATAGGGTGTCTGTTTTCCACCGCTTTAATGCGGCGGGGGACAGGCACTTTTTTGGGTTAAATGCCGCTCACTTGTAATATATATGAATAGGAACAAGAGGAGGGTAATCTTTTGTTATTGGAGCAGATGGCAAGTTTAAAAGGTTCGGTTTTTTTCTTTCAAATGGTCGGATTTTTCCTGGAGAGCCTATTGTTTTTTCTCGTTCTTTTCATATTAATAGGTGTAGTGAAAGAAGCAAAATACGCAAAAAAATTGCAGGCGGCGGGGACCGGGATGAACATGATTTCGTTGTTTTGGATATTCTTTGGTCCGTATTCATTTGTTTCACATGCAGTCAGTATATGCGTGTTTTTTATGGGAATGATCATCATGGCGATTGCGTTAATAGAAGAATTCGTAACGGAAAGAGTAAGAAACCGTGAGCCTCTTTCAGAAAAAAAGACGAAGGAATTCAGCCGGTAAATGAAGGATGATATTTGGGGAGAATAAGTAAAACCAGCTGTGTGTGCGGCTGGTTTTTTATTTGTTTAACTACTAATCAGCCAGTAAGATTCATTTGTCATAATGGAAAAAAATTCATTAATTATTACAAAGATGACCGAATTTGTAATTAGAACGTAAAACTATGTAATGTTTTGTTTTGGTAAAATCAGAATTACAAGAAAAGACAGAGAATTAGAGAAAAGAATCCGGGAGGTCTATGGTGAGTAGTTGCAAAAAAGTCTTCATTTCATTTATGGCAGCAATTTTGTTGTTAACGCTTTCTCCAATCACATCATTTAAAACAGAAGCATCTTCCATTGGGGAGTCCATTATCACATATGGAAAAAAATTCATGGGTGTGAAGTATGTCTTTGGAGGCACTACACCGAGCGGATTTGATTGTTCCGGATTCGTACAGTACATTTTTAAAAACGCAGCGGGCATTTCATTGCCGCGGACGACAGATGAGCAATATAAAGTGGGAACAGCTGTAGCAAAAAGCGACCTCCAGCCAGGCGATCTCATTTTTTACGCCAATACATATAAGCCGGGCATTTCACATGTTGGTGTATATGCGGGCGGAAACATGGTCCTGAACGCAACATCCAGCCAGGGGATTGATCTGGTTTCGATGAATCATTCGTATTGGGGACCAAAATATGCGGGTGCGAAACGCGTCATTCAAGAAAAGACACCAAATTGGTTTACCGATGTAGCCAAATCAGCGAGTACATACACAGCGATTAAAACGTTGTCGGATCAAAAAGTCATTACCGGATTCAATGATTATACATTCCGTCCCGATGATAAAGTGACGCGCGGGCAGGCAGCGGCGATCATTAACCGTATATTGAACTTACAGCCGAAAGTCACCAGCCCATTCGCGGATGTACCAGTATCCAATGCGTTCGCTCATGACATTGCCGCCATGCGTGAAGCGGGTATTATCAGCGGATTCGATGACAATACATTCCGTCCGAACGACGAAATGACACGGAACGAAATGGCGTTGATTATCCAGCGTGCCTTTAACTTATCCGTTCCGCAAACGTCAGCGGCGGGTGCCATCTTCACGGACGTCAGCTCAAGCCATTGGGCATATGATGGAATTTTATCCTTGTCGTCCATTGATAAAACAGGTCTTTTTACGGGCAATATGTTCAACGGCTCGCAAAATGCCACACGAGAAGCATTCACGGTTGCGATTTATAACGCTATGAATGCAAAATAAGAACGAACAAAAGCACCCGGGTCTTTAAAGCCGGGTGCTTTTTCATGGTTTCATTATGTACGTTCAACATGCAGTTCAATCAAATTCCCGTCCGGGTCAGCGACAAAGATTTGCGCGAAGCCGCTCGTGCTGTTTGGTTTTTCAAGAGTATCGATGTTGTTTTTTTTCAGCCACTGAAGCGTTTCGTCATAATCTTTCACACGAAGGGCGAAATGGCCTTCACGGCTGCTTAATCGTTTGTCGGCTCGAATCGTTCCGGATTCCGGAATCACGAGCAGGTGTATTTGCTGCTGGCCGACGGCAAACCAGGCCCCGTCAAAATCAAAGGGCGGACGTTCGAGCTCTTTAAGACAAAGAATGTCACGATAAAACCGTTTGGCTTTTTCAATATCGGTCACGTTAATCCCGACATGATGCAGTTCTTCATATGTAATCAACAAGAAAACCCCCTTTTATTCATCATACCATACGTTTAAATTTGGATCTTATTTGCGGGGCGCCGTTTCGTTCTTTAAAAAAGAATAGTTTTGACAAAGATAAGGAGCTGTCTCAAACGTTCATTGAGACAGCTCCTTTCTTCATCTTCATTTCAATAGCCGTTTTTCCTGCTCAATGGCCGGATTTTTCATGAATCCAGCCATTGTTCCATACTTATATGACGCTTCCTGGAATTTTTTAGTGGGCATCAGGAAATACATTTTGAACCATACCGCTAAATTCCTCGACCAGTCCTTTTACAGGTTCGCGTGCATTAATTTTTTCTCTGTAATCCGCTATCCGATCGACAAAATCAGGATTCGCTGACACATATACGTTTTGAATGCTTGAATCTTCCGCCTTTACTTCCGCTGCAATTTTGTCTTCTACTTCATTCGTTACTTCTTCATTTGCCGCATCACGCAAGACGACAGCGACATACGCATTGTCATCTGTCACAATGACGTTTGCCGTTTCGACCTCATCCAATTGAACGATTCGATCCGCCGCATCATCCGCCACATCTAACCGCGATTCACTGTCGGTCTCGTTCGCATCCCGGTCTTGGTTGTTGTCCGGCTCATAATTGACATTTTCTGCGGGAGTCTGATCATCATTATTTATGGCTTCGTCTCGATTTGTATTACAGCCTGCAAGCGCAAAAAGGGTCAAGCCGATAATTGTAAAGCGAACTAATTTTTTCAATGTTTTTCCTCCTTTAAAGTGATTCCACCTAATAAAATAACCAGCGTTTGATTTTTCATACATCCCCAAGCTCACTTACAAAAAAAACGTCTTTTCTCTCCGGTTCAATTAGACAATGTTCATTCGGCGTATGAAACATCTCTTTTCCGGGCATAACGAAAGGAACGAAACAATCATTTACAAAAAAACGGAAAGGATGGCTGAGAAAGAATGACAATAAAACTGGTGAAAATTGTGCGTACCAGCCCGGTTTATAATAAGTGGTTTGAACAAAATTTAAACGAAACATTTCATGTGCTGGACGATGGCCGGGAGGAGTACAATGTCATCTGGCCGGCTTTTGAGCGGCGGAACAAGCGCAGTATTCCAAAGGATTTATGCGAAGAGGTGGACGGTGAACTGGCAGATGTCCGGCAAAATCCTGTTGCGCGTCATTATTTAGGCGAGTGGGCCCGGCCTCTTGACGGCGAATAATGAATGAAAACCGCTGTGGAATTTGGCGGCCAGTGATGTGGTTGTCGGAAAAAGACGAAGGAAAGTTATAGCAATGCGCCTCCTTTCTGTCAGATAATAAAGGCATAAAGGGGGCAGATGATGTGGAAGATTTTCAAGTGGTTGTGGAAATGGTGAATGGTGATAAACGTGTATATCAATTTCATCATACAGATGAACAGGAAATCATTCAGGAAATTGAAAACAGTTCTGTATGGCTGGAAATCCCACACCATTACGAAACGCATTATATTCAGACTGATAAAATAAAAAAAATCAATATTATGCCAATATATTGTGAAGACGGCGGCCGGGAAAATCGGATCTTACGTCTCTCATAAAAATTGTAGTATTCTCCCCTCAACGATTACAGGTTGAGGGGTTTTTTACGGATAAAAGTGGTGATGAAAAAAACAAAATGGGGAAATCTAAATGAGGATTAAAAAAAGGAGGTTTTCCGTGTGCATCATTGGATTTGTTTTCCATCTTCGCTGATTGCGTGCTTCTTTCTTTTTTCCTCTGTTGTTTCAGCTAAAGAGCAGCCTTCGAGAGAAGAACGATTGGAAGCCAGAATGAGCTATTATTTAAAATACGAAAGCTTGACGTTACCATGGTTTTATTTGGCGGCTGTCGACCAATTTGAGCGAAACATTCAACAAGTGCGCCCGGATATTCCTGAAAAAGACGGCGTCATGGCCATTCAATTCCCGGATGAGAAATGGACCGGCATGCTGAATCCAAACAAAAAAGATACCTCCCCGGAATCCATTCTGTTTTTTGGGGGATTAGGAAGGGATGGAAATCAGGATGGGCTGGCCGATCCGAATGATGATGACGATGTTTTGTATACGATGGCTGTCTTTTTAAGCGGGTATGGACATACGGAAAAAGATTTTAAAAAAGCCTTAAAGGATTATTACGGGCGGAAAGAAACTGTTAATCAAATCATGACGATCGCGAATATTTACAAAGAGTATGAAACGCTCGATCTTGATAACCACGCTTTCCCAATTCCAATTGAACATAACTTCAGTTACCGCGGCACCTGGGGCGCAAGCAGAGGCTGGGGAGGACACCGGATGCATGAAGGAACGGATTTGTTTGCTTCTTACGGTGTTCCCATCCGCGCCACCTCTTACGGCATCGTGGAGGTCATGGGATGGAATAAATTTGGCGGCTGGCGGATCGGGATCCGCGATATTCACAATGTATATCATTACTTCGCCCACCTGGCGTATTTTACAAAAGACTTAAAAAAAGGCGATATGGTTGATCCGGGAACCGTTATTGGCTATGTTGGAAGTTCAGGATACGGGAAAAAGGGAACATCCGGCCGATTTCCTCCGCATCTTCACTACGGCATGTATAAATATAACGGGCGGATAGAATGGGCATTTGATCCATATCCTTCTCTCAAGGCATGGGAAAAAGAAGAACGTGATGAACGCTAAGGGTGTATTCTGAAAAATGTAATTTCAGCTTTTGGGGATGTCCTCAAACATTCATCGAGACATCCCTTTCTTCTTTTGAAAGCTGGATTTTAACTGAATCCGGACGTCCATACGCCATCAGCAAATGATGGGACTTAAAAACCAGCCTCCAGCTGTCCGAATCATATATCACCGACACAGTTCATAAGATGAAAGGAGAATGGGAACGAAAGCGGGGCTGGAAAGGTGAAAATTCATGTGGTGATAAGAGGCGATACGTTATCGGGAATCGCCCGTCAATACGGAATCCATACAACTCGACTTGTGGAGGTAAATGGTCTGGAACAGCCTGATAAGCTGGTGATTGGGCAGGCGCTGCTGATTCCTGAACCGTATATTAGGCATTTTGTAAGGCAGGGAGAGACGCTCAGACAGATTGCCAATCAATACGGGACAACGGTGCAGGAAATCATTCAGACGAACCGGATCGCACATCCAGACAGCATTTATCCCGGGCAGGTTTTATATATCCCAGTGATTTTTCATACGGTCAGGGCCGGGGATTCACTTTATGCGATTGCTTTACGTTATGGAACGACTGTGCAGGCAATTGTACAGGCAAACCGTCTGACAACGCCGTCTCTTCTTTATATAGGACAGCGTCTGAGGATTCCAGCAGATCCAAAGCCTGTTATTGATGTCAATGCATTTTCGTACACATTTGGACAAACCGGCGCCAATCAGGTGCGTGAAGTAGCTTATGACCTGACATATGCCAGTCCATTCGGATATAGAATGAAGGAAGACGCCAGCCTTGAACCAATCGATGATTTTCCGACAGTACAAGTCGCCCGGTCCACGAATGTTGTACCCATGATGGCGATCACCAATTTTTCAAGTACGGAGGCGGGAACCGAATTGGCTCACTTCATTCTTTCCAGCCCAGACTTAGTGGAAACATTATTAACCAACATCATCCACACCATGAAAAGAAGAGGATATGACGGACTCAATATCGATTTCGAAAATGTGGCACCAGCCGATCGGGAATTTTACAATCGTTTTCTCCACCGGGCAGTAGACCGGCTTCATCCGGAAGGGTTTTTTGTCTCCTCTTCTCTTGCGCCAAAGACAAGCGGAGATCAAAAAGGGATGTTAGTGGAGGCGCATGATTATCCGGCGCACGGCCGGATTCTCGATTTTGTGGTTCTGATGACGTATGAATGGGGGTATCGAAAAGGCCCGCCTCAGGCAATTTCACCGATTGACCAAATAAAACGCGTTCTTGACTATGCGGTGACCGTTATTCCGGGAGATAAAATCTTACTGGGCTTTCAAATCTATGCACGTGACTGGATCGTTCCGCATAAAGAAGGACAGGAAGCAGAGACATTTGACATGCAGGAAGCGATGAGGCGTGCGGCTCAATATCGCGCGGAAATAAAATATAACCAGAAAAGCCAGTCTCCGTATTACACGTATGTCGATAATCGCGGCCGCTCTCATGAAGTCTGGTTTGAAGATGCCCGCAGTGCCAGGGCTAAATTTAATTTGGTCAAATCGTATAAACTGAGAGGGCTCAGTTATTGGGTGCTTGGCTACCCGTTTCCTCAAAACTGGGCACTCCTCGGCGATACGTTCATTGTCCGAAAACGATAAGAGGCATTTCAGAAGAGGCTGTTCCATAAGCGGCTGACAGCGGTAGAGGGACTTATTTACCGAAATCTCGGCCAGCGAAATAATCAGGAGATGTCTTGATGAATGTTTGAGAGGTCTTCTTCTGCAATCTTGGACGCTGCTGCATACAGTTAAAAAAGAACAACTTTTGACTAATAGGAGGAACTTCATGGAAATTGTAGTGAGGCCGGGAGATTCTTTATGGTCCTACAGTCAGTTGTTTCATATAGATCTGCAGCTCATAAGGGACTCCAATCGGGAGATTCAATCGGATCGGCTGAGCATCGGACAGAAGGTACAGATCCCTGGGTACGTGATTCAACATGTGCAGCTGCGGGCCGGAGACTCATTATGGAATATTGCCCAATCACGTCAAATCCCGGTGAGTGCGATTTTGCAGGTGAATCCCGGAATGACGCCTGACCGGGTGCAGGCAGGACAGATGATACGTGTTCCGCGGCGGATTACGTGGCGAATTGTCAATGGAAAGCGATATTATGACTATAGTCAAATGATGAACGATATGCGGCGTTTACAAACGGTCTATCCCTTTTTACGTGTTGCTTCTATTGGCCAGTCTGTTATGGGAAAAGACATAGACGAAGTCCTGATTGGAAACGGCGGCAAGCGTGTGCATTATAACGGATCTTTTCATGCGAATGAATGGATCACCACATCGGTCATTATGACATTTTTAAACGATTATGCATTAGCACTGACAAATCAGACGTCCCTGCGCGGTTTAGCGGCGTATCGTTTATACGAGCAAACGATGTGGTCGATCGTGCCGATGGTAAATCCGGATGGTGTCGATCTTGTGATAAATGGCCTTCCTGCAGAGGAGCCGTGGAATGACAGTGTCGTTTCACTAAACAATGGGAATACGGACTTTTCAGGATGGAAAGCGAATATCAGAGGTGTCGATTTGAACGATCAATTTCCGGCAAAGTGGGAGGAAGAACGGGCAAACCATCCGAACCGCCCCGGACCGAGAGACTATGGGGGGGAACGGCCATTGTCTGAACCTGAATCGATTGCAATGGCAGAGCTGACGAAAAAAAGGGATTTTTCGAGAGTGCTGGCGTTCCACACGCAGGGAAAAGTTGTTTATTGGGGATTTGAAAACATGGAACCGCCGGAATCCGCTCTCATTTCCAAAGAATTTGGAAGGGTCAGCGGCTATGTACCGGTCCGCACCATTGAAAGCTATGCCGGATATAAAGACTGGTTTATCCAGGACTGGCGCAGACCGGGCTTTACCATTGAACTTGGTGAAGGAACGAATCCCCTTCCTATTACGCAATTTGATGAAATATATGAAGAATCCCTTGGTATTTTTTTGGCGGGACTTTATATGTAAGGGAATCGTTGTGTTCCACAAACAGGACTATAATTTCGCTGCTGTTTTAAATAAATGAATTTGATTTAATGCTTTTCCTGTGCCGATCGCTACACAGTCAAGCGGGTTTGCAGCAATGAAAACAGGGATTCTTGTTTCTGCATGTAACACGTTGTCCAAATTTTTCAGCAAAGCGCCGCCGCCGGTTAAGACAATGCCCCGGTGCATAATATCAGCCGCAAGCTCCGGCGGCGTTGTTTCGAGTGTTTTAATAACGGTGTCGACAATATCCTCTACTTTATCCTTTAAAGCAAGTGAAATCTCCTCACCCGGAATTTCAATAATTTTTGGCAGGCCGGTCAGCATATCCCGGCCCCGAATGTCAAGGGGAGGAGTGTGGTCTGTTTCTCCGTAAGAGCCGATTTCCATTTTGGCAGTCTCCGCTGTGCGGTCGCCAATCAACAAATTATACTGTTTCCGAACGTAATGTATAATCGCACGATCCATCTCATCTCCTGCGATACGAATGGAATGACTGGTCACGATGCCGCCGAGAGAAATGACCGCCACTTCCGTAGTACCGCCTCCTATATCCACAATCATGCTTCCGGTCGGTTCCCATACAGGCAAATCGGCTCCAATGGCCGCCGCTAATGATTCCTCGATCGGATAGGCTTCCCGTGCGCCCGCTTCTTTCGTCGCATCAATGACAGCGCGCCGTTCAACCGGCGTAATGCCGGAAGGGACACAAACCATCACGTTCGGCTTGCTTCCAAAGGCGGCTTTATGCTGTGCTTCTTTTATAAAATACTTCATCATTGCGGTGGTCGTATCGTAATCCGCAATGACGCCGTCTTTCATCGGGCGGAGTGCCTGAACATTTTCAGGCGTCCGCCCAATCATCTCTTTCGCTGCATTTCCAACAGCAATAATACGGTTTGAATCTTTTGCTACCGCGACAACCGACGGCTCCCGCACAGTGATGCCTTTTCCTTTTACATAGACAACGGTATTCGCCGTTCCTAAGTCAATTCCAAGATCCCTCACACCAATTTTAAACATAACCGTTTCTCCTTTATGAAGGCTTTATTGCGAGCGCAATTATTATATGTATGCGGACCAGGCCGTTTTTATGAAACAAAATTCAACCTTTTTTAACATAACCCGTTCATCGTTTTTCATGCGTATCATACAATGCCAATTCCTTTCTTCTTCTGCAAAGGTTTTGGTATGATGGAAGCAAATTGAACATTGAAGAGTCAGGAGGCAGCATAATGGGCATTCGAACCATTGAATTTTTAGAACAAGAAGCATACGAAATGGAGAATGACTTTTTTAAAGCGGTCGTTCTTCCCGGTGAAGGAAGCAATCTCATTTCCGTTTTTGATAAAACAAAGCAGGTGGAATTGCTGCGGGTTCCAAAAACGAAAGAGGAACACGCCAGCCGAAAAATGTTATACGGCACACCCGTCTTATTTCCGCCGAATCGGATAGAGGATGCTGTTTTTCGATTCCGTGACCGTACGTATGAGCTGGAAATGAACCGGGCGAAAGAGAATGTACATATTCACGGGTGGGTGCATGATAAAAAGTGGACCGTCAGTGGAGTGGATCAGGAGCAGAACATATTGACGACAATATTTCAATCCAGCGCTCATCCGGACATTTTAAAACAGTTCCCGCATTCATTTGTCCTCGAAATGACCATTCAGCTGCTGGATTCGGGAATCACCCAAACATTAAAAGTTATCAATGAAAGCGAGGAAACGATGCCGGTTGGCGTGGGGTATCATACGACCTTTCAATTTCCGATTGAAGAATCGACGCTGCACATGGATGTGGATACGTACTGGGAATTAAATGAACGGCATTTGCCGACCGGCAAGCTGTTACTCGTTCCATATAAAACAGAACTAAAAAAGGGAATGAAGCTAACAGGGCTTGCGTTAGATGATGTTTATCCGGTGACCGATGACCGAAAAGCCGTTATCGAGCATCCGGACCGCGGCATTAAAGTCACGTATGAAGCGGTAAAAGGATTTAAACACTGGGTTTTATTCACAGCCGGCGGGAATGAGGATATGCTGGCGGTTGAGCCGTATTCATGGGTGACAAATGCGCCGAACCTTGATCTGCCGGAAGAGGTCACGGGACTTTGCGGATTAAAACCGGGACAGGAAAAAGTGTTTATAACGACACTTTCCGTCGAATATTTTTAACATTCTGGACAGTGAGAAAAGACCGGATGCGGCAGCACCCGGTCTATTAATCATTTATTTTAAGACTCGTTTTGCGCCAACATATGCATTTTTCCAATATTTTGTGTTCAAGGAGATGTGCTGGCTTCCTTTGTTGTCAGAAAAGGTGTGAAGATAAGGGCTGCTGTTAAGATGAAAATAGTGCACCCAATCCATAATAATCTTGGTAAACGTTACGCGCCTGCCATCATGTTTTCCATCCTTCATTTTTCTTTCAATTTGTTTTGGGACATAAAACAACCTGCTAAGGACGCGGCTATATAGTCTAGGTGAGAAACGGAGCTTACATTCACATCCATTTTCATTTTTTGAAGGAAACAATTACCATTGAATCAAGTGGACAAATAAAGTACTATACTCATACGAGCTGCGTTGTTCGTAAAAAATAAGTAAGTTTTAACCTTTAAGCTGTAATCGGGAGTTTTAAATAAAATCGGGAATGACAGGCCTCTGTCTATATGACAAGGAGGACAGGCAGGAACGTTTTTGCGGACACCCACTTTGAGGAGTGGTGGTTTAAAACTTTCTTAATCTAATCAATACGGCAATAGCGGCTTATCTCATTTTTTATTCTTCATTCTTCATGCTCGTTTTTTATGTAACTATTCAAAACAGTAAAGAGCTAAAGGTAGGAAGTGTATGGTTATTTTATGAGAAGTCTATTGACTTTTTGTTTTGGAAAGGGTTATATTATTAACCATTATGAAAAAGTGATGATTTAAGAGACGTAGATTTTGAAAAAACATTTGACATCTATGTTTAATAAATAATATAGTGTATATCTGTCAGTGATGACGGTTAATGAAATTGATCTTTGAAAACTGAACAAAATCAATAAAAACGTCAACGTTTAAAAGAAAAGCGAAGGGCGCTTCTTTATCAGCGAAACGTGCTGGAAGACT
>NZ_MSDU01000079.1 GCF_001936625.1 Domibacillus antri | reverse complement strand
TAGGGCAGTTCATTTTCTCGCTCAGATCGGAGATTTCACTCATCGTGCCGCCTTTCTGAAACATGGGGTTCACAAAGGATTCGAGCGTATCATTCGAGCGCCGTTAAGGCGCCACCGTCTGTTGCTTAAACTCGCCGTTGCGGTCACGTGGAATCTTGATCCCCAAATCACCGTATTCTGTGTGCAGCGTCCGGGAATACGCACCGTTGCGTGAGTTGCCTGAGTTAAAGCCCATCCGGTCATATTTCTCGTAATCTAAAAACGCCGTTAATTCAGTCGCCAGCAGCGTATTGACGGCTGTTTCTAAATGCGAACGGAATACTTCGGCAATATCTTGTTTTTTCACTAGAGCGTTAACGATATCTGTTGTAAACTGGTTCATAGGGAAGACCTCTTTTCTGTGAATTGTCTTGTGGTGATTCAATTCTACAAGAAAAGGTCTTCCTTTTTCTATTTATTCATTTACACAAAATATTGTACGCTCTCTTTTAAAAAAGGGTTAGAGGAGGAATTATATGTTTGTTAGTAAAAGGAAATACGAAGAAGCTCTAACTAAGATAACCGATTTAGAATTAAAGTTGCAAAAGATAATTGTTTCTACTGAAGCTGTCAATGAACTGAAGATTAAAGCAAATAATTTGGAATCTGAAATACTTATTAAAAATACGGACTTATCAACCCTAGATTCACAAATGGCTGATAAACAGAGTAAGGTAACGGATCTCGAAGACAAAATTAAGGTTTTGGCAAATGAACTTCAAGCTAAAAGCAGCCAGTCTCTACATTTAGATAATGAAATCAAAAATTTTAGTGAGCGAAGAGTATTCCTTCAAAAATCTATCGATGAACTTTTAAATGAACAAAAAGCTAAGGAGTCAGAAATTGATCGATTAAACAAGGAAATTATGGAGATAAGCAAAAGTAGCTACATAAAGTGTAATCGTCAACCCAAAAGTTGACCAGGGCGCTCATCGAAAAGTTGACCACCCTCTTCTTAGGACGAATACGTTTCTTTGAAACGATAGCTGTCGCCGTTCATCGGAAATAAGTGGGCCTTGTGCGTGATTCGATCTAACAAGGCGGCGGTCATTTGGTCATCGTGAAAAACTTCGTTCCACCGGCTAAACTCCCGGTTGCTGGTAATGATCATGCTTCCACGCTCGTACCTTGCGGCGAAAAACTGAAACATCAGCTCAGCTGCACGCGGATGATAAGGGATATAGCCCAGCTCATCAATAATAACCAAGTCTGCACTCATCCATTGCTTCTCGATCTGAAGCAGTCTTTTTTCATATTGTGCTTCCATCAGTTCATTTGACAAACGGGCAGCTGTATAATAACGCACGCTGTATCCCTGCTCAATCGCAAGATGGCCGAGGGCAATAGAAAGATGCGTCTTTCCAGTCCCTGAGCTGCCGATAAACAACACATTGATGCTAGTATGTTTAATGGTCACACCGAATTGAGACGTTATAATAAAAAGCCGTAACAGCCGTCGTGTAAATGTTGGGATTA
>NZ_MSDU01000078.1 GCF_001936625.1 Domibacillus antri | reverse complement strand
GGCTGCAGATTCATCCTCCATCTCTTTTGTCTACATTTCCTATTTTGACAAATTGACCCATTGACCTTTTTCAGCAGATTCCAAAATCGCAGCGGAAATGACCGCAATTTGGTAGCCATCTTCAAAATCAGGGGACACTTTTGTATCTTCCGCAATGGATTTCATAAAGTCATACGTTTCGATAATTTTCGTTTCACCGTAGCCGATGCCGAGTGCCGGAATTGGCCACAGTCCTTCACCGTACGGGTGAGCCGGGCCTGTGTACACCGTTCTGAATCCGCGGCTGTCTGCCGGATCATCCGAGAAGCAGACCTGCAGCTCATCGCGGCGCTCGTAGTTGAACACCAGCGATCCTTTTTCCCCGTGAATTTCAAACGTCAGGAAGTTGTTGCGCCCCCATGCGTTGCGCGTCGCTTCAATGCTGCCTACGGCACCGTTTTCAAATTTAACGAGGGTCATAAATTCATCATCGACATCCACCGCCGCTTTCGGTACATCCCCGTCCGCTTTGACCGTTCCAAGCTTATCCAGTCCGCCGCTTTGAATCGGGCGCTCGCCGATCCATGTTTTGGCCACCGCATTGACGTCGGAAATTTCACCGACAAGGTAGCGGGCAAAATCGATTACGTGTGTACCGATATCCCCAAGTGCGCCTGAGCCCGCTTTTTCTTTTTGGAAGCGCCATGACAGCGGTGAATTCGGGTCAGCCGACCAGTCCTGCAAATACGTGCCGCGGAAGTTTAAGATTTTCCCAAGCTTGCCTTCTTCAATGTATTTTTTCGCCAGGGCAACTGCCGGTGTTCGGCGGTAGTTGAACGCCACCATGTGCTTTACGCCTGCTTCTTTGACCGCATCCAGCATCGTTTTCGCTTCCGCCGCGTTTCGCGCAAGCGGTTTCTCGGAAATGATGTGCTTACCTGCTTTGGCAGCGGCAATCGCGATTTCCGCATGGGAGTCATTTGGTGTCACGATGTCGATTACATCGATTTCAGGATCTTCCACGACTTTGCGCCAGTCAGAAGAATAGTGTTCAAAGCCAAGACGGGCCGCCGCATCTTTCGCCAATTCATCCGTGACATCCACCACTGTGTGGCGGTGAGGAATACCAGGTGCTGGCCAGAAACACATTGGCGTACCCGCATAAGCCAGTGCATGTACTT
>NZ_MSDU01000077.1 GCF_001936625.1 Domibacillus antri | reverse complement strand
CCCGAAAAGTTAGACAGGTTATTTTGTTAAGTAGCTTGTTGGGCATGAGTCCGGTATTGTACCGGGCTCATGCCCTTTAATTTTGCCTTAATTCGTTTGTGGTTGCAGTACTCAATATAGTGTGCCAGCTCCTGCTTAAAGTGCTCGACACTCTCAAATTCATATAGGTACAGAAATTCTGATTTCATGGTGCCAAAGAAGCTTTCCATAACGGCATTGTCATAACAGTTCCCCTTGCGGGACATGCTTTGTGTAATCTTGTGTTCTTTCAAGGAGTGCCGGTACTGCTTCATCTAATAATGCCAGCCCTGATCAGAGTGAATGAGCAGCTTATCGTCTTCTGAAAGCCGTTCAAAAGAGTTCTCCAGCATCTCTGAGACAAGCGAATAGGTTGGCCTTGAGCCAATCGTGTAGGCGATGATTTCCCCATTAAACAGATCCAGCATGGGCGAGAGGTACAGCTTCTTCCCAAAAAGCTTGAATTCCGTAATGTCCGTTGCCCACTTTTCGTTCGGCTTGTCTGCCTGGAAGTTGTGCTCTAAAATATTAGGTGCCGTTTTGCCCACTTTCCCTTTATAGGAACGGTATTTCTTCATGCGCACAAGACTTTTCAGCCCAAGTGATTTCATGAGGCGCTGCACTTTTTGGTGGTTGATAAGATGCCCACGGTTCCGAAGCTCATCCCGGATGCGCCGGTAGCCGTAACGGCCCTTGTGTTCATGATAAATCTCCTGAATGAGCGCTTTGAATGCTGCATCCCGGTCTGGCCGGCCAAACTGCCTGACCATATAGTAATACGTGCTGCGTGGAATGCCAGCAAGCTGAAGAAGAGCGTTCAGCGGGAAGTCGACCCTTAGTACATAGACAGCCCTTACTTTGTCTTTTTTATTGATTTTTCCTTGTTTTGAACTAAGGCATTCAACTTTTTTAAATACGCATTCTCCATACGCAAACGTTCATTTTCCGCCTTTAATGCCTCTATTGATCCTTCAGCTGGTGCTTGTTTTTCCGATGTTTTTGGATTCTCATTTTTCATAGGTGGACGCCCCTTTTTCTTTGGTTCCAGGGCAGTCCATCCTTGTGTCTCGAAAAGGTGTTGCCAGTTCCAAAGTGTAGAATCAGAAGGCATATTAAATATCGCAGCCGTTTCAAAGATAGACGTCCCATTTTCGTTCATATAGTTAAGTACGTCTAGTTTATATTGGAATGAATGATTTGTATAGCTCTTGGAAAAAGCTTTTTCACCGTGATATTCATATTTTCTCACCCAAAATTGAAGGTTACTAACGTGCACACCTATCTCTTTTGCGATGGTTCCACATCCTTCATTTCCTTCTAAATATTGTTTCACAGCTTTCATTTGTTCTTCATCCGTAAATTTAGCCAAAAGAAAAGCCACTCCAA
>NZ_MSDU01000076.1 GCF_001936625.1 Domibacillus antri | reverse complement strand
TACATCATTATTTTGAGGTTCACTGGAAGGAAACTGTATGATTCTGGTTAATCAACACGCGTGATAGCAAATCTTTTAACGGAGTACTTTTTCAATTTTTTCGAGCGCTTCCTGAAATACGGTCTCTTCATTTTTTTCCGCATTCACAACTTCAATCCGGCCTTTTTCCCGTTTTGCAAGCAATAAATACCCTTCCCGCACTTTCTCATGAAAAGAAAGGCCTTCTAAATCAAGCCGATTTACTTCGCGGCCATTATGTCGATAAATTCGAGCCAGTCCCACTTCAGGGCTCACATCAAATAAAAGCGTCAGTTCGGGCATCATCCCGTTTGTGGCAAAATCATTAATCGATGCCACCTCATCCATTCCAAGCCCTCTCGCATGCCCCTGATACGCAAGCGAGCTGTCAATAAAGCGGTCACAAAGCACAACCGCTCCACGTTCAACCGCCGGAATGACCTTTTCTATGAGATGCTGACGGCGTGCTGCCGCATATAAAAGCGCCTCCGTCCGCGCATCCATCGCTGTATTCTCTTTATTTAAAATAACTGACCGAATTTGCTCTGCAATCGCAATGCCGCCCGGTTCGCGTGTTTGAACTACATCCATTCCTCTATTTTTCAATTCCTGAACGATCCGATTCAAAATAGTCGTTTTGCCGGCTCCTTCAGGTCCTTCTACCGTAATAAATTTACCCTTCACCTTCATAACTCCTTTCGAAAAACAGCCATCTGTTTCTCTTTTAACCCGCTGCCGCCATGAAAACGGCTGCCATTTTCGATCAGCCACTCCAACGAACGCAGATGATCTCGCGTAATTTGTTCTCCCTCCATTAACAGTGGGATACCAGGAGGATACGGAATAATCATTTCCGCCGCAATATGGCCTTCTGCCTCATTAAGAGCAATATATTGCTTTTTATATTTATTATGCTCATTATACGGCAATGCCAGATGGGATACACCGTCTGTTTTTAGTTCCACTGGAAAACGGTTTCTCACCGTTCCTTTTTTCAAATGAAAAGATTGCAGCTTTTTTATAGCGTCCGCTTCAAATTGCATCTGTCCTTCTTTTAATAAAGGAAAAATAAACAGCACTTGAAAAGGATCGGCCATTTCGGGATATAGACCCGCCTGTTCCAACATTGCCTTCAGCTCGTAACCTGACATACCGTCCGCCCTGACTAACAGCTTATACGGATCGTCTGGCTGCACACACATGCATCCTTTCGATTCCAGCACCTCTTTTACACTATTTCTCACTTCGATTGAATAAAGAACATCCCGCTCTTCATAGGCTGCTGTATAAGCTCTGGCCGCATCCAGAGACACCATGATCGGATAAGAGGGGCTGCTCGATTGCAGCGCCTGTAAATAAAATACGATTTTATCCCGGTCTATTTCCTTTGATTGAATATGAAAATAAGAACCCATTGTCATTGCTGGCAGCATTTTATGAGCCGATTGGACGGCTGCATCAGCCCCTGAGTATAGGGAACTTTTCGGTATACCTTCATAAGGAAGAACAAAATGCGCGCCGTGCGCTTCATCTACCAGCACAAGCGAACCATTTTTTTTCGCAACCGCGGCTAATATTTCAAATGAATCCGTCATTCCATAATAAGAGGGATACGTAAAAATAACTGCTTTCACATTTTTGTATTGCCGGTAGGCTTTTGTTAACGTTTCTGCAGAAAACAAAACAGCCGTTTTCGTCGTTTCATCATAATCGGGCGTTAAAAAAATAGGCGTTGCTTTGGCCATCTTCAATGCATTCAGGATAGATTTGTGACAGTTTCTCTGGACAAATACACAGTCTCCTTCTGAAAGAGAGCCAAGAATCATGGCCAAATTGCCGACAGTGCTTCCATTTACAAGAAAATTACTTTCAATGGTTTGATAAAGATGGCTTAATAATTTTTCCGCTTCTTGAATACAGCCTTCAGAAGAGTGGAGATCGTCCAGGCCGGTTAATTCTGTTACATCATACGAAAGATCTATGAAAGGAAAGAGCAGCCCGTTTTTATGTCCTGGAACGTGAAAAGCAACGGGTTTCTTTTCTTTATGCATTTTCAGTGCTTCAACAAGCGGCATTTTTGTTTGATCCATTTATGTATCCATCCTTTCATTTTTATGTATAGAAAAAGGAGATGACGTAAAGTCATCTCCTTTTATAATGTGCCAGGCGGCGTCCTGCTC
>NZ_MSDU01000075.1 GCF_001936625.1 Domibacillus antri | reverse complement strand
CTTTTCAGTTGCGAAATACAAGGTGCCGAAATTGTATAAATTTAACCCGGCGATTTTGTATGAAAATGCCCGGCCTTGACACCTTGCTCCTGATAACATTCCGTTATTTTTAAAAACGGCTTATGAGGACAGTTATATTTACTACGTGTTCTTTAAAGTGTTAATCGAAACAGGAATGAGAAAGGGAGAAGCTGCGGCTCTTCAATGGACAGACATCGATTTAAACGAAGGTAAAATTTCCGTTACAAGGTCGCTGGATTTTCAAGCTGGCAACGATGAAGAACTTTTTGGGGACACAAAGACCTTTAATTCACCAAGAACGATCATTATTGGTTCTTCTCTCTGCAGTGAATTGAGAGATCACTTGAAATGGCAAAATAAAAACAAATTGATGTTAAATGATTTGTATCGTCATGATTACAATTTAGTGTTTTGCCGGACTAATGGTGACTTCCTGCCAAAATCAACTTTATTTAATGCTTTCTCACGCACTTTAAAAAAAGCTGGACTTCCACAGCTCCCGATCCATTCTCTACGCCACACACATGCGGTTATGCTGCTTGAATCAGGTGCGCCAGCATGAAATATATCCAGGAACGCCTTGGACATGGCAGCATGGCCGTTACAGCCGATGTGTATTCACATATCAGTGACCGGTTAAATAAGGAGACAATTGAGGAATTTGAGAAGTACGCAAATCGGTTTTTAAAATAATTTTGGTCCGATTTTGGTCATTAGCAAGAACAAGCTACAAAAATAGCTTTTGACCAAAACAAGAAAAACCCCTCGAAGCCATACGGCTCAAGGGGTTGAGGTTCTTAATACATTGACATGTATTGTTCGCGCTCCCAAGGATGTACTTGTGTGCGGAACAACTATTATACAAGTTTCTACCATTTTAAAAGCCTGCAAACCGCTGTTTTATAAAGTCTTTGAAAAATCAGACAGTGCTAAAACAGGTGAAACAATTTGAAAAGATGGGCAAACGTTGGGCAAGCAGATGGGCAAAATCATACACCCCTACTAATTTCAGTACGTGTTTCTTCTACATAGTAATACCATTTCGATGTCTCTTCCATACTATGCCCATTTTGTCGTATGATAGTAAAAAGTCATATGGAGGGATTTGGATGAGAAACGTGATTCAACTGCTGCTGACAGCAGTATTGTTTTTTGCTGTGTTTGTGGCCTGCGACAGGCTGACCCAGTCTCCTGAATCTGAAGAAAAAGAAACAGCAACTCTAACGACAGAAGAAGCAATTATTAAGAAACTCGGCAAGCAAAATAATTTAAAACAAGACCGAATTGTTTATTATGATGAATTTGATAACCAGGAAACCGAAGCTTCGGATGATATTGTTAAGCACATTACGTTGTCAACTGATGATAACGCATCATTAGGATTAGTAAAAAGCGGCATGTATATTGATAGTGCGGATGTATTTAAAATTGCTTTTGATGATCCTAAAACCAGTGAAGTGGTTCTGATTTGGGAGTTCCCTTTGCTTGATGAATACGGAAATGAAAATATCGAAAAAGTCATGAACATCACACTGGATCGCGAAACGTTTGAACAGATTAACTTCGAAACATTTGATCCAGACAACTATAGCAGCGTTGCTAAAAACTACAGTGTGCTGCCTGCGTTTGAATAAATGGAACCCCTCCAACTTGTAAAAGGAGCTGATACCGTGGAAGATTTTAAAATGATCTGCCCACACTGCAGGGAGCAAATCAACGACGATGATCATATCGGCATTACGCAGATCCATTCCGTCGTGCATCTTTACTGTGGATCGTGGCCTGTGCCGGGTGAACACATTATTAATGAGGGAACTTTTAAACAGATGGCAAAGAAGTATTTTTGACTGGCTACGGCTAGTCTTTTTTTTGCAAATAAAAAACACCTCATTCAAAAAAGGTGTTTTTAAATTTATTTTTCGTCTCCTTCTAATGACACATAGCGAACATAGAAAATAACTTTCGCCATTAAGAATAAGGAAACTAAAAGAGCTGTCATCCATATTGAAAATAATATTTGAATGGATGAGGTACTTTCGGTAAAATCAAAAAACAAAAAGAACAAGCTAATAATGGTCGTTCCAAAAAGCGCAGTAATTGATTTAAAAAGCTCTTTTAACAGCTTTTGAGCAGTCCCGAGTTGAATTAGCTTTTTAAAATACTTATTACCGTTCAGTGATTGTATAATTGTAATTGTCGCAATAAGAAACCCCAAAAGACTTGCTGCGAGTGAAGTTGTAGCTAATAATATATCCTTAAAAAATTTAAAATCAATCGGCTCCAATCCGGTCTTAAAAATAATAAAAACGATTGTTAGGAATACAAGCGGCCCAATAAAGCGTTTCAACATTTCGCCACCCCTTTTTTATCAGTCTTCCTCCTCGTTTATAAACATTGTATTCAAGAGGGTATTATGTTTATTATACACCGCAAAAATATGATCCATAACCAATGGTGCGGTAAATTTTCTTCCTTGTGTAAAATCTTCAGTTACACTGTCTCTTAGTATTTCGTTTATCAAGTCCAATGCTTCTTCATTTCCATCATTTTCTGTGATTACCTTAAGTGATTTCACATTGTCTTTTCCTAATTCTTTTATTTGTACCACTTTTTTAATCGTCTCATTAACATCCATATTTGGTGAACCAATTGTCACTTTCATAGTTTTTCCTTTTAATGCTCTAGCAAGAAGGAAATCACCCACAATAGTTCTACTGCTGTTTTTCAGCACTTCTAAATTTTCTGGTAATGCTACACGGTATTCAATATTTTTTATTCTAGGCGCTTTCTGAGTGCGCTCGAACCTAGAAAAATCAACAATCGTTTCTAATTGAATACCTCTTTTTTTACAAAGTTTTCTTATGTATATGCCAATATTACGCCAAACCAAACCACCAAAAGATTTATGTAATACCAAAACTTTATTGGTAGGGTTATATAAAAATATCGTATCTTTTACAGGCCCCTCATCTTCTCCGTCAGCATAAACCTTTCTTATACCATCTAGGTTAGCCCCTTCAGTATTCTCAGTAATGTCTACTCTTTCTATGGAACCTATCCAACAGAACGGACCACCGGCTACCTGAGGGTTCATGGGTTTTTTAATAAGAAATTTCATCCTTGCAACAAAACTTCCAATTTTAACATTTTCTACTTTTCCTTCAGAAACAATTTGCAATTGTTTTTCCAAAGCATTATTTACATGATCAGTAGAATTATCAGACTGTGTAATTCTAAAAAAATCAAAGTTTATTGTACGTTTAACCATTTTTGATACCTCCTCTAATACTATTTTTCGATAATAGAGGGAAAATATCTACAAAAACCGTTCTTCAATTAACGACAAAATACGACAAAAGCCCCGAAATGCATCGGAGCTTTTTGCTTTTTTACGCCTTTACCGTCCGGTTTACGTACGCAATCTGATAGCTCACCAGCTCGCTGTCCGTGTACCCGGCAATGCGTTCCTCCGTGTGATAAGATGCGTCGAATACGCCTTCTTTGCACGCTCGACGGATCAGATCCTGCGCTTCTTTACGTCCTACTCCGTTTAATACCAAAATATTCCCCTCCTTCGCTACCACCGTTTTATTAGATGCAGCTACCGGCTTTTTTAACGTCAAGCCAATATGTGCTCCCAGTGTCTCTGCAATTGCTAAACAAATCTTTTCAAAATGCTCCTGATATTTTTTGACGTCCGCACGAGAATTGACAAAACAAACCTCGATCAATACGGCCGGCTCAAAAATCTTTGTCAGCACGGCCAGGCCATCCCGCTTTTTGGCACCCCGATTTTTTAGTCCAGATGCTGCGCTTATTGCCGCTGCCAGTTTCGTTGCTAAAGCTTTTTGTGAGTAGTACAGCACTTCTGTGCCGATGTCACTTTCCTTGATTCCTGCCACGGCATTAAAATGGATAGATACAACCAGATCATCCCGATCCGCGTTATGATGCTTGACGAGCGCATTAAGATTCTGCTGCTGATTGCTTGAGGTGTTATCCTCAAAATAGGTTGCCGGAACCTTATGCGCCTGCAAGATCTCATACACTCGCTTTGTCACCTTGCGTGCTTCCGTCACCTCATTGATAAGTCCATTCGCCCCGGAACCGGTGTTTTTCCAGTGACCGGGGTGAAGTTCAATTCCTTTTATACTCATCACTCATCTGCTCCTTTCGTATAACCTTTTCGTGGATTAACAAGCTCAAAAAGACCGGTTACAGCAAGTTCAGCGCATCCCGCTATTTTCATTTTCCCTCACCGTCTTTCTTCAGCTCTTCATCGACTTTTGTTCCAGCAAACTCTTCTTTAACCTGCTGACCAAGTGTTTCTGTATCACTCGTCTCAATTACTTTTAGGCGCTCCGCAATATGAGCTGGGATTAAAACATCAAGCTCAGCCAAATTTTCAACGATCGAAAGCCCTTCGTTAGCAATATAAAAAAGCACTGTTGCATATGTAACAGTGCCGTTTAAACCGAGGATTTGATCAATAATATTGGCCATTATAATTACACCGAATACTAGTAGCTTCCGTGCGTACCCGAACAGGCTTTTACGGCTCCATAGGTTGCCGTTCTTAATTGCTTTAAAAATACCTGTAACAATGTCGATCCCCATGAGCAGTAACAGTAAATCTAAAAATTTTACATCACCAAACAAATACAACTGAACAACTTCTAAATGTTCCAAATTGACGCCCCCTACACTATAAAAATAAGACATGCTTTTCACGCCTTTCTGATTTTTGTATTAAAAAATGCCGCCCGGAGGCGACATGGTTTTTGGTTATATAAAAAGAGCACCCATTTCGAGTGCTTAAACCTTAATCTATATCTTTATATTCTGTTTCCAAATAAAATCCCGGAACATTTTCATTCAACTCTTCGCAAATTATCATCACTAAGCTTCTCAAAAATTCAGGAGCCACTTCAACTAAATTATCCATTTCTAAATAAACACTATCAAAATTCGATCGAGAAAAATGAACAATTTTATTTCTCAAATGAATAATTTTTTCGAACTCTTTAAATTCTTCTCCCAAAAAAGCTTCTTGATCTAATCCATTTGCGTCTGCTAGCACTCGTAATTTACCCTTAACGGTTGCTATAATGAATGGTCTTTTCACCTTAGATTCCGGGTCAGATAAATAATTTAATATATCTGATCCCTTTTCTACAACGGTATCGTCTATTGTTAATTTAGAGACTATTTTCTTGTGCAGAAACGATTCGAATGACGTGCAGAAGCTAATAATTGCAAATCTTTGATAACGCCATTTTTCAAAAGTACCTTCACAACTATTAGATTTTCCCAAGAAGAAAAGGCCATCATTGTACATTTCGTGCTCCATATTTGTTATCGTAATACTACCATCCATTTCACTTGTTCCATCCATTCCACTCACCCCTTCACCCTTTCAATTCGGCAAAAGGAGTGGAAATCCTACAGGAATCGTTCGACAAATAGCGACAACATTACGACGCATTATGGTCCTATAGCGACCT
>NZ_MSDU01000074.1 GCF_001936625.1 Domibacillus antri | reverse complement strand
TTTTGGGACAGCCCCTTTTTTGTCTATCATTTGTATTTATGGTTCACTATAATTAGGTGTAAAGACTTAATGAAAAGGGGTGAGGGATTTGCACGTCAGTATAGAAGATCTTAAACCGGGCTGGCAGCTTAAAGAAGGAGTTATTGTCGGAACAAATCATCCAATTATTAAAGAAGGAACTGTTTTAACAGAGCAGCATATACGCTTTTTAAAAGCATTTTCGATTTCATCGGTTGATGTTGTTTTGGAAACAGAAGATCCGATTTCAACGATTTATTCATCTGCTTCATTAAACGCATTCAGTCCTATTGTTGTTAAAACGGAGCAGCTGTACTATAAAACATTAAAAGGAATAAAAGAAGAGTTTCAAAAGTGGCAATCTGGAATGAATGTAGAAATTGCGCGAATGAGAACGATTATTTTACCATTGCTGGACTATATACTGGAAAACCCAGAGCAGCTGGAGAGATTGTCTTCTTTTTCAAGGAAAGATGAATATCTATTTCACCATATGGCGGCGGTTGGTATCCTGAGTGGGGCGATTGCGAAGAAAATGAATTATGAAAAAGGCATGATTGTTCAATCAGCATTGTCCGGCCTCCTTGCCGATTGCGGTATGTCAAAAATTAATTCTTCTCTTTTAAATAAGAGCACAGCCCTTACAGAGCAGGAATATAAAGAAATACAAAATCATCCGATTGTCGGTTACAAGATGGTGAAAGATTTAAAGTTATTAAAGGCCGAAGCAAAACTGGCCATTTATCAGCATCATGAACGATTAGACGGATCCGGTTACCCGGCTGGTGCAAAGGGAAGTAAAATTCATGCACTTGCACAAATTGTCGGGCTTGCCGATACGTATCATGCATTGACAACAGATCGGCTGTTTCAAGGCGCACAGTCTGCCTTTAAGGTTGTTGAAATCATTCAGCAGGATTTGTTCGAGAAATTCGATCTTTCTATTATGAATGCATTATTTTCACTCGTAGCAGAATTGGCACCCGGGACAGCTGTTACATTATCAGATGGACGTGAAGCAAAAGTATTATTTGTTCAGCAAATGCATCGAACAAGACCGCTTGTACAGCTGCATAATGGAGAAGTTCTTGATCTTGTTAAAAGAAGAGATCTTTACATTGAAAATAGCGTTGGAAAAACAGTCATTTGAAAATGGCTGTTTTAATTTTTTTAAAAAAAGACTTGCTCTCTATTTTTAATCGTGCTATATTATTTAAGTCGCCCGATGATGATGGCGGAAAACGAAACAAATTGAACATTGAAAACTGAAGAAAATCAATAAAAACGTCAACGTTTTAGCATTAAACTTTCTATATTAAATGCCCGTCATTTCGATAGAAAAC
>NZ_MSDU01000073.1 GCF_001936625.1 Domibacillus antri | reverse complement strand
TTATCGAACGGCACCTTCCGAATAGTCTATTTAGTCTATTGAATGGAGTATTCGACACTAACCATAATATTCCTTCTAAAAAAAATAAAAATCCTGTCGAAATTGACAGGACTCCGTTGTTTTATATTTAATTAATGTGCAGTGCCGTGTTTCTAATTGAATGGAGTGCCTCACATCAATATTAGAGGTCTATGAATAATAGCCCCACTCCTGTTATGGTCGGAATCACCTTAAAGGTCACTGCACATTGATATTATATCCTTTTTTGCTGCGTAAAAAAACCAATGTCCCCAAACAACTTTCAGAGTTTCTGTATAAGAACTCACGTTTAAAATAAGGGTACATTGGTTCCTTAATTATATCTCACTTTTACCTGTTCTGTATGAGGATTCATGTTTATACGAAAATAAAACATTAACACAGAGCCAGCATGTAGTCTTTAAAATTCATTCGTTAATTCATCAAAGCACTACAGAAACAACTTTTTTTGATCATTTATATACTCCGATAAATCACTTGCACCACAATTGAGATATTCACACAGTGCCGACAAAGTGCCATATTGAACCCCTTTTGATGTTCTTATAGCAACGCCTGTATAGATCCCTTTGAAAAACCAGTTTCTTCTTTCACATCCGCCATATTCTGTGCAGAAGAGGTTAGTGTATTTTTACAGGAATAGATATATTTTCGAAAGCATCCTCATAAATTACAGTTGTTACTATATAGAACCTCTTCAACAATAAAAGTGAAGGGAGCAGATTTGATGAAAAAAACATCTAGGAATCAAGCCTCTTACAAAAATATCCCGCAGCCGGTAAGGGATGATGGTGCCGGCGCAGTCGATTTTGGCCCTAGAGACATTTTGAGGGACCTTGAGAATCCCGACATGCTCGTTCCGCCGGCCACTGACGCAGGAACCATCCCTAATTTAAAATTTTCTTTTTCCGACACCCATATGCAGTTAAAGCATGGCGGTTGGTCGCGGGAAGTAACGGTTAGAGAGCTGCCCATCGCAACGACCCTTGCGGGGGTGAACATGCGTCTGACGCCAGGAGGTGTACGCGAGCTGCATTGGCACAAGCAAGCAGAGTGGGCTTACATGATTTTGGGCCGTGCAAGAATCACCTCAGTTGATCAAGAAGGGCGAAATTTTATAGCCGATGTCGAGGCGGGGGATTTGTGGTACTTCCCCCCCGGAATTCCACATTCGATCCAAGGACTGGAGGAAGGCTGTGAATTTCTGCTTGTTTTTGACGATGGCAGTTTCTCTGAGTTCGACACCTTTACGATTACGGATTGGTTCGCGCACACACCAAAGGACGTACTTGCTGCCAATTTCGGTGTACCGGAAAGCACTTTTACCCGCATCCCTGCAAAACAACGCTATATTTTCCAAGCCAAAATACCAGCACCGCTGGAAAGCCAGAGGGTGCCGGATCCTTACGGTACTGTACCAAAGAGCTTCACACATCGGCTGCTTGCTCAGGAACCGATCTCTACTCCAGGCGGGACGGTACGCATAGTTGATTCCACTAATTTTCCCATTTCAACGACAATTGCGGCGGCGTTAGTAGAAGTCTTTCCAGGCGGAATGAGAGAAATGCATTGGCATCCGAATAATGATGAGTGGCAGTATTACCTCTCTGGAACCGGGCGCGTGACTGTATTCACGGCTAGTGGTACTTCGAGAACTTTTAATTACCGGGCCGGTGATGTAGGCTATGTACCGTTTGCTACGGGACATTATATTCAAAACACAGGCCGCCAAAGTCTTTGGTTCCTGGAAATGTTTAAGAGTAATCGCTTTGCAGACATCTCTTTGAACCAGTGGATGGCGCTGACTCCAAAAGAGCTAGTGCAGGACCACTTGCATGCAGGACAGGATCTGATAAACGCATTGCGGAAAGAGAAATGGCCGGTCGTGAAATATCATGGTAACCTAAAATCACCTTGACAGGCGTGAAGCTGCCTAAATGAATGTTATAACGTTATAGTTTGTTTTCAAGTAAAGAAGAGGCTGCTCAAAAGCTCTTTGAGACATCCCCTTCTTCTTTTCTATAGTCGGATTTTCTGATTTTGGGCCTGTTTTATTGCTCTTTTGGCCGTGTTGTTAATGAATTCGTCTTTCATAAAACAGAATCCGGCTATAATATCGGCATATCGTTCTGCATGGCACAGTTCCTTCATCACTATTTCTTTTCATCCCGTCTTCGTAAACCGAAAAGACCGAGTAAACCAAGAAGACCAAGCCAGCCCCATTCCATGTCATCATCATCCGCGCCAGCAACGTTGTCAGCAACATTATTGTTTTGAGCAGCTGCCTCGGTGATGGAATGGTTGTACTCCCGGTTACTTTGAGCACTTACTCCTAATCCAGAGAGCATGACAGTAAGCGTTAGCACGGAAATGTAGTAAAGTAATTTTTTTAGCATAAATACCCACCTCCTTTGCATCATCCCCTTTAACATGCCCAACTAAAAGAATTTTTATTCCAAGAATTAATTTTTTTCAGAAAGAAAAATCTCCACTGTGTGTGTTCAATCTGCATAAGATAATTGGTTAAATGATTTGTAGGGATTTTATCTTATCTCAAAAACTGTTGATAATTAGGTATAAGTATTCAAAATATTTCTAGTTATTAAGCGAGAAATGCATTCTTATACATCCTGTTGAATACCAAAAATCATCAGCTGCTCCATATCTCAATCGCCTTTCCAGTAAGCTCATCAAACCACTGCCTGTCCCTTTTTAAGAGTGCCAGATCAATCACCACTGACTAGCCACTCATCTGCAGCGTGCCGACTGATTCTAACCGATGTATTTCATACAAGCCATGCGATGAAAGGGACCCATTGATTTCACCACCAGCAATTCGCGCTACTTTCGGTCATTTAATTTGAATTCCCTAATATCCCATATAGCTGATAGAGCAAATCTCTATAATAGGTCCCCTGTCATGAAATAATTTCAAACAACGGGTATACATTAGAATCAGATGCAATATGCTCAGGATAAATAAAACCTTCCTTGCTGCGCGGGAAATGAACGCCGATTTGCCGAAAACAATGGTCAACGAATTCAGAACAAATGTATTCATAATTGTCTTTATGCTGCCCAATCCCTAACTTAATCCTCGTCAAAATCCGAATGATTTCCGTTTGATCATAGTTACGATTGAGTAAATCAATCGCTGTTCCAACCAAAATATCCAGTAACGTTCGGTCAAAATAAGGATCAATCAGTTTATCATGACGTGCAGTGAAGAGCGCACCGTTATACTTTTTCCCCGTATTTTCATAATTCGTCATGTAGTGCATTAGAGGAACGATACGGACGCCCACGTTCTCCACGCTTTCAAAAACAAGCACCCGGTCGTTCCATTCAAATAAAAAGGCGACATGGCTCATGAACGAATTGGATGCTTTTTTAATGAATTCACTAACCCGGTAGCTGCCACTGCAAAACAAAAGATCGCCTGTTTGAATTTTACCCATTGCTTTTTCATAATGAAGCTGATGTATCCCTTGAAATTTATTCGTTCCCATTTCCGCTCACTCCTAAAAAATTAATTCAGATACTATTCATCTGCCGCCCTTTTTAAATCATTGTATGATTGATAAAGGAGTAAGTTTAATTATGTTTTTGTCCATGTTGAAATTCCCTTTTAACAAATAAAAAAAGGACACGGATCACACAGCAATAAAGCTGTACAATCAGTATCCTCAAGCTTTCCTATCTTAGACAGACTCAGTTACACACATTGTAACAATTCTTCAATGGAAAAAGTCATCAAATAAGATCATCGAGCTATGATGCTGTTGGTGTATCTCCTAGAGATCCTCCTCCTGGAAGCCGCTTGGCATTCCTTCCGGATACCCGCCTGGCATTCCTCCCGG
>NZ_MSDU01000072.1 GCF_001936625.1 Domibacillus antri | reverse complement strand
TCGCTGCCGTTGGAATGGCAGGCTGAAATGGCCTTGTTTCTACATCATTATTTTGAGGTTCACTGGAAGGAAACTGTATGATTCTGGTTAATCAACACGCGTGTTATTTTACGTTAAGTTTTACAAATAGCTCCGTTATTTTTTATCAGTGTTGCTCGGTCTCCGGACTGAGCGGCCTTTTTATTTCATTAAACGATTCAAAAGTGCTAA
The DNA here is from genome assembly GCF_001936625.1 of Domibacillus antri. Lineage (GTDB taxonomy): Bacteria > Bacillota > Bacilli > Bacillales > Domibacillaceae > Domibacillus > Domibacillus antri. The sequence goes on along the minus strand of NZ_MSDU01000072.1, from coordinate 1,095 downwards.
AAGAATGCAAACCAGGTAAGGATTACAAAAGTACATTTCTTTCGCTTCCCCTTCACTTAAATAACCATCAAATTATGGCATGCCCGGTTTCAATTCATCACCGATTATCCGAACTCCTTTCATTCATTCAATTTTTTCCCTAAAAACTTATTGTCGGTATTTGTCGATTTAAATTTGTAGAATTTCAGCTATTATTGTAGGAAAATATAAGAAACCACTTTTTCACACACGAAAAGTGCTTTTATTTTTACACTATGAATGGAACTTTTATCTTGAAAAGTAAAATTGCAGAAAATATTCTGATCGGGTGCACAGGTTGCTGGTCCGTGATGATGATTCTTCTTTGAATTTTATTTCTGTTCTTTTATCCGGCATGAAATATGCAAGAGGATTTGCAGCAGACAAAATGGAAATTGATGTATAAATACTTTTATTCATCGAAGTTATGGATGGTGACAGTGACATACAACAGTCAAAAGAAACTGTCCGCTTTTTTCTAGTTTCCTAAAAGGAGCTGAAATTTATGTTTGATACTAAGTCAAAACAGATATGCAGTCTATTCGAATCCATTGACTGTGCTCATATTCTATATGTTTTTCAAAATAATGAAGCGTATATCGAGAATGCCGCCTCTTTTATATTGGCTGGTATTAAATCGGGGAAACCAACTCTAATTATCGAAAACGATCGGTTGTGGCCAGTGATAGAAGCTCGTTTAAGTTCTTTCCTGGACCATGAAAAAAGAAAGCTATTTATATTCGTGAACAACTATGATTATTATTCTACCGTCATCAATATAAAAGATCCTTCAAAAAATTTTTATTCAAATGAGGCTTATAAAGCCTATATTCAATCCTACACGAAGAGAGTTTGGGCACATGTTGAATGGAGCAAAAATTCAGGCTTTCCACCATATCTTGAAAATTTTCTTCTACTCGCTAATCAATCAATAAAAAAAGGCGGGCATACTTGTGTAAGTGCTTATGATAAATTAAATCTCACCAACGAAGCAGAGAAAATGCTAATCAAAAATCATGATCTTCAATTAACGGATCAAAAAAGTATCTTTAATATCACGCGTGGTAACTACTCAGA
>NZ_MSDU01000071.1 GCF_001936625.1 Domibacillus antri | reverse complement strand
GAGAAATCAAGTTGTTTTTTTGTTGTTCTTTATGATTAAAACATTACAATGCAATCGGTAAAGAGAGTATCTCGGAATTGAGAAAAGTTATGTTGGAATATCTATTAATGACTTAAATTGTTTCTTTAGTGTAATATTAATACATTTCTTTTTAATGTTCGGATTTAAATGTGAAAATTCCAAAAAGTCTAACATATAACTCCTATCTTGACATTATACCCGTTCAATTGATAACCTACTAATAATATTTTTCGGTCAGGGAGGTTTAAATATGTGGGAAGATAAGTTTAAAAAAGAAGGTTTAACGTTTGATGATGTTTTACTTGTGCCGGCTAAATCAGAGGTGCTTCCTAAAGATGTGTCGTTGAAGGTAGAACTTACGCCAACTTTGAAATTGAATATTCCAATGATCAGCGCCGGTATGGACACAGTAACTGAAGGTGACATGGCGATTGCGATGGCTCGTCAGGGCGGACTTGGTATTATTCACAAAAACATGAGCATTGAGCAGCAGGCAGAACAAGTGGATAAAGTAAAACGTTCTGAAAGCGGCGTTATTAGCGATCCGTTCTTCTTAACACCGGAACATCAAGTGTTTGATGCTGAGCATTTAATGGGCAAATACCGCATTTCTGGTGTGCCGATTGTTAACAGTCAAGAAGAGCAAAAACTTGTTGGTATTTTAACAAACCGTGACCTTCGTTTTATTCAAGATTACTCAATTTTAATTACAGATGTTATGACAAAAGATGATCTTGTTACTGCTCCGGTTGGTACAACACTTGAAGAAGCAGAACAAATTCTTCAAAAGCATAAAATTGAAAAACTCCCACTTATCGATGACCAGGGCGTTTTAAAAGGCCTTATTACGATTAAAGACATTGAAAAGGTTATTGAATTCCCGAACTCTGCTAAAGACGCTCAAGGACGCCTTCTTGTTGGTGCTGCTGTCGGTGTAACAGGCGATACAATGAAACGTGTTGAAATGCTTGTGAAATCCAATGTAGACGTGATTGTGGTTGATACAGCACATGGTCATTCTGCAGGCGTTATTGAAACAGTAAAAGAAATTCGTTCGGCCTATCCGGATTTAAATATCATTGCAGGGAATGTGGCAACGGCTGAAGCAACACGTGAACTATTTGAAGCGGGCGCGGACGTTGTAAAAGTTGGTATCGGTCCTGGTTCCATCTGTACAACACGCGTTGTAGCAGGTGTTGGGGTCCCACAAATTACCGCAGTGTATGACTGTGCAACTGAAGCACGCAAATATGGAAAAGCAATTATCGCGGATGGCGGAATTAAGTATTCCGGCGATATTGTAAAAGCCATTGCAGCCGGTGGATCTGCCGTTATGCTTGGCAGCCTTCTTGCAGGTACGACGGAAAGTCCAGGCGAAACAGAAATCTTCCAGGGACGCCGTTTTAAAGTGTACCGTGGTATGGGATCTGTCAGTGCAATGGAAAAAGGTTCTAAAGACCGTTACTTCCAGGAAGATGCGAAAAAGTTTGTTCCGGAAGGTATTGAAGGACGTATTGCGTACAAAGGCCCGCTTTCAGATACATTGTATCAATTAACAGGCGGCCTTCGTTCAGGTATGGGTTACTGTGGAACAAAAGATATCGATGCGCTTCGAGAAAACAGCCAGTTTATCCGTATGACGGGTGCCGGCCTTCGTGAAAGCCATCCACATGATGTTCAAATTACGAAAGAAGCACCAAACTATTCATTATAATAAAGTGAAGCCTGTCCTTGAGGGACGGGCTTTTTTATGGATCTTATTTAAAAGCTTCACCTTCTGTAACATTATCTTCACATTTTACCCCGCTCTGCTTCTATTGTAGGATATCTAGGTCGTTTCGCGTCTATTTTTCGACTGAAAATGTATGGTACAATAACGAAAGTGTGACATAACAGATGGAGGGTTTTCAGTGTGAAGAAGAGAAGCGGGTATCGGATTAGTGCTATTTTTTTAAGCGCATTGTTGTTCATTGGATTAGTAGTCCCGGGAGGAATGAAAGCAAAAGCGGCGTTTGAGGTAAATGCATCAGCGGCTATTTTAATTGATGCAGATACCGGACAGATTTTGTATGAGAAAAATAGTGAGAAACAGCTTGGTGTGGCAAGTATGTCGAAAATGATGACGGAATATTTGCTGCTTGAAGCGGTGAAGGCAGGAAAAATAAGCTTTGAGGATACTTACCAGGTGTCCGACTATGTATATACTGTTTCTCAGGACCGCAGTTTGTCAAACGTGCCGCTGCGTGCCGGCGAAACGTATACGATAAAAGAATTGTATGAAGCGATGACGATTTATTCAGCGAATGCGGCAACGATCGCCATTGCAGAAAAAATTGCTGGTTCAGAAGCGGAATTTGTCAAATTAATGAATGAAAAAGCAAAAGTACTTGGTCTTGAACAATATCAGTTTGTGAACGCGACCGGTTTGAATAATAAAGACTTAAAAGGGAATCATTCAACTGGCGGTGAGACGGATGAAAACATGATGTCCGGCCGCGATGTGGCAACGCTCGCCTACCGTTTAGTGAAGGATTACCCGGAAGTGCTGGAGACAGCCAGCATACCGAAGAAAAAATTCCGCGAAGGCACTGATGATGAGATTGCCATGGAAAATTGGAATTGGATGCTCCCATCACTTGTTTTTGCATATGAGGGCATGACCGGCTTGAAAACAGGCACAACTGATTTTGCCGGCTACTGTTTTACAGGAACAGCGGAGAGAAACGGCCAGAAGCTGATTGCTGTTGTAATGGATGCGAAAAGTTCTGACGGCAATGGAACATATAATGCCCGTTTTGTTGAAATGAAGAAAATGCTTGATTACGGATTTGACCAATTTGAACGGCAGGAGATCGCCGCGGCCGGAAGTCAGCTGAAGGGCGCTGAAACACTGCCCGTTCAAAAAGGAAAAGAGAAAGAAGTAGGCGTTCAAACGAAGTCGGCTGCTGCGATTTTGCTGCCAAAACAGTCAGAGGCGAAATATAAATCAGAATTAGTTTTAAATAGTTCGGATTTAAATGAAAACAAAGAGCTGACAGCACCTGTGGAAAAGGGCGAAGTGGTTGGTTTTGTAGTAATAAAAGATGATCAAGATAATGAAGTTCCATTTTTAAAAGCAGCGGGTAAAACACAAGTGGAAACGGCTCAAGATGTAGAAAAAGCGAACTGGTTCACACTTACTATGCGCGCTGTTGGCGGAGGAATCGCCAATGGATGGAACTGGATTGCTGATAAAGTAACTGGTTGGTTTTAATGAAAATCACCTTCTGCTATTGACAGAAGGTGATTTTTCGTGTTTAGTATGATTTAGGAATTTAACAAAAACTCAATTTTTTTGATCGATATAGGAGGAAGAGAAAGATGAATACAGGAACAGATCGCGTTAAACGGGGAATGGCTGAAATGCAAAAAGGCGGCGTTATTATGGACGTTGTCAACGCAGAGCAGGCGAAAATTGCGGAAGAAGCAGGCGCGGTAGCAGTTATGGCGCTTGAGCGTGTCCCTTCTGACATTCGCGCGGCAGGCGGCGTTGCCCGTATGGCAGACCCGCGTATCGTTGAAGAAGTAATGAATGCCGTTACAATTCCGGTTATGGCGAAAGCGCGTATCGGTCACATTGTAGAAGCGCGTGTGCTTGAAGCGATGGGTGTTGACTATTTGGACGAGAGTGAAGTATTAACACCGGCAGATGAAGAGTATCATTTGTTGAAAAGTGAATACACAGTACCATTCGTTTGCGGATGCCGCGATCTTGGCGAAGCAGCACGCCGTATCGGGGAAGGTGCATCGATGCTTCGTACGAAAGGTGAACCGGGAACTGGAAACATTGTCGAAGCGGTTCGTCATATCCGTAAGGTAAATGCGCAAGTCCGTAAACTTGTTCATATGAACGATGATGAAATCATGACGGAAGCAAAATTGCTTGGTGCACCGTATGAAGTACTTCTTCAAATTAAAAAAGAAGGCCGTCTTCCAGTTGTAAACTTTGCGGCAGGCGGTGTGGCAACGCCAGCTGATGCAGCACTTATGATGGAACTTGGTGCAGACGGTGTATTCGTAGGATCTGGTATTTTCAAATCAGACAATCCGGCCAAATTTGCGCGTGCCATTGTTGAAGCAACCACTCACTATCAAGACTACAAATTGATCGCGGAACTTTCTAAAGAACTTGGCGAGCCGATGAAAGGACTTGAAATTTCGAAAATTGCGCCGGAATCACGCATGCAGGAGCGCGGCTGGTAATGACAAAGATAGGCGTATTAGGACTGCAGGGAGCGGTTCGTGAACACGTCCGCTCAATCGTAGAGAACGGGGCAGAAGCAGTCGTTGTGAAATGGCCGGAACAGCTTGATGATCTTGATGGATTGATTTTGCCGGGCGGTGAAAGCACAACGATGCGCCGATTGATTGACCGATACGGTTTTATGGAGCCGCTTCGTCAGTTTGGCGAGTCAGGCCGGCCGATGTTTGGAACGTGTGCGGGGCTTATTTTGCTTGCAAGCGATATTGTCGGATACGATGAACCGCATCTCGGCTTGATGAACATTACCGTTGAACGAAATTCATTTGGACGTCAAAAAGAAAGCTTTGAAGCCGAGTTGTCGATCAAAGGAGTGGCAGATGATTACAATGCGGTATTTATCCGTGCGCCTCATATCGTGTCGGCAGGAGAAGGGACGGAAGTGCTGGCGGAATGCGACGGCCGTATTGTCGCAGCGCGTGATCGTCACTATCTTGGCTGTTCTTTCCATCCGGAACTGACAGATGATCATCGCATTGCCCGTTATTTCATCGACATGGCGGAACAGGCAAAAGCATCACTTGCGAATTCATAAAAATTGTAGTACATTGAATTTGAATTGAATAATAAAACGCGATGAAGGAAAATAATAGCGTGATTTTTCTCGGAAAGAGAGCCGGTGGGTGGTGCGAACCGGTGGGGGAGTCAGGTGAATCCATTCCGGAGCGGGATGCTGAAAGAAAAAGTAGGCATTGACCGGCGCAGGCCGTTAAAACGCAGTTGAGAGGAAAGCGTCATGCTTTCAATCAGGGTGGTAACGCGGAATATTACTTCCGTCCCTATACTTAGGGGCGGGAGTTTTTTTATTTTCAAAAGGAGGAATTATTCATGCTGGATATGAAGTATTTACGTTCAAATTTTGCGGAAGTGAAAGAACGTTTGAAGTTCCGAGGTGAAGATATGAGCGCATTTGAAGATTTTGAAGCGCTCGATCAAAAACGGCGGGAGCTGCTCGGTCAGACGGAGGAGCTGAAAGGAAAGCGCAATAGCGTGTCGCAGGAAGTGGCGCGGCTGAAAAAAGAAAAACAGGATGCCGATACACTAATTGTCGAAATGCGTGAAGTCGGTGAAAAAATTAAGGAGCTGGACACGGTTCTTCGTGAAACGGAAGAAAAGCTGGAGCAGCTGATGCTTCGTATGCCAAATATTCCGCATGAAAGTGTGCCGGCCGGTGAATCAGAAGATGATAACGTCGAAGTTCGCCGCCACGGTGATGTGCGGGAGTTTACATTTGAAGCGAAGCCGCACTGGGATATTGCAACAGATCTTGATATTTTAGATTTTGAACGGGCCGGCAAAGTAACGGGCAGCCGTTTTACCTTTTACAAGGGGGCTGGTTCCAAATTAGAGCGTGCGCTGATCAGCTTCATGCTGGATCTGCATACGGAAGAGCACGGTTACACAGAAATGATGCCTCCGTATATGGTTAACCGGACGAGCATGACAGGCACTGGCCAGCTGCCAAAATTTGAAGAGGATGCGTTCCGAATTGAAGCGGAAGATTATTTCCTCATTCCGACAGCAGAAGTGCCGGTGACGAACTATCACCGCGATGAAATTTTGAGTGCGGACGAACTACCGATTGCCTATGCGGCGTACAGTGCGTGTTTCCGCTCAGAGGCGGGTTCAGCCGGACGTGATACACGCGGATTGATCCGCCAGCACCAGTTTAACAAAGTCGAAATGGTTCGTTTTGTAAAACCGGAAGATTCTTATGAGGAGCTTGAAAAATTGACAGGACATGCGGAAAAAGTACTTCAGCTGCTTGACCTTCCATATCGTGTTCTCAATATGTGTTCAGCCGATCTTGGTTTTACTGCCGCGAAAAAATATGATATTGAAGTATGGCTTCCAAGCTACGATGCATACAAAGAAATTTCATCTTGTTCAAACTTTGAAGGTTTCCAGGCGAGACGGGCTAATATCCGCTTCCGCCGTGAAAAAACAGGCAAACCGGAACATGTTCATACGTTAAACGGATCTGGTCTTGCAATTGGCCGGACTGTCGCAGCGATATTAGAAAATTATCAGCAGGAAGACGGAAGTGTCATTATTCCGGAAGTGCTTCGTCCGTATATGGGCGGCAAAGATCGAATCGTTAAAAAATAAATGTTTTACTGGAAAAGGCGTTCTGGCGCATGTCAGTCGTCTTTTCTTTTTGTAGAAACAGTCAAGATGGAAAGGAACATTTAATGAAAAGGACGTCACACATGATGAATGAACGCCTCGTCTATGTGCTGTGATTCCCTTTTAAAAATTTTACAAACCCTATTGACATCATTAGTTATTTTATGATAAATTAACTCTTGTCGATACGGAGGAATACCCAAGTCCGGCTGAAGGGATCGGTCTTGAAAACCGACAGGCGGGTCAAACCGCGCAGGGGTTCGAATCCCCTTTCCTCCTCCATTTTTAACATAAGCGCATAATTGGAGATATGAACGTCCATCCGGAATTCCGGGTGGACGTTCTTTTTTTATTTTTTGATCACGGTAAAACGGTCTGATAACAGCAGCCAATTTTGCGGGAAGGAAAGTCCGATCCGCCAGTAGGCCATACCGCGCAGTTTTAATTCTTTTAATAATGAAAATTTTGCATCAATTGAGCGGGCATCTTCGAACCATACTTTGTGAAGACGCCCGTTTTCATCGGTATAGTCAATATAAGGGGCCTGCGAGACGCGGTCATAGCGGATGGACGCATTGTATTTGACGGCGATTTGAATGGCTTCCTGCGGGCTGATTGCGCGGGCCGGCGGATTGCCTTGCTGGTACGGGAGTGTCCAGTCGTACCCGTAAAGGTTTTGTCCCATCACGATTTTTGAAGCGGGCATTTCTGTTAATGCGTATGTCAGCACATTGCGGACCGGACCGATCGGCGACACGGCCATGGGAGGACCATAGCTGTACCCCCATTCATATGTCATCATAATACTGAAATCGACAATTTCCCCATGTGCTTTATAATCATGCGCTTCATACCATTTCCCCTGCTGTCCGGCGCTCGTTTTCGGTGCCAGCGCGGTAGACACTGTTTTTCCTTCGCGGTGGAACCGCTCTGTTGCCCTGCGTAAAAAACGGTTGTATGCTTCCCGGTCTTCAGGGCGTAAGTATTCAAAATCAAAATGAATGTCACTGAAGTTTGACTGCCTTGCAATACGGCTTATGTTGTTTAAAAGTGTCTGCTGGACGTTTTCATCATTTAATAAAATGCGTCCGAGTTCATCGCTGAACTGTCCGTTTTCCTGATTCGTGATGTCCATCATAAAAACGACACCGTTTTGTTCAGCGATTGTTGGGAGCGGCTGGATGGCGGGCTCTTCTAATGTACCGTCCCGCTTGGCGTTAAAACTGACCGGTGCAAAATACGTTAAATAAGGAGCGGCTTCTCGTGCTCTGTTCAAAAGTGCTGAGGAGTAACCGGAAACAGACGGCTGAATATAACCAGTAAATTCCGCGCGTGTTTTCACCGGCCCAGGAATGCGCAGCTGTCTGCCGATTTGCAATGGAGCGGCCTGAGACAAGCCGTTGAGCCGCGCCAGCTCTTGAACGGTTGTCCCATAACGCTGGGCAATGCTCCATAAACTGTCGCCAGCTGCTATGATATAAAAGCGGCCGGGAACAGGAATGACGATTGCCTGTCCGACGACAAGGCGGTCAGGATTTGGCAGCTGATTTGCCTGACTGATCGCCTGAGCGGTTGTTCCATAAGCCCGCGCAATTCGAAAAAGTGTATCCCCGCTTTTGACGACGTAAATATGCAAAAACGTATCCCCCTCTCTATACTATTTGTACATAAGAAGGGGACGGTTTATGCCTATTCTTTCAACAAGTCTATTAATGCAGCGGAAGGCCGCACATCTGCATTTAAAACCGTTTCCATCATCTTAAGTGCACATTTGTTATATTTTAGAAATTCAGATGCAATCGCATCGTTTGGTACATATACATCAAATTCACGCATATATGCATCATTCGCTGTAAAAAAGACGCATATATTGCCTGCTGTGCCGGTTACAATCACGGCATCTGTACCAAGTTCGGACAGTAAGGTGTGTAAAGCAGTCCCATAAAACGCGGAATGTTTCGGTTTGATCAAAAAATAATCATGATGATCCGGTTTTACTTGCTGTATAATGGGGGTGCTTAAATCGTTTCTTGCACGATCGATAATAAGCCGGATATCAGCTTTCCATAAATTATAATGGTCGTTTACATAAATAACCGGAATATCATTTGATCTGCAATATTGTTTTAATGTTAAAATAGGAGAAAGGATTTTTTCAGTTTCAACCGCTAATTTTTGGCCATTTGGGAAATTAAAATCATTTATCATATCGATAATGAGCAGCGCGAATTTTTTCTTCATGTTATTTCCTCCTTACACCATAGTATTACCCGAGATTTTTTAGAAAGGATCATGAAAAATGGATGAATTTTTTATGAAACTGGCGATAGAAGAAGCGAAAAAAGCGGAACAGCTTGGTGAAGTTCCAATTGGCGCTGTCATTGTAAAAAACAATGAAGTGATTTCTTCCGCTTACAATTTGCGGGAAACAACTCAAAATGCGGTGACTCATGCAGAGCTGTTGGCAATTGAAAAAGCATGTGAAGCAGTCGGATCGTGGCGGCTCGAAGAAACAACCCTTTATGTGACACTTGAGCCGTGTCCGATGTGCAGCGGAGCCATTTTATTATCGCGTGTCGACCGCGTGGTATATGGTGCGGCCGATCCGAAAGCAGGGTGCGCAGGCACATTAATGAACTTGCTTGAGGACAATCGTTTTAATCATCAGTGTGCTGTCATATCCGGCGTGCTGGCTGAAGAATGCGGGATGATGTTAACTAATTTCTTTCGCAGATTGCGGCAAAAGAAAAAGGAACAAAAGCAGCAGTTGAAGGAATAGCGCAATCGTTGCTTTTTATCGTGCAATATAGTACAATATTCTTTGCCGTGCTAAGTGGGGAGGTAGCGGTGCCCTGTATCCGCAATCCGCTCTAGCGGGACTGAATTCCTTCTCGAGGCTGTTTAATTGTGGGGTCTGCCTTTTGTAAGTGGCGTTGACGTCCGGGTCCTGCGCAATGGGAACCCATGAACCATGTCAGGTCCGGAAGGAAGCAGCATTAAGTGGACTCTCTCATGTGCCGCGGGGCAGCCTGGGCTGAGCTAACTGCTTAAGTAACGCCTGTGATTGGCAGTCGACAGAAGGTGCACGGTATACATAATAAGAAAGGCGTCCGGATCATCCGGACGCCTTTTTTGCGCGCCTTTTTATAGTAAAGAGGTGCACGTTCGTTTATAATGAAACAAGGACTGTGAAGGGGGAAGACGATGAGTTATCAGGCATTATACCGTGTATGGCGGCCGCAAAAATTCGCGGATGTCGTTGGGCAGGAGCACATAACGAAAACGCTCCAAAACGCTCTCCTTCAAGATAAAATCTCACATGCTTACTTATTTTCCGGCCCGCGCGGCACAGGAAAAACAAGCGCGGCCAAAATTTTGGCGAAAGCGGTGAACTGTGAAAACGGTCCGGCAGCAGAACCGTGCAATGAATGCAGTGCCTGCCGCGGTATTTCCGACGGATCGATTCAAGACGTGATTGAAATTGATGCGGCTTCCAATAACGGGGTCGATGAAATTCGGGACATACGGGATAAAGTAAAATATGCGCCGGGTTCAGTTCAATATAAAGTGTATATTATTGATGAAGTGCATATGCTTTCGACGGGTGCCTTTAACGCACTGTTAAAAACATTGGAAGAACCACCGGCACACGTAATTTTTATATTAGCGACAACAGAACCGCATAAAATCCCCTTAACCATTATTTCCCGCTGTCAGCGATTTGATTTTAAACGAATTACCGCGCAGGCAATTACCGGACGGATGGAACTGATTTTAAACGAAACCGGTACACAATATGACGAAACAGCCCTTCCTATTATTTCTAGGGCGGCGGAAGGCGGTATGCGTGATGCACTCAGCCTTCTCGACCAGGCGGTTTCATACAGCCGCGGCCGTTTGACGGAAGAAGATGCGCTTGTTGTAACCGGTACAGTCGGCCAGGGCATGCTGAATGCCATTGCCCGTTTCATTCAAAAGGAGAATGCGGCGGAAGCGGTGCAGACGCTTCATCGGCTTTTAATGGAAGGGAAAGATCCTGTTCGTTTTACAGAAGATTTTATTTTATATTTCCGTGATATTCTGTTATATAAAATGACACCGGATCTTGAAGAATCGCTGGAACGGACGATGGCAAATGCAGAATTTATTGAAATGGCCGGTCAGTTTTCCGAGCAGGCGATATATGAATATATTGCGGTGTTAAACAAAACACAGCAGGACATGAAATTTACGAATCATGCCCGTATTTACCTTGAAGTGGCTCTTGTGAAAATGTGCCGGATGCAAATGCGTAACACCGAAGCGGTTTCAGGACCGGAGATTGAAGGGCTTCTTGAGAAAATAAACAGGCTGGAGCGGGAAGTCCAGGAATTGAAAAACCGTCCGGCGGGTGCTGCAGAGCCGGAAGCCGCCCGCCAGCCTGCGAAAAAAATGTCCCGTCCGACCTCTCAATTTAAAGTGGCTGTTCCTCAAATTGAGAAAGTGTTATCGGAAGCGACAAAGCAGGATATTCAAAATATTAAAAGCCGCTGGGGCAGCATGATCGGTTATTTAAATGAACGGCAAATGCGTTCACAGGCGGCCCTTTTAAATGATGCGGAACCTGTCGCTGCTTCTAGCGATTCATTTGTGTTAAAATTCAAATATGAAATTCACTGTCAAATGGCTTCAGACAACAAAGCGTTTATGGATTCCATTTCGACCATTTTAAATGAGCTGACAGGCAAACCGTACCGCCCTTTTGTGGTGCCGGAAGAGTCTTGGCTTGATATACGCCGTTCCTTTTTGAAAAAACAAAAGGAAGACGGTACGTACACATCGCCTGCTGACGCGTCTGACAGCGACGTGCAGGAAGAAGAAGAGGATCCGCTCGTTTCAGAAGCGCTGAAGCTTGTCGGTGAAGAATTTCTTGAAATCAAGGATTAATGAAAATGGAGGATGATGAACATGATGCGTGGCGGAAATATGCAAAATATGATGAAACAAATGCAAAAAATGCAAAAGAAAATGCAGGAAGCACAGGAAGAACTGGCGGAAAAGAAATTTGAAGGAACAGCAGGCGGCGGCATGATCACTGTCAGCATTTCCGGTCAAAAAGAAGTGGTGGACGTTCAAATTAAAGAAGAAGTCGTGGATCCGGATGACATTGAAATGCTGCAAGACCTTGTCCTGGCTGCTGTAAATGATGCACTGAAAAAAGTGGATGAAGAAACGAACAAAACAATGGGTCAGTTTACGAAAGGGATGAACCTTCCTTTCTAATTGAGGAGGAATTGACGAATGTATTATCCCGAACCAATTACAAAGCTGATTGACAGCTTTATGAAACTGCCGGGCATTGGGCCGAAAACTGCGGCTCGTCTGGCTTTTTTTATTTTGAATATGAAAGAAGACGACGTGCTGGATTTTGCCAAAGCACTTGTTAATGCAAAGCGTGACCTCGGCTACTGCTCGGTCTGCGGTCATATTACCGATCAGGATCCATGCTCGATTTGCAAAGATGAACGGCGCGACCGGAGCATCGTCTGTGTTGTGCAGGATCCGAAAGATGTCATCGCGATGGAAAAAATGAAAGAGTATAACGGTCTGTATCATGTTTTGCATGGTGCCATTTCCCCGATGGAAGGAATCGGGCCGGAAGACATCAATGTGCCGGATCTTGTGAAACGTCTGCAGGATGAAACGATCAAAGAAGTCATTTTGGCGACAAATCCGAACATTGAAGGAGAAGCGACGGCCATGTATATTTCCCGGCTTTTAAAACCGTCCGGCATCCGCACGACGCGCATAGCCCATGGTCTGCCGGTCGGAGGCGATCTTGAGTACGCAGACGAAGTAACGTTATCGAAAGCTATCGAAGGCCGCCGCGAGCTATAGGAGGATTCACCATGTTTTTTCGCAAAAAGCAAAAGCTGAGTGCAGCATACGATGAAAAATTGATTGTGCTGCTCGATCGTTCCCAAAAAGAATGGTTCCAGCACCGCGAATTGCTTCGATTGAGCTTTGAGCAGAACGATGAACTTGAAGCGCAGACGAAAGCGGCGCAGGCAAAATACTTTTTTCTTTTCAGAGAAGCAAAAAAGCGAAAGATTCGCATAAAAGAATAACTATCTTCCATATGATGATATGGGAGTGTGATGGTGAATGAAAAAAATCGTTTATTTAGCAGTGCTGACAGCTAAAAAAACTATTATAGGTGCTTTTTTTCTATATATCGTAAATGTACTGATAAATAACGCCGGTATGCATATTGCAATGAATATCGCGACATCATGTATAGCGGGTTTTCTCGGGCTGCCGGGCATTATTATGCTGGCAGCCATTCATATATTCATTTTTAATTAAAAAATGAAAAGAAAAGGTTGACCGGTGAAAAACAAGGTGGTATATTATTAAACGTTGCCGCTGAAAAGCGGGAAACAAATTTAAAAAAGTTATTGACTCTTAATTCTTATAATGATAAGATATTAAAGTCGCTTAAGACAAAAGAAGATTAATTGAACATTGAAAACTGAACATAATCAATAAAAACGTCAACGTTTTAGAATTAAAGTTACGATATGAAATGCCCCTCAGTTCGATAGAAAACAAA
>NZ_MSDU01000070.1 GCF_001936625.1 Domibacillus antri | reverse complement strand
CACGCGTGTTGATTATGAATAATCTTCCATAAATAAACGCCAAAAAAGAGATGCCTTCTTGTAAAATGTAAGTACGACCAAACAATTTACGAGAAGAGGCATCCCTTATGAAACAGAATACCATGTTCCCGAATTTGGTTCAAAAGTTTATTTCTGATGAAGAACTCCAGCCGTTGATCCAACTGGTTGGCTACGAAGATATCGCACGCAAATTAGATGTCAAAACGTTGATCCAGTACTTGGTGACGGCTGCCGCCTGCGAGTGGAAAAGCCTGCGCTACTGCGCAGATGTCGGGTCCACAGCGGGTCTTGTCGATGTGAATTATTCGACGTTATCCAAAAAGCTTGGGCGGCTGGATTATGCCCTGATGAAACAAGTTTTTGCCCTCCTTGTCCGTAAATGCAACCGGGTCACCCGCCGGACACTCAAGATTCCAAACCAGCTTTTGCTCGTCGATTCAACAACGGTGACCGTTGGGAAAACGCGCCTGCCGTGGGCCGTCTACCATGGAGAGCGATCCGGCATCAAGCTCCACGTGAGCTTTTCGCTGGAAACTCATATGCCCCTTCATGTCATTGAAACGACCGGCTTAAAGCATGACGCACCCATTGGCCGCCAGCTGGCTGATCAGCGCTTTGTCCTCGTTGAGGACCGGGCCTACTTTTCTATTAAGCAGATCGACCAGTACCTTGTGGGAGAACAGGACTTTGTGATCCGGATGAAAGAAAATGTTGAGCTGTCCCACGTGAAGTCACTTCAGCGTATGCCAGAGAAGGACTCGAACGTAACCCGTGACATCACCTGCCGCCTCGGAACGATTCAATCCCGTTCGGAGAAACGGCACCGGGTGGTCTTTTTCAGAGATCATGAAAATCGTGAAATCCGTGTGGTGACAAGCCTGCGGAATGTGGCAGCTGAAGTGGTTGCCGACATGTACAAAGCACGCTGGGCGATCGAGTTGTTTTTCCGCTGGATCAAGCAGAACTTAAATGTGCCGGTTCTTTTTGGCACCACAGAAAATGCCGTATACAATCAGCTTTTTGCGGCCTTGATTGCATATGTTCTTCTCAAATGGCTGTATAATCAGACGAAATCTTCCATTTCGCATGCCAGGCTGTCTCTTGTCAGCTGCTTCTTTGCGGTGCGCTGCCGCTGGAATGGCAGGCAGAAATGACCTTGTTTCTGCATCATTATTTTGAGGTTCACTGGAAGAAAACTGTATGATTATGGATAATCAACACGCGTGGTAACTACTCAGACCCTGTTTGATGTTCAGTATTTTCTGGGTAAAGATTGCAAAACACCTGAACGAAAGGAGGGTCCGGCTCATGTCGCTTGAACAGTTATCGAAAGCAGAACTGATCGCCATTATCGAACGTCAAGCTATTCTAATTGAACAGCTGACAGCGCGTGTGGCAGAACTGGAGAAGCAGCTTGGCAAAAACAGCCGCAACAGCAACAAGCCGCCGTCTTCAGACGGTTTAAAAAAGTCCGCCGTACAAAAAGTGAACGCAAGCCGAGCGGTAAATCCTCCGGTGGACAGCCGGGCCACTCCGGGCATCATCTGGCTTTTTCAAGTCAGCCAGACCATGAAATCTACCATTCTGTTTCATCGTGTTCTCAATGCGGCATCGACTTATCCAGTCAGCCTGTGCGGGCGCTTGAAAAACGCCAAATCTGGGATTTGCCTCCCCTATCATTAGAAGTAACAGAACATCAGGCAGAACAGAAACAATGCCCGTGCTGCCGTTCGATAGAAAAAGGGACATTCCCTGACCATGTCCGCCATCGTGTCCAGTATGGAAGCGGCGTTCAGTCGTTTCTTGTTTATTTACATCACGGGCAGCTGCTTCCCTATGACCGGACAGTCGAAGTCATGCGGGATCTGTTTGGGCAAACGATCAGCCAGGGAACACTATCAAATATCCTTGGGCGGACGGCTGCATCTCTTGAGCCAGAAGCAGAAGACATCCGGGCAGCGCTTCTCCAGTCACCAGTCGTCCATATGGACGAAACCGGCATCGACGTCCTTCCAAAACGCCAATGGGTTCATGTTTACTCGACGCCAGATGAGACATTTTATGCCCTGCACCCGAAACGCGGCTGCGAGGCCATGAACAAGATTGGCTTCCTGCCCGCTTATAAGGGCATTGCCATTCATGATGAATGGCAGTCTTATTTCACTTATACGGACTGCCAGCATGGGCTGTGTAATGCGCATATTTTGCGTGAACT
>NZ_MSDU01000007.1 GCF_001936625.1 Domibacillus antri | reverse complement strand
CGCAGGCGCAGCCGAGGAAGCTCCCCAATTTCCGCGGAAAGCTAAATCCTGACGGCTTCCCCCTATCGGCTACGGATAAAAAGCGGGGTCTTCACAAAAGACGCCTGTTGATTTGCTGTCGTTAAAAAACGGCCGACTTTGTCTACAGTCTGAAGCCCGCTCTTTCAATGAGCGGGCTCTTCTTTATTTTTTCGCAGGAACAGCTTTTCCTTTAAAAAACTCATATTTTTCGAGTTCAACGCCAATTTGTCTGGCGATTTTTTTTAGTTCTTTTTCTTGAAACTCACTTGTAATGAGCGTAATCACGGTTCCATCTTCTCCCGCGCGTCCTGTTCGTCCGGAACGGTGAGTGTATTCACGGGCATTGTGCGGTGCTTCAAAATGTAAAACGTGTGTGAGCCCTTTCACATCGAGACCGCGCGCGGCAACATCTGTAGCGAACAAAATCGGCGCTTTTCCATTTCGGAATTCACGGATCGCTTTTACGCGCTCTTCTTTTCGCAGTTCACTGTGCAGCACACCATTCTTCCACCCTTTAAATGCAAGCTTTTCAGACATGACATTGACGTCTGTAATGTCTTTAATGAACGCAAGCATTCGTTCGGGATCAAAGGCGCGCATTACTTTTTCGATCATTTGCTGCTTTTCTTTCCATGTGCATGTGAAATAGAGGTGGCGGACTTCCCCTTCTTGCGGCAAGCTTCCTTTTGAAATTTTCACGGTTTCCGGATCATTCATGATTTCTTTTGCTTTTTCTTCAGCGGCTGCCGGTAATGTGGCGGAAAAGAGTGCAAGCTGACGGTCTTTCATGGCCGACTTAATAACAGACTGAACCGGTTCAGCGAGCGCTGTTCCAAAAAGCTCATCTCCTTCATCCAGCACAATCAGCTTTACTTCATGCATTTTTAATTTTTTCATTTGAATAAGTTCAAGCAGCCGTCCCGGTGTACCGCAGACAATGTGAGGCGGCTTTTTCAAGCGCTCTACCTGGCGTTTAATGTTCGCACCGCCGATCATACCGGCTGATGTGATAATGCCGCCGCCAAACGTGCGGATTTCTTCCTGAATTTGCATAATCAGCTCACGCGATGACGCCATGACAACCGCCTGCACCTGCTGGCGGTTCGGATCAATTTTATGGAGCATCGGCAATACATAAGCGAGCGTCTTCCCTGTCCCGGTTGGTGATTCAGCGATCACATCCCTGCCAGATAGCAAAAGCGGAATCGCTTCTTCCTGTACGGGCATTGGATGTTTAAAAGCCGATTTTTGCCATGCTTCCTGCAAAAACGGCTGTAATGATGTTAAAAATGATGATTGGTTCGACATAAAGACTCCTTCTCGTTTTTGTCCATTATCCATTGTTTTCATCCGGAGTGCAATGATGTTTAACAAGAACAAAATCAGGCTACAGTATAGAAAACGATTACTTTGAGGTGAAAAAATGGAAAACAAAGAGAAGCAGCCCTTAAGTAAAGGAAAAATGGACAACCCTGATCAAATGGAAACGGAGAACGAAAGTATTTACGATAAATTTAAAGAAGAGCAGACAGTTGACTCTATCCCTCTTGAAGATTTAAAAATCGAACAGCAGGACGAAAAAAATAAGCATCATACAAAAGATTCTTCATCGAGTGAAAAGAAATTTCCTGAATAACAGTTGAAGCGGCGCAGCTTATCTAAAAAAGAAGATATTGCGCCGCTTTTCATCTGATAACGTACTGCTTTTCAAAAAAACATATAGAATTTACATTTGCGATGGCATCGTTTCTTTTATTTCGACACATACATATTCCCTGATACCCAAAAGCGCCATGGGTAATCTTTAGCCTCCCCGCTGTTCGGAATACCGATTCGCGGACCGGTCGAGATATCTTCCGGTGTAAATCCAGGCGCGATATAAATCGGCGGTTCATCAAATCGGCGCCCGTAATCCTCCATCGTAATACCGAGTGCTTTCGTCAGCTTCCCCGGCCCGCTCGTTACATTTTTCATCGCCGTACCGCCGCGCCGCTTCAACATAAGGTCAATTCCCTCATAAGGCTCTACAGCGCGGATTAACACCGCTTCCGGCAAATCGATTTCACCGCTCACGACATTGACTAAACAATGCGTATGCATCACATATGTATACACGCGTCCGGCTTCGGCAAACATGACTTCCGTCCTTTTCGTACGCCGGTTATTAAAGCTGTGTGCAGCCCGGTCAAGCGGCCCGCGGTACGCTTCCGTTTCCACGATAAAGCCGGATGCGGTTCCTTCATCCGTTTCCTTTACAAGCAGGCAGCCGAGTAAAATTTTCGCCAACTCAAGCGTCGACTGATTAAAAAATACCGCTTCAACCGGTTTATAATGGATTAATCCTCTCGATAATTTTTTATCGTTCTGTTTCATATTGTTTGTTCCTCCTCCATTTTCTATTTCCTGATTCACCTACTTATAATCCGCTTCCTTTACTTATTTCATCATTTTCCCGTTACTTTCCTCTCTTTTCAGGGTACAGTAGTAATAAAGCTAAAATTCAGGAGGTTTTTTTATGGAATGGATTGGCTGGCTCAGCTTCGCCATTTTTATTGGCGCCCTCATTTATTTAGGTATTTCATCATTTTCCACTTTTAAATCCATGAAACCGAAAATGGATCAGTTAAAAGAAGCGCAGGTACGCATTCAAACACAAACGGAAAAAATTAAGTATGAGACAGATGAATTAAAGGTGCACCAAGAGCAGATTATGGCCGATGTCGACCATGCAAAGCAAACCGTTACCTTAACGGTGAATGAAGCGAAACAGCTTCCGGAAAATGCGAAATTTTTAGTGAACACTGCTGTTGATTCCAGAAAAGAGAACCAAACAGCAAACATTTGATGACAAAGCAAAAAATCCCTTTGATGAATTTTCCTCGAAAATGAAAGAATAACCTCCAGCCCTTTCTTTCGTCCGGTCAGTGAAATATAATAAGCATACATGACTTCAACAGAGAAAGGCTGGTATCACTTTGGAACAATCATCCAATTTTATCAGAACGATTATTAAACAGGATCTGGAGTCGGGTAAACGCGATCACGTCATCACCCGCTTCCCGCCTGAACCGAATGGCTATCTTCATATTGGACACGCAAAATCGATTGTCATCAATTTCGGTCTTGCAGACGATTTTGGCGGCAAAACCAATTTGCGTTTTGACGATACAAACCCGCTGAAAGAAGACCAGGAATATGTGGATTCGATTAAAGAAGACGTCGCCTGGCTTGGATACGAGTGGGACGAACTGCGTTACGCATCAGACTATTTTGACGAAATGTACAATCGCGCACTTCTGCTCATTCAAAAAGGACTTGCCTATGTAGATGAATTATCCGCAGATGAGATTCGTGAGTACCGCGGCACATTGACGGAGCCCGGTAAAGAAAGCCCATACCGCGGACGTTCTGTCGAAGAAAATCTCGATTTATTTGAACGAATGAAAAATGGTGAATTTGCAGATGGATCGAAAGTGCTCCGGGCGAAAATCGACATGGCGTCACCGAACTTAAATTTGCGCGATCCTGTGTTATATCGCGTTTCGCACGCCACGCACCATAACACAGGCGACACTTGGTGCATTTACCCGATGTATGATTTTGCGCATCCGCTTGAAGATGCGATCGAAGGCGTGACTCATTCCCTCTGCACAACAGAATTTGAAGATCACCGGCCACTGTATGACTGGGTTGTGCGTGAATGTGAAATGGATATGCAGCCGCAGCAAATCGAGTTTGGCCGTTTAAATATAACTAACACGGTCATGAGCAAGCGTAAATTAAAGCAGCTTGTCGATGAGAACCACGTCGATGGCTGGGATGATCCCCGCCTGCCGACCATTTCCGGCATGCGCCGCCGCGGTTTTACAGCAGAGGCCATTCGGGAATTTGTAAAAGAAACAGGTGTCTCAAAAGGCTCGGGTACCGTTGATTCAGCGATGCTTGACCATTTTGTGCGTGAAGATTTGAAAATGAAAGCCCCGCGGACAATGGGTGTGCTTCGCCCGTTGAAATTAGTCATTACGAATTATCCTGAAGGTCAGGTGGAGTGGCTGGATGCGGAAGTAAACCCGGAAAATCCGGACATGGGTATGCGAAAAATTCCGTTTTCCCGTGAAATTTACATTGAACAGGAAGATTTCATGGAAGAACCGCCGAAAAAATATTTTCGTCTCTTCCCTGGCAATGAAGTGCGATTGAAGCATGCGTATTTCGTTAAATGTGAAAACGTGATGAAAGACGCTGACGGCAATGTTGTGGAAATTCACTGCACATATGACCCGGAAACAAAAAGCGGTTCAGGCTTCACAGGCCGCAAAGTAAAAGGCACCATTCACTGGGTTGATGCGACAAACGCAATACCGGCAGTGTTCCGTTTATACGAACCGCTTATTTTAGATAATGAAGCCGATGAATCTGAAGACAAAACGTTCCTTGACTTCGTTAATGAAAATTCACTTGAAGTGATAAACGGATTTATTGAACCGAATCTGGAAAATATTGAGGTGCAGGAAAAACTGCAGTTTTTCCGCCACGGCTACTTCAATGTGGATCCGAAATATTCAGAAAAAGGCAAGCCGGTTTTCAACCGCATTGTTTCTTTGAAAAGTTCATTTAAACTATAAAATGGAACAGCTCCCTGTAATCGGGAGCTGTTTTTATGGTTTTATTAAATCGAAAGTAGAGGGGAAAGCCAGATTTTGAACGATTTAGGCCGATTTATTGATTGGAAAGCCGGATTTTGCCGCATGAAGGCCGAAATAACGGGAATTCGACCCAAACGACAAGAAAACCGGCCCAAAATCGGAAAATCCGGCCCAAACTGCAAGAAATCCAGTCATAGAAACGAAAAAAAGATGTCTCCATGTTCCTTTGAGACATCCTCCCTTTTCGGTTTATTCTTCTACATCTAAATCCGGAAGTCCCCAGACGGAGACGCTGCCTGCATTGACAGGAAATACAGCCCAGCCGTCTTCGCCAATTTCAATAATCTCTTTGCGCGTCTTTAAGAAGTCCACCCAGTTTTCGCCGGCGCGTTCTTCACCGACAAACATTTTCTTTTCTCCGCCTTCTTCACTATTATTAATCACAACCGCACAGCCGGAACGTTCGATTTCTTTCACACCGCGGCGCACCCAGCCAATGGTGTTCGGGTGGTCAATGTAATCATCCTGATCGCCATATGCTTTATGCAGGCGGCTGTATAATAAAGGATCGATGGCTTCTTTTTTTCCTTTAACCGGTTTCTCGCCTTCAATGCCGTAATAATCACCATAAAAGACGCATGGATAGCCATCTTTACGAAGCAGGATCAAGGCATACGCACTCTGTTTAAACCAGTCCGCCAAAAATGATTCAAGTGATTCGCCCGGCTGCGTATCATGGTTATCGACGAATGGGACGGCATTTTGCGGATAATTTTCAACAATGGACCCTTCAAAAATTTTCGTTAAATCGTACTTGGCGCCTTCATGCGATGCGCTGTACAAATTGTATTTGAGCGGAACATCAAACAAATGAATGCGGCCCTCTGTTTCTTCAATCATACTGGCACAGTCTTTAAGATCAGGTACCCAAAATTCACCGACAAAAAAGAAATCATCGCCTCGTTCCGACTGCACTTCTTTTGTAAATTCATCAATAAAAACATGGTCAATATGTTTAATGGCATCCAGCCGGTATCCATCACAATCAAGTGTCTCCGCCATCCATTTGCCCCAGCGGATCATTTCTTCGCGCACTTTCGGATGACTATAGTCAATATTGGAAAACATTAAGAAGTCATAATTGCCGAATTCATCATCCACATTTTCATTCCAGCTTTTGAGCTCCCCTTCAATCCGAAAAACGCCCGTTCTGTCTTTTTTCGCATCATAGTCAGTACCGTTAAAATGCTCAAATGTCCAGATGAAATCAGAATATTTTCCCTTCCGTCCAGGAAAGGTAAACTTTGTCCACCCTTCAATATCAAATGGCTTCTCCGAGAGCACATTTTTCCGGTTTTCACCATCCACTTCCACAACGGCAAATGTTTCTTTTTCATCCGCACCGGCTTTATGATTCATCACAACATCAATGTAGACAAATATACCGGCATCATGACATGCTTTAATCGCATTTTCAAGTTCTTCTTTCGTCCCGTACTTTGTTGGAATTGTCCCCTTTTGATCAAATTCACCAAGATCGTAAAGATCATACACACCATAGCCGTTATCCTCTCCTGTTATCCCTTTCGTTACAGGAGGAATCCATACAGCACCAATCCCTGCTTCTTTCAATTCTTTCGCCCGCTCTTCAAGGCGGTTCCAATGCTTATGATCCGGCGGCAGATGCCACTCAAAAAATTGCATCATTGTGCGATTCCGTTCCATTCCCATCTCTCCCGTCGTTTCCAGATGACATCTGTATAGCTATTTATACCCGATTTTCACAAAAAACGACCTGAATCACAAAAAAAATAATCGGATGCCCGAAATACGGACAGCCGACGGTTGCGTTTATGCTGTTTTAATGGCCATGGCAATTTCATCACAGCTCGGGAATTTTGGACAGTGAATGCAGTCTGTCCACACTTTTTGCGGCATTTCGGTTTTTTGAATCACTTCAAAACCGCATTTTTCAAAAAAGGCCACTTGATAGGTGAGCGAAATCAATTTGGGAATGCCGATTTTTTTCGTTTCTTCGACGACTCGTTCAACGAGTATTTTTCCAATGCCGCGTCCTTGCGCTTTCGCTGAAACGGCAAGGGAACGGATTTCAGCAAGATCATGACCGAGTATCGCAAGGCTTGCAATGCCGAGTATTTCTCCTTCTTCCTCCGCGACAAAAATCGCCTGTAAATTTAATACGAGCGACTCGCGCGTTCGTGGCAGCATCAGCCCTTCATTTGCATATTGATTCACGAGTTCAAATATCTGCTCCACGTCTTTCAGCACCGCTTTGCGTACTTCGATCATGATTTCTCACCCTTTCTCTTCTATGTTGTTCTTTCTATCTTACTCAATTTTTCGTTTATGTCAAGTTTTTTTATTCATTTTATTTGAATAAATATTCAAAAACCCTTCACGTATGTCAACATTCCGTTGTATAATAAAAACAAAATGATGAAACTAGGGGGATTTTCTTTGAGCACTTTTCCAAAAGGCTATAAATCATGCTCCTTAAACGCGGGCATTAAAGATGATACACTTGATTTTACAATTTTATTTTCAGAGGTTCGTGCATCTGCCGCGGCCATGTTCACCAAAAATCAGTTTTGCGGCGCACCGGTTGTCGTCGGGAAAGAACATATTGCAGACGGCTACTTGCAGGCGATTGCTGTCAACAGTAAGAATGCCAATGTCGCCACCGGTGAAAAAGGACTCGAAGACACCCGCAAAGTGACAGAGGCTGTCGCACAGGAACTTTCGATTGATCCTAAAGACGTCCTTCCTTCTTCAACCGGTGTCATCGGTGTACCCCTTCCGGTCGAGAAAATATTGACGGCGATTCCCGGATTGAAAAACAAGTTGACAGAAGATGGACTGGAGCAATCAGCGAAAGCAATTATGACAACTGATACATATCCAAAATTTCGCACGCGGAAAATGGGCAATGTGACGATTTCCGCTATGGCGAAAGGGTCGGGTATGATTGAACCAAATATGGCGACGATGCTCAGCTACATTTTAACTGACGCGGCTATTGAACCGGCTCAGCTGCAAAAAATGCTGAAAAAAGCCGTCGATGTATCATTTAACAGCGTATCGGTCGATGGAGATACAAGTACGAGTGACACGGTTGTACTGATGGCGAATGGGCTTGCAGGTGAAGTGAATGTAACGGAATTTGAAACGGTATTAACCGATCTTTGTATTGAGCTTGCAAAAGAGATTGCCCGCGACGGTGAAGGCGCAACAAAATTGGTCGAAGTACAGGTAACCGGTGCGGATGATCATACTGTAGCGAAAAAAATCGGGAAATCCATTATTAACTCGCCTCTTGTCAAAACGGCCATTTTTGGCGAGGACCCAAACTGGGGACGGATTATGTCAACGATCGGCAATTCAGAAGATAAAGTCAATACGGCATCTGTGTCGGTTTCATTTGCGGATGTGTACGTCTTTAAAAACGGCGCACCGGCAGAGGATAAACGGGCTGAACTGGCAGAATACTTGAAAACGGATGAGGTGTTAATCAAAATTTCTCTCGGCGATGGACCGGGAGCGGCAACTGTATGGGGCTGCGATTTGTCATATGATTATGTGAAAATTAATGGAGAATATACAACTTGATCTTGATCCCGCCGTCACCCACGGCGGGATTTTTCTTCGATAGCCTTGCTGTGTTGCTTTTTAACGGCTTACTTGCTAAGATAAACCTAACGAACGGTAGGTAGGTGTTTAAAGTGAGTGCTGATACAATTAAACAAGCCGCGGCGGTTCTGTTTGCCGATCATGGTTACGCAGGAACATCGCTTTCGCAGATCAGCGGGAAAGCCGGAATGAAGAAACCATCTATATACGCCCATTTTAAAAGTAAAGACGATTTGTTTATGTCACTTCTTGATGATGCCTTTTCATCTGAAACTGCACGTGTAAAGACCATGTCAAGTTTACAGCAGCTGCTTGAAGATTATGTGAAACGGCAATCCAGCGATGCGCTCTTCCGTTTTTTAATCAAAAGTTCTTTCTTTCCGCCGGAGCACTTGAAAGCGGACATGTTAAATAGATATTACTCCTTTTTAGATACGCTTGAAGAAAAAACAGGTAAACTGCTGGAAATCGACGCAGCATTGGGAATAATCCGCAGCATTGACATCGCCGATACAGCATCCATGTATACCATTATTGTCGACAGTATTTTCGTTGAGCTATGTTATGGCAGCCGCGAACGAACAGAGAAACGGCTGAATGTGGCATGGGGATTTTTTTGGAACAGCATAAAGAAAGGACAGGATCAAGTTGAATCATAAATGGCTTCTTGTATTATTTGCCGGATTTTTTGAAGTCGGCTGGGTGGCCGGATTGAAACACTCAAGCAGTTTCATTGAATGGATGTTAACTTTTATTGCGATTACAGTCAGTTTCGGGCTCCTGATCTATTGCTCCAAACAGCTGCCAGCCACAACGGTATACGCTTCTTTTGTCGGTCTCGGCACAGCCGGTACAGTTATTCTTGAAATGACACTGCTTGATGAGCCGTTCAGTTGGGTGAAGATACTATTAATTATTATATTGCTGGCAGGAATTATAGGCTTGAAAGTCGTGACAGCTGAAAAGGATGCGGTCACATCATGATGTGGGCATTATTAATTATAGCCGGATTGTTCGAAGTTGTTGGGGTAACGGGCATGTCGATGGTCAACACACGGAAACATGTGCTGTCGTGGATCGTTCTTGTCGGAGGTTTCAGCCTTAGCTTTCTCTGCTTGTCCATCGCAATGACAGCTATTCCGATGGGGACTTCTTATGGAGTGTGGACCGGAATCGGTACAGTCGGCAGCGCTGTTGTCGGCATGATGATATACGGTGAACCGCGCGATGCAAAACGGCTCCTCTTTATTGCGATGATTATTGTTTCAGTCGTTGGATTAAAAATGGTATCGTAACGCATATACGAAAAAAACTGCCGTCATCAGGCAGTTTTTTGTATGTCATGAAAATTTATAATTCAGCCAGCCGCAAAACAGAACATAATCCTGTTTGACGCGCTCTTTATAGGCATTTGATAAGAAGACAAGCTGTGCGGCAAATGCATCATAGTCGTCGCCGATTGCATTTAAAATTTCTTCTTCGCTATGGTATGAAAGCAATGAATGCTCAATATCCGCATCGGCCCGCGCATGAATTTTCGCGGCAATACCGCCAAATACATCAAGCACCTTATCGAACTCTTTTGCATTTTCTATATCTTCCGGCTTCAACCGTTTTTTATAAGGTGAACGTTCACGTACATAGAAATGCCGGTTATCGATTGTCACGTAACCGAGGAAAGGGTCATCATGGTGATGCATCGCTTTTTGCGTCGTGACCACCCGTTCTCCTTGATGGCTGTATTTAGTCCAGAACTCATCATTGTACGGCACAAAATAGGCCGGGACAGGCGCACGCACTTCTTTCATTTCCAAAATAATATCGTCGAGCTGCTCTTCGCAGTCCTTCTTTCCTTCTATCAATATATAATAACGATCCAGCCCGATGGATGCCGTGCCGGAACCATGCTTACGGACAATGTGCTTCATCTCATAAAATTCGCTCTTTTTCCGATCCGCATCGTCAAGGCTGTTAAGATATTCCTGCCAGACTGATTCGATTTTTTCACGCTCTTTCTGCGTGACCTGTACAAGATCATCGGACAGCTCAAATACACGGGTTCCATCTTCTTGAACCGTCCATTTTTCCAGAAGCCGGGCGGAATCACGTTTTTCAAGTTTTTTGAGCACTTTCCGGATCGGTCCTTTCGTATTATCGGCCGTATAAAAAAGCGTGACGGGATCTTCTTTTCCTTTCGCAAACTTTTTCAGCTGCTTGTAATAAGAGTCAAGAAATACGTGCATTCGTTCTTCCGCATTTTCAAAGCCGTACTGTTCACAATAGAGCGCAATACTCACCGTCATACGCAGCAAATCGTACACATAGGACCCCATGTAGCCTTCATCAAAATCATTGGCATCATATACAAGGTCACCTTCACTGTTTTGAAAGGCACCGAAATTTTCAACATGCATATCTCCTTGAATCCATGTCGGCTTTTCATCCGGTGTATGAAAAGAAAATGGAATTTTCGCCACATCATAATAAAATAAGTACGCACTGCCGCGGAAAAAACGGAATGGGTTTTCCGCCATTTGCCGGTATTTTTGCTTTCGCTTTTCATGATTTAATCCAGTAATGCGTGCGTCAAACTCATGGAGCACCGTTTCAAGCAAGTTCGATCGGAGTGCCCGGCGTGTTTTCTGCACTTCTTCCATCCAGTTTTCAATCATCGAAAGTCCCCTCCCTGTCCTCACTATTTTACCATAAGAAAAAAAGCGCGGCTTTAAAAAGCGGCGCTCAAATAACTGATGGATCCAAGTTCGTATCCTTTAAATAAAATGTCCGGTGTTTCGCGGTTTCCAGCTCCCATAGCGATAAAAAGAGGGATAAAGTGTTCCGGACGCGGGACCGCCCGCTGTGCATGCGGTGCTTCTTCCATCGTCCGAAATAATGTATCATAATCGCCTTTAAGCATGTTTTCTTCAAGCCAGCTGTCAAACTGAACGGCCCATTCTTCCACCTCAGTGGCGCCCCAGTTAATCTGACGCAAATTATGAACTGTGACGCCGCTGCCGATGACAAGAATATGATCCTCGCCGAGTGAACGGATCGCTTCTCCAATTTTAAATTGCTGCTCCAGCGGTAAGAACGGCTGAACAGACACTTGCACTACCGGAATATCTGCATCGGGATAAAGGTGTTTTAACAGCGTCCATGATCCGTGATCCAGCCCGCGGCGATGATCAAATTGACTGTCGATGTTAGCAGATTTCAATAATTCTGACAGACGCTTCGCCAGATCCGGCGACCCTTTGGCCGGATACTTCATTTGATACAATTCTTCCGGAAACCCGCCGAAATCATAAATCGTTTCGTACTCACCTTCCACCGATGAAATCGTCAGCACAGGTGTTTCCCAATGTGCTGTAAAAATCACAATCGCTTCCGGTTTTTCTGCCTTGCCGATTTCACTTAATACGTTTGTGTAAGCATTTTCCTGAAGCGCAATCATTGGTGATCCGTGCGCTAAAAATAAAGACGGCATCATCTTTATCACCCTCCTTTGTTTTCTTATACGAATATTTATTTCTTAAAAGATAACAGTCCGGCTCTTGATTTGTCAATCATAATATCTCTATAATAAAACTAAGTTTCCTATAAAGAAACAAGGGGGTGTTTTCATGGATATTGGCGAGAAAATAAGGACAATCCGCCAGCAAAAAAAAATGACGATTGCGTCGATGTGTGACGCAGCCGGTTTATCAAAAGGATTTGTAAGCAATATTGAAAACGGCCATACGTCTCCTTCCATTGCCACGCTGCAGCAGATTGCCAATGCGCTTGATGTGCCGATGGCGTATTTTTTTCTCGAAAAAAAAGACCGTATGCGCGTCATTAGGGAATCGGAACGCACCAAAACGGTCAGCGGAAAAATGGACGGAGCCATTGAACATATTAATTTTACAGGCCATTTGCGCATGATACAGTCGGAACTGCCGCCGGGCGGCTCAACCGGGGACGGCCATTTTCATGCAGGTGAAGAAATTCATCTCGTCTTAAAAGGAAAAGTCCTCGCCCGTCAAGGAGACGATGAAGCGATTCTGGAAGCGGGCGATTCCTTCAGCTGGAACGCGGCGATTCCCCATTATGTTGAAAACATTGGTGACGATACAGCCGTTATTTTGATGGCCATTACGAAATCGGAAACCAAATTTTAACGGGATAAATGACGATTGCTCATGCTCACAGACTAAAAGATCCCGCCCTCATATAGACAGCGGGATCTGGCAAAGGTTATTTTTGTGAACGCATAAAACGTTCTTTGATACGCTTCATGCGGGCGTGATAATTTAATATATCAAGACGCGCTTTTTCGGCTTCCGGTGCAATTGGCCGTAAATTTTCAATATCCCAGTACTTGATGATAACATCCAGTACTTGATCAAAATATTCAAGCGGGCCGTAGTTTGCTTCTTTGGCGATAATCGCCATCCGGTCTTCAAAATCCGGCATAACCGCGCCCGGCATCTGGAAGTTTTTGATGACGTGTCCTAAGTGATAACAGTAGTTCGGCTCAAGCTGCAGATGGAACTTAATAACATCACGGTAAAACGCGTAATGAAGCGTTTCATCTTTGGCCAGCCGGCGCAAAATTTTACCCAGGTCAGGATCATGCTTGTTCGCTTCTTTTGCGACATTGTTATAGAAAACCATCGTGGCAAGTTCCTGCATGGATGTATACACCATCGTTTCAAACGGTGTATGGAAATCCGGGCTCCAGCCGTTTTCAACCGTCATCTTGTGAAGTTCGTGAAGACGGCTCGGGTTTACACTGCGCGTAATAAGTAAATACGTTTCGAGCAAATTCGAGTGCTGGTCCTCTTCCGCTGTCCACGTATGAACGAAGTCTTGAATCACCGTCAGTGACCCTTTAAATGTCTGGGCCAGGTGCGATGTAAACCAAGGCAGGTTCACTTCCGTCAAGAGAGCGGTTTCAATGGCTGTAACTACACTGGATGGCAGCGTTACCTGGCTTGGGTCCCATGGTACGCGGCGGAAATCCTGTGCTTTATCCCACGGTAAGAATTCATGGTAACCCCAGTCAATTTTTGCCGAACGCTGTTTATGTTCTTCGTATAACTCAAGCAGTCTTGGTTCAAGACGAAAATCCAAATCATTTGTTAACAATATATATTTTCCTCCTTCATTTTTATCTCACTTTCTTCTATTTTACATGAAAAATGAAAAAACTACCCGAAAAGTCCGTTTTTTCGGGCAGTTTGTTACTTATTCCCCTGCAAGCATTAACTGCTCAAGTTTAAGCGGTTCAATGTACTCGCCATCTTTGTACGCGCGCATGTTGCCACCGGAAATTTCATCGATCAAAATGATATTGCCTGTCGCCTGTTCACGGCCAAATTCAAATTTAATATCGTATAAATCCAGCCCTTTTTTCGCCAGTTCTTCTTTCACAACCGCACCGATTTTTTGCGTCTGCTCTTTTAATACAGCATACTCCTCTTTCGTCAAAATACCGAGCATATCGAGCGCATCACTTGTAATTGGCGGATCTTCGCGATCGTCATCTTTAATCGTGACTTCAACGAATGCATCGAGCGGCTGACCTTCTTCCGCGTAAGCACCGTAACGGCGCAGGAAGCTGCCGACAGCACGGTAACGGCAAATCACTTCAAGCCCTTTACCGAACACGTTGGCAGGTTTCACTGTCATCGTTGCTTCGTCAATATTTGCATCCACATAATGCGTGTCAATGCCTTGTTCTTGAAGCTTTTCAAAAAAGAATTTTGTTAAACGAAGACCGGCCTGACCGGCTCCTTCAATGGTAAGGCCGACTGTGTTCGCACCCGGATCAAATACGCCGTTTTCCCCCGTTACATCATCTTTAAATTTAAGAAGGAAATTGCCATCCTCCAATTTAAATACATCTTTCGTTTTACCTGTATAAATCTGTTCCATTTTGCCATCCCTCTCACCAGAAAATTTCGGACAATTTTAATTATACAAAACAAATCATTCGGAAAAAAGAGTTTATTCAGGCATATTCACGAATAATTCTTCCACATTCGGATCTTTTTCAATTAATCCGGTTTCTTTCATCCATTCCGCTGTCTCCACCCATGGCTGCTCTTCCTGGTAGCCGAACCCTTGATCAGATGCCATCAGCGGCAGTAAAATCGACATGCTTTCTTTCTCCACTTTTTCTTCAAGAGGGAAGTTGGCTTCGTCTTGATTCGCCATTAAAATATCCAATGCTTCATCCGGGTTTGCTTCCATGTCGTTAAACCCTTTTTCCGCCGCACGCCAGAACGCTTCGATCAATTCCGGTTCTTCCTCCAGCGTCTTGTCGCTTGTGACAGCGACCAGCTCATAAAACGACGGCACACCGTAATCCGTTAAATCAAAATTGGATGTTTTGTAGCCTTCAAATTCAAGCATCGGCACTTCATGGTTAATGTACGCGCCAACCACTGCGTCCGCTTTTTTGCTGACAAGTGTGGAATTCAATTCAAAACCGATATCGATCAATTCCACTTTCGATGGATCACCGCCATCCTCTTCCACCATCGTCTTCACGATCGACTCATTTAATGGAATACCTGTGTAGCCGACTGTCTTTCCTTCAAGATCTTTCGGTGATTTGATATTGCTTTCCTCCAGAGATACAACACGATTCAAAGGCTCACGCACAATCGCGCCGACCGATTTTACACCGACGCCCTGCTCTGTCCGTGCGACAATGACGTCCGGTTGGTATGTAATGCCGAGTGTCACCTGTCCGGATGCCGCTAAATTAATCGGATCGGTCGGGTTCGCCGGAAATTGAATATCAAGATCAATGCCTTCTTCTTCAAAATAGCCTTTTTCTTCCGCCACATATAAAAAGCTGTGTACCGCATTCGGATACCAGTCGAGCATAATGCTGACGTCTTTCAGCTCTCGTTCCCCTTCACTGGCTGTGTCCGTTTCTTCTTCTGCTCCAGATCCGCAGGCCGCTAACATCATAGCAGCCATAATACCTGCTGCCGGCTTCATCCATTTTTTCATTCTGTTTTCCTCCATTTTAATGATTTATGTTCAAGCACTTTTACAATAACAAATAACACAATTCCTACTGCGGACAAAAGGACAATCGGCGCAAATACGGCCGCTCCGTCAAACTGCGTCATCATGCGCCGGCTGAAATAACCGAGACCAGCCTGGGAGCCGAGCCATTCACCGATCGCCGCCCCAATGACACTGAGCGTGACCGCTACCTTCAATCCTGAATAAAAATACGGCTTCGCAGATGGGACCTGCAGTTTAAAGAAAATGTCTTTTTTCCCTGCGCCCATTGTGAGGAGCAGTTCTCTTAATTCTTTGCTGCTTGATTTCAGCCCGTCGAACGTGCTGACCGTAATCGGAAAAAACGTAATCAGCACCGTGACAACCACCTTGCTCCAGATTGAATAACCGAACCACATAATAAAAATCGGCGCGAGCGCAATCGTCGGAATCATTTGCGATGAAATGATAATCGGGTAAAAGGCCCTCTCGGCGGTTTTGCTCATGTTCATCCAGACAGCAAGGCCCACACCAAGTACGATCGAAATAAAAAGGCCGATTAATATAATGGACAGCGTCGACGGCAAGTGTTCAAATACAAGCACTTCACGAAGTTCCCATACCTTCCATGCCACACCTGAAGGCGTCGGCAAAATAAAGAGTAAATCAATCGAACGCGCGGTAAATTCCCAAATGAGCAGAAGGACGACGACAAGACCGGCAGCCGGGAGATAGTTTTTCATAGCGGCACCCCGCTTCGAAGCTGTTCGATCAGTTCATCTTTCCAGCGAAGGACTGCGGGATCATTCAGGTTACGAAGCGAGCGCGGCCGGCCCAGCGGGACAACGACTTCCTGTAAAGTGTGTACAGGTGTATCTTGGAACACAAAAATGCGGTCCGATAAAAAAAGTGCCTCGTTCACGTCATGCGTAATGAATAAAATCGTTTTTTCACGCTTTTCCCATTGGTCAAGAAGCCATTCCTGCATCGACAGCCGTGTAATTGCATCAAGTGCGCTGAATGGTTCATCCAAAAGCAGCACATTGGAGCCGGTTAAAACAGATCGTAAAAACGACACGCGCTGCTTCATGCCGCCGGATAATTCAGCGGGATATTTGTTTTCAACACCGCTCAGCCCAAATTCGTCCAAAAGCGGCAATATACGATTTTTCGCTTCTTTTTTACTGACACCGCCGAGTTCCAGCGGCAAGGTGGCATTGTCCATCACGGTCCGCCATGGCATAAGCAAATCCTGCTGCGGCATGTACCCGACTTTACCGTGGCGGTTTTCGTGGGTTTCACCGTTGATCAAGATCGAGCCCCCGCTTTGAATTTCAAGCCCGGTGATGAGACGGAACATCGTACTTTTTCCTGAGCCGCTTGCCCCGACAATCGTGATGAATTCGCGGTCGTAAATGGTCATGTTAAGACGGTCGAGCACCGGCTTTTTACCGCCGTATGAAAACGACACATCCCGGAATTCGAGTGCCGGTTTACGCATGGCCGGGCCACATTTCTCCGTTATAGGCCATGTCCCAGAACATGTATTCAAAACGGGTGGTGTTTAAGAAGATTTCTTCTAATTTATCGAGCTCAGCTTTTGATTTCCCAGCCGTATGCTGATCGAGAAGATCGATGCACCATTGCGCCATTTGGCCAAACTCTTCCGACGCGTACATATTGATCCATTCGCCGTAAAGCTCATGGTCAGCTGCACCCGGGATGGCGTGCAGTTCTTTGCCGATTTCCCAGTAGCTCCACGCACATGGCAGGACAGCCGCGATCACGTCTGCAAGCGTGCCATTTTGCGCCGCATGAAGCATGTAATGTGTATAGGCAATGGTGATTGGCGATGGTTTCGCTGCTTCCAATTCCTCCTCTGAAATGCCAAAACGGGCCGCATACTGCCGGTGAAGCGCCATTTCTTCATTCAATGTTCCGTCTAACAGCGCGGCGAATTTCCCCATTGTCTCAAGATCATCCGCTTTCACTGCCCCGAGTGCGAACACTTTTGCATATTGAATTAAATATAAATAATCCTGCACCATGTAAAAACGGAATTTTTCCGGTTCCAGGCTTCCGTCCGCCATCCCTTTCACAAAAGGATGGTTGTGATTTTGCCGCCATACAGGTTTTAATTTTTCATGAAGACGTTGACTAAATTTCATTGTCCTTTCCTTTCTGAAACGTAGAAAAGCCGTCTCTTCACAAGGAAGAAGCGGCTGTGATGACGTTATAAAAGAATGTTACAACGATTCAAAACACCTCTTCCCTACGCCGGCATTATCCGGTTCAAGTTATAAGGGTTAAGGCAGATCGCCTCTCTCAGCTCCATTACGAGCACCCCCAGCGGTGATTCTATTTAATTTGATCTTATCAGTAGTTTTATCACACGAAAGTGTTTTATTCAATGGAAAAGGCGATTTTCCCGAGCTGTTCCGCTTTATCCATGCGTGTAAACGCCTGTTCAAATTGATCGAACTTATACACATGATCGATCACAGGGCGTATGTTGTGCTGTTCGATGAACTGTATCATTTCAGCCAGTTCTTCACCGCTGCCCAATGTGGACCCATACATAGTAAACTGACCATAAAAGAATGTGCGCAGGTTAATTGTTACTTCGTCGCCGGCGGATGCTCCAAATGTAACGATCGTGCCGCCCGTTTTCAGCCGGTCGAGCGATTTGTTAAATGTCGCTGCCCCAACACATTCGATAACGAGGTCCATCTTTTGACCGTCAAGCGCTTCAGACCAATCGCCTTCAGAATCAATGGCTTTGTCCGCACCAAGTTCTAGTGCCTTGCGGCGTTTTTCTTCCGAACGGGAGGTGACGTAAACAGCAGCCCCAGCGGCTTTGGCAAATTGAAGCAAAAATGTGGCTACACCGCTGCCGATGCCCGGAATCAGGACGTGCATGCCTTCTTTTACTTTTCCCCGTGTAAAAAGAGCACGGTAAGCGGTCAGTGCTGCCAGTGACAGGACACCCGCTTCTTCCCACGACAGATATGACGGTTTTTTGACAGCGTTTTCTGCAGGAACCACGATCGACTCCGCAAATGTGCCATGGAACGGCAAGCCGACAATTTCAAATCCTGACGGCGGCGCATCACTGTTTTTTTGCCAGCCGAGACCGGGATTAATAATGACTTCATCGCCTAATTGGACAGACGTAACACCTTCGCCGACTGCATCCACAATTCCCGCTCCGTCTGAACCGATAATGAGCGGCGGCTCGTTTTCTTTATGTCGGTGCAGGACAAATAAGTCACGGTGATTCAGTCCCGCTGTTTTTAACTTCACCCGCACTTCTCCTGCAGATGGCTGTACTTCATCCATATCCCGAAATGCAACACCTGTTAAACCCGCTGTTCCTTCATGAACGATTGCTTTCATTTCAATCCCTCCAAAATATGTACGTATAATATGATTTTAACATACACTATTTTGTAAGCAACGTCATTTAAACGTGACGGAATCCGGTTGAATATGTGACTTCCTCTCTGAACATAACCATTTCTGTTATTTCCTGAACAAGTAATCCGCATTTTATGTTTTAATGGAATATACAGGGGGTTTTTCAATATGAAAGAAATAGGTATTGGACTGCTGGCATCTGTCTTTTTTGCGGTGACATTCATTTTAAACCGCTCGATGAAATTGTCCGGCGGCAGCTGGATGTGGAGTGCATCACTTCGTTTTTTATTTATGCTCCCCTTTTTCATCATCATTGTCGCCATGCGCGGCAAAATGAAAGATTTATTCACTGAAATGAAGAGAAACCCGCTCTCTTGGGTCATCTGGAGCTTCTTCGGATTCGTTTTATTTATGCACCGCTTACATATGCAGCGTCGTCCGGTCCCGGCTGGCTTGTCGCCGGCACATGGCAGCTGACCATCGTTGCCGGTGTTCTCTTGACACCGCTTTTCTCGGACTTGATCAACGGGAAAAAAGTCCGGCGAAAAATACCGTTCGGCGCATTGGCGATTTCATGTGTCATTTTAGCAGGTATCGCCCTGATTCAATGTGAAAAAGCAGATGGTATTACCATATCAACACTCGCAGCGGGCGTTGTGCCTGTCTTCATTGCGGCATTCGCCTATCCGCTCGGCAACCGGAAAATGATGGAGCTGTGCGGCGGCCGGCTCGACACATTTACACGTATTCTCGGCATGACCATTGCCAGCCCGCCATTCTGGATGATGATCAGCATTGCCGGCTTCGCTATTGACGGTGCACCATCGGCAAGCCAGCTGACACAGACATTGATTGTCGCCGTTTCTTCCGGTGTCATTGCGACGACATTGTTTTTCATCGCAACCGACCGAGCGCGTGGACATGAAGGAAAACTCGCCTCCGTCGAAGCAACACAGTCCGCGCAGGTTTTGTTTACCATGATAGGAGAAGTGCTTCTGCTCGGCGCTTTATTCCCAGGTCCGATTGCCCTGTCAGGAATCGTTCTTATTATGACCGGCATGACACTGCACAGCTGGTACACAAAAAAACGAAAGGAACGTATTCGATGAACATACGGCCCGAACTCTTTAAAGAAAAGGAAGTGACCTCATGGATTTACCGCGTGAACCGGATCAGATTATTACTTTTAATATGAAAAAAATCCACATTCAAGCATTCCTCATTACAGTCGCAGCGATTATCATTGGTGTATTATTGATGCTGTTCATCCATACGGAAAGCGGTTTTGACCTTTCATTCCTGGGCTTTTTTTTATGGGTGGTTTTATACATTTTACTGATCGTTTTGCATGAGATCTTTCATTTAATCGGCTTCATGATCTGGGGGAAATGCAGGTGGAGTGATCTTGTGTACGGCCTAAACCGGGAGCTTGGCATTGCTTATGCAGGCACGAAAAAGGTGCTGGAGAACCGCGCAATGAAAAAAGCATTGCTACTGCCGTTTTGGATAACGGGCATGCTTCCATTTGTCATCGGAATCTGGATGAACAGTGCGGTTTTGATGATTGTTTCTGCCTTTTTAATTGGCGGGGCAGCCGGTGATTTTTCTATGTACAAACAGCTGCGAAAAGTGAAAAAAGATGCGTTCATTATAGATGATTTGAATGAGCCAACATTATATGTTTACAACGAAAACCCATCTGCTCTCCAATAGGCAGACGGGTTTTTTCTTATGAAATATCCAGTACGATTTTTCCAAACGCCCGGTTTTCTTCCATATACTTCAGCGCTGAAACGGCGTCTTTAAGCGAAAACTGTTTGTCGATCACCGGACGAATTTCGTGCTGCTCAAAAAATTGCAGCATGTCCGCAAATTCCTCCGGGCTGCCCATCGTCGTTCCCCGTATATCGAGCTGTTTAAAGAACACGCGCGGCAGCACAAATTCAGGTACAGGACCTGCTGTTGCACCGAAACTCACCAATTTCCCGCCCGGTTTCGCTAAAAAAACAAAATCTTTAAATGCTGCGCCGCCTACACCATCAATGATTACATCCGCGCCGCCCATTTCCTTATTCAGTTCCTGCACCCATTGATCCGACCGATAGTTAATGCCTCCCGCCGCACCCATTTCTTTCGCCCGCGCAATCTTCTCATCACTGCTGGATGAAACAAATACGCGCGCGCCTCTCGCAGCGGCAATCTGTAAAGCAAATAACGCAACACCGCCGCCGATGCCCGGTATAAAAACGGTATCACCTTCCGCCAGTTCACCGCGCGTAATGATCGCCCGGTACGCCGTTAGGGCGGACAGAGGGATGGCCGCTGCTTCCGACCATGTTAAATATGCCGGTTTCCTGTACACACTTTCAGCCGGAACTTTCACGTATTCCGCATATGTGCCATCGGCAGGCATTCCTAAAACATGAAAGTCCGGTGCGCTGCAGTTTAAATTAGATCCCCAATTCATCCCCGGATTGATGACAACTTCATCCCCTTCACTCAAGCCCTCCACATTTTCACCAGCCGCATAGACTATACCTGCACCGTCCGCCCCTAAAATGGACGGCAGTTTCATTCCTGGATACAACCCGTATGTAATAAACAGATCCCGTCTGTTTAATGATGCATTTTTCAAACGTACAAGCACTTCACCAATTCCTGGAACCGGCCGTTCCACATCTGTATACTGCACCTTTTCCGGCCCGCCTGTCCCATGTAATAAAACCGCTTTCATTTCTTCGGCCCCCTTCTGAACAATTCTCAACCCCTTGCCATTCCATTTTATCAAGAAAATGCCCTCGTGCCTATTCTGTAACCCCTACCCTGTAAAAGCAACATTTTTGCATTTTTGTGCTGTCTTCCCTCTTAAAAGGATCAGCCGTATATTTCAAGTTTTTTTCTATTCTTCTTTTGAAATCCCACTACAAAAAAGCGAACCGGATCTACATCCAATTCGCTTTTTATAAAACTTTGTACTACAGTCGATTAGACATTAAATTTCCCAATAGCGTGCTGTAATTCTTCGGCTCTATGCGTGAGCGACGCAGCAGCCGCTGAAATTTCTTCCATAGATGCGAGCTGTTCTTCCGTAGCCGCAGATACATTTTGTGTTCCGTCAGCCGCCGTTTCCGCCACTTCAGCAATCACGTTGATTGAATGAACAACCTTTTCAGCCGCAGCTGAAATTTGCTGAACAGAAGATGATACCTGCTCAATTTGACTGGCCACTTCGTTAACGGAATAATGGATTTTTCCAAAAGACTCACCCGACAAATCCACAATGCCAATTCCTTCTGCCACTTCTTTCGCGGCAAGATCCATTGACATGACAGTTTTATTTGTTTCTTCCTGAATTGCGGCAATTAACTGAGCAATCTTCTGTGCGGAATTGGAGGATTGTTCTGCCAGTTTTCGCACTTCATCTGCCACAACAGCAAATCCTTTCCCCTGCTCTCCCGCTCTTGCCGCTTCGATGGCTGCATTTAAAGCCAACAGATTCGTTTGTGAAGAAATATCTGTGATGACCTGAACGATCTGGCTGATTTCGCTGGAACGCTCCCCTAAATTTTTAACCGTTTCTGACAGGCTGCCGAACGTAGCACTGATGGCATGCATTTGGTTAATTGCCTGTTGAATATTTCGGGTCCCTTCTTCCGCTCTTTCAGAAGTATGAGACGCCGCAGCGGTCACATGCTGAGCGCTGTCGGTAATATGCTGGATGCCCACTGCCAGCTCAGAAATAATTCTTGAACTGTCCTCCACGCTTTTCATCTGTTTATCAGCGCCTGCTGCAACCTCTTGAACAATCAATGCAATTTGTTCGGTTGCTTTTCCTGTTTGTTCAGAGCTTGCGGCTAATTCTTCCGCTGAAGCAGCAACCTGTTCTGAATTACTTGAGATTTTCCCGACCAGATCCTTAAGACTAATAGACATTTCATTCACATGATGAAACATCCGGCCGATTTCATCATTTCGTGTTGACGTGTACGTTTTTGTTAAATTGCCCGAAGCAATTTCCTCCATCGCTCCTTGTATTTCATTCATCGGCTTTGTAATATTTTTTTTCGAATAATATAGCATAAATAAAATGGATAAAATAATAATAATAATACCGCACGCGATCAGTTTAAACATTAGGCTATGCAGCGTATTCAAATAGTCCTCCACTTCAACAGAGGCCATCATAATATGTCCGTCAGATGTTCGTTTGAATGCCATATACTTCGTTTCCCCATTTTCTTCATAGGAGAAATTCCCCTCTTCTTCAGGGGATATCAAACTCCCAAAAGAAAGCTCCTGTATGGCTTTCCCTATAAAGTCCTGTTCCGGGTGGGCAATAATTTCCCCTTGTGGATTTACAATAAAGGCAAACCCTGTTTTGGCGAACGAATTTTTCTCTATTTCATCTTGAAGATTTATAGATTCGACCACTTGCTGATACTCAACCGGCTCCATTCCTAATTGAAACATTCCATTACGATCCTGACGGGCAACACCGATATACATAAACATTTTGTTATCGGCCCCGCGGATAGACGGCTCCTGTGCCAGTTCAAAGTTTTTATTTGTGATAGCTTCCATAAAAGGTTCCGATTGTTCGAACGAATCATATTCATAGCCGATCAGGTCGGGGTTGCTGCTAAATTGCATAATTCCTTTATCATTCATGACATTGACTTCCGATACACCGATCTTATCGGCAAGCGCAGAAAGCTCTTCAATTGTGTAAGTGTCACGACCCGCAAGGATCTCCCTCACAGACTTGGCCAGCATTAAATAATTTTTTTGCAGGCTTTCTTTTAAAATCTCCACTGTTTGATCATACGAGTTAAAATCAGATACTAATTGATCCACCGTATTATCTGCTTCCGCATTCATCTGTTCCATGACCGCTTCCTTTTGGGCACTGTACGTAAAAGCAGAAAGAATGCACACCGTTGCAATAATAAAGACCATCGTAATAAAAGCGATTTTATTTCCAAAACTCCCGCTTATCATCTTTCTTTTTTTCCTGAAAATTCCCAATGGTTCCATCTCCCTGTTTCTAAAATATTAATGTACTTCCATCTTTTCTCTGATCGAAGCCCTTGAACCTAGAATATCTTGAAACGCATGAAGAGACAATAGAATTTGTTCCGATTCAATGGAACGCATAATAAAGACAACGTGAGAACGTTTGTCTTCGTCCGGCCACTCATCCAGGTGTTCCGGCGGGTGGATAATGTGCTGTACGCCATTCAGTAGAACCGGTCCTCTATCCCCAACATCAATCATCCCTTTCACCCGAAGTACATCCTGGCCCCGTGCATGCAGCAGCATACTGAGCCATAAGCCAAAGGCACTCCAGTCCAGCGGCTGATCGAATGTAAGAGAAATAGTTTGAGTATTAGAGGCATGATGCCCTTTTACAGATGTATCAAAGGAACCAGAAACGTTATGGTTTACTTTTTCATTTGGGGCAAACAGCTCAACGGAATCCACATCACCATATACGGATTCGATTATGTCAGCGGAAGGATTAATTAAACGCAGCCTGGAAACTAACTGTTCCGTTTCCTCTTTTGAAGCAATATCCGTTTTGGTTATGATCATTTTATCCGCTACGGCTGCTTGTTTCATCGACTCGGGCTGGCGGTCAAGATGAAGCTGGCCGTTCACGGCATCGATCGTAACAATCACCTGGTCGATTTCAAAGTGATGCTGCAAAACGGTATCAGTCAGTACAGTAAATAAAATCGGTGCAGGGTCAGCCAATCCGCTCGTTTCAATAATAATTCGATCCAGCGGTTCAATATCACCTCTATGATCATGATCCAGAAGCTCGCGCAGTGAGTTTACCAGATCTTCCCTTACGGTACAGCAGAGACAGCCTCCCCCTAAAAGGAGTGTTCTTTCATCCACTCTGCGCAAAAGATGATGGTCGAGCCCTACTCTTCCGAATTCATTCACGAGTACAGCTGTATTTTTTAAAGACGGGTCTTTCAGCAAGTTCGTAAGGAGCGTTGTTTTACCGCTGCCAAGAAACCCTGTAATAATCGTGATCTTGCGTTTTTTACTCATTTATTCTCCCCCTTCAGACCCGGCTTGTTCCGGACGTAAAACTTTTATTAAATAAGGGTCTAACGGATCAATTGGTTTTCCCAGAAGCTTTTCTGCAACCGTCCATAGCGCGCCTAAATCCTGAACAATTTCCGAACGTCCTTTTTTATCAGCCAAGATGTACTTGCTTCCTGTCCAGTCACTCAGTTTCAAGCCATAGACAGCTAATATTTTATTGCTCTGACGGATTCGCAAATGCCTTTCCCTAATGCGGGAACGCTGCGTCTCGCCAGCTGTTTGAATGGTAGACTGGCTCTCATTCTTATTCTTTCGATCTGTCCAATGCACTTGCAGCACGGATCCATTACATAAAACGCACATTATTAACCCTCTCTTTCCGTTAAAATAACAAAAGGGGGCTGGTTCTTATGAAAAACCAGCCATCCTTTCTTTTTTCAATTTATATTTGACAATCTTTATTTTCTCGGAGAACGATTTTTATAGTCGTCCGCAATCTCATCAAACGTTACCCAGCGTACTCCCTCATGGCTGTTAATGTACTCAATCAGGCGCTCATGCATAAGCAGTACTTGCGGCCGTCCGCTTACATCTGGATGAATGGTCATTGTAAAGACTGCATAATCGTTTTCACGATATACCCAATCAAATTGGTCTTTCCACATTTGCTCAATATCACGCGGATTCACGAAACCGTGGCTGTTCGGGGATTTTTTAATAAACATCATTGGCGGAAGATCATCCAAATACCAGTTAGCCGGAATCTCAATTAGATCCGTTTCTTCTCCTCTGACAAGCGGCTTCATCCACTCTTCGGCACTCTTTTCATAATCAATATTTGTCCAGCTGTCGCCAACCCGTACATAATATGGACTAAAATCGTTATGCATTAAGCTGTGATCGTATTTAATTCCATGCTTTAAAAGAAGTTCATTCGTTACTGTGGAAAATTCCCACCACGGCGCTACATAACCAGTTGGACGCTTGCCTGAAACTTTTTCAACTAAATCAATCGTTTTTAAGAGAACCGTTTCCTCTTGATGAGGCGTCATGGCAATCGGATTTTCGTGCGAATAACCATGGATTCCAATTTCATGTCCGGCATCAACGACCATTTTCGTTTGCTCCGGGAACGTTTCAATGGAGTGCCCTGGAATAAACCAAGTTGTTTTTAAATTATATTTTTCGAACAGCTTTAATAAACGCGGTGTACCGACTTCACCCGCAAACAATCCACGTGAAATATCATCAGGAGAATCTTCACCGCCGTAAGAACCGAGCCAGCCGGCTACAGCATCCACGTCTACACCATAAGCAACCAAAATTTCTTTCTTTTTCGTCATTATTCATCACGACTCCTTTTCTTAATATTAAATTATTTAGATTGTTTTGAAAACAGAAATCGGTTCCATACTTTTCTTCACGATTCCGCCGCTACAGGGTCCGGAGAAGTAGTGGATTCTTCATTCATAACATCCCAATCGCGCCCTACAGTGGTGCCTAAAAACTCATCAGAATAATTTGATTCTACTTCCGCCTGCTTATGTTTCTTTAAATACCAGAATTTCATTAACAGATAGTACGAAATAAAACCAAGCGGGAATCCGACAAGATACATATATTCGATGAAATAGAGCGCTGAGCCGCCGCCGATTACCCAGGCGATCAGTCCTGCCAGATTCCAACCTTTATCGTATTGAAATTGGCCGGTTTCGCTGTATAAATCATGAACATTCAATCGTCTTTTACGAATAACATAGTAATCGCATATGATAATGCCAGCTACTGCCGATAAAATAGCACCGTAATAGCCAAGATAAACAAATAATTGATCCAAGATCGCCCATGGCTGAACAATCGTTCCGATAACGCCTGCTAAAACAATACCCGTCACCATCGGCATTTTAATTCCCGCCCCGGCATTAACAAATGTTAAAGCGGCCGGAATAAGATTGGCTGCAGTATTCGTAGACCATTGAGCTAATACGACCATGATGAGAAGAACGACATAAGACCAGCCGCTTGCTGTTCCCTGTATAACTTCGATCGGATT
The DNA here is from genome assembly GCF_001936625.1 of Domibacillus antri. Classification (GTDB taxonomy): domain Bacteria; phylum Bacillota; class Bacilli; order Bacillales; family Domibacillaceae; genus Domibacillus; species Domibacillus antri. The sequence continues at coordinate 38,540 of NZ_MSDU01000007.1, read as the reverse complement.
CCAGTTATTAGCCCCCAATATACTGACAGCCCCAATGATACCCATAAATGTCTGCACAAGCGGAAGAGCTGTTACATGCGGCCAAAAGCTATTCCAGTTTCTCTTAAACCAATTTCGTTCTCCCATCGGCGCCTTTACATAGCGGGTGAGATTTGGAATATCAACAGCCAGTGCGGACCAAAAGCCCATATTGACGACCATAATCAGAAACCAGCTTGTTGTCTGAGCTGTCCCTTCATAAGCAGCTATATCAATTCCTTTTTCCTCAGCCATTCCCATCATTTTAAATAAGATCCAGAAAGAAATAATAATAATAGATGGTGCAGCCACGACAGCTAATCGGTCAATCGCTTTAATTCCCATCGCTGTATTAATGATTTGAACAGCCGCAAAGATAAAGTACCAGGTCAGCCAGGAATCAAAGCCTGTCATCTGGGCAACTAAGGCGTTCAACGCAATAGCTCCTAAGTACGTTTGAATACCAAACCATATAGCAGCTACGATCCCGCGGCTCACGGCAGGCAAGTGTACGCCAATCGTTCCAAAAGGCGCCCGTAAATAGGCCGCAAAAGACAAGCCGTGTTCAATTCCGATATCCCCGCTAAGACTGGCAATAAGAGCAATAACTAAATTCGCAATTAAAATAGCCGAAGCCACTTCCCATAGAGACATAGAATCAATTCCATTACCGCCAATTTGGAAAGTGGCAATAATAACCGCCATTCCCACCCATATATTAAAGAATCCAAAACCACTGATAACCCGACTGCTATTTTTTACTGGAACAATATCCGGTGAAATTAACGTATTTCTACCTTTTTTCGACATTGAAAAGCCCCCCTTCATGTTTAACCGTGTTTTAAGATTACTCCAGAAATCCCTTTATAATGGCGCTTTTGTTCCAATCCCGTAAATATGGAATCGTCCGGCGCTGTTTTGTCACGAAAGAAAGATCAATTTCCGACACAATGACTTCTTCATCCTGTCCTGCTTCTGCCAGGACGGTCCCCATTGGATTGATAATCCGGCTCGTCCCGCCAAACGTTGTTTCCTCTTTTTCCGTCCCGGTAAGATTTGAGGCAATGACATATAAACCGTTTTCAAGTGCTCTTGCGCGGGTCGCAATATCCCATGCATACAGTCTCGCTTTGCCGAACGCCGAAGGATACACTACAATATCTGCTCCCTGCATGGCAAGGATACGCGCCCCTTCCGGAAACCCGACTTCATAGCAAATTTGCATGCCTAAACGGGCAAAACCTAAATCAAAGACCGGATAATCCTCCCCTTTTGTGAAACGGGTATTTTCCGCATCCCAAAGATGGATCTTCCGATAGCTGCCGATTAAGCCTTCCGGTCCAGCCGCAACCGCTGTGTCATAAATATTGCCGTTCACAACGCTTTTTTCCAGAATAGCCCCGATTAAATAAATCTGATGTTCACGAGCAATCCGGCAAAACCAATCCGCCGTCTCGTCTGGAATCACTTCAGCGAGTGCTACATCTTGCTCTTCTACGCGGTATCCTGTACTGAACAATTCAGGAACAACAACAAGCTTTGCCCCCTTTTTAACAGCCTTTAAGATTAACGATTCGGCTTTTTGAAGATTCGCTTCTTTGTTGCCAAGAATACAGCTCATTTGAATAGCCGCTGCTTTCAACGTATCGGGGGTACCCATACATTCCCTCCTTTTCTTTTTTAAAATTCCCCACACTTACACATAAGCAAGTTTTGTGCCAACTCGATAAAAAAGGAAAATAAACGCTATTTAAATAGACACCGCCCCCTTGGCGCATTAAAATTTCGTTCTATTTGGCTAGAAAAAAAACCAGTACTATGCATTGATGCATAGTACTGGTTCGAAATATTCACAAAATAGACTAAATTAAAAGCGTATACAGTACATTTTTATATACTATGCATATCCACATAAACATTATGCGAATATGCATAGATTTATAACAATTTCATTTTGCTTATTTTCCTGCTTATAGTAGATTGGTTAACGCCGAGAACTTCAGCCATTTTCACAGTCGTTTGGAACTTTTGTTTAGCAAGCGTTAACAACTGCTTTTCTACTAATTCAACCGCCTCTTTCATTGGCATAATATCACTCACATAAATTGATGGAGATTGTTTTGAAACGGCAAAGCCTTCAGGGAGATGATCCACCTCGATCACCGGCTGGTCGATCGTCACAATTAAACGTTCAATAATATTTTGCAGTTCCCTCACGTTTCCCGGCCACGAATACTCTTGAAGCACCTCTAAAACTTCATGTGAACATGTCTTATCCCGCTTATATTTATGATTGAATTTTTGAATAAAAAAGAGCGCAAGCGGCAGGATATCTTCTTTTCGTTCACGTAATGGATGAATAAAAAGAGGTACGACATTTAAACGATAATACAAGTCTTCACGAAAATGCCCCAGACGGGTCTCTTCCTGTAAATCGCGATTGGTAGCCGTAATGATCCGGACATTCGTTTTTACCGGTTTTGTTCCGCCAATTCTGACCACTTCTCCTTCTTGCAGAACCCGCAATAATTTCACTTGAAGCGGCAGAGGCACTTCCCCGATTTCATCCAAAAAGAGCGTCCCTTCATGAGCTAACTCAAATAAGCCCGGCTTGCCATGTTTCGAAGCTCCAGTAAAGGCCCCTTTTTCATACCCAAACAGCTCTGATTCAAGCAGGTTTTCGGGAATCGCTCCACAATTCACCTTAATAAATGGTTTATTTTTCCGATCGCTATGTTGATGAATGTAAGAAGAAATGACTTCTTTTCCGACTCCGGATTCTCCCTGAATCAGGATTGTCGAATCCACTTCCGCAACCTTTCGGGCCAGTGTCGTGATGGATTTCATCTTTTCACTCTTAAAAACAAGAGAATCGCTTTCTTGTGTCATCTGTCTCAATTGATCCAATTCCTGCTTATATCCTTCCACCAGCAGCTTCATATCATCCAATTCAGATTTTAATTGGCTTTCTCCGGTAATATCTCTGGATGCATTAACGACACGGACAATATTTCCTTCATTATCCTTGATGGGTGTACCGATCACCATAAGCCTTCTACCTGTTTTTGTCGTCTGAATCACTTGAACTTTATCCTTTTTTTCGAGAACCATCCTCGTAATAGATGGTTTGAATACGCCTTTTTCCTCCAATTCGTATACCGTTTTTCCGACCAGGTCTTCATCTTTATATCCCCATAGCTTCTCACAGGCAGCGCTCACCCTTAAGGTCAATCCCTGACCATCTGAAACATAAATCACGTCATAGCTGGACTCGAAAATGGCTTTCAGATCCATTGCCATGCTTTCAAACTGATTCAAATTCATCGCAACATCCTCTATCTCTTCTGCCTCCCAGTAAACCTGGATCGCTCCTGTACATTCATCCTTATCCATTACTTTCGTTTGCGTTAATATCCCTTGTTTGTCATCTGTAATTTTGACAATGTTTTTTTCCTGTGAAGAGGTTAACAGCTCTTCTACGGTGGAATTTGGATAAAATTGATGAATGTTCTTGCCAATGACCTGATCAGGAGTCACTCCGTGTGTCGCTAATACTTTTTGATTGGTAAAAAAGATCCGGGACTGCCGGTCAATGACGGTTACTTCATGAGGAAGAGAGAACAAAATAGAACGGTACTGATGATAAAAAAAAGCATAGAGCTCTTCCCGGCGGACCCATCCTGCTACGTCCCCATTCGGATTCAGCACAATAATCACAGTGTAGTTTTCCCAGTTTGCCTGCGGATTTGCCAGCTGCTCGATCATGTAAATCCCCGGGACGATTCGTTTGGAGATCTCCTCCTTCATTGCCATCCCAACTATGCGATGATCTTGATCGATGATGATATATGGCTGGATGCCTAAGTCAGACTGAGTTCCCCATTGCTGCTCGCTGATATACGTAAATTCTTTATGAAGAATAGTCTCTATATTCACACTGCTTCCCCCATTCCAAATACTCGCAACATTTTTATTCATAGTATACAACAGTTTAAAACAGAAATTTGAGCGGATCGGCGTCTCTGCTTAAATGCTTAACTTGATTTGACAAAAATGAATTCACAAAAAAAGAACAACAACTACACTGTAAAGAGCGGGCATTGCCATGCAGCACAGAAATAATTATCAGTTGTACAGCGATGAGATAGAACTTCTATCCAACGAAAAATCCGAAACAAAAATCCCCTTACGCAAAGCATTGAAGCATCAAAAATTTACTCTTCATTATTTTTACATAACGGATATCCTGTGAGTTAAGATGTAATCGGATTGATCCCACATTCCTTTTAAGAGATTTCCCTTTTCTTTAGCCGAAATCCAAAATATCTATTGGTGAAATGATATTACCTTATTGAAAAACATGCTGAAAAAATGGTATTTTCAGATTGGAAAAGAAATTGTTTTGTCATTACAGCAAAAAATATAAAACGACTTAATGGAGGCGGGCATCATGAGAAAGCGATTAGTATGGATCATTCTTATTGTGCTCGTTTTTTTTCTTGGGAAAGGGCTGTTAAATATGTTTTGGTTTGGTCCGCTTCATGATGTCAAATCGTTTCACATTTTTTACGGAACGCCGGATGAAGAGAAATTGACAGAATTAAGCGGACAGGATGCAGCGGTGATCGAATCGCTCGCATTTTCGGAACAAGATGTGGCGTATTTGAAAGAAAACGGTGTGAAACTGTTTGGATATGTGAGCCTTATGCAGCTGGAAAATTGGAATGAGGAGCTGAAGGAGCGCATTGCGGAATCAGATTATGCAGAATCGGGCGGAAATCGGATTTACATAAAAGAGTGGGATACGTATGTGATGGATCTTCGCGAACCGAATTATCGGGACGCGCTGCTTTGGAAAGTGGAGAAATATGTGACGCAGCGCGGATTAGATGGTGTATTTTTCGATACGGTGGATGATCTTGATTATTATTTTCGCGATGAACCGGCTGTGGAGCAAGCTATGAGAAACGGCTATGCGGCACTGCTGGACGAACTGAAGAAACGCCATCCGGATTTGATCGTTATACAAAACAGAGGATTTGAAACATATGAAACCCTGTCCCGTTCGTACGTTGATGGTGTTTTATGGGAAGGCTTTGATGCGCAGGATATAAAAGAGAGCGAGTGGGCGCAAAAATGGCTGAAATATTTTAAGAAAGAACAGCGGCTGGGACGCGTCCGCGTGCTGACAGTGGTGACGGATGAAAAAAGCAGGCAGTTAAGTGAGAAAAATAAGTTTCCTGCCTACGTCCGGAAAGGAGATACTTATCAATAAAAAAGCTGCCGGCGCGGCAGCTTTTTTAGACGGCGTAATCGCCATTATATTGGACAAGCGACACATCACGAACGCCTTCCACATTGCTGAGGGAATTCATAAAAGCGGTATTGTCAATTTTCAGCCGGACTTCAGCGGTCATCTCCACGATATTTTGCCGGACAATTTTTGATTTGAGCGTGTAATCCAGTTTTTGCAATTCCCTTTTGACCTCTTCGTTCGCTTCCTCAGTATAATGAATGACGAGCAAATAGACAGTATCGGTATGTTTTTTGCGTGATAGAACGATGATCACTACGCCGATGATAAGAGCGCCGAACAGCGTTAAAAAGTAAAGACCTGCGCCGCTTGATATACCGGCTGCGATGGCCCAGAACATAAAAACAACATCAAGCGGATCTTTTATGGCAGTCCGGAAGCGGACAATACTCAGCGCGCCTACCATGCCGAGCGATAAGACGACGTTTGTACTGATCGTCATAATGACAAGAGATGTGATCATGGTCATCACAAGCAGTGTGGCATTAAAGCTTGGGCTGTACAGGACACCTTTATACGTATATTTATAAATCCCGTAAATAAAAGCGCCTGCCATAAATGCGGTCAGCAGACTGAGTAAAATATCGACCACAGATAACGTGCCAAACATGTATTCACGTAAAAAGCTTTTTTTCAAAATATCATTGAATGTAGTAACATTATCCAATTAAACAACCTCCCTTTACATGCCGTGATACTGAATAGACGCCATCCGGCATAAGATGTATTTAGAAATGGCTGACCGGTTATGGGCGTCAATCTGGATAAGCTGGCGAATGTAATCGGGCAGAAATTCATCAAATTTCACTTCCATAATCATCAGCGGATGTGTCAGCACTTCTTCTGAAATGTTACTGAAATCAAATAGATCAATTGAATTTGTAACGAAGCTTAACTCTTTATCAAAGGTAATCCGGACGTTGCTGATGTGTCCAATATACGCTTCACGGATATAATCGACGATGACGCGGGGACGCATATATTCACGGTTCAGATATTGATAAAATTCGTGATAAAGAGGATCTTCTTTTTTCTTTAAAAATTCATAATCCCAGTCAAGCAGTTTCATATATTCTTCCCGGGTAATTGACACCGACGTTTTTAAAATGTGCTCCCCTTGCCGGCTTTTTTTTTCAAGCTTGATGATATGATCCGAATGGTTGTATATACGAATCCGGAATTTTTTACGCCGGAAAATACCGTTATTTTTTTGAAACAGGTCGTTGTCATATACATTATCAAAGTAGAGGCTCCGGATTAAATAGCCGCGCTGATCAATCGAATGCCGGTCCTGCTGCAGGACGAGAGCCAGCTTTTGACGGAGCGTCAAATAGTCATGCTCTGTAATGTAATATTTCAGCTCATGGCGGAATTTTTTCATTTTCCTGCTCCTTTTGGCGCGATAATTTCCTGCACTCCCCAATAATAGATACCGTCATTATCCATATAATAATCGAATGGAATCTGCGTATGGCCGTTTCCGTCTTTTATCAGAACACGCCAGTAATAACGGCCGGACGGCAATGCTGGTATGTTATGCGCAAACCCTGTGGCATTTTCAACATTTGTGATTACAGATGTGAAAGACGGATCTTTACTCAGCTGAAAATGATACGTCAGTGCATCACCCTGCAAGTCATGCGACGGTTCCCATGAAAAAACGTCCCGGTTATTTTTCCGCTCATAATGCAAAAAGATCGGCATCGGATATTGCAGTGATTCTTCATATTTCTTTTTATAACGGGTAGTAACCGCTTCAAGCTGGTTGTAAAATGTGGCAAACTGTGCGGCTTCAATGTTTAAATATTTTATGTCCGGACTTCGCAAGGCATATGATTTGACGACCGGATAATATCGGTCAATCATCTCTCTCGTTGTTTCTTCGTTGATAATCGCGGACAGTTCTTCCATTTTGGCCGTCAGCTTTGCGGCATTTTGCGGGTCGCGCAAGTACCGCTTATGAAGGACCGTCCCCCAATAGCGCTGAATGCCTTGCTGCCAGGCCGGAAGGATATCTCTTCGTTCGGCGTCACGGCCCAGCGCTTTATCAAAATCCCACGGAATAAAATACCACTTCTCCGAGTTCAATGGGCTGTATAAATAATAGTTCGTGGACATCGTGTCGTAGTTGCCGAATAAAAGGTTCACCGCCAGCCATGTTAAATAGTTATCTTCATGAAAATATTTGTCAAAAACAGCATCAAAAGGCTTCGACATATCATTAACATCATCCAGCATGCTGAACAGTTCTTCATGGTCATCACTTCCGTTTATTTTTAAGACGGATTCAAATATTTTTTTATCATACGCCGGATCGTCCGCAGTCTTTAATTTGTCCGGATAACGGTAAAATTCAAAGTTTTCGGCTTTGTACAGATGACCGTCCGGGTTAAGTCCTCGAGCCGCGAGCGCCCGTTCGTTCAGCTGTTCAATATGTGTATACAGTCCATAATCTTCAAATGAAGCGCCGGCTTGCGGATTCGTTAAATCTTTGACATGCAGCTGTACAAAATTCGTCCGCAGACTGATTAAATCTGGGATTTTTTGAAAATAATCGAACGCCAGCTTGTTGCGGACACGGGTACGGTCATCAGCGTGTTTGTTCAAGTTGATCACATTTTGTCCATACCAGAGGCCGCCGTTGTCAGTAAGGCGGATCTTATACGATTTTTGCGCTTCAAGACGGCTCGAACGGCCCCGGAGTTCAATTGTCGCATTCGGCGAACTTGATCCAGCATCTATAAACCCGTTTTTCTCTGGTCCTTCCACTGTGCCAGTTTGAAATAAAATGTCCAGTTTTGGACCTGAATCAAGATTGCTGTATTGTTTGTATGATTCATTCAATTCGTAAAAAGTAATGTCGTTTTCAGGAACACTGTCCTGGTCGAAAATAGTAATGTAGAGATGCTCTACTTGATTACCGTTATGTCCTTCATAAACACGTTTATCCTCCACAAGCGCTTCATCTCCTGGTTCTTCAGGCAAAACTGGAGAAGACGCTTCCTGCACTTGTTGAGGCCCGGGCGCCGTATTTTGCGTGCCGGCCGCATTTTTCATAACAAGCAGAAAGACAAACAGCACTCCCAGAGCGATCGCTGTTTTTGTATAAGGCGGCATTTTCACGCCCTTCACTCCTGTCAATCCAGGCTGCCGATTCGTTTTAGCAGCCATTCAATTTTCGTTTTGGATTCTTTGTAAATAATCGGCTGTGAACAAAATGTCGTGTAGTCAATCTCATTTAATCTGGAAATAAGCAGACGGCTGCCGATCAAAACGCTAATGAGCGCGGCGATAAACATGCCGCCGCCGTATTGGTTGAAAACATTCATGGCGATAATAGTCAATGTGAAGCTGAGTACGGCATAAACACCGGTCAGACGAAACGCCGCTTTCTTTTCATCAAAATAAAGCAAAATAAGAAAAATGGTGATCATTAAGCTCAAAAACCAGCTGCCAAGCACGACAATCATAAAGATATCAATCTGATCCTGTGTCAAACCGAGAAGCGGGAGAAAACGGACGCCGATAAATAAAAAGGCGAATGTAACAAGCAGCTGTACCTGCGCAAGGAAGAGAATTTCCAGCTTCAGCACACGGTACATCTCCTGTTTGGCACTTTCAATGTCCTGGAGCGGAAAGCCATTTAAAATACGCCCGTAATATTTTTTATAGACCGGATAAAAACTTGTTTCTACGGTGACCATAAATAAAATGAGCGCTGGCAAGACGCTTAAATATGCATAAAAAACTGGTGTATCATAATAGGGCGCCATGACAAATGTTTCTTCCACCACAATGCGCCGGTTTCCGAGCCAGACGGCCATGTTGTGTCCATATAAGCCAATGTAATAAAATAGTCCGATGAAAAATAAATACGGATATTTTTCGATATAGGTTAAAAAGTGAAAATACTGCTTATTGTTCAGCTGGAAGTAATGGAAAATATCGCGCATTAACAATATCACAATGACTAAAAAACCGATATCAAGACCGATAAAAACCGTCACAGCCGTCATTTGACCGAATACGCCGGTCAAAAGCCAAATCCACACGGCGGCAATAAGCGTTCCTAACATGTAGCTTTTTACAATTTTTTTATAATCTTTTAAGGCGGAAACGTACATAGACAACACCCAGATAATGCTCAGCTCAGTAAAAAATAAATACGTGAGCAATTTAAACAAGAGAGGAAGCGGCGACGTCCAATAAAATAGCACCGCGCCGATAAAGCCAATGAAAACCGTAATGCCAATAGTTCCATACATAGACGACAGTACATTTTCTTCCCGTTCCATAAACGTCTGATCGGCAACATACCGTGAAATCACGAATAAAAAGCCTCCGGTGAAGATTTGAGAGAAAACAAACGCATATTGCACTGCCGCCATAAAAACGTTTATTTCATCAGCAGGCGCTTTTAAATAGAGCAGCCATTCGCGTGAAGCCGTGATTAGCAGGATGGTTAAAAACATCGGACCAACGGCGGTGATGGTGGAATAGCCATAGGCACGGAGCTGTCCGAAAAAATGTGACTGGTCATACAAAGCTTTCAGTTGAAATCCGATCCCAGCCATGAGTATTCCCCCACCTTTCATATCGAGATTGATACCGGCTGATCATAAGTGGAAGAGTATATAGGCTTCGAACACGCCTCAAGCCGTTTTGCCCGTATTCCGTCCTCTTTTCGGTGTCACGCGACAGGTCAATGATTTCCCGTGCCAGCAAATGAAAATGCATCACTGGCACGACGCTTCCAGCCCGGCCAAAGTGATCATTCGGTCCGAGCAATAGCTCGGAACAGCTCCCGACATCTGTTGCGACATAAGGAATACCCATCGCCAGACCTTCCAAAATGACTAGCGGCTGTCCTTCACTTATGCTCGACAGAACGAGTAAATCCATAAAAGCTAAATACTCCATCACGTTAGCTTCACCGGTAAAATGAATGTTGTTCAGCCCGAGGCTGTCGGCCAGATCGACGCATTCCTCATAATATTCTTCGTCTTCATCATATGGGCCAATGATATAAAAAAACGTATCAGGCAATTCCCTTTGGACAATCGCAAAGCTTTGCAGCATTGATTTAATGTCTTTGATCGGCACGACGCGGACAATGGCGCCAATATGAAGTCCTTCTTTTTTGATCCGGTTTTCCGGCTTAAACTTGGTCACGTCAATCCCATTCGGAATGACCGACGTTTTTTCAGGGGGACAGCCAATTTCCATTTGAATCTCGCGGCTCCGCTCAAAAAGGGAGATGACTTCATCCGAATATTCATAGGCACAGTTTGACAAGTTGTAAAAGTAGTCAATCCAAATGTCTTTAAAATAGCCTTTGATCCAATTTGCTTTTATGATTTCTTCTTCCCGTTCGCGTGTATAAATACCGTGTTCGCTTAACAGAAAAGGCTTGTTGTACTGATGCTTTGCCAATGCGCCAAGCACACCCGCGTACCCGGTGGAAACACTGTGATATAAATCCGCTTCAGGCATTTTCTGATCAATGCATAAAAAGAGAGGCAGCACCATGGAACGAAGCGCCCAGAACATATCAGTAAATGGCACGTGAACGAAGCGTTCCTTGCAGAGCGCCTGGACGATATCAAAAAAGTCTTTACTGGCCAAAAAATTTAAAATCGAATCAATCCTGCCGCTGACAAATAAGTTAAATAGCAGAGGCCAATTTGTATCTGTTCCGCCAATCAGCGACAAAAAAGCCTGTTTTTCTTCCTCGGTAATATTGTAGCGTTTGCCATAGACAATATCGTCGGAAAGAAAAGCACCAAGATGAATGTCGCGCACTTCCAGTAAATTTGGAGGGGCTTCATACCGCTTTTTGGCACCGCTGTTTTCCTTTGCTGAAATCGAAAAAACAATAAACTCATGTTCCGGCATCCGGGTCATCAGGGACTGAATCCAGCTGGATACACCGCCGGTTACATAAGGATAGGCGCCTTCAGCGAGCAGACAAATTCTCATATTCATCCATCCAATCCAATTTTAAATGTAAGATCCTCCGCTTGAATTAAATAAAGATTGTTTCCGATTTTGGTCACTTCACAGTTTTCAGTTGACGTAATCCGCTGATCCGTTGAAAAGTAAAAATAAGCGGGAAAGACAAGTGTATTGACATGAAAAGCAACGCCTTGCCCTGTTTTTTCTTCAAAAACGACGGTATTGGTATAATTTGATAACGATCGTGCCGCGTTCGACAATGTCAATCCTCTCAGCCATGGAACGTCTTTTTTGAGCCGCTTTTGAAAATCTGTCAATTCCTGAAAGGATTCCTCAAAAGAGTCTTCATAAAGAAAAGACTGGGGCATAAGCGAGTGTGAAAAAAATCCGGAAGAAGCGAGTTCATTAAAAACAAGCCAGTCCGTATAGGCGGTTGAATCAAATCCGGTGATCGTCTTTGGCAGAACAGCAAGGCCGTCATCTTGTATAAAAGCTTCCTCAACCGGCGCCATTACTGCGCGCAAATCCGGAAAGACGGTCCGAATAACGGACAGGTGAGAGAACGGATTTTCTTGTTCCACTGGGATGTATGACCGAACAGAATACCCCGGCAATGCATGAGCAATGCGATCAGCGGTATCCTGCTGCAAAATGGCCACATCTGATTTGTTCATTCCGTCAATCGGCAAATGGTTGTAGCCCTGCACTGCAACCTCACCGCCCATCCGCAGAAGCTCGCGTCCGTATACAATCGCATTTTCTTGAGCGGATGACAGTTCGTACGGATTAAACTTTGTTTGTTGATCTTCAAATGAGGCGACAAATGAAGCCGTATAATTTAAATCAAATTTTGCTTCCAGCCGCTGCATACCCGCCCAGAATGTGTGCCGAAAAAACTCTTCATTCGTCATATTGCCTATTTCATGGCGTCCTTTTGGAACCGGAAATGGAAATCCTTCCAGAGCGGTCACTTTTGCATTCATCACAGGATAAATAAAGTGCGGTACCATGAGCTGCATGCCCTTAATAAAGAGCGCACTTTGGGAAGAATCAGCAAGCATGGAGCCATTAAAGACAATGAATCGGCCGCTTCCATGCATGATTTTCCATAAGAGCGGTGTACCATCTGTGGAAGATGCGTAAAGTGAAGCCGTATTGTCAAGCCGGACAGCAAGTGATGAATTTTGAATTCTCTTTGAAGGAAAGGATTTACTGAATGACGAATCAAAAAAAGGCTCTGCCAGTTCAATACCGCCTGTTTCAATAAATGTTCCCGTTTCCACCATGCCTAGGTGCTGATAAAGAGCCGAAAGTGCCGGACCTGGAGATGGCCGGACAGCAAAAAAAACCGAGCCTCCTGATTCTGCATATGTGAGGATCGCTCCAACATCCGGCATGGCGTGAATATTTTCAGTGGCAATGATAATACCCGCATAGCTGGAAGTCAAACGAAGCGGTTCACTAATTGACTGTTTTGTCACTTTTTTGCCTAGTCGTTCAATCACTGATGTTAAGGTTTCTGCCAGATCGGGATAGTCCGGGCTGACCAGCATCAAAAAGGACGGCTGTTCATATGAACGTGCAAGCTGATCGACAGACTGTTCCGGCGGATCAGCTTCCACGGTGTAGCTAAAATGCCGGTATTGGACAAAATACTCCGACCGGATTGCCATGAAAAAAAGACCAATAATTGCGACGAAGATCATCATCATATAAATACTTTTTTCTATATTAAACCTGTTGTTCATGTACATCACCTTGGAGCCAGAACCGGAGCTGATTGAGTCCATCCGGGGATAGTCGGGTGCCGGATGATGCAAGCTGGTTCAGAACGTGTTTAAAATCCGGTTCATTGCGCATATGAAAGTGAACATTCATGGCGCAAAAATAAGCTTCTTCATGATCCGGAAATAGAGCGAGAAATTGCTCGGCTGTCTCACGTGCGCTTTTATGCTCATTAAGAGAAAGCGCCACTTTGATTTTCTCCTCAAGATTGCGGGCATCGCGGGCTGGGGATAAATGGATGAGCTTATCAAGGGTTTGGAGGTAGGAATACATATATTTTTTCCGTGTATTCTCGTCCAAAAATTCAATCCGTATATATTGTTTCAGCGTGTCACGATAAGCTTCCAGTACATCGTAATCCGCTTCATTATCCGCTAACTGCGCTTCCAGACCGCGCATATTTTTCAGTAAGTCGCTTTTTGCCTGCTGAACGGCCGTCGCTGCATAATGAGACGTTTCCGAATCCTCATTTTGAAGGGCGAGTTCAAGAGCGTCCACATTTTTCATAAATTCTCCTTTTAGCAGATCGATCAGCATTTTCCGCTTTATTTTGTTATCGTTCAGCACCAGCGCGTCATCGATTGGAATAATGTTGATTTCTGCTTCGGTATCAGGCGGGCGTAAAGCTACATCTTCATATTGTTCGCGGCGCAGCAGCCAGTCAGGCAGCATACCATGACGATTCGGTGTTCTGGACATGGCATACAGGAGAAAGAGGCTGATAAACGGGCATGCAATCAACATCATCGCCTGCAGCCCGGCACCTTTTCTCCGTAAAATGAAAATGACAGTTACGTAAATGAGCGACAAAACATAGTAAGCAATGAGGACCCTAACTAACATACGGCACCTCCTCCTCAACCGGTACAGCTGTAATGCCTTTTTGATCGAGGCGTTCGATGACAAATTGTGAGTCTTTAAGATGCACATTTGACAGCAGAATAAACAGATGTCCTTCTTCATCAAAGCCGAAATAATCGTTTGTGCGCAGGAGTGAACCGATCAGCCGCAGCACATCCGCTGAATAATCCTCTGACAGCACTTGAAGTTTGACATAGGGAATCCGCAGCTCTAAAAAGGCTTTTCGTTTGTTATCCAAAATACGCTGAAAATAATATGGCATCAAAGCATTTGTTTCCCCCACGTAACGCTCCGTATTAATTTCCTTCATATAGTCATACGCCCGGGCAAGCGATGCCGTAATCAGCCGGCTGACCACGTCAATTAAATTTCGGTAAGACAGTGTCAGCTGTTCAAAGCCTACGTCATAACAGGCAATGACCGCCACAGTCTTGCCGTCCTGTACAATCGGTGACACAAAGAGCGGTTCATCTGCCTGTAGAGATGTATTATAATGAATTTTCTGTTGGGATACCGCCCGGCCAATCAGTGAATCAGGCGACATTTTCAATGAAGCGCCCGGTTGAAAAGCATCATCAGCCGATTTTGCGGCCAGCCGCATGTATCCGCTCGGATTGACAAGATAAATGACGAATTGACGCGCCTTTAATGTCCGTTCTAACACATGAATTGCGCCATTAAACAAAGCTTCCGGTTCAAGGCTGTCTAGTTCCTTTGTCGCGTGATAAATTTTGCCGATTCCGTCCTCCGTTCGCAAAATCTGCTCCTGCAGCTGTTCTTTCACCTGGCGTGTATCTTCATAAATTCCCGTTAAAAACTCATATTTTGATTGAGCGGATTCCAGTTCATCTTTCATAAATTGCAGTTCGATTTTTCTGCGGTCTACCACATAGCTGACGATAAAACCGACAAGCAAATAAATCGTAAATGCAGCCAATATAGAATTGTCGATAAACAGGGATGACCATTCTCGGCCCTGAGACACCATAACGTACACATAAAAACCGATGGCAAGAAAGGATGCAATCACAGTCTGTGTTTTACCAAACAGAAGCGCCGCAATCAAAATATAAACAAGCCATACATCCACGGTGTCCACCATAGGTGCCAAGAATGAGGAAATACAAAGAAATAGTAAAAACAGAACAACATTTTCCACAAATGATAAATAAGGAATTTTATAGGAAGGGGCTCGCGATTCGTTTTGCTGGATGAGCGGTTCCGGACGGTTTTTATAATATTCAAAAGTCTTCGACAAACCTTCATGCAGCGTATATTTTGGCACCCAGTCAAGATCTGCTTTTACTTTTGTATTATCGAGGCGGGAGCGATGAATGTCGCCTGGACGATTTTCAATACGTTGAATATCCGTGATATTGTGGAAAGCGGATAATTCGTCCACAAGCTCGTTTATGCTTGTTTCACTGTTACTGGAGAGATTGTATGTGCCTGATAAACCACTGATAACACCTCTGTAAATCGCTTCTGCCACATCACCGACGTAAATAAAATCACGTGTCTGATCACCGTTTCCGTGAATAACGAGGCTTTTATTTTCAATTAGCCGATTTGTAAAAGTCGCAATAATACCGCTTTCCCTGCTGAGATGCTGACGCGGTCCGTACACATTTGAAAAACGGAAAATAAGGGATGACAAACCATACATTTCTTCCCATTTCCGGCAGTAAGTCTCGCCGGTCATTTTATTCAGACCGTATAGAGAGATTGGACGCCCTTCTTCTATTTCCTTCAAAGGAAGCACCTGGTTATCGCCATAAATCGAAGCGGAAGACGCAAAAACAAATTTCTTCACACCGTACTTTTTCGACAAATTGAGCATGTTAATGAGCCCAAGCAAATTCGTCGACGAATCGCGCAGCGGTTCATCAATTGACTGCTGAACGTGTGTCTGGGCGGCACAGTGTATAACAATATCAAATGAATGAGCTTTAAAAAATTGTTCACACCGCTCATCCTCAATATCGGCAATGAGCGCCTTGTGTCTGAAGTAAATATTCTCTTTTTTCCCTGCAGTTAAATTATCAATAATAAAAATGGAGTGATTTTCTTTGAAAAACCGCTCCGCTACAAATGAGCCGATAAACCCATAACCGCCTGTGATTAAAATATTCATTATACTCACACCTTGGCAATTTTTTGTTTATTTTATACTATAATTATAACGATGGCAACGAGATAAGGAGATTTCGGCGGGAAAAGAATATACATTACTCGGTATAGTAATGATGACGAATCCATAATCCTCCATGTTGTCAAAATACAATATACTGCTTTTGGCTTCCTATGGACAAATTTCATGCCTCTGCAGCTCTTCATTTTCAAATACAGCATCTTCCCACAACGAAACCAGCTGCCCCCTCATCAATTCGAATTAAATCCGCGTTCCGTCACATAACCATCCATCGCCCATACGCCAATCTCTTTCTTTTTTGCAATGCTTTCCTTTGCTTCAAATTCGTCCAGATAGCGCGTATTTGGCGGATACACATAGGCAACCCGCGCCAATCCTTCCTCCAAAAGTATTTCCTGTACACTTTTTCCGTCAACATATACATATACGAGAATTCGATCATACTTATCCAGACGCTGGCCAACATCAAATTCAAGCGTAATACTGCCGCTTGCCAATAATTCTTCTGTCCGTTCCTTTGCCTCATTACCAAGCGGCTGTTTTCCAAGCTGAGGATGGCGGGTCTCCGGCGTATCAATCAACAAGAACCGCGCACTGTACTCTTCCTCTTTCCCATCTGCATCCGCATCAAATGCAAACACGGCAGTATCACCATCGACTGGTCTGACAAGCTTGGCAGGAATGGGCTCCATCGTCCCTTTCGACTTTAAAAGATTGGTTGATCCATTAACCGGTTCTTCCTCACTTGCTGAATCCGTTTCTCCCTGTTCTTGTTCAATCGCTGTCAGCACATCATCCGTTACTTCAAGAAATTCACTCACTTCCTGCACGGTGCAGGCGGATAAAAAAAGAAGACTGCTGATAATGACCGCTGACAAAAATTTGTATCTCTTCATCATAGTCTCTTCATTCCTTTCGTTCCTGTTTCCATTTTATCATCTGATCCAATAAAAAAACCGCCTTAAAAAAGACGGTTATTGTTCAACAGATTCTTCTAAATATTCCGCAATTACCGGAATCGTAAGCTCAAGATTGCTCGTTGCCAGGCTGTTTTTCACATACGTCAGTTTGCTGCCATCACTTGCATACGGCTGGATGCCAAGCACATTATTAATGTACAAAATGCCTTCATTTGTAATCATCGGCTTAATGATCTGTCCATCCGTTTCATCATACAAACGAATTTTTTCAAGTCCGTTGATAAGCCCTTTATCAAACAAATCATTCATAGCAATTTCATACACCGCCGGCTCCATATTTTCACTCATCTGCTCGTGCAGCTCGTACATTGTATCCGGCGTGTTTTTTAAATAATACTGCACATAATACGCAAGAAGCACCTGCTCTTTTACCGCTAATTTGTCCATTTGCAGCCCTCCTTTTTCCTGTCCTATACATTATTTCGCCATAAGATCATCAATTCCCTTTTCGTCCCTTTCGCTTTTACAAAAATGCTATAGAACCTTATTGTGCATCCTATTTAAAGATATCATTACTTTCATTCAGCCTTCCAGTGTACTCATCATATACAGAAAACATTCTTTCATATGTCAGATCCATACAGCTCAATTTGAACGCAAGACATATCCCTAACCTTAAAAATCCGATTCCGTTCCAGTGAACGCAGGAGCGCTCTACCCGCATATGATGAAGAAAGAACGGGGGGGGATTTGCATGGCTCATATAGGTTCAAAAGGATGGTATGTAAAAAAATTAAAAAATGAATTTAGCGTGTCGAGAATTGAAGGGAAAAAGATAGAAACATTGAAAACGCATATTTTGCATAACCATTATTATTACCTGGCTGAAAAGAACACAAAAACGGATTAATTCAATCTTTTTAAGTCAGCGAATTTATATAAATGAAGCTGATTAAGCTGCTTTTCTTGAATATGCATCATAAAATCCTTTCTGGTTTAAAGCAAAAGAAAATGGATTCCAGCTGCTGTGCCGGAATAGCTATTCGTATACACGTCAAAGATAAAAACGAATCGATGATGAATGTCGATTCGTTTTTATCTTCAAAATCTCTCTATCCATTTTCATCTCTCGAAAAATCCTTAACTGAGCCTTACTTTTTTCGCGGAATGGTGCTGCCTTATATAGATTAACAAAAACAACACGATCACAATGAGGTAAAACGCGGTGGCTGCCAAAACGGATATGTGCTGCCAATAATCAATGAGCAATAAAAAGGCGGGAATGGCGGCCGTTACCCAGGATTGTATAATGGCGACCCATCCCGTAAAGACCGCAATATCCTTTTTCTTTGCAAGAAGAAGGTAAAATAACGCCCATAAAAAAGACCAGAACAGCCAGATGATACCAAACTTAACATCTTGAAAATAAGAAAGTTGACAAAAGAATAACCGACCGCTAGAATCGACACCCACAGTGAGTAATAGCCGATCCCGCTTGAATCGGCGTTCATTAAGTTGGCGATCCCAACATACAAATACGTAAATCCAAAAAGAAATATGCCCGACGCCTGAAAAACCGCCCACTGTTCCCCGTCTGCTGTCACAATCAAAAAAAGAGGCGTAAACACCTGCAGTCCGCCGATAAACAAATTGAAGATGCCGGCGCTTATCGGCTCCACTTTTCCAATCAGTATTAACCCATTTATAAATAAAACGGCCCTAACGTATAATAGACCGCCATTTGACATCGCTATTCCCCCTTTTCGACTGGATGAAAGGTCAGTTGTTGTCCATCAGCAGAAACTGTGTAATATACTTTCTCCTCATGATGGGCTTGTTCCAACAGACCGGCGAGAGGAATTTCCAGATGCTTTCGGACAGCGCGTTTAAGCGCCCGCACGCCATACTGCTTGTCATAACCGTTTTTCATTAAAAAATTTTTTGCCTCCGCCGTTAACGCTAGTTCAACTTGATGTTTTTCAAGACGCTTATTCATTTCAGCTGTCAATTTGTCAATAATGGAATGAACCGATTGATCATTAATAAAGTTAAACACGAGGATATCGTCAATCCGATTCAGAAATTCAGGACTGAATTTTTGCTCCAGCTGCTTTTTGATGATCTTATTCAGTATCGCATGATCCGCTCCCGACCAGTTCCCCAGCTTTATCCGATAAAAAAGCTTTTTTAATTTCGCTTTAAAATGACGATTTGAAAATTCGATGATTTCTTTTGATCCGAGATTGCTTGTCATAAAAATCATTGAATTCCGGAAATCAATGGTATGGTCTCCTGATGCAATTAAAAGCCGTCCATTATCCATGACGTTCAAAAGCGACTGAATAACCGTGTTGTCCGCCTTTTCAATTTCATCGAATAAAACAATACCGGGCTTGCTGAACGATCCTTTAATTTTATCTTCGTCAAATAACGTGTTGCCTTCTTTGCTTCCGACGTACCCGGGAGGCGCTCCTGTAATGGCGGCGGAATAGTGTTCCTGCACGAGCGTATTCATATCGATTCTGCATAACGCTTCCCTGTCGCCGTAAATGGACTGGGCCAGAATCCGGACGGTTTCTGTTTTTCCTACACCGGTCGGACCTAAAAAAAGGGCAACATAAAGCGGCCGGTGCTGTTCTGTAATATCAACATGGACAACCCGGAGTAAATCTTCAATTTGATCAATCATTTCATCCTGCCCAAAAATGGTATTCCGCAATTTTTCCACAATCGGCTCCGTTTGGAACACAAAGCGGCTGCGGTTATTTTTCACTTTTCTTTCCTCTTGCTCATCACCTGGCATTTTACTTTTTTCCAGCTTGTCCTCCTGCGTCCGCATCCGGTCAGTGATAAAAGGCATACAGCTTCCTCCTCACGCAAGTATAGGAATGGAGGCAGACCAGATGGCGTGCCTCCATAACATTTTTTATCTTATTTTCCGGCTTCCTGCTCTATTTCTTCGTGCGGAATTCCTTCGATCGGACATTCTGCTGTTCCGACAGTCCGGCGCGTAATTTTTTCTACGTTTTCCCTTGCCTGCTCCGCGTCCATTACCCACGTACGGTAAAAATCAAATGGACACTCCGCTACCCCTTTATCGCCGTCGCCTGATTTAATCGTGCCCGTATAGCCGCGGTGAAGAAGCTTAAATAAATGGTTTTGCGACTGCCAGTTTTGACGGGCATCACGAATTTGAGAAATCGACATTTCCGCATACTGAATGCCGTTTTCTTCTGTTCCGCAAGCTCCGAGAACACTGCCGTCGAATCCGATCAGGCTTGAATGGCCGAAAAATGAATAGACGCCATCAAATCCGCTCGCATTTGCCACGGCCACATACGATGTGTTCATCCAGGCCATCGTTTTCGCCACCATAATTTGCTGCTCTTTAGCCGGATACATATACCCCTGGCATCGGACAATGAGTTCCGCGCCTTTCATGGCACAATCACGCCAAATTTCCGGATAGTTGCCGTCATCACAGATAATTAAGCTGATTTTCATTCCTTTAGGGCCTTCAGCGACATGGGTTGTATCGCCGGGATACCAGGCTTCGATCGGGTTCCATGGAAGTATTTTCCGATATTTTTGAACAATTTCCCCGCGGTTGTTCATTAAGATCAGCGTGTTATACGGCGTTTTAACCGGATGATCTTCATGACGTTCCCCCGTTACGGAAAACACGCCCCAAACATTCGCTTTACGGCACGCTTCGGCAAAAATGTCCGTTTCCGGTCCCGGTATCGTCGTAGCGGTTTCATTCATTTCCTGTTCATCGTACATAATTCCTTGTGTGCTGTACTCCGGAAATACAACGAGATCCATACCGGGAAGCCCTTTTTTCATTCCGATAATCATATCACTGATATTGCGGCAGTTTTCCAGCACTTCTTCTTTCGTATGAAGCCGCGGCATTTTGTAATTGACGACTGCTACCCCTACCGTGTCTTTGCTGCTGCTAATGTCTCCATGTCTCATCTCATCCTGTCTCCCTTCAATTTTAATGTCTGCCCATGAAAATCCGCTAACGGTATGGATTGTCCGGGATTACTGTTACTATTGCAACTAGCGTGCCAATGATGAAAAAAGCCTATTTTACGGGATTTCTCGTTTTTTCGACAAAATTGATTGTGTCAAATTGACACAATTCAACTAGCATTAAGTTTTCAGAATTATTAAAATTGTGTATACTAAACCTTGTACATTGTTTGTCTCATTTTGACACACTGTCTTATTTTGAGACTGACAACGGAAGGAGGAACATAATGCATACGATCGGCTTATTATTCTCGTTAACCGGCACGACAGCTTTTACAGAAAAAGCCATATTTGACGCCTCTATTTTTGCATTAGATGAACATAACGCCAATACCATTCATAAACAGGACCTCATTCAATTGATCATTCGCGACATTCAATCCGATCCGGCAGAAACCCGAAAACAAGCGGAAGCACTCGCAAAGGAGGGTGTGCGTATTTTTATCGGCACCTACACATCCGCCTGCCGAAAAGCGATTTTGCCTGTCCTTGAAAAATATGGATGCCTTCTTCTCTATCCCGCTTTATACGAAGGCCACGAAACACATCCGCATGTCCTTTACACAGGAGAAGTTCCGAACCAGCAAGTCGATACGATGATGAAATTCATAATCGAAAACGTCGGCCCAAATATTTATTTAATCGGCAATGACTACATTTATCCAAGAGAAACAAATAAGCAAGTGAAAAAATATATTAAATCATTAAATGGAAAAGTAGCCGGAGAACACTATTATCCATTCGGTCATTCACAATTTACAGAAGAATGTCAAACGATTATAAACAGCAAAGCGGATGCCATTTTCTCCACAATCGTCGGTGACAGCTTAATTCCCTTTTACCGGACATTTTATCGGCTTGGTCTGAATCCGAAGAAACTGCCGATTTTCAGCCCGATCACGAAAGAAACAGAAATTAAAGCCATAGGAGAAAAATACTGCGCGGGCCATTATGGCGGAGGAAGTTATTTTCAGTCGATTGATTCGCCTGAGAACCATGCATTTACCGCTAAAATGAAGAGCCGTTTTGGAGAGGAGATTGTCGTCTCTTCCTTAATGTTCAATACCTATCTCGGTGTCAAGATGCTGCTCGATGAATTGAAAAACGATGCTGCCTTCGACTATAAAAATGTACTGCTCTCGTTAAGAGAGAAAACCTTTCACACACCATGCGGGCCGGTAAAAATTGAAAAGAACAGCCAGCATTTATCCCGGCCTGTCCGCATCGGAAAAATTGACAGCTCCGGCCAGTTTTCGATTGTATGGGACTCCAAAGGCGCTGTTCAAGCTTTCCCTTATTTCAAAAAAAAGGCGAATTTTTTTGAGCTGGAGCAGCTGAATTGGAAAAAAGCCGTACAAGGATGGGCACAAGTAAGCGATGAAATGGTGATCGTCATCAATGATGAACAGGAAGTCATTTACACCAACCCAAGTGCGGCAAAAGAACTCCGCCTTCATATCGGTCATTTGTTTACGGAAGAAATGATAGAAGATCTGAAGATGCAATATATGTACCATTCGATTGACCTTGATGTATTCAAAATGAATAAAGTGATTATTCTGAAGCCGAAAAAGGATTTGGCTCAATCAGATGATGAAAAGAAAGCAGTCGTAACATTTCATAACATTCATACCCGAAATCCGGTCTTTCAAAACGAATTAAAGGTCGCAAGGGGCGCTGCTGAATCGGATGCAAATGTATTGATTTTCGGGGAAACCGGCTCCGGAAAAGAAGTGATGGCCCATGCGATTCATAAAGAGAGCCATCGAAAGAACGGTCCTTTTATCGCCATTAATGCGGGAGCGATCCCGCGGGAACTGATCGCAAGCGAATTGTTCGGGTTTACAGACGGAGCGTTTACGGGCGCCAAAAAAGGCGGTCAGCCCGGAAAATTTGAAGCAGCCGATGGCGGGACGCTTTTTCTCGATGAAATCGGCGATATGCCGCTCGATTTGCAGGTGTCTCTCCTTCGCGTTCTGGAATCACGAAAAGTAACGAGGCTCGGCGAACATACAGAACGCCCTATTAATGTCCGGATCATTGCCGCCACAAACAAAAGCCTGAAAGAAGAAATTGCCTATCAAGGGTCCTTCCGATCTGATTTATATTACCGGCTCCATGTACTATCTATTACCATTCCGCCGCTGCGAAAACGAATGGAAGATCTTCCTCAGCTGGCGGAACAATTTGCCCGCCATTTTCACTTGTACTACGGAAAAGGGCCGGTACAAATAGCGAGTGACGCCTTGCATTTATTACAAACATACCAGTGGCCCGGCAATATACGCGAATTGAAAAACATTATTGAGCGGGCGTTTATTCTCGCTATGAACAGCGACTTTATTGGCAAAGAGCATTTCCCCGCCGAATTGATGTTTAACGGTCCATCCCGCAGCAACAATGGACCTCAGTCTCTGCAGGATGCCGAAAAGCAGCTGATTGAAGAAGCCATAAATAAAATAGACAGCATGAGCGGCGCCGCAGAACATTTAGGGATCTCGCGAAGTACACTATACCGAAAATTAAAAACATATGGATTAAAAAACGGCTCATTTAAATAAAAAATTTTTAAAAACAAAACACATCCCTTATCAGACGAAGCACAGCGGATAAAGGGATGTGTTTATTTTGACAGTACATAGCCCGTCTATATTATTATATGTTTTGGTTTAACCAGGCCGTTTCAATCTTTTCTTTTGTGAGCGGTTCACTATAATAGTAACCTTGTACGAATTTACAGCCTTTCTCTTGAAGGTATATGAGCTGTTCTTTTGTTTCGACGCCTTCACATACGACATCGAATCCTAAACGGACGGCAAGCGATAATAGGCTTTCTATGATGGCCCGGTCCTTTTCCTTCAAAGGAATGTCCATTATATAGGAACGGTCAATCTTCAATTTGTCAATCGGCATGTCCTTCAAATTTTTGAAAGACGAATAGCCTACCCCGGCATCATCAAACGAAATACCGATGCCCAGTTCTTTCATTTTATGCATGAAAGAATACACTTGATCTATATTGTTCACCAGCGTAGCTTCTGTCAATTCAAATTCCATTGTACCCGGACGTATTTCAAACTCGTCCATATATTGCTGAACCGTTTCGGGAAACAGCTGGTCTTCAATCACAGATGAAGAAATGTTAATAACAATGGATATTTGTCCATATCCGGCTTTTTCCCACTCTTTTTGCTGTTTAAAGGCTTCTCTTATAACCCATTCTGTCACTTCATTCATAATGCCGTTTTTTTCACATAGAGGAATAAATTCCAATGGAGGAATCATACCGATTTGCGGATGGGTATACCTCAATAAAGCCTCTACTCCGGCCTGCCTGCCTTCTTGAATATTCATTTGCGGCTGATAAACTAAATGAAAATGTTCTTTGGAAACAGCTTGCCTCAATCCTTCTTCTATTTCCATTGTTCTTGTAATCTGTGTCGCCAGTTCGTCAGTAAAGAAATGATACATATTCCGGCCTTTTTCTTTTGACTGATACAAGGCTTGATCAGCATGGGCCAGCAGTGTATCCATATCCAATCCATCATTCGGAAAAAGGGCAATGCCGATGGAAGACGTCGTGATGAATTCATGTCCATTGAGATTCCACGGAACCTGTATGTTTTGAATAATTCGATCCGCAATGCGCCCGACATCTTGAACGGTGTCAAAACCGTCCAACAGAATCGCGAATTCATCCCCGCCGAAGCGGGCTAATGTGTCGGTTTCCCGAATGCATTTTTGCACTCTTTCCACAAACCCCTTCAACAGCAGATCGCCGGTATCGTGCCCATACGTATCATTGACCCATTTGAACCGGTCGCAATCTAAATAAAAAAGCGCAAGTTCCCCGTTATTCCTCTTTGCTTTTGTAATGGTTTGCGAGAGCCGGTCATAAAATAACCGCCGGTTTGGAATGCCCGTTAATACATCATAAAAGGCCATTTTTTCCAACTTTTCTTCATACTGTTTACGTTCCGTAATTTCCCGGGCGGTGACAACAAAATGCGACATCACTCCATCATTCATGATCGGAGAACTATGGGCTTCAATCCATATCCAGTAGCCTTCTTTATGCCAAGATCGGTACTCCACAATGGCGCTTTTTTTTTCCTGGAAATGATAAGCATATTTTTTCTTTAAATTTTCCCGATCATCCGGATGAACAATGGCATCATACCGCTTTCCAACCAGCTCATCTGGCGAATAGCCTAAAACATGCTGATGCGAAGGAGAAGCATAGCTCACAGTACCGTCTACTTCGACAATCCGGATCAAATCGGACGAGTTTTCGGCAATTAACCGGTACTGCTCCTCTTTTTCCTTTAACTGTTTCTCAATCTTCAGCCGATTTGTAATATCTTTGACAATGGTATGCACCCCGTCAATGCGGCCTTCTAAAAGCATCGGGACCATTTTGACCTGCAAAGAAAGTTCGTGCCCGTCTTTATGATGAATCCGTACTTGAAATTCATACGGCGTCCCTTCTAACGATTTATCAAAAACCATTGAAACAAAAGAATGGTCATCCGGATGAATATAAGCATTAAATGTCGTCCCTTTTAACTCTTCCAGCGTATATCCTGTTAAAGCTTCAGCTGCTGCATTCGCATTCAAAACCATCCCATCTTTATTAAAAATAAAGATTCCATCTGTATTATGCTTAAACAGAGACAGATACTGAAGTTCTTGACGGTGCGCGTTCCGTTCAGCTTCTGTTTTGGTCTTATGAGAGACGACAAGACCCGTTCCAGCCAAGAGAAAAACGACCGCTGCTACAGCCATGACTAATGAATTTTGATTCATTTCCAGCACATGTTCGGCCAGGTAGTTCGGTTGAAGTTTCACCGCAAACATACCTACATAATGGATCGATGAAATCGCCAATCCGAATAAAACAGCCGCCCCTGTCTTCATCATAATCGTTTGATATTTTTCATATTGAAGGCGTTCCCATAAAAAAAGAAAAAGAGTGGATAAAGCAATCGCGTAGATCACCGATAAAATGACAAGCGGGACCTGATAGTGTACGGTGAATACGAGATTCATGGTATTCATTCCGATATAATGCATGGTGATAACACCAAGACCCATTATCGCGCCGCTCTGTATGAATTTCCGCTTTCTTTCCTTTTGTTTATAAAAAAAGAAAAAAGCAATCGTTATGCTTGAAATCGATGCGAGCAGCGAAACAAATGTTAAGCCTGCATCGTATTGATGAACGGAATGAAATGAAAGCATCCCGGTAAAATGCATAGCCCACACACTAATCCCCAGCATTACAGAACTGCCTGTTAACCAGAAAAGGCGATTATGCTCCGCTGAAGTAAACCGATGCATTAATTCTAAAGACGTATACGCACCAATGACGGCAATGAAGATCGATAAAACGACGATATCCGCTTGATAAGACAGTTGAAGAGGTTCCATTAAAATACCGCCTTCCTCATCATCCAATATAAAAGATAAAAATGATTAAACCTATCATATATAGGCCAATATGTGAAAGCAATATATATTTTTCGAAAAATGTCGAACATTGTCGAAAAAACAACAATTAAGGTTTCAATCCCTTCGTATCCTTCGTAACAAAAATCAGATATGTGTGACAAATCTATTGCATTCTATTTTAATAAGGAGTAGACTTTTGTCGAATAGAATCCCCGGGGGTCTGTGGAATCAGGCTGAGAGTACGGCTAATCTGCCGTAGACCGTTATAACCTGTTGGGTAATGCCAGCGCAGGGAAAGTGATGAAAGATATTTATTATTTACACTTTGCTTGCGCAAAGTGTTTTTTATTTTTTTACGAAAGGACGGGAAAAAATGAAACCACATCAGGACATCGTGCAGCAAGTTGCTCAATTTATACAAAAGGACCGTTCTGAAGAAACGGATTTTAATGAAATGGCTTTGCGTTTATATTCGTATCAATATCAATCCAATCTGCCCTACCGGACATTTTGTATGCAAAAAGGGAAAACACCAAGAATGGTGAAAACATGGCGGGATATCCCCCCTGTTCCGATCAATGCATTTAAGGAAGTCACACTAAGCTGTACAGATTCGGAAAAAGCGGCTGCGATTTTTATGACGAGCGGAACGACACAAGGCATTAAAGGAAAGCATTATCATCCGGATTTGCAGCTTTTTGATCAATCGATGATCGCAAACTTCAAAGAGCGGTTTATGAAAAAGACAGAAAAAATCCGCATGGGAATACTCTTTCCCACCGAGCAGACGATGCCTAATTCATCACTGG
Organism: Domibacillus antri; assembly: GCF_001936625.1. Classification (GTDB taxonomy): domain Bacteria; phylum Bacillota; class Bacilli; order Bacillales; family Domibacillaceae; genus Domibacillus; species Domibacillus antri. The sequence continues at coordinate 11,237 of NZ_MSDU01000007.1, read as the reverse complement.
CCCATTACTTGGCGCTTGCTGTGAACGAGTTTGGCACAGACGGCAGCCACTATCTTATGAATGACAGCGGCATCGATATAGAGCGCTTGCTGGAGGAACTGCGCCGTGCTGAAGAAACAGGTGAGCCATATGCCCTTTTAGGCGCTAGCTTTAGCTTTGTTCATATGCTCGAAGAATTAGAAAGAATGGGCAAAACATTTGCTTTGCCAAAAGGCAGCAGGATCCTTGATACAGGCGGTTTTAAAAACCAATCAAAAGAACTGTCCTTAACGGATTTTTACCGCCTGCTCTCCGACGCTCTCGGTGTAAAGCGGTCAAATTGTATCAATATGTACGGCATGACCGAGCTTAGTACACAATTTTACGATGATGGAAATGAACAGATCCCGTCCGTTAAATCCGGTCCGCACTGGATACGCACCCGCGTTATTAACCCTTTAACAGGCAATGAGGTGCCTAAGGGGGAACGCGGTGTGCTCGTCCACTGTGATTTAGGCAATGCCAACTCCGTTACGACCATTTTGACAGAAGATGTCGGTGTCGAGCTGGATCACGGATTCCTGCTCTTAGGAAGAGTGCAAGGAACGGAAGCAAAAGGCTGTTCAATTGCAGCAGAAGAATTTTTAAATGGAGCAAAGGGGCTTTCAGAATGAAGGAACGCGCCGGTTATCTTCCCGATATAGGCGTGGAAGAGTTCGAAATAAAGACCTTATCATTTCAAGGAAAAGAGGCAGCAGTCGAAGTCGAAATCCCGCTTCTTAACCGCGAACAAATGGATAAGGTCATTGAAAAGGTGAAAAAAGCCAGTACGGAAACTTTCAAGTCCTTTTCTGTTTCGGACATTGTTCATATCATCGACCAAGCCATCGCCAGGCTTCTGGATCGGAGCTCGCCGCATCGTCAAAAAGCTGAAACGATTTTACCCATTGTCACGGGCTATGATGCGGAAATCATCCGGCTCGGCCTGACATCCTATTTAAAAACCTTTCGAAAGCATGAGCTTCAGCGCTTTCTTGTTGAGGATTTAGGCAACCCCTTCATGCTGGACGACTTTCAGCCCCGTGTGAAAGGCGGTTTTTCAAAGGCAATGGGCCCGGAGCTGATCACGCATATTTGGTCCGGGAATGTGCCGGCTCTTCCTTTATGGAGCTTGATCTCGGGCCTGCTTGTCAAGGCGGGAAATATCGGAAAAGTTCCCAGCAGCGAGCCGCTGTTTTCAGGCTGGTTTGCTCATTTATTAGTAGAAATCGAACCGAAATTAGCCGACTGCTTCGCTGTTGTTTGGTGGAAAGGCGGCGATGAAGAGCGGGAGCGGTCCATCTTTACACAATCGGATGTGGTGGTCGGGTATGGAGGCAATGAATCGCTGCAGTCACTTCAAAGCCGGATGCCGGTTACAACCCGCTTCCTGCCATTCGGCCATAAAATCAGCTTTGGCATGGTCTCTCAATCAAGCCTTGATACGAGAAAAGCGTGGCAGTCTGTTCACCGGGCGGCGCTGGATGTCATTCGGTTTGATCAACAAGGATGCTATTCACCGCACATTTTTTATGTTCAAGACGGCGGCAATGTGTCTCCAAGAGAATTTGCGCGATTTATGGCTCATGAGCTGGAAAACTTTCAAACAACATATCCGCGCCGCGGCCTTTCAATAGAGGAATCCGTTTCATTATCCACATGGCGGCAAAAAGAAGAGATGAACCTTTTTACCCATCCTCATAATGAAGTGCTGGGAAATCAAACCGGTGATTGGACGGTTGTCTATGAAGAGAGCGATATTCACTTTGCGCCCAGCTGTTTAAACCGGGTCATCAAAGTGATGCCGTTCAACAAAATAGACGACATTTTGCCGGTCATTGCCCCGCACCGGACTTTTCTCCAGACAGCCGGCATCGCCGCAAATCCGGAAGAATTGTTCAAATGGGCAGAGCAGCTTGGGAAAATAGGCGTAACCCGAATCACCGCTTTAGGTTCAATGACATCCCCTGAAGCGGGCTGGCATCATGACGGGCGCTTTAATTTGCTGGATTTAGTGACGATGGTCGATATCGAATCGAGCGCAAAAGAAGCCAGTGAACAATTTGCCCCTTACATTGATTAGGAGGTGGAGCATGAGCTTTTTAACGATTAAAGATGGGACGTATGGCTATCAAGGAAAAGAGCCGATCCTGCACGGCATCAACTGGGAAATTGAAAAAGGCGGCTTTCATTGTTTATTAGGCAAAAGCGGCTGCGGAAAGACCACCCTGTTAAAACTGGCAGCCGGGTTACTCAAGCCCGATTCGGGACACATCTATCTGCATGGAAAAGAAATGACCGAACCGTCTCATGAATGCGGATTTGTTTTTCAATCTCCTACATTATTGGAATGGAAAACCGTCATGGATAACGTACTGCTCCCTCTTTCGCTTAGACGAAAGCTGACCGGCGAAGACCGGGAACATGCAGCTTCTATATTAGAGCTGATCGGGCTGTCCGAACACCTTAACCGCTACCCGGCCCAGCTGTCGGGAGGACAGCAGAGCCGGGTAGCGTTAGCCAGAGCGCTTATCCAACACCCATCTATGCTCTTTTTGGATGAACCATTCGCAGCGCTCGATGCCATTACAAGAGAAGAATTACAGGATGACCTTTTAAAAATTTGCCAGCTGCACAACACAACCGTCCTCTTTATTACGCATGATATTGCAGAAGCGGTCTACTTATCCGATCGTGTCGCTGTCATGGATCAAGGACGCATTATTCACGCTGAAGATGTGAATTTGGCAAAACCGCGTACGATGAAGATGAGGTATGACCCTTATTTTAATGAGCTTTGTTTACAATTACGTCAAATAATGAGCGGAGAACCATCATGAAACATGTCAAATTTTATTCCTTTCTGCTGTTGATTCTCCTGCTTGTTTCATGGGAAATGATAGCAGGCAGCATGTCGGAGCTTGTCTTGCCGGCTCCTTCTGTCATCTTTATAACTCTTTTAGACGGCATCCAAAGCGGCTATTTTATGCCTCATATCATTCGGACGACAACTGAAATTCTGCTCGGGTTGTTTTTCGGCGGCCTGTTTGGATTTATCATCGGCATTTTAATGGGGGAAAGCGAATTTTTACGAAAGCTGCTGTTCCCTTATGTCATTGCCAGTCAAGCCGTTCCTAAACTGGCGCTGGCTCCCTTATTTATTCTCTGGTTCGGCTTTGATATAACGTCTAAAGTCGTGATTACAGCGTTAATTTGTTTTTTCCCTCTGCTAGAAAATACCGTTACGGCTATTCAGCATGTGGATAAACAAAAAGCAGACCTGTTTCGAATGCTAAAAGCGAGCCGATGGCAGACATTGATTCATTTAAAAATCCCGGCCGGCCTGCCAGGCATTTTGGCCGGTCTCCGAGTGGCGGTCGTTCTCGCCGTTGTCGGTGCCGTCGTCGGTGAATTTATCGGGGGCAGCGAAGGATTGGGCGCGGTGATCATCGCTTCACAGGGAATGATGGACACCCCGCTCATGTTTGCCTCTTTGCTGTTACTCACCTTCATCGGCATGCTGCTTTATCAAGTGATTACAATACTGGAAAAAAGATGGTTAAAACCATACATGAAGGAGACAAAAAAATGAAAGCGAAACATTTCGTGACACTATTACTCATTTGCGCGTCTGTCTTTCTAACAGCGTGCGGAAACACAGAAGAAAAAAGGGAAACAGCGGAACCGGCAGAAAACGAAAACCTCCGTCTAGCAAGCTGGAGCCAGCCGATTACAGAGCAGACAAACTTATTAGTAGAAGAAGAAAAAGGCTTCTTTCAAGATCAGGGATTAGATGTCACGATTATTCCCGGAGCCGGCGGCGGGGATGCCATTAAAAATATTTTGTCCGGACAAGCGGATATCGCCTTTACCGATCCCGGATCTCTTTATTTCGCACTCGATAAAGGAGAAAAGCTGAAAGTCATTTATAACGTGTATCCCCAAAACGTGTTTAATATCGTTTCCTTGAAGGAAAAAAATATTACGAAACCGGAAGATTTAAAAGGAAAAACGATTGGTGTTTACAGCTTATCAAGCGGCACCCGTCAAAACCTGCTCGTCATGCTGAATCAAGCCGGCCTTTCTGAAAAAGATGTCACGATTGTTGAAACAGGCATTTCCAATTTTGCTCCGTTAATGCAGGGGCAGGTAGATGCGACTGCCGCAACCGATACAGGACTGGCAGCTGGGAAACAAAAAGGCTTAGGTGACGTCAATGTCCTCGAAGTAAAAGATTCGCTGAATGTCCCGAGCGATGTTTTTGTTGTGACAGAGGAAACATTTGAGAAGAAAAAAGAAGAATTAAAGAAATTTTTACAAGCGTATCAAAACAGTGCACAATGGATGATTGAACATCCTGAAGAAGCGGCTTCTTTAGCAAAAGAATATGCCATTGACGGAAAAAATGAAGAGCTGAATGCGGAAATCATTAAACTCCGCAATGCCTCAAGTGTTTCATCTTTAACAGAAGAGCGCGGATTAGGCGCTCTTGATAGCGGCATCCTTCAGCAAGGAGCGGATACGTATCAGCAGCTTGGCTTAATTAAAAACCGCCTTCAATTGGACGGAGTTGTCACAGAGGAGCTTCTTCCTAAAAAATAACGGGGGGCCGGCAATATGGGAAAATTTCAAGGAAAAGTCGTCCTTGTCACAGGGGCCAGCCGCGGAATTGGCGCTGCCATTGCACTCGCTTTCGCGCAAGAAGGAGCGGCTGTCGTCATCAATTATCTTCAAAACAAAGAAGGGGCTGAAAAAGTTGCCTCATCCTGCCGGGAAGCAGGCGGAGACGGCTGGTCCCTTCAGGCAGATGTCACGTCGGAAGCCGCAGTTCATGGAATGATCGAACAAATATCGCTGGAAATGGGCCGAATTGACGTGGTGGTCAACAATGCGTTTAAGCCATATGTATTTAATCCCGATACGCGGAAATTGCTCTGGGAATTGAAATGGGAGGATTATCAGGATCAACTGGACGGGGCGCTTCGTTCTACCCATTATATATGTCAGGCGGTTCTTCCGTTGATGAAAAAGCAAAGCAGCGGAAACATTGTTAATGTGATCAGTAATTTAGTGGAGAGACCCATTGTCCCTTATCACGAATACAATACCGCCAAAACCGCGCTGATGGGCTACAGCCGTAATCTGGCGGCAGAGCTTGGTCCTTTCGGGATTCGAGTCAACTGCGTCGCACCCGGCCTTGTTTATCCGACAAGCGCCAGCCAGTACACAAAAGAAGAAATGAAAGAAATGATCATTGCCCAGACTCCGCTTCGCAGAATTGCACGGCCTGAAGACATTGCAGGACCTGTGTTATTCCTTGCATCCGACTGGAGCCGATTTATGACCGGACAGACATTATTTGTGGACGGCGGATTCATCATGTAGCCTTTCAAGATTCATTCTGTTTTTTCAGAAAACAGCAAAGTGGCTGTCCCATAATTTGCGGCTGGATGGCCGGATTCTACACCATTTAGGCCGATTTATCCATTTTTCGGCCGGATTCTGTATCCTAAAGGCCGGATTACCAAAAATCCGGCCTTTAGAGCAAACATTCCGGCCCAAAATCAGAAAATCCGGCCTTCATAACAATAAATCCGGCTATAGAAATGAAGGAAGGGAATGTTTCAATGAACCTTTGAAACATTCCCTTTTTTTATATAGCCTGCTTCACAGAATCATTACGTTTATAAACGAATTGTAAGACAATCAGCAGAATGAATAATCCCAATCCGATCATATCTGTGATGCCTTCCGGATAGATCAGACATACTCCCCCGACCATACCGATTACTCGTTCGATTCCGTTCAGCTTGCGGAACCAATACCCGATGACCCCCGCTCCGATCGCCGTCATTCCGGCTAATGCCGTAAATACCACCCAGATTAAATAATACCACGTTGTATCAATCATCAATAGCTCCGGTGAGAGAACAAACATATATGGAATGATAAAAGCGGCAATCGCGAGTTTAGACGAGTTTACACCTGTTTTGATCGGTTCTCCGCCGGCTACCCCTGCTGCTGCAAAAGCGGCCAGCGCAACGGGTGGTGTGATATCCGCAATAATACCGAAGTAGAATACGAAAAGGTGAGCTGATAAATCAGGTACGCCTAACAAGATGATGGCCGGCGCCGCAATCGTTGAAGTAATGACATAGTTGGCTGTTGTGGGTGATCCCATCCCCAGAATGAGCGCCGCCACCATTGTCAGCACTAAGGTCGGGATTAAATACCCGCCTGCCAAATCAAGCAGGCCATTTGCCATTTTTAACCCAAGGCCGGTTTTCGTGACGACTCCGACAATAATACCTGCTGCCGCTGTAGCCGCTGCTACTCCCAATGCGGTCCTTGCCCCGTCTACTAAAGCATCAATAAAATCCCTGAATCCCATACGAGTTTCCTTTCGTACTGCGCTTGCTGCAATCGTAATGACGATGGACCATAGCGCCGCACGTATCACACTCATTCCCGTCATTAACAAAATAATGATGGCCAGTATAGGTAACAGAAGATATATATTCTTCAGTACTTCTTTCCGATCTGGCATTTCTTCATCTTTTAATCCGCGAAGCCCCAGACGCTTTGCTTCAAAGTGCGTCATTATCCAAATACCGGCAAAGTAAAGCAAGGCCGGTATAGCGGCTGCTTTGGCTATATCCCAATAGGTGATGCCGCCTCCTATGAACTCAACCATGAGGAAGGCCGCGGCTCCCATGATCGGCGGCATAAGCTGGCCCCCGGTTGAAGCAGAAGCTTCTACCGCTCCGGCAAATTCTTTCTTGTAGCCAAGCTTTTTCATCATTGGAATTGTAAATGCACCGGATGTCACAACATTGGCAACAGAGCTTCCACTGATTGTTCCTTGTAACGCACTGGAGAAAATCGCCACTTTTGCCGGGCCCCCTATTCGTTTTCCTGCGATTGAAACAGCCAGATCATTAAAATACTGACCTACACCTGTTTTAACGAGGAAGGAACCAAAGAGAAGGAACAGAAAGATAAATGTGGATGAAACCCCTAATGGCGTGCCAAGAATCCCTTCTGTAGTAAAAAACATTGTTTGCACAAGACGCTCTAAATCCAGCCCTCTATGAGCAAGGAATCCTGGCATGTAAGGCCCATAAAGAGCATATACCATAAACAAACCGGCGATAATCGTGATAGGCAGTCCAACCGTACGGCGGGTTGCTTCCAACACTAAAATAATTGCCATTAATCCTGCATAAAAGTCCAGCTCGGTCAGACGGCCCGCCCGCATGACAATCTCGTCAATCATAAGCGGCCAATACGCCCCCGCTGCTACACCTAAAATAGCCAGAACGATGTCGTACCAGGCAACTTTTGTTTGGTGCCCCCGCTCTTTTTTTCTTGCTGGAAACAATAAGAAAATAAGCGCCAGCGCAAAGCCTAAATGGACCGAGCGCTGCAGCTGCGCCGTTAACATGCCGAAGATCGCCGTATAAAGATGGAATAACGAAAATGATAATAAACCAATGAAGACAATCCAGCCCATGAATCCCGTCAGTTTTCTCGTTCTAGCCTCAGGATCATATTTCTCCAATAGCTTCTGCTGTTCTTCCAGAGATAACGTTTCCTCCTTATTGCTCAAGGATATTCACTCCTTTCAATAGCTGCAGCGCATTTAACTTTTCCGCTTTTATATGAACCAGTGTCCCCGGTTCTATGTAGAGAGAAAGGGGATACTCTTTCTCTCTGAAAATCACCGTATGATTCGCCCTGACTTTTCCGATCCTTAAGTCAAAGGATGGAAAAATACGGTTCATATTTTTCATGAAATATTTCCCATCCTTTTGTTCGAATATTTCTCCATCCAAAGCGTTTTCCGGCATACCGACCGCAAAATCTTCATACATCAGCTCATCTTGCACGATCTGCCCATCTTGAGTGATGTGATAGCTTTCTACCACATCCGACAGATGAATGGAATGAGTATACTTTATTTTAAATGAGTTATTCTTTGTCAATGGAAGGTAGGCCAGCACGTTTTCCGTATTTACATATTGAAAAACTAAAACCTTTGTAAACGGGATGAAAAATAGGAGGGCAATGCATGTCATGATAATAGGTGCCAATACCAATAGCCATTTCCTTGTTATTTTTTCTTTCATATCAAACCCCACCCAAATGCGGTTCTTTGCTAAAAAATAGGGCCGGCGCACATCCCCTAATCAGGTTGACAGCCGGCCTTATTTTATAAAAGAGAACTACTCAGCAGCCTCTATGCCTTTTTCCTTATAATATTTCTGAGCGCCCGGATGGATATCAATTCCTACACCATTCACGGCATTCTCTGCTTTTATTAACTCTCCCTTCGCATGCGTCACTTTATCGGTGTTTTCAAAAATAGCTTTTGTAATGTCGTAAACAACATCTTCAGAAAGGTCATTTGAAACCACAAGCATCGCCTGAACAGCTACGGTTGAAACAGCGTCTGCCAGTTTGTATGTGCCGGCAGGGACTTCATCCTGAATATAGTATGGATATTTCTCAATTAACGCATCAATTTTGTCCTGTTCAATCGGAACAATCACGATTTCTTCTGTTGCCGAAAGACCTTCTACAGCACCGGTAGGCGTACCGGCTGTAACGAATGCCGCATCAATCGTGCCATCCTGAATGCCTGCAGTGGACTCGTCAAAGGAGAGATCCTGCTTCTCGATATCATCAAATGTCATTCCATGTACTTCAAGAATCTGCTCCGCGTTCGGGTTTGTTCCTGAGCCGGGCGCTCCAACGGATACCTTTTTGCCTTTTAAATCTTCGACTGAAGTAATGCCGGATTTTGCTGTCGTTACAATCTGGATCGTTTCAGGATAGAGTGTCCCGATGGCACTGACATTGTCGATCTGGTCCCCTTCAAACATTAATGTACCTTCTTTCGCATAAGAAGCGATGTCTGTTTGAGAAAAGGCAATCTCCGCATTGCCATCACGCAATGTGTTCATGTTCTCAGCCGATGCACCGGATACTTCAGCGTTTACCTGAATACCTGTTTCATCCGAAATAATTTCCGCAAATGCACCGCCAAGAGGATAGTATGTACCTCCTGTTCCGCCCGTTACGATGCTGAGGAATTCCGGTCGATCAGCGCCGCCTTCCCCGTCATTGTCTCCGGCATTCTCTTCCGGTTCACTGCCGCATGCAGCAAGCACCATCGAAAACACCAACAATACAACCATCGGAATCAGAAACTTTTTTTGCCTCAACGTAACTCCCCCTTTTAAAATATTCAAACTATTCAAATTATATAATACCATATATTTGCCTATAATTGTGAAATTATTGTTATTTTTCCATTGTCATATGAATCTTCATGATATTTACTGTGCATTTTTCTTGAAAATAGGAATGATGACGGTAAATTCACTCATAATTTACTGTTACTATACTTCCTTGCCTAACGATAAAAAAGCAGAGACGATTGCCAATGGGCTTTTCTCTGCTTTAATCATTTATTGTACCAATGTTAAGCTTCACATGTCCAGACAGCTGGTTAGAAAGATATTCGTCAGCTGTTCGAACGCTTTTGTATTAGGTACCGCAAAATGTTCGGTAAGGTATAGCTGATGGCTCAGGTAGTTTGGCGTAATCATCCTGTTCAGAGGTGTGCGCATAGGGACTTGAAAGAGCATCAAGAAGCCGCTCCATCACGCTGTAGTCTCCTTGTTTCACTGCGGCGTCTAATGCCTCTTCTACCCGGTGGTTGCGAGGAATTAGCGCAGGATTGCTGTCTTGCATCCACTTTTGCGAGGAGGCTTTCGGTTCCTGCTGCCTGCCCAGTCTCGCCTGCCACCGCTCATGCCACTGACCAAATTCCTTCGTTCCACACAGGACGGTATCCTCGAGTCTATCAAAAGTGAGTGCACGGAAAGTATTGGTATAGTCCGCACGATATTTCTGCATCATGCTAAGGAGGTCTTCAATAAGCGTTTCATCTTGCTGCTCCTCGTTAAATAGCCCAAGTTTCGCTCTCATTCCAGCGAGCCAATGACGGCGGTAGAGCTCTGGAAAACCTGAAATCGCATCCTGGGCAAATTGAACAGCCTGTTCCTGATTGTCATGTAGCAGCGGCAATAGCGTTTCAGCAAATCGAGCGAGATTCCACCCGGCAATAGACGGCTGATTGCCATAGGCATAGCGGCCTTGAATGTCAATAGAGCTAAATACTGTTGCCGGATCATAAACGTCCATGAAAGCGCAAGGACCATAATCAATGGTTTCACCGCTAATCGTCATGTTGTCGGTGTTCATCACTCCGTGTATAAAGCCGGTCAGCTGCCATTTGGCAACGAGTGAGGCCTGACGCTTGACCACTTCCTGAAGAAGCGAAAAATATCGATTCTCATCCGCTTCAACGTCTGGATAATGGCGCTTTATTGTATAGTCAGCCAGAGCCCTCAGTTCCTCTACTGCGCCCCATTTTGCCGCGTATTGAAAGGTGCCAACGCGCAGATGACTGGACGCGACGCGAGTCAAAATGGCACCCGGAAATTCTGTTTCGCGAAAGACGGACTCACCCGTTGTCACCACCGCCAGACTGCGGGTGGTCGGTATACGAAGTGCATGCATCGCTTCGCTGATAATGTATTCGCGCAGCATCGGTCCAAGTGCCGCCCGCCCATCGCCCCCACGGGAAAATGGCGTTCTGCCTGCCCCTTTCAGCTGTATATCAACCCGCTCACCTGCGGGCGTAATCTGCTCGCCAAGCAGCACAGCCCGGCCGTCCCCTAACATCGTAAAATGCCCAAACTGATGCCCCGCGTAAGCTTGCGCAAGAGGCAATGCACCGTCGGGAATCCGGTTGCCGGCAAATATCGCTTCGCCATCACTGTTTTGCAGCGCCTCGTCGTTTAACCCCAAGGATGCTGCCAGCCGAGAATTGAAAATGATCAACTTCGGTGAGCTTACAGGAGCTGGGTTAAGGCTTGAAAAAAAGGCTTTCGGAAGACGTGCATAACTGTTGTCTAAGTTCCATCCCGCTTCTATTGCTTCTTTTCTCTTCGTCATCATATCCCCTTTTCTGCTTTTAGCTTTTTCTTTGTTGTCAATAACCCTCTCTTTTGAGTACTTAATACGCATCATACTATATTATGCCCAGTCTGTAGATAAACAAAGGAATAAAAAAAGACAGGAAATGCAGTCACTGACTTCATTTCCTGCTTCAAGAGCTAATTATGTTGTTCAGTAAAAATAATCTC
>NZ_MSDU01000069.1 GCF_001936625.1 Domibacillus antri | reverse complement strand
TAACCTGTCTAACTTTTCGGGGTCACTTCACTTAGCAAGCTCTTATTTTTTCATCCGCACAGTCAAAACAAAGCAGCTCCCCGTCTTCTTTCACACAGTTTAAAAAACCGTCCATGCAATACACTTGTCTTTCGCATTCTACGCATTTCCCAACGAGTTCTTTCACACGACTCACCTGCCTTTTTTCCATTATAAAACATTATGTATAATTTCACAGAAATTTCGTATAATTAAAGATACTACTTTAAAGAGGATAAAAGGCTAAGAAGGTGATGCCTTCGTGACCTGCGTCAGACAGGCACTTGGAAAGGAAAATGCTCCATGCGCAAATTCGGTTTGTTTTTAGCGGCAGCTGCCCTTATATATATGAGTTTCTTAACGCTTTCCAAAAATGAGCAGGCCATATCGGAAAATCAGTATAAGGACCCGGTCGTTTTTGTGCATGGTTTTAAAGGTACAGCCCGCTCGTTCAATACAATGATTACCCGCTTTGAAGAGCGAGGCTGGGGCACACGGGCACTAACAATGCACGTGACACGGACGGGCCGCCTGCTCGTGCATGAGGAGACGCTCATTCCAGGAAAACCGGCTTTTATTCAAGTATTGTTTGAAAACAACCGTGCTTCATTTGACGATACATCTCACGCCCTCGCCTCTGTGATGCAAGTACTGAAACGAGAATATGGGATCGAACACGTAAACATCATCGGTCATTCAATGGGAGGCATTGTTTCAGTGAAATTTTTGCAGGAGCTGTACAATCCCGAGCTGCACCCTTCAACTGACAAGCTCGTCACGATCGGCAGCCCGTTTGACGGGGTTGCCGGCGGCCGGTGGTTCAAGCAAAACACCGGTCCTGCCGTTTACGACTTGATGCCTGGTTCCCCCGCGCTTTCACAAATCGCCGCTGGCCATAAGCGCTTTCCGGCTGAAACAAACGTGTTGAACATTGCCGGCACCGGTGACCAAGTTACTCCGATCAAAAGTGCGCTCAGTTTAAAAGCCATTGTGCCCGAGGTTCAATACCGCGTCGACGTTATTTATGATAAGACTATTGATCATAGCGGTCTCCATGAAACACCGATTGTCGATCAAAAAATCGGCGCGTTTTTTTCCTATAAATAATTCCAGATCATTTCAGCCGTTCTGGAAGCAGCTGCGGTCGAAGCCGTCCGGGCTGCTTCTTTTTCTTTGTGCGCTTCAAGCAAATGAGCGGTTCCTTCTTCCATCAGTTCGGAATACCTTGCGGACAAGGCTGCAATTTCCTTTGAGTACAATTCATCCGTCCACGGTTCTACAAGCTCCTTATACATATCTATTATTTCATCCACACCTTCATTTCCTGGGAAATATTCGTGCGGTGCTGTACTGTCAAATAATGCAAAGCCCAGTTCACGAACGATCACCATATCGACACTCGCCGGATCAAATCCGCAATGATAGACTTCAGCCGTATACCCATTTTGTTCTGCAGCCGCCGCTATTTTTTTCATGAACGTGGATTTCCCCGTACCCGCTCTTCCTTTAATAAGCCACCTTTTTGATAATCCTTCTGTCAGCTCCGGAATATAATCGATAGAACCGGCCGGTGTGGCGGCACCCAGAAAGCGGTGAAGTGTGCGGGATTCACCGCCGGAATTCCCGGGAAATAGTTTCGTGATCCATTGTTCTGCCATCCGGTCAGCTTTTTTCTTATCGAATCGATTAATGAAAATCGATTCCCAATCATCATGAACGATCAGCGCTTCCCGAAAACAATCATAGGCAATGTGAGCCGTTTTCTGGGCAGGAGGCGCCGACAGCATATCCGGCCGGATTGCGGCGTGACGGGCCGTTGCATCATTCGGTAAATCGGGCGCCAGGCTTCCGCACCAGATTGCTTTGTCACCGACAATAAGTCCTTCCGGCAGCAGCGCATTCCATGGACTGCGAACCGAATCAAACTTCTCTCCTGCTGACTGAAGACGCCGCTCGACTTCTTTCAAACATTCCATCTGCGCGCACTCTCCCCCGCCCCGCAGCAAAATAAACAAGCGCACATCCGCCACATTTGTATCCGCCATCTGCACAAATCCTCTAGCCGTATGGCCCGATGTAAAATAAAGCATACGCTCAACCCCTTTTCATATGCACACGGTCTACTATATGACCATGACCCCGACCCTATGCATATCATTCTGTTCAGTCCCATAAAAGAGAATGTCCCAAAAGCGGCGGATGGACGGCCGGATTCACCAAACATCCGGCCAAAGAACAAGAAAACCGGCCCAAAATCAGAAAATCCGGCTATAGAAATGAAGAAGAGGCTGTCTCGATGAATCGAGACAGCCCCTTTCCTTTATTTTATGCTTTAAAAATATCACGGTGTGCTTCCCGAATGCGGGCAAGCACGTCGTCAACGCATGTAAATTCGCCGCCGATTTGATATTCGCTAATTCGTGTGACTGAACTTGCCTCACCTGTTGAACGAAGGACTTTAATGCATTCCGCTGTTTCTTCTTCTGTTTCATGTAATCCGCCTGCTTCGTAAAAAGCATTTGATTTCAGCATTTTTTCATATTGCACAACAAAATTATCTTTTACTTCACCGGCGAAATAACTTTTGACGTCAAGAAGATTTTCAACGACCATCATGTTAAGGGGTCAACTCCTGTTTCTTTTGATGAGTACAGTATACGAAAAAATGCTGCCAAAAAGAACCGGTTTACAAGCTTTCCATGAACTTTACACAATTCGTTAACATTTCATTCATAAGTTATTCACAAGTTGACAAAAGGAAGCGTTTACTGCTTTTTTTAAGTCCTCCGGCGCCAGCTCTATTTGCGCTCCGATCTTCCCGGCACTGACAATCATCCTATCCAATGTTAACGCATTCTCATCAATAAATGTCGGGAATAACTTCTTCATCCCGATCGGCGAGCAGCCGCCGCGAATGTAACCGGTTTGTTTTTGAATATCTTTCACGGGGATCATTTCTACTTTTTTCTCGCCTGCTGCTCTGGCTGCTTTTTTCAAATCAAGCTCTGCCGCAACAGGCACGACAAATACATACAATCCGCCGCTCCCCTGTGTGACGAGTGTTTTAAAAACAGTCTCCACATTTCGGCCAATTTTCTCCGCTGTCGAAACACCGCCAATTTTGCCGTCTTTATTCTCATACTCGTGCATGTTATACGCAATGCCTGTAGCATCGAGAAGACGCATCGCATTTGTTTTCCCTTTTGCCATCATGAATCACTCCATTTTTATGTTAAAATTATTGTACTACAATCATTCAAAAGAGGTGGATGAAATGGATCAGCTTACTGTATCCGGCATTATGGAAGTGATGAAAGAGTTTTTCCCGTCCAATACATCGGTGGCCGTCTCCGACCATGAAAAATTTATCTATTATCAGCCCAGCCGCCTTGTGGATTTGCATATTCGTGCCGGCGAACCTATTAAAGAAGGCAGCGTCACCCAGCAGGCGCTGAAGGAAAAGCATCAAGTATCAACCTATATTGACAGTGACGTATACGGTATTCCTTATTATGCCATGTCCGTACCGATTTTTGATAACAACGAAGTAACCGGGGCGATTACAACGATTTATCCGGCAAAACCGTCCCCGATTTCCCGCAATGTGCTGACGATTAAAGCCGAAGACCGCTGGTATCCCATCCCATACAGCGATGTCGTCTATCTGGAATCAGAAGGGCGTAAAACAAAAGTGCAGGCGCATTCCGGGACCGGCTACCACAAATTAAATTTAACCGAACTTGAATTTATGCTGCCGGATGATTCATTTATCCGCGTCCACCGCTCATACATCGTGAATGTCAATTACATTCAGGAAATTCAGCCGGATTCCCACTCCACTTTTTTGCTGATTATGAAAGATCGGACAAAAATTCCTGTCACCCAAACTTATACGAGCGCATTTCGGAAAGCGCTCAACTATTAACATTCATGTCTCAAGATGCGAAAATTCTCTTTCGCGTCTTTTTTTTGGCTTTTTATGTGAAATCGAATGAAAGCCTTTTCAAAGCCTGTTACAATTGTCAAAAGGAAAAACGGGAGGAAGTAAACTGTGGATAAACAAGTAATTAAAAGGCTTCGCCATCCAGATTTACAAACACGCATTGTATCAGCCGATGAAGCAGCTTCCTGGATCCAAGATGGCATGACACTCGGTCTAAGCGGTTTTACACGTGCAGGAGATGCGAAAGCAGTTCCGATGTCACTCGTTGAACGGGCAAAAACGGAAGCATTTAAAGTTAACATTTTCACCGGAGCATCCCTCGGATTTGATCTTGATAAAATGATGGCGGAAGCCGGGATAGTGCACAAGCGTCTCCCATTTCAGGCAGACGCGTCCATGAGAAAAAAAATTAATGAAGGCGCTTTATATTTTGTTGACCAGCATTTGTCTCACACTGCTGAACTCATTCGGGGGCATGTGCTCGGCGCGATTGACTACGCGATCGTTGAAGCGGTCGCGGTAACCGAAGAGGGTCTCATTATTCCGGCTACTTCTGTCGGCAATTCATCGATTTTTATTGAAAAAGCAGAAAATGTGATTATCGAGCTGAATCTCGCGCAGCCGGCTGCACTTGAAGGGCTTCACGATATTTACAGTGCGGAAGAACAAGGGATGCGGGATCCAATTCCTCTCACGTCCGTGGATCAGAGAATCGGTGAACCGGGAATACGTGTAGATTTGTCTAAAGTCAAAGGCATTGTCGTGACGGAAGCCCTTGATTCACCTTCTACCATTGTACCGCCGGATACTGAGACAGCGCAGATGGCCGCGCATCTTATCGATTTTTTCCGGTCGGAAGTACAGGCAGGACGGCTTACAAACAGTCTGGCTCCCCTGCAGTCAGGAATCGGTTCGGTCGCCAATGCGGTGCTGCACGGGTTGATCGATTCTGAATTTGAGGATTTAGACATTTACTCGGAAGTATTGCAGGACGCTGTTTTTGATTTGTTTGATCACGGCAAAATCCGCTTCGCTTCCGGCTGCTCCATTACATTATCAGAAGAAAAAATGCAGGAAGTGTACGCAAATCTCGATAAATACCAGGACAGGCTTGTGCTGCGTCCTCAGGAAATTTCCAATCATCCTGAACTCATTCGCCGGCTTGGTCTGTTGTCGATTAATACAGCGCTCGAAGCGGACATATACGGCAATATCAATTCCACACATGTCTCCGGCACAAAAATGATGAATGGGATCGGCGGTTCCGGCGACTTTGCCCGCAATTGCCGGATCGCCATATTTGTGACAAAATCAACGGCGAAAAATGGTGCCATCTCAAGCATCGTTCCATTCGCATCACACGTTGACCATACGGAACATGATGTGGATGTGCTTGTCACCGAGCAGGGATATGCAGACTTGCGCGGGCTTGCACCACGCGAACGTGCATTGATCATCATTGAAAAATGCGCGCATCCGATGTATAAAAATCAGCTTCTCGACTACTTTGAAGAAGCATCAGCCCGCGGCGGCCATACACCGCATATATTAGAAAAGGCGCTGTCATGGCATACGCGCCTGGCCGACACAGGTACGATGTTTGAAGAAGCAGCTGTGATCGGCTGACAACCCTTTTTAACGTCCGTTCGGCCGCTTTTACAGCCAATCATTTTCTGATTCCAGACCCTGATCTCAAACAATTTCCCTGCAAAAGCGGTCCGGCGTTATTTATAAATACACATTCTCTTATTTACTGTCATGAAAAAGCAGCCTTTATCCGGCTGTTTTTTTATTAATCGAATAATTTCGTCTTTTACGTCAAAAATTTTCTGCTTTATGTCTCTTATATGGCTTTTTGTGCATTTTATGATGAAAGCACTTTCAAAAAGAATTAAAATAATACTCTAGAAGCCGATGCAAACGGCTAACGTTACTAAAATACATTCCATACTCTCTCTAATTTTACTGTCAGAAAAAAGCGGCCACGATGGGGGGCCGCTTTTTTCATTGATCTCACCGGGAAAACATTCCATCGTCCTCTCTTCATAAGACTTTCTACATACCATCGTGTTTGTTCCCGTATTTTATGTAAAAAACGGATACCGCTTTCATGGCTTTTGAAATTGTACAGCAGGACAGCTTTTCCGGTAAAATAAAGAAGAAACACCGTATTCCGAAAGGACGGATTTTTTGAATAAACATGCTTTTTTCCGTATTTTTATCATCGTGAAAATGGCTGTCATTTTCTTTTTACAGGTAACGTTTTTTGAACGCCGGCACAGGGGGAGATGGGACGAAGAGACGAACCGGAAATGGGAAGAGCTTGCGCGCAGACAAGCTGCCCAATACCGTCGTACCGCTCTTCGATTAGAAGGGCTGCTCATCAAGCTCGGACAATTTTTAAGCACGCGGGCGGATGTCATGCCAAAAGCCTTTATTGAAGAGCTTGCAGATTTAATTGACCGTGTGCCCGCTGTTCCGTGGGATGAAGCGAAATCCGTCATGGAACGCGAATGGAATGCACCAGTTGAAACTTTCTTTGCCCATATCGATCACGAACCGGTCGCGTCCGCTTCGATTGGCCAGATATATAAAGCAAGACTTCATTCAGGCGGGTTCGCCGCTGTAAAAGTGCAGCGGCCGGATATTGACCAAATCATCGCTGTTGACTTTAAAGCCGTTCGAATCGTTATGAAACTGGCACAACGTTTTACAAAATTCGGAAAACAGACAAATATGCGGGCATTGTACAGAGAAATGGCATCGGTGATTGGCGCTGAACTTGATTTTCGCCGTGAACTTGAAAACGGTCTTTACTTTAAAAAGCGGTATGAATCGTTTCCTGATGTCGACATTCCAAGCTACAACGCAGCGTTGTCGACGAAAAAAGTGCTCGTTATGGATTGGGTGGAAGGTGCCCGCATTACAGATCTCGACTACTTGAAGCGAAACGGCCTCGACCGGCATGATCTTGCTGTCCGGCTGACAAAAATGTTTCTTGAACAGCTGTTACAAGAAGGAAAATTTCACGCCGATCCACATCCGGGAAATATTTTAGTCAAAGCCGATGGAACGATTGTGTTAATTGATTTCGGTATGACCGGCCGTGTACCGAATGAAGACGCGGTGCACATCCGGACGCTTGTTGAAGGCATTCTGATTGAAAATTATGATCAGGTAATAAAAGGATTGGAGGGATTGCGGTTTCTGCTTCCGCATGCTGATAAAGAACGGATGAAGCGGGTCATCCGGACGATGGTGGATGCCTATACGGCACAATCTTTTATGCAAATGGATGATTTTGCGGTGCAGCAGCTGATGGATGAAGTACAGCAAATTGTTAATCAGGAGCCTGTACAGCTCCCCGCAGAATTCGCTTTTTTAGGGCGGGCAGTGTCCACGTTTATCGGGCTTTTGCACATTTTGGATCCGAATATCGATTTAATGGAAGTTGGGCGAAAACCGGTCATGGACTGGCTCAAAAATGCCGGCAATCCAAGCGCGCAGAAGATTTTTCTGCAATCTCTCCGCCCGCTTTTATCTCTTCCGCAAAAATTGACGTCTGTTTTGGACGAACCTCGGCTGTATCGTGAGCAGCGGGATGCACAGCAAAAACGCAATGAAGCGGAGCGGTATGTGCTGAAAGGACGCCGCGACGCACTCTTTTTTATGGCCGTTACTTTCCCGGGAGCGGCCGCTGCCCCGTTTGTCCAGCAGGAACTCATTGTGTACGGCGGGCCCGTTTTATTTACGCTCTCTGTTTTCTTTTACATTCGCGCCGTCCGGGCTCATAAACGATTTATTTCCTGACCTCGCCACCCTCCTTTGCAGACGTGTATCCAGTGACTGCGCGGACAAAAAAAGGAGGGTTTTTTTCATGTGTAAAAGGAAGAATCAATTGGTAACCGTAATCTCTCCGTTGATTGAATTTTAAGACAAGCCTTTCTTTTTTCTTGCCTTTTCACTTTTCGCACATAACGTTCCGGCCCGGCGGACTTCCTGAATTCAAAAAAAAGCCCGGAACATTGTCCGGACCCTTTCAGATTATTGAAATACAATCGTTTTATTTCCATGTACAATAACCCGGTCTTCAAGGTGCCATTTCACCGCACGGGCAAGTACTCGGCGTTCAATCGAGCGGCCGATTTTCTTCAAATCCGCCACATGATCGCGGTGATCCACACGCTCAATATCCTGCTCGATAATCGGTCCTTCATCCAGATCGTTCGTCACGTAATGTGATGTTGCCCCGATCAGCTTTACGCCGCGGTTATACGCTCTTTCATACGGACGTGCTCCGATGAATGCCGGCAAAAAGGAATGATGGATATTGATGATTTTATTCGGATAGCGTTCGACAAATTCCGGGGTTAAAATTTGCATGTAACGGGCCAATACAATGACATCCACATCATACTCTTCAATCAGACGAACCTGCTCCTCTTCCACCTGCTTGCGAATATCTTTATTTGCCGGAATATAGTGAAACGGAATCCCGAGCGATTCGACCATCCCGCGCGCATCCTGATGGTTCCCTGCCACAAATGCGATATCCGTCTGCAAATCACCGCTCTGCCACTCCCACAAAAGTTCTAAAAGACAATGCGGTTCTTTTGAAACAAAAATCGCTGTTTTTTTCCGGTCGCTTCCATAAGCGAAACGATAGTCCATGTCAAATTGCTTCGCGAGCGACGCAAAGTTCATCTCCATGTCCTGACGCTTTTCAGCAAGTGACGCACAGTCAAATTCGATGCGGATGAAAAAGGTTCCGCCTTCCGGATCGCTTGAGTATTGGCTTGATTCAATAATGTTAGCTCCATGATCGAACAAAAACTTCGACAGCGCCGAAACAATGCCTGGTCCATCCGGGCATTTTACAAGCAGGCGGCCGCGATTCGGATACTTTTCACTTCCGTTTGGCGATTTTTCAAGCGCATTTATATTTACAGTCATTTCAGTACACTCCAGTTGTTATTTTAATATCTTAATTATAGCCGACTTAGGTCGCTTTGAAAATATCTTCAACCCGCCTCATCTTTTCATGTTATAGTGAAATAATAATAAAAATCGAAATGGAGGGAAATTTTATGGAAAAAACGGAACAATGGTCGTCAAAAATCGGCTTTATTTTATCATCAGCCGGTGCAGCCATCGGTCTCGGCGCGATCTGGAAATTTCCGTATGTAACCGGACAGAGCGGCGGCGGAGCTTTTTTGCTTTTATTCATTCTCTTTACACTCTTAATCGGTCTGCCCATGCTCATAACCGAATTTATTATCGGCCGCGGTTCCGGACGGGAAGCGGTCAGCGCCTATAAAAAGCTCGCACCAGACTCATTTTGGACGGGAATCGGTAAAATAGGCGTCGCCGGCTGCTTTTTGCTTCTATCTTTTTACAGCGTTGTCGGCGGCTGGGTGCTGATTTACACCATTATGGCTCTCTTTGGCGGGGTTATCGGGAACGGCGATCCGGGTGCATTATTCGGCGCAGTAACAGGGAATCCTTGGTTAACCTTGGGCGGTCATGCCCTGTTTATGCTGCTCAATATTATCATCATCGCAGCCGGCGTCCAAAACGGTATTGAACGGGCCAGTAAATACATGATGCCGCTTTTGTTTATTTTCTTTATTATTCTTGTTATCCGATCGCTTACACTCGACGGAGCAATGGAGGGCGTCCAATTTTTCCTTCAGCCCGATTTCTCAAAAATAACCGGTGAATCGGTATTGTACGCGCTCGGCCAGTCCTTTTTCTCACTGGCAGTCGGATTCTCATGCATGGTAACGTACAGCTCATACTTAAACAAAGACGTCAGTATTCCGGCCTCGGCGGGTTCTGTCGCGCTGATGAACATTTTTGTTTCCGTGCTTGCAGGTCTGGCCATTTTCCCGGTCGTCTTTGCCTTTGGGTTTGAGCCGGCAGAAGGACCTGGGCTTCTTTTCGTTGTCCTGCCGTCCGTCTTTTCCCAGCTGCCATTTGGCGAACTGTGTTTGTTCCTGTTTCTTCTATTGTTTTTATTCGCGACGCTTACATCGTCCTTCAGTCTGCTCGAAATTATAACCGCCGCGTTTATGAAAGGCAATCCGGCCGCCCGTAAAAAAATTTCATGGATTTCCGGTTTGATTGTGTTTATCGCCGGAATTCCGGCAGCTCTGTCTTTCAGTGTACTGTCTGACGTCCTTTTTTTCGATCGGACTGTATTTGACGCAACGGATTTTCTCGTCAGCAATATTCTTTTGCCGCTCGGCAACTTGCTGATTGCGCTGTTTATTGCCTGGCGGATGGATAAAGTGATTGTCAAAGAGCAATACTATTTAAACGCTGACAGCTTAGCGGGAACTTACCCTGCTTGGATAACCTTAATGAGATGGCTTGTACCAATCACAATTGCAGTCGTTTTCGTTTATTCCATCAGCCAGTTTTAAGAAAAAGCGCTCTCGAAATTATGAACATTTCGGGAACGCTTTTTAATTTCATTCTCATTATGAGATAAATTAAATCTCCAGCAAGTCGAAACAAGCTCAAAACGATATAAAGTTTGACTTTCCCGGTAAATAAAGCGCTTTATATCTTTCCCATTTTAAAACCATCTCAAAATATCATTAATATAATAACAACAAAGCATTGAAGAGATGAATAAACCGGCATATGATGTTTTTATCAGAAAATTCATTATTGAAGTTAGGGGCTGAACATAAATGGCAATCACGAATGAAGTGACACAAGGCGAGTTTCAAGCGGCCAAAAAGTATGTTGATGATGTATACGAAATTGTAAAGAAACGCAATCCGGGAGAAAGCGAATTCCATCAGGCGGTTAAAGAGATTTTCGAATCATTGACACCTGTTTTCGCAAAATATCCTAAATATATGCAGCAAAATATTCTTGAGCGCATGGTAGAGCCTGAGCGGGTAATCTCTTTCCGTGTACCTTGGGTTGATGATAACGGCAATGTGCAAGTAAACCGCGGTTTCCGCGTTCAATTCAGCAGCGCAATCGGACCATATAAAGGCGGCCTTCGCTTCCATCCGTCCGTTAATGCCAGCATCATTAAGTTCCTTGGTTTCGAACAAATCTTTAAAAATTCACTTACTGGCCAGCCAATCGGCGGCGGTAAAGGTGGTTCTGACTTCGACCCGAAAGGCAAATCGGAAAACGAAGTCATGCGCTTTACTCAAAGCTTCATGACTGAATTGTACCGCCATATCGGCCCGGACATCGACGTTCCGGCAGGTGATATTGGTGTCGGCGGACGCGAAATCGGCTATATGTTCGGACAATACAAACGTCTTCGCGGCGGTTACGAAGCAGGCGTATTAACAGGTAAAGGTCTTCAATACGGCGGAAGCTTAACACGTACAGAAGCGACTGGTTTCGGTACAGTTTATTTCGTAAATGAAATGCTTCAGGATAAAGGCTTGTCATTTGAAGGTAAAACAGTTGTTGTATCCGGTTCCGGCAACGTTTCAATCTATGCAATCGATAAAGCAACGCAGCTTGGCGCGAAAGTGGTTGCATGCTCAGATTCAAATGGCTACATTTACGATGAAAACGGCATTAACCTTGCAACAGTAAAACAATTGAAAGAAGTAGAACGCAAACGCATCAGCGAATACGTTCTTCACCATCCGGAAGCAAAATATGTGGAAGGCTGCTCAGGCATCTGGAGCATTCCTTGTGACATCGCTCTTCCATGTGCAACGCAAAACGAAATCGATACAGCATCTGCTCAATTGCTTGTCGATAACGGCGTTAAAGCAATCGGTGAAGGTGCCAACATGCCTTCAACACTTGAAGCAATTGAAGTATTCTTAAACAACGGCGTACTATTCGGTCCTGCGAAAGCAGCAAATGCAGGCGGCGTAGCAGTTTCAGCTCTTGAAATGGCTCAAAACAGCGCACGTCAGCCTTGGACATTTGAAGAAGTAGACGCAAAACTTCACAACATCATGAAAAACATCTTCAAAAACAGCAAAGAAGCGGCTGCTGAATTTGGCCATGAAGACAACCTCGTTGTTGGTGCCAACATCGCCGGCTTCCTTAAAGTAGCGGACGCAATGATCGCTCAAGGTGTTGTTTAATAAAGATATTCCCACACTCCGGATTCGTCCGGAGTGTTTTTTATTTGATCGTCAATTAGAAAAGACGCCTTATTCAAGACGCCATCGCAGATACTTCTTCTTTTGTACATCCTTCCACTGCAGCAGTTTGTTCCTCTTCAACCGGTTCTTCTTCATTTCCTTCCCCATCCGCTGCTTTCTTCATCAATTCAGTCAGCGATACCGGTTCCGGCAGCTGATCGAGAACGGATTCCGGAATAGCCGGACTGGCTGGCGCGTACACGTCCAAAAAGGCGTTCGCCATCGCTAAATACCCTGCAGGTCCCGGATGAACGTCCGCTGGATTCGGCAAATACGCAACCGCATCTGTTCCAAAGCGATCCGCCACCGGTACAAACACCGCTCCTGCACGGTCTGCTTCCTGTTTAATAATCTCATTCAGGATATCAAGCTGCTCCGCTGCTGCAGGCTTATGCTGGTCAAATACGTGCGGATACGGGAAATAATAGCCCATTGCATACACATCCACATCCGGATTCAATGCATAAATTTTATCCAGCAGCACCGCATAATCTTCCCTCACCCCGTTTAACGCAAATGCGGCGGTAATCGCATTAAATGTCAGCATCCCGCGGGTCGGATCATTTTGAATGAGCGGCAATAAATTATTCGCGCCGGCTGAAATCGTAAGAAGATCCGCGCTTTGAATTGCACGCTTCCCGGCGTCACTTTCCACCTGCTTGATCACCTGCTCCACAGTATAGCCCGGGACGGACAGCTGTTTCGAATAAGAGACCGGCTGCAGCGCCATCGCAATCAGATCGGCATAGCCGGCTCCGATTTCACGGTTCGGTGTCTGTCCGGCCGCCAGCGAATCACCAATCGCTACATAATTTAGCCCGGCCGCCTGCGCATTTGACGTACTAAAAACACCTATGAGAAAAACGCATACCAACATGCTTCGCTTCCACATTCCGTCCACTCCTCTAATGGTGTTCCTTTTATTGTACCAAAAGACAGCGGCTTTACGCATACATCAGCTATGTTCTTTATCATCCGGGGAAAGTATGAGATATTTCTCGGGAAATACAATTTATTGGACAAAAAAACACCTGTCACATAAGACAAGTGCTGCTAAATCGTCAAAAACATTTTTTATATGAGCCTTTGCTTCAATTCATTATGATTTTCGATTCTTTTATTTCGGTATATTTAATGGTCTCCATTTGAATGAATAATTCAAACAAAATCATACAATAACCTCATTTCTTTTATTTTAACGTATAGAACTCTGCCGGGATAGAACCGAAATTTCTTCTGTGATACAGCATCGGATCACGTTTTTCGATCTGAATGCCGATCACTTCCCCGATTAAAATAGTATGATCTCCAGCCTCTACTTGTTGGAAAGTCTTGCATTGCAGCACCGCAAAGGCACCTTCAATAATAGGAAGCCCATTTTCAGAAAATCGCCATTCGCATGTACTGAAACGATCCACATTTTAAGTACAACAGGATGAAATGAGGGTTTATGTATGGATGTAAAAGAAGATGAAAAAAAGGGGATACAATCAATCGAATCCGGTTTCTCGATTGTGAAGGCCGTCTCGTTAGCGGAAGAACCATTAACGATCACCGAACTGTCTAAATTATGCGATATGCCTAAAAGTCAGCTTTACCGTTATTTAATCAGCTTGTGCCGTATCGGATTTCTTGAAAAGGGGCCGGATTTGCGCTATTCGCTTGGAAATGAATTAACCTCCATCGGATTGCATGCAATGAAAAAAGTGGATATTCGTGTAAAAGCCCTTCCTTATATTAAAAAGCTCAATGAATTATTAGACGATACCGTCGCACTGGCGATCTGGATTGAAAAAGAAGGGCCTATTTTCATCAGCTGGGAAGAGAGCAGAAAACCGATCAATATAAATGTCCGCATCGGCTCCGTTGTCCCTTTGACAACAAGCGCTACAGGTAATATATTCGCTGCGTTCTATCCGCCTGAAAAAACAAAAGAGTTAATCGATCGTGAGCTTGGCAGTGATCAAACAGAACGGGCAGCATTAGAATCATTACTGACCAATGTTAAAAAAGATAAATATGCTTACACGGAAACTCACTTACCTGGCATCACAGCCATTTCCGCACCCGTATTTGATCAAAAGAATGATCTTGTCGCATCTCTTAGTGTTATCGTATTAAACGGTGTTTTAGATAGTTCAAAACATTCATTTGCCACGACGGAACTTATAAAGACAGCGGAAGAACTATCCAGTCAGTTAGGGTACCTTCATCTGTAAAGTACCTGTTTCTCTTATCCGGCGAAAATAAAGAAGGGATGTCTCAACGAGACATCCCCTTCTCACTTTGTTGAAAAAAGAATTTGTCAATGAAAATGCCAGGAATTCTGCTGGCATTTTTCGTTTTTTATTTGTCCTGCAGCGCGGTTTCCTCTATAATTTGATATGTTAGGTGCAGGCCAACTTGCTTGAGCGAGCGGAGTTTGGTCCACTTTTTCAGGTTTTGGATGATGGCTGTCATCAAAACCTGTACTCTTACTTTCTGGACTCCACGGTAGCGGGCATAGCGCAGGCCGTGGAGTTCTTTGCTATGGGCAAAGCTGAGCTCGACGGTCGCCGGACGGACGGATCGGAGAATCTTACCCCAGGGTGACAGGCGTGCATCGCCATCCACCGGGCTGATGTTTGTCTTTTTGACCTCTGTCTTCGGTCCTTTTGCTTTAAGGGGTTTCAGTCCGTGGCGCACACGGCAGTCATTAATCATCGCCAGGTCGTCTTCCTTTTCTTCCGTGACTTTTTCTTCGGCCACGGCTTCCCGGACACGCTTATTGGCATTCGCTTTCAGCTCGGTTTCATCCGCCACCCACGTTTCGTTTGCGATAAATCCTTCGCTGCGGATCAGGCGGAGGCAGTGGTGAAACACTCCCTCCCAAAACACCTCATTTTTGAGGCGCTGTGAAAGAAACTTGGAAATCGTCGAGTGGTCTGGAACCTTTTCCTCCAGTGGAATGCCCAGGAACCAGCGGTACGTGGCGTTCTGTTTCACCTGGCTACACGTAAATCGGACAGGGCGGAAGCCCTCCAGGTACTGGATCATCAGGATTTTCACCAGTACTACGGGGTCTTTGGATGGTCTTCCAATTTGGTGAGGGTAATAGGCTGCCAGCTTCC
>NZ_MSDU01000068.1 GCF_001936625.1 Domibacillus antri | reverse complement strand
AAAAAAAGAGATGCCCTCTTGTAAAATGTAAGTACGACCAAACACTTACGAGAAGAGGCATCCTCTATGAAACAGAATACCATGTTCCCGAGTTTGATTCAAAAGTTTATATCAGATGAAGAATTGCAGCCCTTGATCCAGCTGGTTGGCTACGAAGATACCGCGAGAAAACTGAATGTCAAAACGCTGATTCAGTATCTGGTGACGGCTGCCGCCTGCGAATGGAAAAGCCTGCGCTACTGCGCAGACGTCGGTTCAACGACTGGTCTCGTCGACGTGAATTATTCGACATTGTCCAAAAAGCTTGGACAGCTGGATTATGCCTTAATGAAACAAGTCTTTGCGCTCATCGTCCGCAAATGCAATCGGGTCACACGCCGGACGCTTAAGATTCCAAACCAGCTGCTGCTCGTTGATTCAACGACGGTGACCGTCGGGAAAACGCGCCTGCCGTGGGCCGTCTATCATGGAGAGCGATCCGGCATCAAGCTCCATGTGAGCTTTTCGCTGGAAACGCAGATGCCCCTTCATGTCATTGAAACAACCGGCTTAAAGCACGATGCACCCGTGGGCCGCCAGCTGGCTGATCCGCGCTTTGTCCTCGTTGAGGACCGGGCCTATTTTTCGATTAAGCAGGTCGACCAGTATCTTACGGAAGACCAAGACTTTGTGATCCGGATGAAAGAAAATGTTGAGCTGTCGCATGTGAAGTCACTTCAGCGCCTGCCGGTGAAGGAATCGAACGTAACCCGTGACTTCACCTGCCGCCTCGGAACGATTCAATCCCGTTCGGAGAAACGGCACCGGGTTGTCTTTTTCAAAGATCATGAAAACCGTGAAATCCGCGTGGTGACCAGCCTGCGGAATGTGGCAGCTGAAGTGGTGGCCGACATGTACAAAGCACGCTGGGCGATCGAGTCGTTTTTTCGCTGGATCAAGCAGAACCTCAATGTGCCGGTTCTTTTTGGCACGACAGAAAACGCCGTATTTAATCAGCTTTTTGCGGCCTTGATTGCGTATGTCCTGCTCAAATGGCTGTATAATCAAACGAAATTTTCCATTTCACATGCCAGGCTGTCTCTTGCCGGCTTTCAGCGAATGCTTCTTTACGGTGCGCTGCCGTTGGAATGGCAGGCTGAAATGGCCTTGTTTCTACATCATTATTTTGAGGTTCACTGGAAGGAAACTGTATGATTCTGGTTAATCAACACGCGTGGGTTCAAGGGTTAGTTTTGATGAAATCGGTTAGATAAAAATCTTTAAAGCCATTAATGAAAGCAAATTGACAGCA
>NZ_MSDU01000067.1 GCF_001936625.1 Domibacillus antri | reverse complement strand
ATTTTAAACTCGGAAATGACAGCTTGTAGACAAAAGGGACTTGGAATGGCCTCATTCCAAGTCCCTTTTCAATTTTTTATGAGATTTTATTGGGAACTGGTCTCAAAACGAATAGAAAAGATCTATTTTTGGCCTTTATATCCTGTGCGTATGCCTCATTTTAGGCCGCTGTCGGACCTTTCCATGTCCAGCAGGCCAGCTTCTTCAAATTCATGGCAGCAAAAGTCAGCATCGCCTGCATGGACAATTTTTTAAGCCCCCTTAGGGTTGTCCATCGCATGCCATGCTTTTCTTTCGCATCGGCAAAGACCCGCTCGATCGTTTCCTTGCGCCGCGCATAAATTTCTTTGACTTCTGGTGTATAGCGAAGGTGGTTCGCCTCTTCAATGTCGTCCTCCCACAGGTGGCGCTGAATCATCTTCTGATGGCTCTGGCTTTGCGTACACTGTGCCAGCAGCGGGCAGCCCGCACACACCATTGGATCAGACTTGTACTGGCGGTATCCTTCCTTCGTGGTTGTTGTGTAGCGCCATATCTCTCCTTGCGCACCACTTTCTTTTCAAGTTTGCGCTTATTCGCGCTTGCCTTCACATGTGTAGAGTCAATAAAGACGTGGTCGGCACTGAGCAGCCCTTGGTCCGCAATCTCTTTTAGAATGCGGTAGAAAATCTGCTCAAAGACATCCGTGTCCTTGAAGCGTCGCTCATAGTTCTTGCCGAAGGTGGAGAAATGGGGAATCTCTGTATAGAAGCCGAATCCGAGAAACCACCGGTACGCCACATTCGTTTCGATTTCCTTAATCGTTTGGCGCATGGATCGGATGCCAAATACATACTGAATAAAGGTCATCTTAAACAGGACAACCGGGTCTATACTTGGACGCCCAAGTTTCGAATACAAATATTCAACCAATGGATAAATGAAGGAAAGATCAATCGCTGCCTCCAGCTTCCGCACAAGGTGGTCCTGCGGCACCAGCTGGTCCAGTGCAATCACTTCTAGCTGCTCTCGTTCTGATTGTTTCTCGTCATCATTTTCTATCACCTCAGCCAAAATGTCTGATTTCTATTGTAAAAAACAAAAAGACTGCAGGCAAACTCGAATTTCTTCGAGTTTGTCTACAGTCTGAGAGTCTGTCATGAAGACAGACTCTCTTTTTATACACCGATTTTATAATCGTATTCTTTTGCTTTATCCGGCCGTGAATTTTCATAGTCCACTTTTAAAAATGGCTTCTCTGAAAAATCCACTTTTTTCACAAATGAAAATGTGTCAAGCTTCTCAGCAAGCGCCGCCGATTCTGACTCATTGCAATAGAGCACGGCATATTTCATCTTCTTCGATACGTAATGCACATTCCCATATTTACGCAATGATTTAGCCGGCTTAAGTGAGTGAAGCCATACGATTAACGCCTGTCGTTCCGTTAACATAATCCGCCCTCCGGCAATGTATTTTTTATGCGGAGCACCCGCACGATCCACCGCTGCCGCAGCTTCCGCATCCGCTTGAGAAAATAGATCCCGCTCCCGGTACTTTAACTTGTTCAGAAACCGAACGGGCGATTAAAAGACTCACGTCATCCAGCAGCTGCTGCAGCTCGGTTTCCGCTCGTCTAAACGCGGCGACATATTCATCCATATCCATCTCACGCTTTGCCTGCCGCGTCTCAAGCATAATTTTTTTATAATCAGGATGGTAGCGGCCAAACCGCTGCACATCTTCGTATTGATCCTTTAATCGGCTAAACGCGAAAATTTTTCGTCTTACCGATTCGTTTGTATATAGTTCATTATAGCAATCACGGTACTTAGCAGCCGTTTCAGACTGGAGGATCATTTCTCCCAGTTCGTCCGCTGCATCAGCGACATTGATGAGTTCCATCGTTGCTGCAATCATGAGATGCACCTCCATCAACTTATTTTACCATATAAGATCATTCACCGGTAAAGTTTTGTGTGTAATGTTTCCGGTAAACACCTGTGCCAAGTGCGGAGAATGATTCACTGAGCAATACTTCCCGATGTTCCTGTGAATTAAGCCATCCTTCCATAGCAGCGGGCGCGTCGATATAGTTGGCCGCGATATTTTCATCTGCTGTCCCATACACAGCTCCCGCCTTTTTAAGACGTTCTTCGAGATCCCCGAATTGAGGGGACTCATGATCGAAATAACCAGCATCAAACATATCTTTGCTGTGATTTTTCGCCGCTTCTGCAGCATCCGGGTTCCATTCAAGTGAAGATAAACCGAATCGGCTTCTGATGACATTCGTGATCTCGTAAAGCTGCTGCTCACTTCCGTTTTCAATATGCACCCATTCCGACTGCTCCGGCGGCTGCACTTTCGGCAATGTTCCCTGATACACTAATTCATATGGCTGCACTTTAAGCAGTACCTCTTTCGACATAAAACGAACGGCAGAAAGAGTACCTGAAAACTGATCAATATACAACTGTGCATAAAAAGAACCGACCGGCACGAGAGGACGGACATTCAAGTCTTCCTCTGAAAGTTCAAATCGGTAATAACTGTCGTTCGCATTGACCACGATTTCGGTTTCAGGATAGCGGGAGCGGAAAATTTCATTGGAGGAAATACCCAATGTAAATGGCGAGGTATCCATTTCTCCTGTCGCGTAAACGGTCACCACATGGTTATTTTCTACACCCGCAAGAAAATACGCTTCTCCAGCATGATACACCCACCACTCATATCCATAAGCGGATGGTTCTTTCCGCACAGGCTGGCCGTATTCATTTACTAATTTCCCGGCTGATTTTCCAATAAAGGAACCTGCCCCGGACTCCGGTGCTTCTTCGGCTGTTATTTCTTTTACCGGGTCCACCTGACCGCTGTTGACAGGCGGCGTTTCAGGTGTCGTATCTATATCCCGTTCATCCAGCGCTTTATCTGCATACATGCCTGCCAGCATGATCATTAAAAAAACAATTAATATTTTAAAAACCGAACGCAGAAGATCTCCTCCTTCGTAGACTGACACGTCGACTTATCTTCCATCAGTATATCATTCGCTTTAAACTTTTCAAAATTGTCACGGACAATCAATTGAGACGCATTGCATGAAAGCGTAATTTCGACTATTATGGATTATGAAGCAAAAAACATGACGGAATGGCAGGAGGGAACTTTTTTCATGAAATTTGAGAATACAGGTCTTGAAAAAACACAAATCGATTTAAACCGCCTCACGTATATTATGGAAGAGCACGGATTCGTGCTTGCCGGTCAGTGGGATTATGAGCGTGTTACATACGATCGCAAATTTGAATTAAAAGAAGGCGTTTATTATCTGCGCGTATTCGGTTTTGCTGTACAGGGTGATATCGGCGCGGATGATGCCGTTATTGAATTGATGACGCCGCTTCTAGGCAAGCATTATTACCCGCACGGTGTTGAATACGGTGATGATGAATACTATCCGGAATCACTTGTCAAAACGTGCGAAAAGCTTTTGGCGGATATTAAAACGGAAACGGCACATTTTGTCGGCTGAAAAAAGCTTTCCCCCTTCAAAGGGGGAAAGCTTTTTTCATGAACCGAGAATTGCCTTAAACACAGATGTTGTCGGACCGCCTTTATAAAAAACGTATAACAGCAGGTATACAGCAATACCCGTTATCGCGGTAAAAAACCAGATAACACTCGTATAAGGGCCAATCTTACGATGACGAATTAAATTGTTTTTCAACCCGCTCACAATCGAAACAATACCGAACACAGCACCGGTCGTCGCCAGGCAAATGTGAAAGATAAGAAAAATGGTATAATACAATTTAATATTTTCTGGTCCGCCGAACGCGGTATTGCCAATGAAAAGTGTCCGGCTGACATAAATGATAAAAAAGCTGAGCGCAAAAACGCCTGCAAGCAGCATCGTTTTTTTATGCTGTTCAATTTTCCTCTGCTTAATTTGTATCCAGCCAATCGCCACTGTGATCGCGCTTAAGGCGATAAACATCGTGCTGAGCGTCGGCAAAATCGGTAACGACATGAAGATTCCTCACTTCCGTTATGTATGTGACAAAGGAAGCGGTTCACCCGCCTCCTTCTTTTTTTATGACAAGGATTCATTATGACGGGCAAGTTCCGCTTCCGTAATGGCATCACCTTGCTCCTGTTCTTTACGGAACCATTCAAAGAACACTTGCGCTAATACAACGCCATATACAATTTCCTGTATAATTTTCATAATAACTCCGCCAAGCTGCTGATCTTCCACAACCGGCATATTTGAAAACAGTTCAGGACCACTTAAATTTAAGCCTGATAACGTGGAAACAGGTACGCACAATTCCATCGCCTTTAACCACATCGACGCATCTGAATAGGTTGCATACAGCGGTGTCGAAGCAAAAATAATTAAGGCACAGGCCGGTGTTAATAAAATACCATCCGCAAAAATGTAGCCGATTTTTTTCAAACCACTCAATGATCGTCCTTCCGGCTGTTCATTCACGAGCGGCCACCACATGAAAATTGCAAAAAAGAACAAAACAACCGTATATAGGCTATGCAGTGTTCCACTCATTTTAATGAAATCGAAAATAAGCGGAATGTGG
The DNA here is from genome assembly GCF_001936625.1 of Domibacillus antri. Taxonomy (GTDB): domain Bacteria; phylum Bacillota; class Bacilli; order Bacillales; family Domibacillaceae; genus Domibacillus; species Domibacillus antri. The sequence goes on along the minus strand of NZ_MSDU01000067.1, from coordinate 20,935 downwards.
TAAAACGAAAATAAACCATTAAAGAAAATCAGTGCGATCAGCGGACGTGTCGCAAATGAAAAGATTGGACGGATTCCCGGCCGTTCAATGACTGATTTCCATACCCACCACGGAATCGCTTTAATTAACAGCGGCGGCACAATTAAATATAAAACCGCCATCTGAATCATATGATAGGTCATCATAATGTGTCCCATTAAATCAAGTGGAGATCCTTTGACAGCATAAAGGATGCCGATCATGACTAAAAAAAGGACAGCCTGTCGTTTTGTCAACGGCTCACTGACAGAGAAATTTTTTCTCCATTTTACTGTCATGAAGAAAAAAAGCACAGTTAAAATCAAAAGGATTACAATAAAGAAAGGACTCCAGAGAGCCTGAAAACCAAAAATTCCAATGGGCATCATTTTATTTCACCTCAATGTTTGTTTTGATGCTCTATCCATTATAACGTGCAAAAATACATCATACAACGATATGTATTGACAAGTTCATGACAGAAAAAAAGTGCTTCCTATAAAAAGGAAACACTTTTCTTTCTTACCACCAAATAATTGTCAAAAAAGCAAGAATCGTAAGGAACGCTACGATGACGCCTGACCACATGAAAAGCTGTGGAGCTTCATGCCCTTTATGACTCATATGCATAAAATAATAGAGCTGGAATGCAACCTGAACGACAGCAAGAAGCAGGACAAACGGAATAATGAACCATTTAGAAAAACCTGCGCCTACTGCTGCAAACGCGATGACCGTAAAGAAAATCATCAACGTAAATGTAACGACCTGCATTCTCATTTCTTCTGCACTTTTTTTACGGCGGTATTCGTAGTCAACTTTAGGATTATTTGAATTCGGTTGTAAATTCGCCATCCGTTATCCCACCATTCCCATTAAGTATACGACCGTAAAGATGAACACCCACACGACATCGATAAAATGCCAGTATAAGCTTGCAAGATAAAACTTCGGTGCATTATAAAGGTTCAAGCCGCGCTTCGCATTGCGGATCATCAACGTAATAATCCAGCCAAGACCGAAGATAACGTGACCTCCGTGAAAACCAACGAGCGTGTAGAAAGCAGAACCGAATGCACTGCTTGTAAACGTATGTTCATACGCATGGTAATAATGAATGAACTCATAAATTTCACAAGCAAGGAAGCCCAGACCAAGCGCAACTGTAATGAATAGCCATTGCTGCATTTTTTTGAAGTTATAGTTCTTCATATGATACATCGCAAATACGGATGTTAATGAACTTGTCAAAAGAAGCATAGTCATTAGGAACACAAGCGGAAGTTCGAACAGATCCGCCGCTTTTGCATGTGAATCGCTTGGTACACTGTCTTTTAACGCCAAATACGTAGCAAATAGAGAAGCAAACAATACAGTTTCTCCGCCGAGGAAAAACCAGAAACCTAAAAACTTATTTTTGCCTTCCAAGGTCGCCTGTTCAGGTGACGCAGGCCACGTCTGCGGAGTGAATTTTTCTTCAGCTGCCATTATCGTGTCCCTCCCTTGTCAGCATCATCAAGTAAATCTTCTTTATGAATGTGGTAACCGTGATCATCTTTGATCGAACGGAAAAGCATTGCTCCGAACGTAACACCCATACCGATAATCAAGACTGGAATCGCCCACGCTTTATCATCCACTTGATACATTGCACCAAATGCGGCAATGAATAAACCAAGTGAAATCACAAAAGGAACGAATGAGTTGTTCGGCATATGAATGTCGCCCACTGGTTCAGCAGGAGTCATTTCCGTTTTGCCTTCCAATTTTTCAATCCAGTATGCATCTAAACCACGTACAAGCGGAAGCTGCTTAAAGTTGTAAAATGGTGTTGGTGATGGGATCGCCCACTCCAGTGTACGTCCGTCTTTCCACGGGTCCTTGCCAACCTGTACATTTTTCACCTGTGTCATTACAACGTTAAATAAGAAGATAATCACGCCTGCCGCCATAAATGCAGCACCAATGGAACTGATTAAGTTTCCTGTTTCCAGACCCTGTCCCGGAAGGAATGTCCAAACACGGCGCGGCATCCCCATAAGACCAAGGAAATGCTGGATAAAGAACGTTAAATGGAAACCGGTAAAGAATAATGCAAACGTTACTTTCCCTAGTTTTTCGCTCAGCATTGTACCGAACATAAGCGGCCAGTAGAAATGACAGCCCGCTAAAAGAGCAAGCACGATCCCACCGACAATAACATAGTGGAAGTGGGCAACGATAAAGTAACTGTCATGGAACTGGTAATCGGCAGGAGCAGCAGCCTGCATAACCCCCGTTACCCCACCCATAACGAAAGATGGAATAAACGAAATCGCATAAATCATCGGAACGGTAAATTGAATACTTCCGCCCCAAATCGTTAAAATCCAGTTAAAGATTTTAATACCTGTTGGTACAGCAATCGCCATTGTCGCAACAGCGAAAATCGCGTTGGCAATTGGACCCATACCCGTTGTAAACATATGGTGAGCCCATACCATGAAACCAAGGAAACCGATTAAAACGGTAGCGAATACCATTGAAGAGTATCCGAATAAACGTTTTCGTGCAAACGTTGGGAATATTTCCGAGAAAATACCAAACGCCGGCAAAATAAGAATGTATACTTCCGGGTGACCAAAAATCCAGAAGAAATGCTCCCAGATGATGGTGTTTCCTCCCATTGCTACATCAAAGAAACCAGATCCGAACATACGGTCAAACATCATCATGAATAAACCGACTGTAAGCGGAGGAAAGGCAAAAAGAATCAGCGCTGATGCTACAAAAGTTGTCCATGTGAACAGCGGCATTCTCATGTATGTCATTCCCGGTGCGCGCATATTGATGATTGTAACAAGGAAGTTAATTCCCCCCATCAATGTACCAAAACCGGAAATTTGCAGACCAAGCACGTAAAAATCAATTCCGTGTCCTTCTGATGCAAGTGATAAAGATGCATACGACGTCCAGCCGGCATCCGGTGCTCCTCCTAAAAACCATGAAAGGTTCAAGAACAGACCGCCGAAAAAGAACAGCCAGAATCCTAATGCATTAATGAACGGGAACGCAACGTCACGCGCACCGATTTGAAGCGGCATAACCGCATTCATAAAAGCAAATAAAAGCGGCATTGCTGCCAGGAAAATCATCGTCGTACCGTGCATTGTAATAATTTCATTAAATAGACCGGCACTGACAAAATCATTGTTTGGTACAGCCAGCTGAATACGAATCATCATCGCTTCAATACCGCCGATAAGGAAGAAGAAACCTCCGGCGATTAAATAAAGGATTGCGATTTTCTTATGATCAACTGTCGTTAAGTATTCCCAAACTGTACCGGCAAATCCCCGTTTTTGCGTTTGTGCAATGGTACTCAACGGTTTTACCTCCTTTTTGGCGTTTCAGTAAATTATTGTTCTACTTTGAGACCCATCAAATAAGCAGCAAGCTGATCAAGTTCCTGATCAGACAATTCGCCATATGTGCCTGTCATTTTGTTGCCTGGCTTATACTTTTCAGGATCAGCCAGCCAGTTTTTCACTTCTTCTTCATTATGTTCAAGAATACCGGCGACAAGCTCACGATCCCCAAAGTTTGTGAGGTTTGGTGCAAGACGTGCTTGTTCCGGACGTTCATCAGCAGCCGTTACAGCGTGGCAGCTTAAACATTTTTGATTAAAGATTTCTTGACCTGCAGCCGCTTCTGGATCTGTTGGTGTTGATTCTTCAACAGACTGCATAGCCGTAACCCATTGATCAAATTCATCCTGCGGAATCGCTTTTACTTTAAAGTCCATCAATGCATGAGACGGTCCGCAAAGCTCAGCACATTTACCGTAGAAAATATTGCCGGCTTCAGCCGCTTTTTCATTATCAAATTCGAGCCAGATTTTATTGATGTTATCGACATTCGTATCAATTTTTCCGCCTGCAGCCGGAATCCAGAATGAATGTTTTACATCGGATGCTTTTACGCTGAAATACACTTTTTGATCGGTTGGAACAACAAGATCCTGACTTGTAATAATGCCTTCATTCGGATATTCAAATTCCCACCAGTACAAACTTGCACGTACGTTTACAACAAGTGCATCTGTTGTACCGTCTTCATTCTTTTTATCCATTGCTTTCGTATCGGCAAGATCAAAGGTTGCGATAACCGTTGGAATCGCCAAAATGATGAGAAGGAGGATTGGAATGACCGTCCATACGATCTCTAATACGTGACTTCCTTCAACCTGTTTTGGAATGGATTCATCGCCTTTTTTGCGGCGGAACTTAATGACAGCAACAGCAAACATAATCGATACAACGATGACAACACCAACCATGATCACGGTACTCAAAATCATGAGATCGTATGCGATTTGACCCGCTTCACCAGCTGGAATCAACGTTGAAAGAAATGGTTCACCACAGCCAGACAGAACGAGCGTCAGCAGGCCAAAAACCGTCAAAAGACGCCATTTTGTTAGCTTCTGTTTCATAGCTTATTACTACCCCTCTTTCGTATGAATTTCTAAAAACAGTGCGTATATATGGATTTCTTCAAAAAGAAAGAATTCCCTTTGTTAAATAACTGTCACAATGACCATTGCAACAAATGTTATTGTTAAATACTGAAGTGAATATACAAACATGTATTTTGCCCACTTCAAATCATCCTTTGTTTTAAACCCTGACAGCGCAAGCGCCACCCAGCCAATGTTTAAAAGAGTAGCCAATGTAACAAATGCAGCGCCAAGATCCGTCATAAAAAACGGGAGCGGCAGCAGCAGCAGCGTCCAGACCAGCATATGACGCTTGGTGACAGCAAACCCTTTCACAGTCGGCAGCATTGGTATCCCGGCTCTGCCGTATTCTTCGCTGCGCTTCATGGCAAGCGCATAAAAATGCGGCGGCTGCCAAATGAACATGATTAAAAACATCATCCAGGCAAGTACATCGAGTGTCGGATCTACCGCAGCCCAGCCGATTAACGGCGGAACAGCACCGGATAAACTGCCGACCACCGTGTTGCTTACGTGACGGCGCTTTGACCACATCGAATATAAAACGACATAGCTTAAGATACCGATAATTCCGATCACGCCTGCTGTGAACGTTGTCAAAAATAAAAGCGCTGATCCGGTAATGACGAGCGCAAGTCCTATCATTAACACTTTTGAATAGCTGATTTTCCCTGTCACAGTAGGCCGTGCTTTTGTCCGCTCCATCAGCGGATCAATGTCCCTGTCTATGTAATTGTTCAAACTTGCCGACCCGGCAATGATTAATGCCGAACCAAGCAGCGTAAAAGCAATGGTATCAAAATTGGCCAGGAACGGGACATCATTCATGACAAAAGCCAGCCACATACCAGTAAAAACCGTTATCAAATTGGAATTCACGATGCCGATTTTAATGAGTGCCATAAAATCTTTCATCGCTGTCGTTTCCGGCACATTCGTTTTATCCATCGTTGTTGCGGCACGAGACACCTTTTCCCCCCCTTTCTCGTAATTCAGCTTCTCTTTTCTACTATAAATGATAAAGCCGCGCTTTTCTACACTATGTTTGAAAACATTTCAAAACAATAGGCGGTCTATTCCATATTAAATCATATCCTTTCTTTTTTATGTGAACAGATGATGAACTAATTTTGTCGAATTTGTGTCTCGTTCTATCAATTGGTTTTCATTGAATCTTTTTTATATGATAATAATCATTATGTGCAGTGAGAGATGTTGCCATGCGGCGCTCATATCTGTATGATCATGTACGGATACGTTTATATACATAGAAGAAGGTGAATATATTGCGGGGTTGGTTAAAATGGCTCGGTGTCCTGACCACTTTTGGTATGCTTCTAGTCTTGCTTGGAGGGGCTCTCGTTACAAAAACGGATTCCGGTCTCGGATGCGGAAATGAATGGCCGCTTTGCCACGGACAAATTGTGCCGGAAAATATCACAATAGAAACGATTATTGAACTATCCCACCGCGTTGTCTCCGGCGGCGTCGGTCTTCTTGTTCTTGCTCTTTCCATCGCTTCCTGGAGGCTGATCGGACATAAACGGGAAACGAAATTTCTCTCCGTCCTGTCTTTCTTTTTTTTAGTGCTGCAAGGGCTGATCGGTGCCGCTGCCGTCTTGTGGGGACAAAATGATTTTGTTTTAGCCCTTCATTTTGGCATTTCATTGATTTCATTCGCAGCTGTTCTTTTGTTAACGCTGCTTATATTTGAAGTGGATCAGCGTTTTGACGCATCAAAAATTGTGATCGATAAACGGATGAAATGGCATACGATCGGCGTAACCCTATACAGCTATATTGTGGTGTATACAGGTGCTCTAGTCCGGCATACAGAAGCAAGCATGGTATGCGGATCATGGCCGCATTGTGGAAATCATTCATTCCTTCCAGCGAATATGTACCAGTGGATTCAAATGGGCCACCGGGCAGCAGCCGGCCTTATTTTTATCTGGATTGCGTACATCACATACCTTGCCGTGAAACATTACAAACACCAGCGTGTTTTGTACTGGGGGTGGACGATTGCGTTCGTTCTCGTCTCACTGCAGGTTATTGCGGGCGCTTTTATCATCTGGACAAATTTAAATTTGTATATCGCACTTGCCCATGCATTATTTATTTCATGCCTTTTCGGTCTTCTTTGCTACTTCATTTTGCTTATTTCCAGAAGCAAAATTAACAATCAATAACAGCAAAAATCCCGTCCTCATCGGACGGGGTTTATTTCTGTTTATTTTTCAAGTTCCACGAGCAGATCGCCTGTCGCAATTGCTTCGCCGTTTTGTACATGAATAGCTTTTACCGTACCGTCAAATGGCGCCTGAACGGTCGTTTCCATTTTCATGGCTTCCGTAATCATGAGATGATCACCGCGTTTTACTTTCTCGCCTTTTTCAGAGATTACTTTAATCACTGTTCCCGGCATAGTGGCCGCGATATGAGCTTCATTTTTCGGATCAGCTTTCACTTTGGCATTGACCGTTGATTTAATACTTTCATCTTTAATGATGACTTCACGCGGCTGGCCGTTCAGTTCAAAATACACAACACGTGTGCCGTCTGACTGCGGCTGGCCAATAGAAATAAGTTTGACGATCAATGTTTTACCGGTTTCAATTTCAATTTCCTTTTCTTCACCTAAACGCATACCGTAAAGGAATGTCGGTGTATCAAGGACGGAAATATCACCATATTGATCGACAACTTTTGCGTAGTCTGTGAATACTTTCGGATACAATGCATACGCAATGACATCGTGATCAGTCGGCTCTTCGCCGATTTCTTTCTTCAATTCTTCACGAAGCTCATCAAAATTGACATCCGCGAGCAGTTCACCAGGACGGACTGTAATCGGTTTTTTCCCTTTTAAAATAACATTTTGAAGCTCTTCCGGGAATCCGCCGACCGGCTGGCCGAGGTAGCCTTCAAACAATTCAATAACCGAATCCGGGAAGTCGATTTTATCCCCTCTTAAAAGGACTTCTTCTTCCGTTAAATCATTTTGCACCATAAAAAGAGCCATATCGCCGACAACTTTTGAAGATGGTGTTACTTTAACGATATCACCGAACATTAAGTTTACGCGGCGGTACATGTCTTTCACTTCATCCCAGCGGTCGCCAAGGCCGACACCTTTTGCCTGCTGCTGAAGATTGCTGTACTGGCCGCCTGGCATTTCGTGCTCGTAAATTTCTGTATGAGGCGCAAGCATACCGCTTTCGAACGGTGCGTAATATTTACGGACGTCTTCCCAGTAGTATGATAGTTTTTCAAGTGAATCAATGCTGACAGACGGCGCGCGGTCTGTACCTTCAAGTGCATAACGAAGCGTGTTTGCACTTGGCTGCGACGTAAGCCCGGCCATCGTACTGAGCGCCGTATCGACGATATCAACCCCGGCTTCAATCGCTTTCGTGTACATGTAAATACCGTTGCCGCTCGTATCATGTGTATGAAGGTGAATTGGAATATTGACCGCTTCTTTCAATTCGGAAATTAAACGGTACGCAGCCTGTGGCTTCAACAAACCGGCCATATCTTTAATGCCAAGAATATGGGCACCCTGCGCTTCCAATTCTTTCGCCATTTGCTTGTAATATTCCACGTTATATTTTGCACGGGACGGATCATCAATGTCTCCCGTGTAGCAAATCGCCGCTTCTGCAATTTTACCGGACTGGCGGACAGAATCAATCGCAACTTCCATCCCTTTCACCCAGTTCAAGCTGTCAAAAATACGGAAGACATCGATTCCCGATTCAGCGGACTGCTGAACGAATTCACGGATGACATTATCCGGATAGTTTTTGTAGCCGACTGCGTTTGACGCGCGGAGAAGCATTTGGAATAACACATTTGGCACTTGCTTGCGAAGCGTCTCTAAGCGTTTCCATGGATCTTCTTTCAAGAAACGGTACGCTACGTCAAATGTCGCACCGCCCCACATTTCCATCGAGAACAGTTCAGGAAGCAGACGGGCTGTTGCCGGTGCAATATGTGTCAAATCATTTGTACGCACACGTGTCGCAAGGAGAGATTGATGAGCGTCACGCATTGTTGTATCTGTCAACAATACCTCTTTCTGTTCTTTTACCCAGTTCACAAGACCATCTGCGCCCTGTTCATCGAGAATTTGTTTCGTACCGCGAGCCGGTTTTTCAGAGAGCTTCACTTTTGGAATACGAGGTGTGTCGAATACCGGCTTTTTCTTTTGTTCAACACCAGGGAATCCATTAATGGTGACCGTCCCGATGTAGTTGAGCATTTTCGTTGCACGGTCTTTCTTTTTCGGGAAAACAAAGAGCTCAGGCGTCGTGTCAATAAACGAAGTATCGTAGTTGCCGGATACAAAGTCTTTATGGCGCATTACGTTTTCAAGGAATGGAATATTCGTCTTAATGCCGCGAATACGAAACTCCTGTAGATTACGAACCATTTTTGATGCAGCCTGTTCAAAAGTCATTGCAAATGTTGACACTTTCACAAGTAAAGAATCATAGTATGGCGTAATGACCGCACCCTGGAAGCTGTTTCCGGCATCTAAACGCACCCCGTAACCGCCGCCTGAACGATAAGCCATAATACGGCCAGTATCCGGCATAAAACCATTTTCCGGATCTTCTGTCGTCACGCGTGATTGAATTGCGTAACCCATTGTCCGAATATTTTCCTGTGATGGAATGCCGACTTTTTCATCATGCAATGAATGGCCTTCCGCTACTAAAATTTGCGTCTGAACGATATCAATGCCTGTGATCAATTCAGTAATCGTATGCTCTACCTGAATACGCGGATTCACTTCGATAAAGTAGAAATCATCGCCTGCTGTTAAAAATTCAACCGTGCCGGCATTCAAATAGTCAACATTTTTCATCAGCTTCACTGCTGCGTCGCAAATACGGTCGCGCAGATCTTCAGAAATCGATACAGCCGGGGCTACCTCGACTACTTTTTGATGGCGCCGCTGCACGGAACAGTCGCGCTCGTATAGATGAACGATATTGCCTTCATGGTCGCCGATAATCTGCACTTCGATATGTTTCGGATTTTGAACGAATTTTTCAACGTACACTTCGTCATTACCGAATGCCGCTTTCGCTTCCGATTTTGCCCGGTCATACGCCTCACGTACTTCTTCAATGTTCTGCACAATCCGCATGCCGCGGCCGCCGCCGCCCAATGATGCTTTAATGATAATTGGAAAACCATGCTGTTTACCGAATGCGATGACATCTTCAAGGCTGTTTACAGGACCATCAGAACCCGGGATAACCGGAATATCTGCATTAATGGCCTGTGTACGCGCTTTTACTTTATCCCCAAACATGTCGAGATGGGCCGATTTTGGGCCAATAAAAATAATGCCTTCATCTTCGCAACGTTTTGCAAATTCAATATTTTCAGATAAAAAACCATAGCCTGGATGAATCGCATCGACGTCTGCCTGTTTTGCAATTTCAATGATGCCTTCGATGTCAAGATACGCATCAATTGGTTTTTTTCCTTCTCCAACAAGGTATGCTTCGTCTGCTTTATAGCGGTGGTAGGAACCGGAGTCCTCCTTCGAGTAGACAGCAACCGTTCGGATATGTAATTCGGTGCAGGCACGGAATACGCGGATCGCGATTTCTCCCCTGTTCGCCACCAGCACTTTGCTGATTTTTTTCATCTTCATCTCTCCCCTGTTAAGTTGATAAAAATATATATATATAAAAAGGTTCAGCGAATTGAACCTTTTTATTTTACACACTTATGAATTGTAATTCTTCTCGTACTTCGTATGCATGGAGATGTTTACCAGGATACCCATTGAAATGGAGAGCAGAATAAGCGATGACCCTCCGTAGCTGATGAACGGCAGCGGTACACCGGTAATCGGAATAACGCCAGAAACGCCGCCGAGGTTAATAAAAGATTGAATGCCAATCATGGATGAAATACCGACTGCCAGCATTGTGCCGAAAGGGTCTGTGCATTTCATAGAAGTACGCAATCCCCTTAAAACGATAAAAGCAAGGCCTCCGATTGTAATCAACACGCCAAACACACCCAGTTCTTCCGCAATAATCGCCATAATAAAATCCGTATGCGGTTCTGGCAAATAACCTAGCTTTTGCACACTCTGCCCAAGTCCCAGACCAGTCAGTCCGCCGGAGCCAATCGCCAGGTACGAATTGACAAGGTGATAGCCGTCTCCTTCTTCATACTTAAAAGGATCCAGATAACTTGTCACCCGGCTCATTCTTTCTTCGGATAAGATATTATCTTTCTGCCATATAAAGAGCGGAGATAAGAAAATACCAAAGAGCGCAATGAGCAATGCAAATTTTACAAGCTTTTTCATTTTTATACCGGATGACAATACGATTGTCAACCCGATTAAGAGAATAATAAAGGATGTTCCAAAATCCGGCTCGATCGCCACTAAAAAACAAACAACGAACAGTACAATAACCGGAGGGGCAATACTGTAATTTAGTGAATTAATATTTTTCTGTTTTTTTGAAAAAGCTGCCGCCATATAAATAATGATGACAAGTTTAGAAAACTCAGACGGCTGTATGGAGCTTGTCCCAAGCCGAAGCCAGCTTTGCGCGTTATTTGAAACACTTCCGAATACAAAAAGCAAAAAAAGCGTTAAAAACATGCCGCCTGTAATGAGCAGCAAAAAGCGTTTTGCTTTATATTTTTTATACGGAAAAACAGCAGCGGCACAAAATAACAAAAATGCGAGAATTACATGAAATTTTTGCTTGTTATAAAAATAGCCGCTTTCTACTTCAAATCGTTGAACCGCAATCACCGAGCTTGCACTGTAGATCATCATTAATCCAAATAGGCAGAGAATCAAAAAAGCTGCAATAAGCGAATAATCGTACGATCTCAACATTCTTTTCCACATATGTACCTTCCATTCACGCGCTTACCGAAAAGCAAACGTCATTTTAAGTGTAAAAAAACTCAAACAGCTGTTTGAGTTTTCTGTCTGTTTACCTGTCTACGGACGCTTCGTGCAGAGCGGACAGTTCCTGTTCAAGCGAATCGATGAGCTTCTTGCCGTCCACTTCATCCACCAGCCCAAGACGAATGGCGAAATCTATTTCACGGGATAAGCCGTACATTCGAGTGTCAAGCACTTCCTCGTAAAGAGGACATTGCGGCATCGTTAAGTTGTCCATTTGAACTTTGATGAGACGCAAAATCTTTTCCGCATCCGCCTGCAACAGAGAGTAGGCTTTTTCCCGATGGTCTATTTTCATTTCAGATGCCATTATTTCTCCCCCTGTTCCAAGAATGGAATCACTATATATTAAAAGATTTTATCGTTAATACGGGCAATTTGCAAGGAATTTTAATACGGGCACTGACAACACGAAAAATTCACTGTATACTTACATTTATACATAGCACATTTAAAGGAGGCTTCTTTCATGGAGCAAATTATCCCGTTTAAAGGGAAGGTCGCATTTCCCGTTACGCTTGACCCGGGGGTATGGATTTTCGACGACCGCCGGATTGATCTTGATACTTATTTTGCCGAATTAAGTCAGACGGACACAGACCCTGACGAAGAATACACAAAAAGCATGTCGAAATTTTGGGAAAAGGAAATTCGCGAAGGGGCTATTTTCCCTCCGACCATTCAATCAGAAAAAAAATATGAAAAAGAGAAAGTGCTTACAGGTTCATTCGGTGTCCCGCTCACTCCGTTTTTAAAAAATGCAGAACCTGAGGAAGATGCGTCTCATTTAGTGATCGAAACAGAAAAAGGTGAGCATTCTTTTCCGATCGAAGAGGCTGATTCACTGATTATGGCCTTTTCGAATAAAGGAAAGCCGCTCCGTGAAGACGGTCCAGTCCATATTTTGCTGAAAGACGGATCAAACCTCGACAGCCCGATTACACATGTAACGGCGATCCGTCTCGACTGAAATAAGCCTTTCCGATGCGGAAGGCTTATTTTAATGACCGGATAAAGTTGTATCTGTTTCAATAATAAACAGCGTTTGATGAGCTGACATATCCACCTCATACGGATCTTGAATATCTTCTCCGTTTTCTTCTAAAATCAGCAACAGAGGACGGTCGCTGACATGTTCGTTTTGTCCGGCGACAATCCCTTTTCTCCCGTCATTGAGCCAGACTGTTAAACCGGTCGGGTACATAACAATGGCCTTCCGGAACATTTCAACATGCTCTTTTTCAAATTCCGTACCGGCCCCGGCATATAAGATCTCCATTCCTTCATGCGGAAGCATCGCTTTACGGTATACACGGTTTGATGTAACTGCATCGTAAACGTCCGCTACCCCGACAATCTTCCCGAAAATATGAATTTCATTTCCTTTTAAACCGCGCGGATAACCGGACCCGTTGATCCGTTCATGATGCTGCAGTGCACAATGCGCGGCTGTCAAAGGTAAATTATGCTCTTTTCGAAGCAGTTCAAAGCCATACTCTGTATGTTTTTTGACAATCTCAAATTCTTCTTGTGTCAGCCGATCCGGTTTCTTTAAAATCGCAGCCGGAATCATCATTTTTCCGACGTCATGAAGCATTGCACCTAGACCGATATCTTCCGTCTGCTTCGGCGTTAAATTTTTCAATTTCATGCTTAACGCCAGCGTATAGACCGTGACATTGAGCGAGTGGCTGAACACATAATCATCGTGTGCATACAAATGGGTCAGAAGGTCAATCGCTTCTTTCCGATCACGTATTTGACTGATGATCTCACGAACAACCGACGAAAATTGCTTCTCCAGTTTGTGAAATGCAAATATTGGCGAGCTTGAGGTAAGATCTTTTTTCACTTGACTGAACGCATCCGTCATAATCTGTATCGCTGCACGGCGCGTTTCTTCTGTCAAAACCGGCTTGATCAATATATCATCCGTTCTCCCGTCCTCAATGTACACATATGTAATGCCAAGAGCCCTAAGACGGCTGACAATGGGCGGTGACAAAGCAGCTCCTTTTTTTAACAACACCTTCCCTTGATTATTAAACACATTTTCAGCTAACGTTACGTTTTCTTTGATCGTGGACACAGCGACTAATCTCACTTTACTTCCGTCTCCTTACATGGTTAAAGCACATTTTCTCTAACTTGAAACCCCTTTTTTCAGGGCGGTCATCACTTGACGATCCAGTTTTTCTGCCGCCTGTAAATCATACGTTTTTTCATATACGGGCACCGCCGCCATTTTCGATCCATAAAACATTACATCTCGAACTTCTTTGATGCCCACTTCAATCATCGATACTTTTAGCGGAACACCTTCTAATCGTGCAGCTGCAATGCGGGCGCTTCCGCTGATTGAGTAAGTGGAATCCGCCGCAAAAACCGCAATAGAGACAAGAGAGTTTTTGTTAATATTTTCAATGATTCTGGATCGGCTGTCTACCGCAAGGCGGATGGTTTTTTCATCCGCTGCAAAAAACCAGGAAATCGCATTAATAAATGGAGCCCCGGTATCTGCATCCACAGTTGAGAGTATGGCGAACTGTTCCCGCTGCAGCGCCTCAAATAAATCAGGGAGTAAATACTGCTCATTTCGATTAGCCAAACAGACAGCTCCTTTAGCTTTTTATTCCATTATACCCGTAAATACCTTCCTTATCTATTAAAAAAGCAATCTGCCGCCGTTCATGTTATACTGAGTGAAAAAACCTTCCGGAGGTCCTCTATGAGAGTTAAATGTATTATTTGCGATAAAATTGAAACGATTGAAGACAGTCTGCCGGCTGCCAAAAAACTGCGCAACCGCCCCATTCACACCTATATGTGCGATGAATGCCGCATACGCATTGCGGATAAAACATTGAAACGCATCAGCACCGGACAATTTTTTGTCTACCGCTCAGGCAAACAAAAAGATTGGCTTCAATAAAACCTATTTTTATCAGCGGTGCTCTATCGGGCTTTGCTCTCGGAATTTTTTTAAAATGGATTGAAACATCAACAGGCAAAAAGGTGTACACACTGTTGTTAAATGTCGATTTTATTCCGTATTTCAATCGTGTAAATTGGCCCGAGTGGGTTGAATTTCTCTTTCACCTGATCATTTCCTATATGATTGCCGCCGTTTTTTTTATCCTGCACCAGCAATTTGGAAGGCCGTATACCATAGCCCTGATCGTCACGTTCCCTGCAGTGCTGTTATATTTTCCCCTTTCCATACTTGCAATCAAACCCACTGCACTTGCTAATGATATGCAGGCTTTTTTCTATTGGACAGCCGGCCACCTTTTATACGCCTTTGTTTTAGGCTTATATGGACAAAAAGAAAAGCGGAGGGCATGAGCGCCTTCCGCTTTTTTTATTATTGCATATTCTCTTCTTTTTGATGCTTTTTCAATCTGAATTTATACGTGCCGAGTACGAGCGCCGCTACGATAAGACTCTCAACGACCGGCAGCTGGTAAGACAGAATTAAAAGCAGCAGTGATCCAATGGCAAGTGAAATGTAAATAATAACGTTCTGCCACATTTTTAGTTTTTTCGCAAACCCGAGATTGTAAACGAGAATGGAAAGGGCAATTAAAATCCCCCAGTAAATGTAGACAGCTGCTTCAACACCGACCGCTTCAATGAGTACGCCAAGAAGCGGACTGACGTGTTCCAGTCCTTCTTCCACACTTATCCCTCCTGCTTATTATACTTCGTCCTGCTTTTTCTTTTTCGCTGCCCGCTCGCGCTCACTCTTATCGAGAATTTTTTTGCGGAGACGAATGGATTCCGGTGTTAATTCACAATACTCATCATCGTTCAAGTATTCAAGTGCTTCTTCAAGCGACATAATTCTTGGTTTTTTCATTGTAGCCGTCTGATCTTTGTTCGCTGAGCGGACATTTGTCGCCTGCTTCGTCTTCGCGATATTAACCGTTAAGTCATTATCGCGTGTATGTTCACCGACGATCATTCCCGCATAAATTTCCGTTCCCGCTTCCACAAAGATAATTCCGCGGTCTTCAACACCCATAATACCATAAGTGGATGCTTTCCCTGTTTCCTGCGACACAAGAACCCCTTGCCGGCGTCCGCCGATCCGGCCTTTTTGCATTGGCTGGTAACTGTCAAACGTATGGTTGATGATACCGTAACCCCGTGTCATCGTTAAAAACTCAGTCGTATAGCCAATTAATCCACGAGCCGGCACCATGAACAGCAGACGGACTTGTCCGTTCCCGTTGTTCACCATGTCCAGCATTTCACCTTTGCGTGAGCCTAATGATTCAATAACTGCGCCTGTATATTCTTCCGGAACATCAATTTGGACGCGTTCAATCGGTTCACATTTCACACCGTCAATTTCACGAATGATCACCTGAGGTTTTGACACTTGAAGTTCGAATCCTTCACGGCGCAAATTTTCGATTAAAATCGACAAGTGCAGTTCACCGCGGCCAGAAACGATCCATTCATCAGGAGAAGCTGTGTTTTCAACGCGGAGGCTGACATCTGTTTCAAGCTGCGCATGAAGACGCTCTTCAATTTTACGCGCAGTTACAAATTTCCCTTCACGACCGGCAAATGGACTGTTGTTGACTAAAAAGTTCATTTGAAGTGTCGGCTCATCAATGCGAAGAACCGGCAGTGCTTCCTGATGGTCTACTGGTGTCACCGTTTCACCAACGTTAATGTCTTCCATTCCGGATACCGCAACAAGGTCTCCTGCTTTTGCCTTTTCAATTTCAATCCGTTTCAAACCAAGGAAACCAAACATTTTTGTGACGCGGAATTGTTTTACCGTTCCGTCAAGTTTCATGAGAGCAACCGACTGGCCGACTTCCATTTCGCCGCGGAAAATACGGCCGATCCCGATACGGCCAACGTAATCATTATAGTCCAGCAGGGCAATTTGGAATTGAAGCGGTTCATCGCTGTTATCAATAGGAGCAGGAATATGCTCAATGATGGCTTCATAAAGGGCTTCCATGTTTTCATCCTGCTTTTCTGCCGTTGTACTTGCTGTTCCGTTAATACCTGATGCGTAAATAACCGGGAATTCGAGCTGCTCATCATTCGCATCAAGCTCGATGAACAATTCAAGCACTTCATCGACAACTTCTTCCGGACGGGCAAAATCACGGTCAATTTTATTGACGACAACGATTGGACGCAAATTTTGTTCCAACGCTTTTTTCAGCACGAATCGCGTTTGCGGCATGCAGCCTTCATATGCATCGACAACGAGAAGAACACCATCAACCATTTTCATGATCCTTTCGACTTCGCCGCCAAAATCCGCATGTCCCGGAGTATCGAGAATGTTGATTTTTGTGTCTTTATATTGAATCGCGGTATTTTTTGCCAAGATCGTAATCCCGCGCTCCCGTTCAAGGTCATTCGAGTCCATCGCCCGCTCTTCTACATGCTCGTTTGAACGAAAAATACCTGATTGTTTGAGAAGCTGATCAACGAGTGTTGTTTTCCCGTGGTCAACGTGGGCGATAATCGCGATGTTCCGTAAATCGTTTCTTGTTTTCAAACTATTTCCTCCTGCCTTTTCTAGAAACTTCGTCATATGCGGTTTCCATTAACTGAATTATTATATCACACACTTTGCACGCTGCCTATTTGGAAAAAACGCACGTTGCAAAAAAAGAACCGCTTATACTACAATAGAGAAAAAGGGGGCTGGCAAAATGCCTAACATTCAATGGCCGTTTCTTGGATTCGCGGTCCTTGCTGCTTTATGTATGATCGGCATGGGCGTGGCAATCGGTGAACAAAGCTGGATCGGTGCCGTTCTTTCAATCGTTCTTCTTTTTGGTGTCATGGGGTTCGGATTTTCATATAAAGCAAAAATGCGCCGTGCAGGACGTTTATAAAAAAACGGAAAGACAGATTGACTGTCTTTCCGTTTTTTTATTTTAAATACTCCTCTAAAATTTGTCCGTGCAAGCCCGGTGCACAAGCAAATACAGGATTGATTTTCAGCATATTCAGTTCGGTTCCGTCAAGCCGGCTGACAACACCGCCTGCTTCTTCGACAATGATCTTCCCTCCCGCAAAGTCCCATGGGGCATTTCGCATCGTAATATAAGCGCTGAGCCTCCCGGACGCGACATAGGCCAGCTCAAGCGCAGCGGAACCGTATGAACGTGTGCCGCGCACTTTTTTAGCGAGTGCAATTAGCTTATTTTGATCAAAATGACGATTATTAACGAGCCATGTGGAACTGATTCCGACAATCGACTCTTCAACGGGCACCGGCTTTAATTTTTTGAGCGGCACATCATTCATCCATGCGCCTTCTCCCTTCCGCGCATAATATAACTCATCATTCACAACATCATATATGTATCCGAGCCGGCCGATCCCATTTTCATAAATGCCGATCGATATCGCAAAATTGCGCTGCTGATGTACAAAATTCATGGTGCCGTCAATCGGATCAATTATCCAGACAACGCCGTCCAGCGTTTGAACAAAATCCCCCTGCCCTTCTTCTCCTATAATAAAATGATCGGGATAATATGTTCTGATATTGCTGATAAAAAAACGCTCTGTTTCTTTATCCATATTCGTCACTAAATCATTTGGATTCGACTTCGACTGAATGCTGAGCGAATGATAAAAAGAGTCTCTGATTAAAGCGCCCGCTTCTTGAATCCATTGTTTGACTGTTTCATCTATTGCCGTCCAGTTTGTCATGCTGCTTCCCTCCCGCTCACCGCTCAGATGTCGGTTCAGTTTTTTTTACATTAACCTAATTAATCAAGGTTATCAAGTTTTTCCATTCATCTGTACTATGGTAAGATGAAGAGACAGATAAAGGTTAGAATACAAAAAATACAGTGATAAAGCACAGGAAAGGACTTTTAACAAATGCAATTCAATGGATTTACACAAAACGATTTCGACACGTTTAAATTGGAAGGTCTTGACGACAGAATGACGGCGATTCAAGAGCGAATCCAGCCGAAGTTCAAAGCAATCGGCAGCGTTTTGACAGACGACCTTTCCGCAATGCTCGGAAATGAAATGTTTTTGCACATCGCCAAGCACGCGCGGCGGAAAGTGAACCCGCCCAATGATACGTGGCTTGCCATTGCAGGAAATAAGCGCGGCTACAAGCAGCACCCGCATTTTCAAATCGGCTTATTTGATGATCACGTTTTTATTTGGCTGGCGTTTATATATGAGCTGCCAAACAAAACAGACATGGCAAAAACGTTTTTAGCAAATATGGACATCATGAAAAAAAATATTCCGAATGATTATGTTATTTCGTTAGATCATATGAAAAAAGAGGCTGCTTCATTTGGCGAAATTGATTTAAAAAAATCACTTGAGCGTTTCCGTGACGTGAAAAAAGCTGAATTTCTCATCGGGCGTCATATATCAGCCGATGACCCGATTTTGCAGGACGGGGATAAATTTTATATGTTAGCGAAAGAAACATTTGAAACGCTCATTCCGTTATACAAACTGGCGTATCAATAATAATGAAGAAAAAACCCGTTTTGCTTTCGTGCAAAACGGGTTCTCTTTTACATCCGAACATGGACATTTTCAGTTGCTTGCTTCATTTTTTGAACAGCGCGGTATGAAGAGTAGCCGCTCACTTCTTCAAATTCATCGCAGATTCGTTTTTCATCTGCTTTGCCGGGAACAATTTCTTTAAACCGGCGGTAACGGTCCATAAATGCTTCACGGTTCATTCCCTTCTCATACACATTTTCCACTGCCTCAAAAAAAGAAACGACGTCGATCACTTCCTGCGTCGACCAATCTGTCCGAAATGGATATGAATATTCCATTCAATTCACCTCACTTTATTTTATTCGTTTTCTAACATTTAAAACCCTTGTTTTTTTGACACGAAATGTATACGAATTTTTCTATGCAACACACCATCAAAGTGCTATAATTCATTTGTTTTAGCGAACATTTTAGAAAGAGGTGGAAGATGCGTTGTCACAACACAACACACCATTATTTGACGGGCTTCTCAAACATGCGAAAAAGAACCCCGTTCAGTTTCATATACCAGGACATAAAAAAGGAAAAGGGATGGATCCCGTTTTCAGAGAATTCATCGGTGAAAATGCGTTATCCATCGATTTAATTAACATCGCACCGCTTGATGACCTGCATCAGCCGCATGGCATTATTAAAGAAGCACAGCAGCTTGCTGCAGAAGCATTTGGTGCTGATCACACTTTCTTCTCGGTGCAAGGAACAAGCGGTGCCATCATGACCATGATTATGGCCGTCTGCGGTCCCGGAGAGAAAATTATTGTACCGCGCAACGTTCATAAATCCATTATGACCGCGATTGTTTTTTCCGGCGCTGTTCCCATTTTTATTCATCCGGAAATCGACAAAGATCTCGGTATTTCACACGGAATGACAACAGAATCCGTTAAACGTGCTTTAACAGAGCATCCTGATGCAAAAGGGGTTCTCGTTATTAATCCTACTTATTTCGGCATTGCAGGCGACTTAAAGCAAATTGTCGATACGGCGCATTCTTTTAACGTGCCGGTGCTCGTCGATGAAGCGCACGGCGTTCATATTCACTTCCACGATGATCTGCCGATGTCAGCGATGCAGGCAGGTGCTGACATCGCCGCTACGAGCGTTCACAAGCTGGGCGGATCTATGACCCAAAGCTCGATTTTAAACGTCCGTGACGGGCTTATAACGGTTAATCGCGTACAGTCTATTTTAAGCATGTTAACAACGACATCTACATCCTATATCCTTCTCGCTTCATTGGACACGGCACGCAAGCATTTAGCGGTAAATGGGCGTGAAATTATTGGAGAAGCGATTAAACTTGCGGAAGATACTCGTAAAAAAATTAACAAAATCGATCATCTCTACTGCGCAGGATCGGAAATTCTCGGTTCGAAAGCAACCTATGATTACGATCCGACCAAATTGATTATTTCCGTAAAAAATCTTGGTATCAGCGGACATGATGCAGAAAAGTGGCTTCGTGAACAATATAATATCGAAGTGGAGTTAAGTGATCTATATAACATTCTTTGTATCATTACACCAGGTGATGCAGAAGAGGACTGCGCGTTGCTTATTCAGGCTCTGACAGAAATGGCAGCCACATTCAGTGACACCGTTCAGTCAAGATATGCCCACGTAATGCTTCCCGATATCCCGCTGCTCGCTCTGTCACCGCGCGAGGCTTTTTATGCCGAGACAGAAAAAGTCCCGCTTAAGGAGTCAGCAGGCCGTATTATAGCAGAGTTTATGATGGTCTATCCGCCGGGCATTCCCATTTTCATTCCTGGCGAAATTATTACGGAAGAAAATTTGCGCTACGTGCAAGAAAATGTAGCAGCCGGTCTTCCCGTACAGGGACCGGAAGATGAAGAATTGAAAACATTACGCGTCATTAAAGAACGAAAGCCCATTTATTAAAAAAAGGGGCTGTCCCAAAA
>NZ_MSDU01000066.1 GCF_001936625.1 Domibacillus antri | reverse complement strand
TTCCTATCGAAATGACGGGCATTTCATAATAGAAAGTTTAATTCTAGAACGTTGACGTTTTTATTGATTTTGTTCAGTTTTCAAAGATCAATTCCAACCACTGCCTTAAGTGACAGGAACTTAATCATATCATCCCAAGCACTATAAGTCAACAACAAATTTAGAAATAACTATTTCGATCAAATAGTTATTCGTTATAAAAACCAAGTGTTTTAAACACTTCTTTCCTAAAACCTCTAAAAAAAATAAAAGAGGCGGAAGGTTAATATAACACGTTTTAAAATATGGAGTCAACAAAGTTTATCCTAAAAAAGTATTTCAAAATAAATTTTTGAAAACAACCAATGTGTTGTACCCTTTTTTAAAGCCGCTGTCATCAGCGACGGTTTATAATATAACATGTTATTAAATTTAAAGTCAATAAGATTTTTCACTTTTTTATTTATCAAAGGATTAACACTCTTCCATCCGAAGAAAAAATAAACTACTATACAAAATACACTATCACCTTCTGACAATCTCGTGAACGACAGCTGTAAAAGGTGAATTTGTTCGTCAATTCCGTTATCTTTAAAGGAACAACACTTTGTTCTTCAGGAGGAAATTATGCTTAAAACAACGATTGGCAAGCTGCGTTTCATGGGTTATTTTGAAGGTATCTCACTGCTCGTCCTTCTTTTCATTGCAATGCCGTTAAAATACTGGTTCGATACCCCGGAAGCTGTCAGCATCGTCGGAGCTATTCACGGCGCACTGTTCATTACATATTGTATTGTCATTGCCTACGTGACTCTTAAAACACGCTGGAAATTAATCTGGCCGGTTCTTTCTGTCGCTGTCGCATTCATTCCATTCGGAAACTTTATTTTAGACAAAAAACTACATGAACTTGAAAAAACATACGGGTAAAACAAAGCAGTCCGGCACAAACACCGGACTGCTTTTTCTTCATCTTGAAACTCCAGGCACCCATTGAAATAAATTGTTTACTTTCACGTAGAAAGCACGCCGTTCACTCCTTTTTAAATAATTTGTTGACAGCAGACGCAAGGTCATTCCAGCGCTGTTGAAATGACGCGAGTTCTTCTATTCCTTTTGCGGTAATTGTGTAGTACTTCCGCTTCGGTCCGCTTGGCGATTTTTTCATCGTCGTCTCGACCAATCCTTCTTTTTGCATCAGCATAAGCACCGGATAAATACCGCCTTCGCTCACCATCATAAATCCATACTCTTCCAGACGCTCGATCATTTCGTAACCGTACGTTTCCCCTTTTTCAATAAACGCAAGCAGGCAGCCTTCCAGTACGCCCTTCAGCATTTGACTCGATGAAGCCAAATCATCACCACATTTCCCTTAACTATCTTGTAATACACAATAGCAAGAACAGCCGGCCGAGTCAGCTATCTTGTATAATAAAATACTGGTGTTATTATTTTTGATTCCCGGCAGCCTCTGCTACACTAAAGAAAATAGTTGAGGAGGCGATGTTATGCGTTTAGCTGATAAAAAAGTCATTGCTCTTGTAGAAGATGAATTTGAAGATTTGGAGTTGTGGTATCCTATTTTACGTTTGCAGGAAGAAGGCGCTTCGGTTCATTTAGTCGGCAAAGATGCCGAAAAAAAATACATCGGGAAATATGGGGTCCCAGCTGTATCTGAATATTCATTTACGGATATTAATGCAGATGATTACGATGCCATTCTCGTTCCAGGCGGATGGGCACCGGACAAATTACGCCGCTATCCGGGAGTATTGGATTTCATCCGTAAAATGGATGAAGCCAAAAAGCCGATCGGGCAAATTTGCCACGCCGGCTGGGTACTGATTTCGGCAAACATACTGCAAGGAAAAAATGTAACAAGCACACCAGGCATTAAAGACGATATGACGAATGCTGGCGCCTCTTGGCATGACGAAGCAGTCATTGTAGACGGCCACATTATTTCCAGCCGCCGTCCGCCGGATTTGCCGCCATATGTAAAAGCATTTGCGGATAAACTGGCTGAGTGATCAAACAAAATAGGCAGTTTATACGTAACCCGACAAAGAAGGAGATGTCTCTAAAGTAAGTCGAGGCATCTCCTTCTTATTTTGATGGCCTGACTCCCTGATTTTGAGCCGGCAAACCGGCTTAAATGGGGCAGAATCTGGTCTTCCACATGCACTCATGGGACAGCCCCTTACGAATCTCTTATTTCCTGGCGGCCGCTTCAAGGGCACGGTCCGTTTCTTCGGCTGCGCGATCCAGTGCTTCTTTCGGATCTGTTCCTTGATACAAACTTTCCATTGCTGTCACCACTTTTTGACGCGCTTCCGGGAAAACGGAAATCAATGCGCCCTGGGTTGCTGTTGTCGCTTCCGTTTCACTTAACTGATCTACGGTTACTTTCATTTGAGGATATTGCGCCCACTGTTCTTGTACGATCGTTTCTTCATATGCCGCCGGGTTAATCGCAAAGTAGCCTGTTTCAACATGCCATTTTGCCTGTACTTCAGGTGTTGATAAATGCTTCATAAATTCCCATGCAGCCTGCTGCTTCGCTTCATCGATATCAGCCGCCATCCAGAGGGACGCTCCCCCGATAATCACACCTTGACGTTCTTCTTCATTTGGTACCGGCAAATAAGACACGCCTACATCAAAGGCCGAGTTATCAACCATTTGTTTCACACCTGCTGATGAATCCAAGTACATGGCGATTTTACCGGATTGGGAGGCTGCCCGCATATCATCCCAGTTTTGTCCTACGTTGTAAAATGAACCTTCGTATGCATGTCGCTGATTAACTTAAAGACATTCATTCCTTCTTCCCCGTTAAAGACCGCTTTTGCTGCTTCCCCTTCACGTCCATTTTCCGCATCGACAAACAATCCGCCCTGCGCCGCAACAAGTTCTTCAAAAAACCATCCATAGTTCAAAATGGAAAAACCGACTTGATCTCCTGTCGTCAATTTTGCTGCTGCTTCTTTTAACTCATCATACGTACGCGGCGCTTTTTCCGGATCAAGACCTGCTTTTTCAAACGCATCTTTATTGTAAATTAAAACCGGTGTAGACGAATTGAACGGCATTGAATATTGTTCACCATCTACTTGATAATAGGCTGAAATGTTTTCTTCCCATTGTGATGTATCATAATTTTCTGCGTCTATAAATTTTTGAACCGGCTGAACCATCCCTGTATCGATCATGTATTTTGTACCGACTTCAAATGTCTGCATAATCGCCGGCGTATCTTCTGTGCCGGCCACTGTATTAAATTTCGTTAATGCTTCTTCATATGTACACTGGAAAATCGGCTTTACTTCAATCTCATCCTGCGACGCATTATACTCATTAACCAAATCATTTAAAACTGTTTCCAGCTCACCGCTCATGGCATGCCAGAAAATAACTTCTGTTTTACCATCGGGTGAACGCTCATCTGTTGTTTCCGCTCCCGTTTCCGAATCTGATGAACAGGCCGCTAATGCGAGTAGTGCCAGAGAAAGAATGAACATCCATACTTTTTTCATTTTTTACACGCTCCCTATTATTTAATCGCACCTTGCGTTAACCCTTCTTGCAATCGTTTTTGACCGAGGAACAACAGCAGCAGGGTCGGAATAATCACCATTACGACACCCGCCATGCCCCCCCCATTCTATTGAAATTTCCTGCGACTGCATTTGCTTTAAACCTATTTGAACCGTTCTCATCGATTCATTGTTCGTCACGAGAAGCGGCCACAAATACATATTCCATGTCGTTAAAAAGCTGTAAATGCCCAGTGTCACCATACTCGTATGCGGAAGCGGCTTATGCCTGCCACCTGTGACGCTTCATACAATTCTTTTGGCACCGTTTTAAATTGCTGCCGCAGCAAAAATGTTCCGAACGCAAGCGCAAAAAACGGAATGGTGAGTCCGGCAAAGCTGTTCAGCCATCCGAGCGACTGCACCGTTTGAAAATTCGGCACCATCGTTGCTTCCCATGGGATCATCATCGTGGAAATAAACAAGAAAAACAGGGCATCTCGTCCTTTAAAGTCAATAAAGACGAACGCATACGCAGCGAGACTTGAGACCGCGAGCTGGCCAATCATGACAATGACGGATACAACAAAGCTGTTCCATAAATACTGGAGCAGCGGCACCTTTTCAATCGCAGCCGCGTAATTATCAAAAATAAACCGCTCCGGCCATATATTTCCCTGCAGCACTTCCCCGCCTTGCATAAAGCTGATTAAAAATGCGTACAAGATTGGAAACATCATCACGAATGTCATGATGATAAGCAATGTGTAAAGAAGGCTTTTTTTCAACATGCTCACTGATAATGCACCCTCCTTTCACCTAGCTTAAACTGAACAATCGTTACGATTAAAATGCAGAAAAAGAGAATAACCGCCTGCGCGCTGGCTGAACCGACGTTATAGTTAATGAACGCGTCTTTATAAATGGAATAAACAATGACATTGGTCGATTCAATCGGACCGCCCTTTGTCAAAATGTCAATTTGACCAAATGTTTGAAACGCGTTAATCAGTGATACAGTAACCACAAAAAACAGCGTCGGCGACAGCACTGGAATCGTGATTTTACTCAATTTATACCCGCTGCTTACACCGGCAATACCCGCACTCTCGTATAATTGCGGATCGATATTTTGCAGGCCGCCAATCAGAATTAAAAAACAAAAACCGGTATTCATCCAAATTGTCGCAATGGATACTGCAATCAATGCTGTCGACGGATCAAGCAGCCACTGCATTTCCGAAAACCCTAACGCTGTCAAAATCCGGTTCATCACACCGATTGTCGGGTTGTACATGAACATCCAAATAACCGAGGAAGCTGCGACACTCATCCCCATCGTTGACGAAAACATCGTGCGGAAAAAGCCGATGCCCCGCATCTTTGAATTGGCCAAAAGCGCTAAAGCCAGCGCCAGTATCACACCTGCAGGAACGGTGTACAGGACAAATAAAGCTGTTGCTTTCGCACTTGCGAGAAAAGCAGAAGATGTGAATAAATACGTGAAATTTTCAACGCCGACGAATGTGACTGGGTTTCCCTGCGCATCGGTTATATGCATACTTAAATAAACGGTCCTCACCATCGGGTAAAATAAAAATACCGTAAACAATAGGAGGGATGGCAGCAAATACAAAAGACCGGTTCCGAATCGGGCATACGCGCGTTTTTTCTCAGCCGCTTTCTCAAACTGCAGCACCTTGTTCAATTCAACTTGCGGCATGCTCATTGGAATGCCTCCCGAAAGCGAGCCAATTTTTCCACGTTGTTCATCAGACGGATGCCACTTTCCGCATCAAAAAAGCACAAGTGCTGATCTTCAATACAGATAGACAATGATTCACCGACGTTTACATTCCACTGACCTGTCCATCGGGCAATCCAC
The DNA here is from genome assembly GCF_001936625.1 of Domibacillus antri. Taxonomy (GTDB): domain Bacteria; phylum Bacillota; class Bacilli; order Bacillales; family Domibacillaceae; genus Domibacillus; species Domibacillus antri. Next base: position 275 of record NZ_MSDU01000066.1, on the reverse strand, counting down.
TGCTCAGTGCTGCCCATATCAAACGTAATAAGTGTCTCGGTGCCAAGCACTTCCACATTGGCAATTGTCACGTCAAAGCCCGGTTCATCCGGTTTCGCCGCGCGAATATGCTCCGGTCTCACGCCCACAATTACGCGCTTCCGATTACCGATCATATCGATCATGTCAGACATTGGCATAAGGCGTTCACCCACCACTAAAGAGGAACCGCTGACGCCCGCTTCAAATCAGAACCACCAGTATAACTGGTGGTCTGCTCTGCGCCTATAAGGCTC
>NZ_MSDU01000065.1 GCF_001936625.1 Domibacillus antri | reverse complement strand
TGAATGGCAGGCTGAAATGGCCTTTTTACTACATCATTATTTTGAGGTTCACTGGAACGAAACTTTATGATTCTGGTTAATCAACACGCGTGGTTTCAACGGTTAATTTTGAAGAAATCGCTAAGAAAAAAATCTTTAAAGCCATTAATGAAAGCAAATTGACAGCCTGGAAAATCTTAAAAGAAGCATTTACTGATTTGAAAAATAGAATTGGTAGAGTTCCCTATTTATATGATTTTGTATCCCATCATTCGATTGATCCAGTTGTGATGGTTGATGGAAAAACAAAATCAATTTCAAATTACTATCAATTTCTCTTAGAAATGAAAGAAGAAGTTCCTCCATTAACAGACTACGAAAATAAAGTTTTGACAATGCTGTCACTAGAAATATTAAATGGTAAACGCAAACATGAAATTATTTTGTTGGATTTATTGCTACGAAAACAAGCCGTTAACTATGACGAATATCTCCAACATTTATGCGAATCCAATTGTCTAACAAACGATGAGACAATCGCTTCAGTGAAACGCATTTTTGATTTATCGTTTTTTACTCAAATTGACAAGAAAAAATACGGAGATCAGCCAATTATTATTTTGAATGCAGAGAATGATTTTGTGTTTAATGAGACGATTCAATATAGCCTAAAAGTCAAAGAGTACTTTAAACACTTGGTCACTGATGTTATTCAAAGTGGAAAAGAAAAAAGTACACTTTACCAATGCGATCAGCCGCTTACACTTTATAAAAAATATTCGAGGAAAGATGCCTGTAAGCTCTTAAACTGGAATAGTGATGAAAGGGCAACTATTTTTGGATACAAAACAAAATATGGAACATGTCCAATATTTATTACGTATCATAAAAACGATGAGGTAGAGTCGAGTGTGGATTATGGAGATGAACTTCTTAATCCAGAAGTCCTTAAGTGGTATACAAGAAGTAATCGAACATTGAACTCAGAGGAAGTTCAAACCATTATTCATGCAGAAGAAAAAAACATTGATGTTCACGTGTTTGTGAAAAAAGATGATGATGAAGGCAATGACTTTTATTATTTAGGAAAAGCAATACCCGATAAAAAGACTGTTCAACAAGACACTATGAAAGATAATGATGGAAAAGAACTACCAGTTGTTCATATGAATATGGTGATGGAACAACCTATTGAGTATAGACTCTATCACTATATAAAGAATGGTACAGAAAGCTAAAAATAAATTTTTGGAGACTGGAACGTTACGTACTTGAAAAAGGCCGTGTTGTTTAAGTAATGGTTATATAGGGTGGGAAAAGAGTTCTCTATTATAATAAATCTTTTGATTAATGGTTTTGGTTTTGTTCTTAGGATTTGAGACGATAGTGTAAGAGAGAGGGGGCAGGAGTTCCGTTGAATCCAATCGAACAGGCAACGATAAAGGATGCGGAAGAGATTCTTTCGCTGCAAAAGCTCGCTTATGTGTCGGAAGCGGAGATTTATAACGACTATACGATCCATCCTTTGACACAGACGCTTGAGGAAAGTAAGCAGTCGTTTGAAAGCAGCCTTGTGCTGAAGTATGTGGAGGATGGGAACATTATCGGGTCGGTCAGGGCCTTTGAAAAAGAAGGAATCTGTTATATCGGGAAGCTGATGGTGCATCCGGATCATCAAAATAAAGGGATTGGCAGACGATTGATGCAGGAAATCGAGAGCCGTTTTCCAGGTGCAGTATATGAGCTGTTTACAGGAAGCAAGAGTGTGAAAAACATTTCGCTGTATGAAAAGTTGGGGTATAAGGGCTTTAAGCAGGAGAAGCTGCCGGTGGAGGATACGGTGTTTTTGTATATGAGAAAATAATCTTTATATTAAGGGTTATAATCCCTTTTTGTATTGTTGGATTTTTATGAAGGGAACTTTATTATATACACAATGCGGCATGAGGAGCCAAACAATGAACGACTACGAGTACGATCAATTATTATCGATTCAAACGACGGGCGACCAGTACGGGTTCCCTTCATTATCCCATTATCATCGCTATGAACCGACCCCCTATGAAGGGCTGGAGCAGTTGTTTTCGCGCTGTGAACTGGCGGCGGAAGATAGTTTCGTCGATGTGGGTTGCGGGAAGGGACGGGTTGCTTTTTATGTGCACGACCGCTTTCAGGCGTCTGTAGTAGGAATTGAAATGAATCCGGCTTTTTTCGAAGACGCGCTTCAAAACAAGGCGGGGTATTTGAAAAAAGGGAAGCGAAAAAGAGGAACGGTGGATTTTCAGCGGGTGCTGGCGCAGGAATATGATGTGCAGCCGCATGACAATGTGTTTTACTTTTTCAACCCTTTTTCGGTGCAGATCTTTATGAGCGTCGTTCAGCGCATTCTTTTATCCATCGAGCAGTCACCCCGTCAGGTAACGATTATTTTATACTACCCGTCAGAGGAGTACATGTATTTTTTACAGAATCAAACCGTTTTTGAATGGATGGATGAGGTACGTATTGATGGATTGTATGAACGGAATGAAAATGAACGTTTCTTGATTTTTCAAAGCACAAAAGTATTTTGTGAGTGATCTGAAACGAAAGGAGATTCTGCAGGTGGCTATTATGTCAATGATGAAGGAAGGGAAATTTCCCTGTTTCTTTCGTGCCGCCTGTGCGGCCAAGTTGATAACCAGTCGGTTCGATGTGAAATTCAATATTCCCGGTTTGAGCTGGAGCATTTAGGCAGCTGAAAGAGATAAAAGCGGCCGTCTCAAACATTATTCGAGACAGCCACTTCTTCATTTTTATAGCCGGATTTTCTGATTTTGGGCCGGTATTCTTGCTCTTTTGGCCGGATTGTCAATGAATTCGGCCTTCATGAAGGAGAATCCGGCCTACCACCCGTACTTATGGGACAGTTCCGTTTGTTAACGGTTAAAACGGCTGGTGTTCTGTGTTACCCCGCATCTATTCTCAAGTCTGAAGACGGAGCTTCCAGAAGTTCACGCCATTTTTTAATGGCTGTGACAAGAATAATAAAGCCAAGGACAAGCATAATGATGGATAATGCACTGTTTAACACACTGTAACCTGCCGCTTCTGGATTCAAGTATACGTTTTTGACCATCCAGTAGCCGGCATAGTTTACTGTCACGTACAGGTAAGCAAGCGGAACTAAGCATGTCAGCATATACCGGCGTTTGTCCGCCACTTTTAAAATAACGGTAGCTCCGACGATCAGACCGATGGAAGCCATCAATTGATTGGATACCCCGAACAGAGCCCAGATCGAGCCGATATCACCGGATACGAGGAGATATCCCCACATAAAGCAGGCAAGCAGACTGGCAAAAATGGAACCAGGGAGCCAGTCGACTTTCTTTAATGGCTGGTAAAACTCGCCGAAGAAATCCTGGATCAAATAGCGTGCTACACGCGTTCCCGCATCGATGGCCGTTAAAATAAATACGGCTTCAAACATAATGACAAATTGGAAGAAGTAAGACGCCAAATTGCTGAACCAAGGAATTTCAGTGAAAATATACGTCATTCCGACGGCGAGTGTGACCGCTCCTCCCGTTCTTCCTTCCAGGTTAATGCCGATTTCCTGACTGAGCTGCGGAAGATTTACTACGTCCATGCCGAGTGTACGGAATACTTCCGGTGTAGAGTTGATGGCAAAATAGTCGCCCGGATGGAGAGCGGTGGCAGCAATTAATGCCATGACACCGACCAAACATTCTACAAGCATTGCACCGAAGCCAACCACTTTAATGTCACTCCACCGATCCAGCATTTTGGGCGTAGTACCGGAACCGACGAATGCGTGAAAACCGGAAATCGCACCGCATGCGATTGTAATGGAGATGAATGGCCATACCGGTCCTGCTAAAATCGGACCGCCGCCGTGAACAAATTCAGTTACAGCAGGAAAAGGGATAGCGGGATTAATAATAAAAACGCCAATAATAAGTGCAATAAAAACCCCGATTTTCATAAAGCTGCTTAAATAATCACGCGGCGCGAGCAAGAGCCATACCGGCAGAGCGGCTGCAAAAAAAGCGTAAATCGGCAAAGCCAGTGCCAGCGTTTTAATATCAAGTGTCAGCCAGTCGCCAACAACTGTATTTTGAATATAAGGACCGCTGAAAACCGCCACCATAATCAGCGTAAACCCAATTGTTGAAGCGCCTTTTAAGTTCCCGGTTTTCTTATGATAAAGTCCGACGCCCATCGCAATCGGAATGGTCATGCCAACAGCGAATGTGCCCCATGGATTTTTCTCCAGCGCATGAAGGACAACCATTGATAAGCCGGCCATGGTGATCGTGATAATGAACAGCATCGCCAGTCCAGTGCAAAAACCTGCAACAGGGCCGAGCTCCTGTTTCGCTACTTCAGACAGGGATTGGCCGTTTTTGCGCATGGAAGCAAATAAGACAACGGCATCATGTACAGCTCCTCCGATTACGGCACCAATTAACAGCCAGAGCAAGCCCGGTAAATAACCGAATTGCGCGGCCAAAATAGGTCCAACGAGAGGACCGGCTGCCGCAATAGCCGCGAAATGATGCCCGAAAGTTACCCAGCGGCTTGTCGGAACATAATCTTTTCCATCTTCCAGCACATGAGCAGGTGTTGGTTTTGAATCGTCGAGCTTCAGCACTTTTACGGCCATGAATGTACCGTACAAACGATAAGCGATCATGAGAATACACATAGAAGCAATAACAATTGTAATCGCATTCATTTTGACAAACCTCCTTAATATCACTATATTTTGTAAGTTCATCATACTCCGTGAAAAAATATGGAGACCATTTTATCGGTAGAATGCAGAAAAATAATGATGAACTGCAAAAATAGGAGGACGAAATGCACGGGTTTTTTAAAAGCCGAAAAGCATTTTTATATCTTTTATATACTTCCGGCTGACCGGCACTTTAGAATGGTCTGTCATGATGAGGTTATACGTTGCATTGAACCACGGCTGGATTTCAGCTATATAATTGATATTAACAAGATAGCTGCGGTGGACACGTATAAACGATGGGGTATTGCTCAGCTTTTTTTCCACTGCGACTAAAGAGTCGCCTGTTTTGAACTCGTTCTCCAGCGTTTTGATGATTAATTTGCCCTCAAGAGAACAGACAAACAGAATGGCTGATATATCGATTAATAAAATTTTCTCTTCCACAAGAATGGCTAATTTGCCCGTTTGATCGACAGAATGGGAAGATGAAGCGGGCAGGGCTTCCTTTTTTTTACCGCCAATGAACCGCATGCGTTTTATTTTCGATAATGTTTGCTGAATGCGCGCTTCATCAAACGGCTTTAAAATGTAGTCGAATGCGTCCAGGTCAAACGCCTGGAGCGCATATTCATCATAAGCTGTAGCGAATATGATTGTTGGAACAGGGTCCATGTCCAACAATTGCTCCGCCAGCTGAAGCCCGCTTTCCACTCCCAATTCAATATCCAGAAAAACGAGATCAGGACTTACGGCAGGAATGGTTTTAATGGCTTCTTCCATGCAGTCCGCTTCTCCGACGACTTCCACTTGTTTGCTTCGCTTTAAAAGAAACTGAAGTTCATCTCTTGCCAAAGGCTCGTCATCCACTATAAATGCTTTTAACATTGTCTTCATCTGCTCCTTTTTAAAGGGATAACCATTTCAATTTTTGTTCCCTCATTGGATGTGCTGTGAATATGCAAGGCCGCTTCCTTATTATAAATACCTTCCAGCCGCTTGCTGATATTATAAATAGCTGTACCGGTTCCTTTTGATGAATGGATTGTTTGTTTTCCAATCGGCTCCAATTCCTCAAGCGTGATCCCTTTTCCATTATCTTCGACCGTGATATGGATGTTTTCGCTTTCTTTGCAAATATGGATATCTACAATTCCGCCTTCTTTGATTTGTGCAAAGGCATGATTAATCGCATTTTCCACTAGCGGCTGAAGCGTGAAAGGAGGGATAAGCACCTTCTCCACGCCAGGTTCAATACGAAATGAAACCTGATATTTATGCGGAAAGCGGGCCTGCTCCAACGACAAATAGGCTTTTACATATTCAAGCTCTTTTTCCAGGGGAATAACCATTTGGCGGGCCCCTTGTAAATTACTTCGGAAAAAGATACTCAGCTCCACGAGAAGTTTTCTCGCTTTTTCGATATCGGTACGGCATAAAGCTGAAATCGTGTTTATAGAGTTGAAGAAAAAATGCGGATGTATCTGGGCTTGAAGGGCTTTAATTTCAGCATCTTTTAACAATCTGCTCTGCAGCTCGGCATCCGCCAGCTCTAACTGGGTAGAGAACAATTTGGCCAGTCCTTCCGCCAGTTCCTGCTCTACTTTATCCAGCTTCTCCGGATGTTTAAAATACATTTTCAATGTACCGGCTGTTTTTTGATGAACCTTTAAGGGGAGGACAACCGCCGCCTGTAAAGGACAGTCGTCCTGAAAACAAAAAATTTCTTCCCTTTTTCGGGTAGTCATAATTTTTCCCTGATTGAGCACTTTCTTTGTGAGTCCGGTAGCAAACGCCTGACCGGGAATATGATGATCGGAACCCGCTCCGATATGCGCGAGTACACGATGCTCATTTGTGATGGCGACAGCATCCGCTTCCGTCAGCTGAAGCATAATTTTGGCTACTTCCATGCAGGAATCTTCATTTAAACCTCTGCGAAAAAAGGGGAGTGTCCGATCTGCAATCATGAAAGCGTTGTGCGTTTGCAATGCCCGGGTGCGTTCCTCTTCACGCAGAATGGATTGAATGATAAACATAAAGATTAAGATTCCAAGCCCATTGATGACGATCATGGGCACGCCAATAATTTCAACGAGCGCCCAGGCTTTTTCAAACGGTTTTGTAAAGGCTAAAATAATCATCATTTGAACAGTTTCCAGAGTCATTCCAACCCCGACAGCAAACAAGGGGGTAATGATTCGCTTTTTTTTATACTTTTTTCCTATATAACCTGCCGCGATTCCTGCCAATATAGAGGAAAGAGCACAAGCGCCAGCTGTAAATCCACCCAGCGTATAACGATGTATGCCGGCAATCACTCCAACCCCTAAACCGACAACAGGACCTCCCAGCAATCCGCCGATCCCAACAACCATGATTCTGGTGTTTGCAATGGCATTATCCGGACCCACTTCCATTAGCCAAGTGTTATCAATAAGGGCGTTTTGTTTAATTTCAATCCCCGTGTAATTACTAATTATACTAAATGCACCGAAGAAAGCCGCTAGCAGCCATTTTCCCTTTAATCCGAGGTCATTTTGGACAATCTGGCGGAACGATTTTATTTGCGATAGCAAAAAAGCGATTATCACGATAATGCCAACACGCTCAAGCATTAAAGGAAGTAATTGGATCAATATCATCACCCGTCATTTTTTTCGTTTGTATTAGTTTACAATGGCGGTGAAAGGATTGTCGACACGGAATGAATAGCTGGGAGTCAATCGCTGATGGAAACTTTCCAAAAGTGTTTTTAGGGTGGGCTGATTGAGGAGCAAACAATTCTGCATGGACACTTATATGATTGATTTATCATGAGTTTAAAACATGGGAATGATGGGGTATTCCTTGGAGATGAAGGAACTGGATAAATAAAAATAAACAACGGCTCACTGATTCAGCGGCCGTTGTTTATGTGTGTATTAATCAAGCAGGCCGACCATTTTCAGGCCGTTTAGAATGCCGTCTTCATGCACGTTTGTCGTTACGTGTTTGGCGGCCCTTTTTGCTTCGGCGTGGCCGTCACCCATGGCCACGCTGTTGACGACCGTTTTCAGCATTTCAACGTCGTTCAAGCCGTCGCCAAATGCGTAAATGTTTTCCGGTTCAATGCCAAGCTGATCGATGACTTTTTGAATGCCTTTTGCTTTCGAGCCGCCTGCCGGTATGATATCACAGGAAACGGGATGCCAGCGGATGAAGTCGAATTCAGTAAATTGTTCTTCATACCATTTATCTTCAGGATCTTTGCAGAACAAGAGAGACTGATACAATTCTCTGCCTTCATGGTAATTCGGGTCATGTGCCGGGAATTGGGTAATTTTTAATGATCCCATTCCGACTGTGACATCTTGGTGGTCGGGCGTGTTCACTTTCATATCTTCGTGATCCATATATACAATTGGATGGCTGCGTTCAACAGCGGCTTCAGTCAGCTTCAGCAAGGCTTCTTTATTGAGAGGATTTTTGTAAAGAGGTTCCCCTTTAAAGACAACGTACTGGCCGTTATAGCTGACGAATGTTTCGATGCCGAGTTCTTTCCGCAAGTCTGCAAACATGAACGGTGCGCGTCCTGTTGCAATGGCGACTTCATGTCCTTTATCCTGCAGGTCGCGGATGGCTTGTCTTGTGGAAGCCGGAAGTTTTTTATCGTGATCATACAGAGTACCGTCTATATCGAAAAAAATAATTTTTTGGCTCATGAATATCTCCTCACGTTGTATGAATTTTTCATTCATTTTTTTCATTTTAACAAAGATGGGACAGATGGACAAATTAGGAATTAAAAAAACGGCCCGCTTACGTTCAGCGGCCGTTTGGCTCAATGTGAATATGGGTGGCGCGTATGTCGTGCTCCTGAAGCAGTGCTTCTTCAACGTATTCGGTGATGTCGTGGCTTTCAACGACGTTTAAGTCCGGATCGACTAAAATAACGACATCGACAAATGTGATGTTGCCATGCGAGCGCGCTTTAATGCTCGGAACGCTGCGGACGCCGGGTACTTTTTCGACAGATTTTTGCATGTCTTCAATCTTGTGACGGTCAAACGCGTCAGTCAATGTAAGGGAGGCTTCGGCAAATATATCCCAGGCCGTTTTGAAAATAATTAAGCCGACGATGAACGCGGTCAGCGTATCAAGCCAGTCGACACCGAACCGGGAGCCAATAATCCCGATGAAGGCGCCTATACTGACGAGCGCATCTGAGCGGTTGTCCTGGGCAGCCGCCATGATGGACTGGCTGTTAATTTTTTTGGAAAGCCTTGCGTTGTACATGTAGACGCCATACATAATTACTGCCGCAAACAGTGCTGTCCAGGCCGTAATCATGTCCGGTGTTTCATGATTGGCATGAAACAGCGATGTGCCAGCAGAAATAAGCACCTGGATGGCGACGGATGCCATGATGAAAGCCGCGATCAGGGACGCGACAGTTTCCGCACGAAAATGTCCGTATCGGTGGTTTTCATCCGGCGGCTTTCGGGAGATTTTTAAGCCGATTAAGATCGCAATGGAGGCGATAATATCGGTTGAATTGTTTAAGCCGTCTGCCTTTAAGGCTGCCGAGGCGCCCATCCAGCCGATGGTCAGTTTTAATGTGGAGAGAAACAGGTAGGCAATAATGCTGATCCAGGCGCCGCGCTCTCCTTTTTTGATGTCTTCATAAGCAGTTTCCACGTGAGGGTTCCTCCAGTAAAAATAGTATAACCATCATAACAGCTGCTATTCGGGTGGGTCTACGGCAACATGATTGCGGATGGCATAACAAGTTGCATGCGCGCTACATATGATGAAAAGGGCAACTTCTCTTTCGCTGGATGGACGGTGATAAAACGGGAAGCTGCGTTAAGATAAAGCAAGAGAATGCCCGATAAGTACGGGTGGAAGGCCGAATTCATTGACAATCCGGCTAAAAGAGCAAGAAAACCGGCCCAAAATGAGAAAATCAGGCTATAGAAATGAAAAAAGAGGATGTCTCAATGAGCTTTTGAGACATCCTCTTTTTACATGTATTACTGGTAGTAGCTCCATTCGTGCTCGAAATCAAGACTTAAGTTTTGCAGGGCAGTTCTTTGTTTCACTTCACTGACCGAGAAATAAAATGTTACTGCTTTTTGCTGGTTCGGGTTTAATGTTACACCGGTAAACGGTCTGCTTGCCGCCATGCTGGCAGCCAGTGTGTCACCCGCATATAAATTGTATTTCCCTTTAATGTCAAATACCCGGTTACCCGAATTATTGTATAAAGTAAGGCTCATTTTGATCCGGCCGTCTGACTCATGCTGCGCGCCTTGTATTTCAACTTGTACGCCAGTGCGGAAGCGGTTTTCGAGTGCGCGGGCAACGAATACCGAGAATTCGGTGCGTGTAATGGCTGTGTTTGGTTTAAAGTAGCCGTTATTACCGCCCGCAATACCGGCGCTGCCGAGTGTCAGGGCATATTCATAAAACCAGTCGGTGCTTTTGACGTCTTTAAAGGATGCGGCATATGCCGGGGCCATCGCAAATCCTTCAGCAAGCATTTTGGACATTTGAGCGCGTGTTACTTTGCCAGTCGGGTTGAACTTGGCAGACTTGCTGAAAACACCGTATTTCGTTAACACAGCGATAGCATTGTAGGATGGATACGTTGTTGAAATGTCGCTGAATCCGGGATTCGGTGCCGTTTCGTTCTGAACGCCAAGTGCGCGGGCTAAAATGAGAGCCGCGTGGTCACGCCGAACCGCGTCTTTAATGCCGAATTTCCCGTTTGAATAGCCTTTGATGATGTTCCTTTTAACCAAGTAATCAATCTCATCTTTTGCCCAGTATGAAGCAGATACATCACTGAATCCAGCTGCGGTGGCATATCTTATGTTTGTCTCATCTGTTTGGAAGACTGTGCCGGATGATACACCAGTCCCTGCTGGTTCAACTTCCGATGCCTGCGCTGCCGCAGGTAAAAGCAAAGCAAAAGACAAAACCGCTGAAAGGAAAACATTTACTCTCTTCTTCATCTCCACACCCCTATTTTGTAATAGTCCACACTCATACATATATTAACAAAATACCAATAATTTTCATATGGTGGAAATGAAAAAACAACCTTTATCATGGTTTTTTCATACGGCTTCTTCAACGGCTTCCGTTCGTTTATCAGCGAGCCGCCAGTATAAATGGTGATGTCCCTCTGCGATTTTTACGTTAATACGGAATTCGTTCGTATCGAGTCTGACTTTATGTTCGCGTGCCCATTGCAAAATAGTGCGAAAGGCAAAGGGTATTTCTTCACCTTCCCCATGAAATTCCAGCAATGCATATGAGCCTGGCGGAACAGTCAAACTTGTCATGCCCGCAGGAATAATATCAATTTGATTGACTTCCATCCCAATACAGTGAGTGTACAGCTGACCGGCTCGTTTAAGACAGATATCCATTAAATGTCCATCCGTCTGTCCGGAAATCTGACTTGCTGCTTCTAAAAAACGCGCCGTCCATTCAGGTCTCATTGCAGCGATTTCTTCCTGCGTACCGCTCATTTCAAAGCCTATGACTGTTACGGTCCGCACATTCACAATTTTCGGCATCATTTTAATCAGCTCCTTTTTAACCTTCTCTTTTCCCGCTTTCGTGTGGTTTTACACCGATTCACCCGGGAATACTAACTGTAAAAATAGTGAACGAAAGTTATACAAAAAGGAGTGTTTGTCGGGTGAAAACGGACGTGTTCATTTCCGGAGGCGGTATCTCCGGCCTAATGCTCGGATACAGTCTGGCGCGAAACGGCATTGATGTATTGGTTGTCGAGAAAGAGGCAAAGTCTTCGATTAAATATAAAGGCGAACTGCTTCAGCCGAAAAGCCTCGAGATGATGGATCGAATCGAACTGTACGACGATGTGCGAAAGCACGGCTTTCCGATTCATACGACAGGTATTACGGAGCTGTCCGGCGATCAAGTGATGAAGCATATTACGTATCGCTACAGCGTTGTCGATCATCCGTTTAATGCGGCGCTCATGATTCCGCATGAGACATTAAAAGAATTGATTCGGCAAAAAGCGGAACAATATGAACATTTTCAATACATGCAGCCTGCAAAGTTTACAGGTTTTAAAGAAACAGGGGCTATAAAGAAAACCGCGGTCGTTGTTGGAAGAGAACGTGAGGAAGTACATGTTTCGGCAGATTTTTTTATCGGAGCGGAAGGGCGTTCTTCACCGATTCGGAACATTCTGGGCATTGAACTGAAAGAAACAGAATACAATCATTATTTTTTGACGGTGACGTTTCCCCGGCCTGAATATTTGACGGAAGGCGAAATGGTTGTGCGGGATCATTATTTTCTCGGGCTGTTTCCGCTGCCGGATTTAAAAGTGAGGACAGTTCTGCTCATTAAAAAGGACGAGTATAAGCAAATGAAACGGGACGGGCTTGAGTCCTTTTACCGGTGCTATACGAGTTTGAAGCCGGAACTCGACGGGTACGTTCAAAAGGTCAAGTCTTGGAAGGATATTCAATTGATGATTCCGACACGTCATAATGCGGACCGGTATGTCGGCGGGAACTGTGCGCTCATGGGGGATGCGGTTCATACGGTTCATCCGATGGCGGGCGAAGGGATGAATCTGGCCATTCAAGACGCGTATACGCTCGGGGAATTGCTGTCGTGTATGTATGAAACGGATAATTTGGAGCCGGGACAGCTGAAACTTTACGAACAAGTGAGGAAGCCGCGGGCGGAGCATTTGTCGAAATTGTCACATACGTCCGCGCTCGCCTACTCATACTGGCAGAAACCGTGGCGCGTCATTAGAGCACATGTGTTAAAACGAATAGAACGCGTTCATACGCTTCATTATAAACAGATGTTAAATGTATCGGGTCTTGGCATATGGAAAGATACATGGGTTGACCGGTTTGTTCAAATAGGGCTTCTACCCGGTTTTGTTTTACCGAAAGTGAAAGGACAGGAACGATTATATACAGAGAACGATGACCACCCGTGGAAAAAAGAGGAGGAAGAATGATGATTGCCGAATACCGGAAAATGTGGGAAGCCCGAAATTGGATGAAAAGAAACGAACCTTTTTTACCGACGTGGCATGCATATGTCGGCTACCGTCTGGACTTATTTGAAAAACTTTCCGGCGGGATGAGTATAGAGCAGGTCGTTTCTGAATATGGATATGAAGAAAATTTGCTCCGCTCGTGGGCGGATACGGGTGTTGTGCTTGGCCATTTGAAGCAAAATGGGGATCAGCTTGTGCCATCCAAACAAATGATGCGTTTTTTTACACAAAAGAGCGAGGATGCGATTGGAGAGCTGCTAAAGGAAATGTTTGAAATGCATATGCCGGCGCTGATGAACTACCCGGATATGATTGAAACAAACCGGAAAGGCCATTTTAACGGCGATGATTTCGGCAAAACAGTGGCGGCGACATCCGCTCTTATTGAAAAGCGGGCATTTCCGCATGTTCTGAATGAAATGCAGTTCCGACATCCGCGCTGGGTGCTTGATATTGGCTGCGGCACGGGCGGCTACATTATGAAGCTGGCTCGAAAGATGAACCGCGGGACGTATGTAGGCGTCGATATCAGCAAAGAGGTAATTGATATAGCGCGCGCGAAAGCCGTGCAATGGGGTCTTGAACAGAAGGTGAAATTTTTTTATGCCGATATTAATGAATGGAATGTGCCCGAAAGTCTGTTCGATATCGTAATGATGAACAATCTGCTTCATTATTACGCACCGGATACACGCGGTGATTTGTTTGATCGGGTGGCAGAGCTTTTAAGTGAAAAAGGGTCGATTGTCGTCACCACACCGCTTTATTTGGAAAAGGGCGGCCAGCGTTTTTCAGCGGCGTTTAATTCCTTCATGGAAGCACATAAAAATTTATATCCGCTTCCGAAGCGCGAAGAATTAGTGCGCGATGCTGAAACGGCCGGCTTGAAGCTGAAATCGATGAAAACTGTTGTGAAAGAAGGAAGCTGGTACTGTATGAGTTTTTCGAAAAAGTAAGTATAATGGAGACAAACAGATGAAAAGAGGCGTACAGTATGGCGATTGGATACCTTAACGGGAAGATTATCAGTTCAAATGATCCGGTGCTGCCGATTGACGAGCGCGGCCATCAGTTTGGCGACGGTGTCTATGAAGTGATCCGTGTTTACAATGGGCGCGCATTTATGATGGCGGAACATATGGACCGCTTTTTTAAAAGTGCTGAAGCGATTAAGCTGAATCTAGGAAAAAGCAGCGGAGAGATTTTGGAAATAGTCCATGATTTGATTGAGCGGAGCGGATTTCGGGACTGTGATGTTTACATGCAGGCTACGCGCGGCATCGCGCCCCGAAACCATTTATTTCCGAATGTACCTGCGTCGATTTCAATGACAGTAAAGCCGTCAAAATATGTGGACGAAGAGATTCGGTCAAACGGGGCAAAAGTGAAGCTGCTTCCGGATGAGCGCTGGCAAAACTGCTGGATTAAATCGCTGAATCTACTGCCGAATATTTTAGCGAAACAAGAGGCGTTTGAAGCAGGTGCCCTTGAAGCCGTCCTGATTCGTGAAGGGTATATTACAGAAGGCTCAAGTTCGAACTTTTTCATTGTAAAAAACGGAGAAATATGGACGGCACCGGCGACCAATCATATATTGCATGGGATCACACGCATTGCAGTGAAAGAAATGGCATCAGAGCTCGGTATTCCTTTACGGGAGCAGGCTTTTACACCGGATGAAATGTTTGCGGCAGACGAAGCATTTATCACAAGCACGACACAGGAAATCTTACCGGTGGTGGAAGCGGACGGACAGAAAATAGGAGACGGCAAGCCCGGTAAGGTGGCGCTGAAACTATATGAAAGGTTTTTGGAGAAAATTTAAGTAAAGCGGAACGATCTCATAAGTTGCTGCTGTCGGATGGAAGGCCGGATTCTACTTCATTTAGGCCGATTTGTTGATATTAAAGCCGGATTCACCGACATTCCGGCCGAAAGAGCAAGAAAACCGGCCCAAAATCAAAAATTCCGGCTATAGAAAGTGCAGAAGGGGGATGTCTCAAAAGCCTCTTAAATGAAGAAAATACGGCGGGTTCTTGAAAAGGACCAGCCGGATTTTTTCGTTTGCCGCCGTTTTGCCACTGAAACTGGCGGTTCAACTGCGCCTGTTTCAGGA
>NZ_MSDU01000064.1 GCF_001936625.1 Domibacillus antri | reverse complement strand
ACTGCTCCGCGGTATGCCATTATTTAAAATCCTCCAATGCGGCACTTGCAATCTTTTGCAGCCGCTCGCGTGATTTGATGATGCTTTGCCCCCATTTGAGATCGTCGATTGCAATCTTAGTAAGTGCCGATCTAAGTCGTTTATTTTCTTCACGGACTTCATTCACAACAGCAATTTTCATTTCATTATTTTGTTTATACCGGTCGAATTCTTCTTGCAACTGCTTGTATTTAGCTTGATTCGAGCCTTTTGAAGCTTTGCTGAGTTTTCGTATATCGCGCCTGCTCATGCTGTATCACCTGCCCTGTCAATTCCTCAAACCACTGCTTGTCCCCCGTTAGAAGGGCCAGATCGATCAATGCCGACTTATCCTGCCATTCATCCAACAACGTTCCGACTGGCTCTAGTCGATGAGCTTCATATGATCCTTTCGTCGGCCGGTTCCATTCAATTTCGCCGCCTATGATCCGCGCAACTTTCGTTAATTCTATTTGATGACCGTAATAACCGACGTTGCTGATATAACCGATCGCTGTAATGTCGCCTATTTGAACTGAAACCCACTCCCCAATCCTCAACAAGGCAGTCACCCCTTATCTTCTAAGCTTTCTGCCGCAAACAATTTTAAAAAAGAAACTATAGAAAAGGTCATTAAGACGATGGTGACCTCAAAAACTCATTTAAATTATTTTTCACCGTTTCCGCCTCCAAGTCCCATTTTTATATTCCATCACAGCCACTTCCTGCCCGATCGCCTGTTCAAGCAGCTTCCGCCGCAAGGAGAAATCCCGTGAAGCAGGACCACCTTTCACGTCCACCACTTCAGTCTTTCCATCTTTATATGTGACATGAAAATCAGCCGTGTATTTCGCCCCTGCCTTCGTTTTAGAGCCTTTTCCGGAACAGAGAGAGCATTTTATCTCGCGTTTTGTTTTCGTGCTGATTTGACGCCCTGTGCCTTCACATCGACGACATGTGACGATGTATGCTGGGATAATTTCATATACCGGTTGCACTTCGACTTTCTCGACCGCCGGATCAGCAAGCAGAAGCTTGTAGTATTCAGCCTCTGCTTTGCTGTCAAACACCTTGCCGAAAGCGAAGGTTTTCTTAGCGTTCCAGTTACGCCCTGCTGTTTTAACCGGCTTCCTTGTCATACAGCACCTCAAAAATCGTGACTTGATTTCGCTCAAATTCGGCTTGTGCAGCTTCTTCCGCGGCTTTTTTCTTGCAGACAGGGCCCATGCCGGCACCCATGCTTTTTTGCGACTTGAGCAGCCGGTTACAGCGTTCACAGAGTCTCATCAATATCCACTCTCCTGCCGCTGGTGATTGACTGCATTTTTTGCAAAGTACGCTTCTTCGATCTGTTCCCAGGTAAAGCTTAGCTTTTTGCCTAACGCAACGAATTGAGAAAGAAGATTTTCTGTGTGTACGATATCCACTGCCCCTTCTAAATCCCAAAACATGTTTATGTCCCTGGAACGACCGGCCAAACCAATAAACCCTGCTGTAATTTCAAATTCATGTGGCCATTCCCAATACTCTAATTTTTCATGCCCTAACTCGATGACGATGCTTAAAATGAAATGCAGGCAGTCAACGTATTCTTCAAGAAGCGGGTTTCTATCAACGACAAGATAGCCCGCGCATTTTTCGCAGTGATACCAATGGTTCCCTAAAGCGTGAGCCCCTTTCTCTTTGTCTACTGGCGGGTTACCTCTCCAATAACCCTTTGTAAAACAATCCGGGCAATTTTCCCGCTTCCAAGTACAAGGTTTTTGATTATTACTCCATTTTTTAAAACCACGCCATTCATTCGCGCATTCACCAATCTCTGCGATCAATGCAAGAATCTTCCAGTCTAAATTATCTTGCCCCTTTAATTCGGGATGCTCATTCATAATGTGTTCATCCAGCACCCGTTGCATATCAATCAACTTTGTTAGAATCATCAGTCATAACCTCCTTCACAAGATCAGCCGTGATTTTCTGCACCTTTGTCATGCTGTTTTGCCGGTACTCAGCAATCAGTTTTTCCCGTTCCTCGTATGTCGGTTTCGGGTTATTCGCGTGTGCATTAGCCGCAACGAGCATTTCGTATGATTGTTTTGTGTAGTGCAATCAATCGCCTCCGAATAAACTTAATTGTTCGACTGTTTCAGACGGCTTGGCAGCTAGTTTCAGCCTTTCTAAAACCGGTCCGTGCAGCGGAAACAGCCGATCAAGCAACTGCTTGTGATAAGATTTTGTGATTGTTACACTAAGCCCGATAGATTCGTAGCTTCGAGTCACTTGCGACCGGTCTAAGTCCTCGAGCTCTAACGCAGTCAAGATATAATCAACGTGTGTGCCGGACAAGCCGACAACGCCGTTCACGCTGTCAAAGTACACCGAATCTCTCAAAGACAGAAAAAGCAATTCAGGGACAGCGGAATACTTTCGCATACCTACTCATTTCCAGATTTAAGAAGATCTGGATTTTCGTAAATATTTCCGATGACAACGGCGAAACTTGAAGTCTCATCTTCAAATTCGTAGTAATCCATTCCGTGTCCTTCCGCTCCGATGGGAATGAAAACCCACGAACCGTAATCGTCCCAGACTACTTTATAACGTTTGTTATCAAGGAAATCTTCAAGGATGTCACCTTCGTAAATTTCAACGTCATTTCCATCTTTTAATCCGGTGTATTGCATCAAAATGCAATTGTCAGTAAGGTCATAATTGTGGACTTCGCTATATCCACCAATAGAATGATCAATTAGATCCATTTGCTCCGAATCATCTGAACAAGCTAATCCGTTTACGTTCCACATTGATCCATTAATGAATGCCCGAAACTTAATCTCACGCATCAATACCACGTCCCTTT
>NZ_MSDU01000063.1 GCF_001936625.1 Domibacillus antri | reverse complement strand
AAAGTAACTCGGCGTTGACATCTTTATCATCTTGCTTTATCCATGCTTTATTTCTCTCAAAAAATATACATGCTCTTGTTTCATTGATATTCCAATTCTGAAAACCGCCTAAATAAAATCGGAAGTCCAAAGTCTGCATGTATTCCATAAATTCCTTATGCTTGGTAATCTTCTCTGGAATTGTTATCTTGTGCTCTGCTATACTATTTATAATGGTTAAAGTTTCATAGTTTTTATTTTGTAAGAGTCCTTCTCGCAAAAGGACTTTTTCTTTTTTACCAGGTTTTACGTATTTGGTTTGAATTCCCTCTTCAATCTTTTTGTCTTCCAGATGTTTTAATTTATAAACAGCACTTCTAATTTCCTTTCCAGTAGCACCTTCAGCTTCCATTTGATTTTTTAGCCTATCAATTCTTTTCTGTTTTCTAAACTGCTTTTCCTTTATCTTACTATCGCCTATTCTTGGTTTTAAATCTATTGAATTTCCTTGCTTCATTTCTTCTCACCATTTTTGGAGGCTTTCAATCTCGCAAACATAGCATTAAATAGTTCAACTGTTTTATCAACATGTGCTACTCTTTCTTGGTGATTGTAGGCAGAAGCCATTTGCTCTATCCTCTCTCGATTTATCTTATCGTTTTCATTGCTCTCCGTATTGCTCATACTCTTTTTAGTTTCAGTAAATGGTTTCAAATCAAAAACCCTCCTTCTTGGATGTATTGTTTTATAATATAATTTTATCCACATGTTTCATTATTGCCTATAGTAGAACGGTTCTATGGTGTTTTACTTTTTTATAACAATTTTGTTTTTCAACAGTTTGTTTAATATAAAAATAATCTATTTTAAAGAAAACATTTTATAGGAGGCACACTATAGTTCTGTAAAAACATATAAAAAAGAAGACAGGATTTTCCTGCCTTCTCAAATAAATTTCTTAACTAACAAATTTCTTATTTCCTTTAACAATGAATTTTCATCAGTCAATTCCATAATTTTTTTGAAAAGTGGCTGTACTATCTGATTAAAGTGTACCATGATTTCATTTGATGGCAATATTGCTGGTAATCTGTTTAAGTTTTGCTGATTAATTTTCTTTTGTATAGCTCCAGTTACAGCACCCAATATATTAGTCCGTTTTAACGATAGATATATATATTCAGTGGAAATATTACCTTTTCCTTGAAGAACATGAGCATGATTATTTACCCAAAACTTACCCCAAGCAAGTTGCATTATCGGTCTGTTATTTTCATCAATAACACTCCCATCTTCAGCAATTAGACAATAGACACCATTAAAAATATAGTCATCAATATAATCCATAATTTGTGTTGCCCCATAATAAGGATATATACCTCTCCTCTTCGTTCTTACCGAATCAGATAATGGTATTCTCTTATTGTCGTAGTTTATTGTAATAACACCAATTGTTGTAGGTTTCCAATTAACTGGAACCAATTTCCCGCTATTTTTTGACATTTCACCGCTATTATCTTTATACGGTTTCCCATCTTTGTCAGGAAAATTGAAATCAACAAACCATTTATGAAAAATTAACTCTGTATATTCATTTAAGTTATCGATAAGTTCAATATTTAATTTAATCTTTCGGTTAAGCAAATTAACATTTTTTATAACATCTTTTTGTGCCTCTAATGAAGGTATGGGAATTTCAATTCTTTTTACTTTTTCAATGGTTAAGGCATTTTGAACAGAACCTATTTGACCCTTCTGTATTAAAGTCTTCTTAAACCAACTACTGTTGAAAACAATATAAAGGTACTCTGGTAATACAATATCGGTCTTATAGTTTGTGAACCAAATAAGATTTCCATCCTTAAAATATAAAGGTTCTTTTTCAACCATATACGAATTTCCAATCGTCCCTACAGCAGTTAAAAGAATATCATCTTTAACAGGTGCTCCAAACTTCTCCTTTATTTCATTATATCTTTCATATGAAATAAATAATTGTTCAGATAGTTTTAAATTAGCTGAAAGCTCTGTTATCTCTTTACCTCTAAAGAACGGAACACCATCTTCAACATAGTCACTAACATATATTCTTTTACTGGATTTTACATCACATAGATTTTCGAGTTTATAATTCTGCATTAGCCATTATACCCCCAAAATATCTAATAATTTTTTATTTAAATCCTTAGACTGTTCAATTTGTTGCTTTAAGGCTAATGAAAGTTCAGATAATCTTTCATTGATATCAAAATCTAATTCCTCTTCCTTGAGTTCAACGTATTGTCCAGCTTGAATAGAGTACCCACTCTCTTTAATTTCATTATTTGATACTATAGCAGAAAATTCAGCTTCTACCTTACCTTCTTTAAAGAATGTAACAATTTTTGTTCTTTCGTCATCGGACAAAATGGTTCTTTGTCCATCATCAAGTTTTACCTTAGTACCCAAATTTGAAGCATCCATTAACATTACTCTATCATCTGTTTTTGTCTTATCAATGAATAGGATACTTACCGATGTTCCAGTTGTAGCAAAAATATTTGAAGGCATATGGATAATACCTCTTAGCATATTTTCATCAATAAGTTTCTTCTTAATTTTCTTTGGAATACCTGAAGAAGCTGATGCAAAACCCGTTGGAACAACAACTGATGCTTTTCCCTTCTTAGACAAAGAGGCAATAATGTGCTGTAAAAAAGTTTCATATACCGCCATTCCATTTTTATCCTTCTTTGGAATGTTTGGCAACCCAGCAAAAAAACGATTGTATTTATTCGCCTTAAGATTTTCAATCATATTACTGAAATCCATTTTGAAAGGTGGATTACTTACTATAAAATCAAACTTTTTAAGTTCGTCTCCATCCTTATGCTCTGGTTTAGTCAACGTATTTCCTTCAATTACATTTGGTAGAGAATGAACTAATTTATTTAATATCAAGTTAATTCTTAAGAACTGAGTAGATTTCTGTGAAATATCCTGTGAATAGATTGTACATTTGTCTGTACCTATTTTATTTGCTAATGCAAGAATTAAAGTCCCCGAACCAGCCGCTGGGTCATATACAGACACATTTGAAACAGGTGTATCATTATATAATATGTCTGCCATGATATTACCAGCAAATAAAGGAGTAAAGTATTCAGCATATTTTCCAGAATCCTTATTATAGTCCTTTATTAGATACTCGAAAACTGTTGAAAAATAATCAAAACCACCATCATAAATATTATTAAATTTATATTTAGCCAAGATATTGATTGCTCTTTTAGCAAGTTCAACTTCCTTACCTTCGTCTCTAATGTACACCGATAACTTTTCAAAAAGTGGTTTTTTCTTGCCAGAAGCAGTTTCAATGTTATAAATATCTTTATTCAGTTCGTTTACTTCTTCAAAGGCATTGTCAAATATTTTATGAAAATCATCCTCATTTTGTTTTTGAAAAAGATTGTCGATTAGATGCTCTTTTTTCATTTTTGCAGTATATATTCCTGCAAACTCAACAAATTCATCAAAATCTTCATCTTTATCTTCTCTATTTTCAAAATCATAGAGCAATTTATCGTTTAAAAATTTATAGGTAAATAACTCCCCTATAATTTTGTATTCATCGCCAGTATTACCCAATCCTAAAGCTGTACTCATTGCCTTTAGTTCATCAATCATTTCTTTCATCTTATCCAGATACTCTTGAATACTCATATTACAACCCCTTCAATCTTTAGATACATGAAAACACCCCCTATAAAGGGGGGCTTTTACTTAATCTTTTTTAAATTTATCATCCAAAAAGAGATAGATAACCTCTTCTACTTGCCTCAATGATAATGTAAATCCTTGTTTCTTAAAAGCATTTTTAACAGGTTTCTTCATCTGGTGGAAGACAACCTTCTCAGTTGGCTGGTGCATATGACCAATGAGGTTATCCATTTCTGAAATTATCTCACTCATTATCTGAAATACCATTATATCATTTAAATTTTCATCATAGCGTTTTATGATTTTTTTATGTATTCTCATGTATGAGTCATCGCCATGATATCTCGAAGTAAGTCCGTTATTTTGTGCATTTAGCACCAAGATATCTTGTAGCAAAGCATCCAGCTTAGTCATGATTTCATGTACCTTTTGGGTTGTATCCCCTTCATCTCTTAGTGAACGTATAATCTCTTTGAATCTATTCTGAAGGCCATTAAATGCATCATCCGACTGGTCATTATTTGCCGAAAAAGCATTCCTAATTTTATTTACCTTTTCAAGAATATCATTTTCTGTGGTAAATTCTAAGTCTACTTCACCTATTTTTAAAAACTCGACAATAAGTTGCGTGAAATCAATTTCGGTAATATCTCTAATATCCGAATTTGGATTTTCTAATATTCTTTCAGCCACCTTTAAGTTAATCCGATTGGAAACCTCGTAGTATGCTTTATTTATCCGTTCAATTGGAATGTTTGATACATCCTCATGACTCATTCTAAGTTCATTGTAACATTCTCTGTATTCCACAAGAACAGATTTCATTTCTCTCAATTGTTCCTCGTTTAAAGGTTGAATTTGGATTTGGAAAGCCTCCAAGTTCCCCTCAATGTTTCCCATATAGGCAAACAATTTATTTTCGATTACTTGTATTTTTTCTTTTACCTTTTCTACATCAACAAACATTTCTTCAATATCTGCACCATCATCTTCTACGATATCCGCACGTAGTTCTTCCAGATACCTACGATTTGTTTCTTCATACTCTTCAGTAATATCAACAAAATCAACTACATAACCGAACTTCGTATTTTTATAAGGTCGATTAACCCTTGCAAGTGTTTGTAGTAGGGAGTGTTCCTTAATTTGTCTTAATAGATATAATCGTTTCAGTCTTGGTGCATCAAATCCTGTTAAAAGCATGTTGAAAACAATAACCCCATCCAACTTACTTTCAACCTTATTACCCATTTCTTTATTTCTTTTACCTCTAAATTCTTCCTGTTTATCCTTATTATCATCTTCATCATAAAGAACCAATGCAGTCTTCAAGGAACTATTGGTCTCAAACCATTCTTGAATAGCCCTTGCTTGGTCAGAAGAAGAAGATACTATCATGAAACCTAATGTCTTGTCTTTGTGAACGTCATCCCTAAAAACCTTAAAGTCATCTTGAATATACTCACAAAGTTTATTAACAAATACAGATTCTTTTGTGACAAGCTCCCAATCTTTAGAAGGTATCTTTTCCCCTTCCTCTATATTTAGTATATTCCTAACATCATTTCTGAAATGTGTTGCAATATTTTCTTTTTTAATTTTAAGCGTATAACCGTCAGCAATGGACTTGTTATAGTAATACTTGTGAATATAGTCATTGAATAAGTCGGTTGTTTTGAAATTTTCTTTTAAAATAGGAGTACCTGTTAATCCTATATAAATTCCATTTGGGTCAGCACCTAATAAATTGGCTAAAAATGTTCCTTTCAGTTTATAGCCTCTGTGAACTTCATCCAGAAAATAAATTCTCTGAATATCCTTGTCCACATCTAAATCTACTTGTGAGTCTTCCGAAAACTTTTGAATATTAACTACATTCATAGTTTCCACATATCTTCCCTCTTGAGATGTAGGAGGAACAATAACAGGAGATTTTATGTTCTTTCTAAAGTCTTCTTTTGAATCAATACTTGCAATCGTCATGCCTCTACTTGAAAATTCAGTGGAAGCCTGGTTTAACAAATCTAATCTATCTACAACAAAGTAAAACTTGGTAATCACATTTTTCTTTTGGAAATAATCCCTTAAAACATTGCTAATAAAATAGGATAGAGCTGTTTTCCCTGAACCCTGTGTATGCCATACAACTCCACGTTTTAATCCGTTATCCATTTTTCTCACAAGCTCTTGGATAGCAAAATATTGCGGATATCTAATGATGTGTTTCTGTAAACCATCTCGTGGAGAATCGACATAAACAATTCCATATCTGATAAAGAAAATAAACCGTTCTTTTGAAAAAAATGAGGTAATAAATTTATTTGCATACGTATCTGGTTTTAGATTTGTTTCAAATTCAGGTGTTTCTTTAATTGACATAATTTGATTGTCATTCAACACCATATTTATAAAAACGTCATCAAGAAATTCATTCACTGGTATTTCTTGTTCTTCTCTAAAATTGTTGTAAGTTGTTTTTTCCCAGTTTGGTGTTGTGTAATAGCTTCCTCTTGTTTGAACTTGCGAACCGTCATTATAAGGCATATTATTTGTAAAACCGAGTAGTTGGAATTGGTTAAAGAATGGAATAAAATCTTCCGTTTCTAATCGGTATTTCATCCTCGATATTTCAGCCTGAATCCCCTTGTTATTATTTGGTTTCTTAGCCTCTACAAATCCCAAAGGAATACCGTTTACAAGTATAGTAATATCTGGTCTGAATTCTTCTCGTTCCCCTTTAAACGTAAGTTCTGAAACTATTCTAAAGTCGTTATTAGTTGGACTTTTTAGGTCAATTAGTTTCACAGAATGAAAACCAACCAGTCTTTCAAAAAATGATTGACCTCTATCTTTGGTGTTATCCGTCAATGTTGCAATTTCATTTATCAAATCATCAAGAAAAGCGTTACTAAAGTCCTTATCGTTAATTCGTTTAATTGACTCTTTAAATATGTCTACAAAAATGTTGTTTCTCCCGTCAATTTTTGCATTCTTCTTACTCTGATAGTCATAACCTAACCGCTTAAAATGTAAAATAGCTGGTATTTTAACTCTCGAATCCTCGTTATGCAACATGACAATATCCTCCTAAACCTTCAATTTATAAATACCAATAATAATCCTATGAACTCATTTTATCAGATTAATAAGGAATATGTTGACTATAGTCTTGTAGAATTAAAGGAACATTCCCCAATATTTATATTAAGGTTCAAGTAACCTACCGCATGTATAATTCTTATTGTATAGCTTTAATTAATTCAAATAATAGGGAGATGTATTTACTTGATAAAGGTATTATTTTTAGGTCCTTAGACCATGAACCAGAAGTATTAGAGATTGAAAACAATACTCAATCCTTTGAGGAATTAGTAAGGGGAAAATATGCTATTGTTGATAGCGTAATTGATAAAAGCATAGTTATTATCGCAAATGAAAATGAAATAGACTTTTCAAATGGGTTTCCAATTAAAGGGCAACATTTTTTGTGAAGAAAACTAATGAGGATAATAGGTTTTCCTTTTACTCACTAACAGATGAAGAAATTAAGGAATTAGTTAAACCTATCTTTTAATCATAGACCAGTCTGTATAGAAAAAGAGACCACTTACAGTGGTCTCTAAATCTTGCAAACATTGAATTTTATTTTTCTGCACCGCTCGAATGTTTAGCTTATATAGAAACAAATTCTCTTCCTGCTTTTATCCTTTCTTTTCCTTCTACTCTGGTTCTTCTTTTATTTTCTCCTTAATAATCTAATTCAAACTCTCTTCGGAAGTCTTTCATATGCTTTAAATCTTCCTCTTTTGGCATGGGAAAAGGTATCCAGTCCCATTCACTTATAATCATGTTGGCATAAAAGGTCGCTCCAATGACCAAGAAATCTTCTCCGAATAAAAGGTCTCCATATTTATTTAGAATGTAAAGAACATCCTCCATACTTTTACAGGGAATAGCCACATTATATTCAACTATCATGTTCTTGATATCATCCACAGAAAACGGTAAGGAAGGATTAGATAGACTAATTCCACCACCCGCATTTAATTTTGCTGTCGGTCCAATACGAATATCCCCAAACTTCTCTTTTTCTAAAAATACTTTTACGTTATCTTTATCAGCTTTATTAAAATCTGGGTCAATAACATTTTTGATAAAGGAACAAACTTTGGTAAATCTATCGCTACTTTTTCTATATTGCATAAGCGTTTGGAAGAATGAATTGTTTGTTTCCGTAAATAGTTCTTCTAAAGCTGTGTTCGTAACCGTTTTTCCTTTAATAGCTTCTCTTCCTAATAAAGTTTTGTTAATAAATCCAATTACCTCACGATTGTTGGTAAAGTCTATGTTGGCAAACTTAGATAGCTCTTTCTTTAATTTACCGCCTTCCTTTATGATTTCTTCTAACATTTTTTTTACATAAGATGCCTTAATACGGTAGCCTCTACCGTTAATTCTATTTAAAATAGTTTCTACTGTGTACAACTTGGCTCAACTCCTTCCTTTCATTTCTAAAAGAGCAATTGCGTGTTATATGACTTCCTTTTGATTATATCCTTTGTCTCAATCAAAAAATTGCAAGATTCGTTCTATAACGTCTTAGAGTGGTTTTATAAGATTTCAGTTCATTATGAGGTCTAAAAACGGATACTTCCTTTATAAACTTCTCTTGATAATGATTCATTAATTAAGTTTACTTATATCGCCTGTATAAGCTCTTATTTATTATTGTAACGAAACGTCTTAGATTATTTGCAATAGGAGCAATTTCAACAGTTATAATCATTCACGAATGGGAACTATGACAATTTCATGTGTATGTCTTATCCCTCTCAACAGAATTTAATTAAGAGTTGTTCTTGATTTTTTAGAATTAACTTCGACTTTTCAAAGGATAATTGATGCAATTGAATGTAAGGCTGTAAAGCCGAAAAAAAGTATAAAACAGTAAAGTCCTAAAAAAATTTATTCCTACTTTAGATATAGGATTGCGACATTTCAAATGAGACTTTCATTTTTTTCCTGCCCTATATATAGGTTTATGTTTTCCGAAAGTTGTGGAGAGCTATAAAGCCTTATGTATCAATGCTTAACTGCCCTTTCCGCCTTAAAATCCACTTTCCTATTATCATCTCAATTCATCTAATATTTAACCAAAAAAACACAAAAAGAACCTGTATCATTGCTACAAGTTCTTTTTTATATGCTTAAATCTATCTTTAAAATCTACCGCCCGATTAACCTTAGACAGAGCCACCTCAAGCTCCTTCTCTTTCATTTCCACCTGTATTTTCTCCTGCTCTTTTTCCCTATCTCTGACCCTCTTCTTAATCTCTTGCCCACGTTTGCCAAGTCTCTTTCTATTAAACTCTGCCATCAAGCCATACTTTCCTTTTGATTCCACAAACCCCTTTACCACTAATGCCTGTTCGGGAGTAAATAAACGCTGTCCGTTCATAATGAGTGGCTTCGGAATCAATCGCTCCTCATTTTTCTCAGCCAGTATATCGCTGTACTTACACCATTGAGCAATTGTAGCAGGGCTACGATTTACATATGCTCCCAAGTCTCCTGTGGTAAGATACCTCTGACCATCAATGATTCTCACTTTTTATCCCCTCTAATCTTGCAAGTTTCTTCTCAAGTTCCTCATTTTCCTGTTTTAGTTTTTGATAGGTCGTTTCTTTTGTTCGATACTGCTTTAAATCTCCTCTTTTTAATTTGGCAATTCCAGCTCTTATCTCTTTTACTTGCGATTGCTTAAAATGCTGGACATTATTTATCTTTGTTGGATTGGGTAAAAAGCCATCCTCTCCGTTCTCTTTCATCTGGCGGTCAATCTTGATAAGGTTGAACAAGGTCTTAGGGGAAAGGTTTATCAGATAAGCTACTTCTTGAACCTTGTAGTAAAGCTCCCCATCTTTTCGTTTCATTCCTATTACCCCCTTCTTTTTTTGGATATGGTAGGGTTTTGATATAAAATTTAATACGAAAACTACAGATATTTCAGCAATTGAACAAAAATAGGAAAGGTGTTTTTATGACAGTTTTAAAGGTTGATAGGGTTATTGGCTTTGAATTCTGCGATGATTTCATTTATTAGTTGGTTTTTCTTTTTGTTTTGAAAGACACAATATAGCTTGATAAACAAATCATTATCAGGATAAAGAAAGACGGTTTGCTGAATCCTTTCTTTTCCGACATTGCATTTTTCCTCTATTTCCGCCATCACCACAGGCTCTTGCTCGATTATTTTCGTATCTTTGTTTTTCTTACTTTCATAGCATTGCAGACAGTAAGTATCAAAATACTCATTGTGTTTTCCTTTGTTACAGAGCTTATAGGTTTTGTTTATATCGACCCATGCCCCACCCTCCAGATTGCAAGTAGAATGCCACTGATTGCAGGAGGAACACAGCACTTGTAGTTCCTTTACATCCTCAACGTATCGATGATTTACAACCGTCTTCCCCCTTTTTTCTAAGCTAATTTGCAAAGGTATTGGAAGAGCGACACCTTCAATCAGAACATCTTTGTCTTTTAACTTTAAATCCATATTGCACTTCCCTCTCTTTCAAATATTTTCTGGTGCTATATTATAGATTCCTTGCGGAAAGATATTCCTAAACTTCTGTTTTAATATTGACCTACATTAAGAAAATACTGTTTTGTGAAAAGGATAAATCCTCAAATTACTAAAATAATAGTTTCCTGCAAACAGAAAAATCTCTTCTGATTAGAAAAGGTATGAACAATTTCATAGTTTTTGTGTAATTGCTCCGAACTATTGCGAAATAAATATGATGAATTAAGAACAAGTATGAAATAGTATCATATCTCTTTCACAATTGTTTAAATACTTTTATGAAACAAACGCTAACAGAATGGTTCATTAGCAAAATATACTGGATATAATTTTCCTATTGATTGACATTTCTAAATTATTGAGGGGATAATCGCATGAATAAATTGTTGGACAAGATAGAAGTCAGCTCAACTAATGGTTTGTATCGAATATATCTATTTTCAGATAATAATCCACTACCCCAAACTTGAGATTTATAAAGTAATTGATGGAATTGAAACACCTGTAAAAAGTATGTATGCAGAATTAAAAAGATTAAATGAAGAGTTCTCGTTCAAGATAGAATATGAACCAAAAGACAGAATAAAATTAAGTACAAGAGAATTTGGCAAAGAATTCATTAGACGTTATAAGGGCATGTAAAAAGGCACTGGATAATCCAATGCCTTAACAGGTTTCTATTATATCCCTTGTTGATGATATTGCCACATTTCTTGATTGTTCTGATAGAAATAATAAGTGTAATTTGAGAAAGCAATAATCATTTTCTCAAAAATATCTACCAATTTTTCAACGGTGTCCTCAATATATTCTGAAGGCTTACACTTCACTGATATACAGTTATCCTTAAATTGAATCGTTCCATTGAATCTTTCCTGTACAATTGATTCTTTTTCTTTAATAGAATTATATATTTTGCTATTTCTATCGCTAAACCGTAACTCTACAAAAGCTATATTTCTTCTGTCACTAAGCGATACATAGTAGTTGCAATCACTACGACCTGCTCCAAAGCTAATGATACGTAATTTCTGTAAGTGTGCCTTTTCTCGATGAAAAGGCATGAAATATTGGATACGACTTCTTAGTGTCTTTAACAGAAATTCATTATCTTTTTTCCTTCTCGATTCTAAATCACTGATATTTTCCTGCTGTTCCAACCTTGTAGCAACAATCGGCTGAATAATACTCTCCTTTTCTAAAAATCGAATAGGATTCTCTATATTCAACAATTTTAGATTTTCAAAGACCTTTAACTTGTGCATACGATTCAGTTTTTGAAGAGGGATAAATATATTAGGATTTAACTCTGCAAAGTAAAGAGTAATCGATTTACCAGACTTCTTGACTGCATCTTGCAACTCTTTTACGTGTTTATCATGAAAAGCAGAAGCAATATATACAATAATTCCACCTTCAATCATCTCAATGATTTTTAATACCTTTTCTTGGTGGGGATTGTTGCTCTTAAGCAACAGGTTTTCAACGAATACTTCTGTTCCTAAACTGCATTCATGTGCGTACATATCAATTTTCAAACCTGGATAATGTTTCTCAAACTGTATATTTTCTAATCCCAAACCAAGCTCCTTTTCAAGAATTCGTTCCCGACCTAACGATAATGTCACCAAAAATTCTTTTTCTGACCCATTATAGCTCATAATCTTTTCCCTCCTAATAAAATAGGAGACCCCAAAAGAGTCCCCTGTTCCAAATTTATTTACTTACCTCTTTAAAATCATCAATCATTTCTGAAAGGTCGAATAACTGTTTAATTCGGTTATCTTCATTCCAATCCATTTCAAGAACAAACTCAATGATTTGGATAAAAGATTCCTTCTCCTCTTTATTCAAAAGATGGTCAGTATCCTTTTTACAATCATGATACAAGATTAACTCTGCAACTAACGGAGCTTCATCAATCGGTGTTTCAGACGTTGAAACATCTAATAACAACGAAAGTGGGATTCCAAGGGCATCTGCGAGTTTAGCCGAAATGGGAACGCTGGGTGCTTTTCGTTCTCCTCTTTCAAGTCTTGAAATATAGCCATTTGATACTCCTGTTTTCTCAAAAAGCTCTTGTAAACTCATGCCTCGTTTTTCTCTCCAGTACTTAAGGGTAGACCCAAAATTGTTGCTTACTGTTCGGTCCTCTCCATTTTTACTCATTCCAAACTCTCCTCCTTTTCAATCTGTCTAATCCTTTTAATAGATTAGAACCTCCTATTGAAAATTTTCGTAATGAAACCCTGATTTGTATTTAGGATTTTATATATCATAGATTCTATGTTTGAGATTATTCCTTGGCAGAGAAGGAGTTAAGCAAGTTTAATACAAGGGTAGAGACGGGGAAATGAGAAGATATGATAGAATGTAGAAAATGAATGATTATCAGAAATTAAAACTGTATTCCTTCCTATAACCCTATCCTATATTCCTGATAATAATGAGGTTGATGAAATGAATCCATTTAATTCTGTAGAAGCGTTTGTCAAACACTATGAATTTAAAAATTCCATCCCTACTGAAGTAAAAATAACAGTGGATGGGAAGAAACGAAGGTATGTAAGGGGTGGTAGAACCCAGTATGTCATCGAAAAAGGTCGACTTGACCGATATGAATTCAAAGACTTTGACGATTTAACTGGTACGCTACCACAATTGAAAGTGAACTATCTGCGGTATTTTGAGATGAAAAAGATTGTTGAAGCCTACTTTCTTTTAGCAGATGAAGATGGGCAGGAATTCTTAAGTCCAATTTATTTTGACGAAAACTTTATTACCGCTGATGATTTTAAACAGTTTTCTGGCGATGACATAATCGAACAATTTAACTTGAAATGGGTCAATCTAAATAAAGTGCCTTCAGCATTTGAAAATGAACGTACCACTGCATATAAGGAAACTATAAAGGGTTTATTTTATGAATTTGAGACATTTAAATATGACTTACATAAGGAAATGAAACTTAAAGCCATATTTACACCTGGAAAAAAAACATGGGAGCAAAAATGGGATATTGATTTATTTACTGGAAAGAGTCCTTATTTTAGTGAAGTTGTTGAACCCGATGATTTTTGGTAATCCTATGTATGAAGAGAGTAGAAGGACTTACCCTACTCTCTTTTTATTATTGAAGGAACTTTTCCATCTCTTCAGGCGATAATTCACTCGGCCTCTCCCCAAACCCTTTCCATTCCTGCCTTTCTCCCATTTCCTAATATCTGTCTAAAAACAAAAACGGTAAATATCCCTCGCTCTTTTTCTCCTATCTTTTGTCAGAAATCAGGATTTTCAGGATAACATAAATGGTAAAAGGATTTACAGTAATTAGGGGATTACGAAGATGGTTTTCCTGTTTTCTCCTGCGTTTTTTCTCTCCTTTCTTCCTCCCTTCATTTTAAAAAACCATTGGTTTTTCACGAATTTTGTATAGTATTATTAAATATGAAATGGAAAAATAAAGTTTTATCTTCAATCTTTTTTCAAAAGTCACATTTAGTCATCTATGAATATATAGCCTCTCTTATTTCAGGTTTTAATTGATATTCAAATTTTAAATTAAAGCCAAAAATCTCTAATGCTCTTTCTCCATGTTTTTGCATTTGTTCTTCCTGGAATCGATATGCATCCTTCTCGGATGGCAATTTAAGATATGATTCGAGATTTCCATCGATTGTAGATATTTCTTCTTCATTTTGGAACAACTTGTTTTCATTTTGCCAAGCATGGCGAATCTCATGATATAGATTACCAATTAAACTAATGATTTCATTTGGGTCTCTGTTTATATCCCCGAATAGAAATAGGAAAATTTTTATTCTCCCCTTTTCTCCAATAGTTACACCCGCAGTCTCAGTTTGACCATTTAATATCTGTGTATATTGCTCTGCCTTCATATCAGGCTTATTGTTTTGTTCTTTAAGGAGTTTCTCTCGGTTGTCATAAAAGTATATAGTGTAATTTAAAGATGTGTATTCTTCTCCCAAAAGAGCAACACATTTGTTAATTTTTATTTCCAATCCTTTTTTTAAATTTCTTATACTTAACCCCATAATTTCACCTCTTGATTTGTCCTTCATTTATTAATATGACAACTTTGTCTTTTACTTGTATTGGTCGTAAAGTCGCTGTATATATTTTATATCTTCATTAAAAGCCTCTTTTGTTGCACGAATATGCTGAGTCTCGGTAGGCTGACTGTGTCCAGTCATCCAACGACAAGATTTATCAAATAAGTCGCTTACTGAAGTTAATTCATTAATAAAGTGACCCTTAATCTCCTTAACTTTTGTAAACCTTATATTGGGCTCATACCTCCGTATAACACTATTAAAGAAGCCCTCTTCCACAATCAATTCGCACCACGTTCGGATGTCCGAATAAGCCTTCTTCAACGCTTCCTCTAATTCATCCCCAAAACATGCTTTTGAATTTATTGTTTGCTCTTGAGTAGTTAACTTTTTCATTACCTCTTTTAAATTTTCTAATCTACCGCTAAAGGACTCTGACACAATCCCTTTGTTCATTTTGTCAAATTCATCTACCTTGAAAAACTTGTTCTCTTTGTTTTTCATTTTTGCACTTGCATTATAAAGGTAGTAGTAAAACATAATATTGTGTGTAAATACAATAATCTGCCTATCTAATGACAATTGATAAACCAAACTGGCAATCATTTCTGACCTTTTATAATCTAATGAAGTGACAGGGTCATCAAAGAGTATAGTGTTAAAATCATTACGTATAGTTATATCAGTAGCGAACTCCACCATGGCTACTGCTTTTTGTTCTCCTTCGCTCATAATTTGAGACACTTTATATTCCTCAGAAGAGACAAATTTCTTTCGCATTGTTTCCCCTTTTTTTGGAATAAGTTTTAAGTCTACATTTGACACTTTCAGTTCTTTAGCAAATCTATTAAATGTTTCTAAATACTCACCCTGTACAATATTTTTGAAAGCCTCAGCTTGTTTTTTTGTCAAAGTATTCGTAGAAAATTTACTCTTCACTTTTTTATATTCTTCAATAGATTCTTGAAACTGAAACCACTCTTCTAAGAGCTTCAATGAGTTATGAAGTTTTTCATTCTTTTGTAAAGTTTCTTTTAATTCCTTACGTGAAGCAATAATCACAGCTGTTTCTCCATTGGATTTACTTAGATTTTCAATCCTGTCACTCAATACGTCAATTTCCAAATTAATCTCTTTAACCACATCCGTTACATCTAAGATTACTTTTTCATCGATAACTTTTTTTGCTTTAATACTTGCACTGAATGCCCCTATATTACGGTTCACTAATTGAATAACGAATTTAATTCTTTCTATAAATTTTTCACTTTCAAACAGTTCGGCCTCTTCTTCAGCAAATGATATCACCACATTTGTTACATCGTGTCTTAGTATTTCTTTTTCAATGGAACTCAGTTTTTCTTTATTACTATTACTAACATGTTTCATATAGCTCTCAATCATGTTTACACTTGTTGAATTAAGAGCGGTACTACAAAAAATGCAGGGTTCACCTATTTTGAGTTGAGTTTTATTAATAGAATCAAAATACTGTTTACCAGCCTTAACAAACACTACCCATTCATTATTTGCCACTTCCAGAAACGATACATTTTTTTGAAAGGATTCGTTAAATTCACGTTCCTCCTGAACTTTTTGTTCAAACTCCATAATTAGCTCATTGACCTTTTCTAAATTTTCTTGATTTAAGATAGCGGACAATTTTTGAATAGATTCCCTAATTGTTAAAAGTTTTGTTTTCTGTGCATTTAAAATTTTAATCTTATCTTTTGGATTAGAGGATTCCAACTCACTGATTTGAAGTTCAATTTCCTGAATTACATCTTCATATGAGTCACTGCGGGGGTAGTTGTTATCAAGATACACCTTAATACTCTTAAAATCTTTTACTCCTCTAAAAATATTCTCAAGTTCGTCTCGGATAAAATTATAAGAAGAATCAATAAATATTTTATCCTGCTTCGCTATCATAGCTTCAATAGCTTCGGAGATTTCGTTTCGTAATGCATCTAACAGGTCAGAAATAATTTGAAAATACTCAAATCCTTTTGGAAGAATGCTAAAAGTAAGGTCACTATTTATCAAAGGAATGATAGATTCACTGTCAAAGACATTTATTTTACATAATGCTGAATGTCTTTGATTAATGTCTATAATTTCATTTTTCTTTTTGTCACCCAATGTATATGTGGCTTCAACGGTTTGCAACATTGGTTTTTCAATAGATTCTTCCATATAGACATTTGGGATTATCGTCAAATCCCTTTCTGAAGTAAAATAGTTATCTGCTAATTTACGGAACATACGAACATATGAAGATTTTCCTGAACCATTTTCTCCGTAGAATACATTAAGATTTTTACCTAATGAAAAGCGAACATCACTTGATAAGGCATTAATATTACGTGGAGCGTTTATTTCATCAATAACCATGGATGTTCTATCTAAATATTCCCCATCTATATCAGGAATTTTATCGAGTTTTTCTTTACTTTTTATTAATCGAAGAACATCTTCTAAAAGTTGAGATGAATCAATTTCACATTTTGTTTTAACTTTGTTTAGAACATGTATTTTCCACGCATCTTCCCCCGCCCATTCTGACAAAAAATATAGTGCTGTTGTCACATAATCCCCTCCAATAATAAGAATTACTTCGACAACGTTCTACAAATCCCCTCCATTTTTCCCAAACTTCATATATATATCGTTATTTTGTTTCACTCTGCTTTTCTAACAAGAAACAAAAAACACGAGGGGAACTGGATGGGAAAATCCAATTTCTACTCGTGCTGATATCGTTTTATAATTATTTTACAAAGCATTAACAACCTTACTACGATATTCTTCCCAATAGTTTTCTTCATCTCCCCATATTTCATGTAACCATATGTACATCATTATTATCTCAAGATACTGTTTTTCCCCTTTGATAAACGGTTTCCGAGAAATTTTTGTGTAAAGGGAATTCAGATTAAATAGATTTGTTTTTTGCTTATAATCATACATATATGGTTTCCATTCTTCGTTACTCTTAACTTTATGTTTTAACGGCCATAAGGAATCATCATTATAAAATCCTGATAAATAATCTGAAGCAAAAGCCCAAATATTTACTTTGTACTTATTCCAAGTCTTTTCTAACCACTCGTTGATTTCTTCGGTTAAAAATACTGAAGGGGTATTTATTTCTCTTTCGCTTTCAATCCTATGGTAATCTTTTATAAAAAGGAATAACATTTCTGTTTGACCTTTTAAAAATGCGTTCTTTTTTATTAGCTGAGCATAGCAATCATAAGAACAGCTCCTAAATTCTTCCTCTTTATTGTAAAGGAAAAATAGTTCATCCTTCTTAAGAAAACTGATTATAGAGCGATGGATATGCTTTTCATGTACATCATAGATATTAACTAACCATTCCTGAATTTCATTATTATACATTTCCAGTTGATTTCTGAACTTTACTAAACGTTCTTCGTTTAAAAATGTCTTTTGTTCCATTTCTTCAATATTTAAATACTGATTAAAATACTCAAATACGTAATTCACACATATTCGCATGTTATCCATTCTGGCATCAATATCATATTCATTTATCTTATCTTCTTTTTTTCTTTTTGAAATATATTCTTCAAGAGAAAGCATTTTATCACATCCCCCTTTACTTCTTCCAATAGCTATTAATAATGTTGCTTCATACTATCTAAACTTTTATAGTTAATACACATAATAAAAACAACCACCTTAGAACTTTGCAAAAGCAAAAATAGTGGTTGTTTCGTAAAGCAAAAAGGGTGCTCGTTCTCATAAAGAATGTCCTTTCGATGCACGAAAACCCAAAGCTCCGCTACTAATATTTTACCAGACCTCCAAATAAACAGAAAGTAACTACAGGAAAATTTCGTAAGCTAAATCACTTTTTCAAATCTTGTTGAATCAAATGAAACAATTCTTCTTTTGATTCTTGTGGAAGTAAGCTAATGAATGCACTGATGCCCATGTTATATAAACACAACATAATCATTTTTTGTCTTTCATTATTGAACGGGAGAAAAGTCCCCTCCACCAATTCTAACTTATTTTCTGCTGATGTATATTCTTCGTAAGTCGTAAAATCTACCCGTTGAGCTTCTTTCATAGGGATTAACATATGGTCAAAACTCCCTTCTCCAGGTTTTTGAACAGTATGGGCATTTCCAACCAATGATTAAATCCCAATTGGAAATACCGATTTTTAGTCTTAAATATCTGAGGTTGTTGTATTTTTTTTGTTCTTCTTACGGGAGCACTCTTATTAAATTTTTACCACAATGGGGGCATAATTCTATCGGTAGTTCTTCCTTGTTATCCACCATTTTAACCTCCGAAGAATTCATAATATCATATGAAAGTGAAAACCACCCAAAGCTCGGCAAAGGCAAAAAGGGTGGTCTCTGTGGTCGTTCTCGTAAATAATCCAATTTTCAATGAACCAAACCCTTAAGGCTCAGTGCCCCCCGATATGTCCAGTATCGGTGTCCTCTTTTAGATTATCCTTAAAAACCCCTTTTGGCAAGAAGTCGTAGAGCCTTTTGATTCTTTTCTTTCAGGGTTTCAAATTCCTCCTTTAAAGGCACAGACATGGGTCTTTTAGTGGGATTAGTCGCTTCCTTGCGTTTCAACGTCACTAAAAATACCTCTCCCTTCATTTACCTTCCTCAATGACAAACCGCCTCATTTCCTCTGGTGTTAGGTCTTTAGGTGAAAAAATCCCCTTCGATTGACAATATTCATATAACGCACGAACCTTTACTTTTGGATGCTCTGAATGAGGAATCGCATAAACCCCATCTTCAATATCAAGCATGGTATTACGAACAATCTTATCCATCGTATCAAAAGAACTTCGAAGAATAACATCATCTTCCGTTTTCAAAAACATAGCCATTAATTCCACATAATCTTTCAAATTATCATTGGCCATATATTCAAATGCGTGATGGTGTTTTTTGAGCAATTCACCTATGAATATAAACTTTTCTTCACCGGTCATACTCATTCTCCCTCCTCTAACATTTTCTTTAAGAGTGCCTTTTCTTCAGGGGATAACAGTTCTAAAAACTTTCTAAACCCTAAGCCATGTAAAATCAACATAAGCATCTGTTCTGCTCCATGTAATCTGGCACTAAAAATCTCTATTTTTTCTGGTAAATCATATTCCTGTACTTTTTTATAAGTTATGGGTTGTGCATCTTCTTTGATAGTTAGGCTATCCTTTTGGATAGGTTTAAGCAGTAATTTAACGGTATAATTCATACTACTTTCGGTTATATAGGTATCAATCACTTCATAACCTTGCTGTGCATACATATCGGTGTTTGAACGAATAAAATCATCTATTGCATCCTTATGACATGCAAAATGGATTATTTGAGTTCCTGACCACTCCCAGAGGCTTTCATCTGTTTTTGGCTTAATGATTCGTTTAAACATTCATATTCCCCCTTATTTAGTAGACCATAAAGTAATCCTCAATTACCTCGTTGAGCTTTCACCAATGAGAGTCATACTACCTTTGATAATTCCTGCCGAAGAATCATCCTTGCTTATAACTGTATATCTGTTGAGGGTTTGATAAGAAACAGAAATTTCTTCAACTTTTTCACTAAAATCTTGACCATAGGTGGTTTCTAAACCTAATGGTCTGTAAAATGTTCTATATTTGGATTCCATACCTAAACGATTTAGTTGCACAAACCTCATATTTCTTATTTCAAACATACAAACCCATAGCTAACCCCTTACCTCTCCGTCAAATAATCTGACAATATCTCTCTCACGAAGTAATACTCTTCTTCTCTATCCACTTCATCAAATCCGTATTCTTTTAAATGAACAGGTGGTTTCTGAAGCCACTCACAATTGTCATTATCTATATCATCAAATGACACATCTTCCACCATTTCAGCAATCTTAACATCACTATCTTGCTCTAATGCTCTACTCATACTGGCATCCCCCTTATCACTATTCATTATCATTCTGTAAATAGTAGTCTGAACGGTAAATGATATCTACAAAACTCATTTCATCCACATTTATCGGTTCATAAACTTTATCTCTCACCCCAGCTTTTTCAAGTTCTACGGACACAACACGAATCCACTCTTCATAAATTTTGACCAAAATCTTTGGCTCTGTGCTTTAGAAGTATTGCTCCATGCCATATCTGCCACATATATCTCGAATAATGGCTCTCACAATAGAAACAGCAAGTTTTTCATTCATAAATTCACTCTCCCATTTTATTGATACGGTTTAGAAATCCTGTTTTTCCATCACTCCCTTCAATATAGTTTGGAAACAAACACAATTAAAAACGCCCAGTCCTATGACTGAGCGTTAATTATATAAAATATGGAATTTTATTATGGATACATGCAATCTTCATACGATTCTCCATCCTTATTTCCAATAAATGTCGTTATGTTTATGATAATGGTTCTTAAAACAGATTTCAATTAATAATATACATTCTACATTCTTAACTTCTATATAGACATTTTAACAAATTAAATATATTTAATGATTATTCAGACCTATTTCTCTTCTTTTAAGTTAAAACTTCATTCACAGTTTTTTAATTCAGATATAAAGCGTATATGTTCCTCTTTATCATATGTGTACATATCATAGTGTCGGTCGAATAAGATATATAGGATTTCTGATAAACCTTCACTCAACATACCCCAATTGTATAAAAGGGTTTTATTATATTCTGGTGAGAGAAGATTAAAATAATCTCTCTTTTTTTCATACACCTCTCTATCCTCAAATTTTCCAAAATTATAATTCCATTCGCAAAATCGTTGCATGGCATCAATATCATTTGCTATCAAATACATCTTTTCACCCTTGAATACTCTTTCCATATACTTCGTATTGTTCCGTATCTTGAACTCATTGGTAATCATTGAATTTACTTGCAGTGCAATTTTGCTACGTGGAACAGCAAAAGAAACTGCTTCTATATCTTGCTTATCAGGAAGGAAATGGTTATTCGTCAAAACAATATTATCAAACCGATTTTGATACACCTTCAATTTGTGCTGTAATTTCAAAATATCTAATCCAGTAAAACTCTCCTTTTTTAAATAAGAAAAATAACTCAATGATAACATCTCCTTCTAAATATTTCATTGCCTAAAAATTATTTAAAGGCTTTTTTTCTATAAAAAGAACTACCTGCATTAAAGGAAAATTATATAAAGTCTTTCCAAATATGTTCTCTCTCCTCCCTACAATGGAGTTTGGTTTCAAACACAATTAAAAACGCCCAGTCCTATGACTGAGCGTTCATTGTATAAAATATGGAATTATTGAAGTGACACTGTATTTATTCATACTTTTCAATCCCTATTTTTTATTAATTATTTATTTCTATAAAATCATCATAAACATTCTTAATTGGAATATCAAGGAAATACTTTTTAACCTTGTCCTTACCCCTTAAACCTAAAAAAGAGAAACAGGAGGATTTACTATTTATCATAAAAATATTTATTTTTACCTATTTCTCTTAAAACTGTTCTAACTATGTTCAGTAAAAATAATCTC
>NZ_MSDU01000062.1 GCF_001936625.1 Domibacillus antri | reverse complement strand
ACTACGGATAAAAAGAAAACCAGAACGCCCTCTTTCAAAACCATTATAAAGAAAATTGAAGGGCTATTGACCATGTCGATCGGCATCGAGCGCTACATCGCGGAGCCGCCCAGGCCCCAAATGCATCAAGCCATCGAATGGGCAGGCTTCAGTACGGCCATTCTCATCAGCCCGATTCATGAAATGAAACAGCACATCCAGCAATAAATTTTAAAAAAAACAGCCAAGCAGCTGGTTGATGTATGGAAATATTTCCGAGTAAGCCGATTTGAAAATAGTCATTAATCCGGCTGCAAAACCATAAAAAGATCAAAGACCAGCTGCTTTTTCAGGTTTTGATTGAGAAAAAAACGAAAAAACACTATTTACTGTTTTTGACATGCGGAAAGTCAGTTATTATAGAAAACATGACAAATAGTTTACGGAGAGCGGAAGCGGGCGATATATCTCCATAGCCGACCGTCACAATTGTCGTCATCGTCCACCATAATCCATCGAACTGAGATAAAAATGTCTCGGGTTCGACGAAAAACATGAAAAAACTGCTGAATAAGACAAGTGTGAACGCCGTAAAAAATAATGTCCAGTTGCTCATATGAATCGCTCTAAAAAATAATTTGCGGAAAAAGCACAATCCCCGTCTATAAATGTTCCACGTGAAACAAATTTTTACAGTATTTTTCTTTGTTATTATACAAAAAAATTGGGGGAAAAGACTATTTTTCTTCATTCTTATTTCACATCCTATTGTTATGCTGTGTGGTATTGAATCATTGGAGGAGAATTGTAATGAAAAATTTGATCTCATTATGTGCGGCAGCTGTTCTTTTATTATCGGGCTGTGCAGAGAAAGAAGAAGCATCTGTTCAACAACAGAAAGAACTGGAAACGGCTGTTAAGGAAACAGTGGTAGAAGTGATTGAACAGGAGCTGGCAGAGGAAGGACATGGCCATCATCATGTAAGCATTGATTTTACTGCGGAAGCAGCTGAACAGGAAGCGATCAATCTGCAGACGGTTTTGCAGTTAGAGGAAAAACCGTTAACGCAGGCGGATGTCTCGTTTGAAATTTGGCAGGATGGCGATGAAAAACATGAATATGTGGCTGCTGTCGAACAAGATTCTGGTACATATAGCGCAGCTTATCAATATCCCGACAAAGGGACATATATCGTCAACATTCACGTTGTAAAAGGGGAGCTGCATGACCATCAGGAGCAGACTATTTCCATAAAATAATGGAAAGTGATGTCCAATAAGAAGGCCGGATTCACGGAATTCCGGCAAAAGAAATGAAGAAGGTGGTGTCTCAATGAATTTTTGAGACACCACCGGCATTTTTGGTCATTCGTCCCGGTCGAAATATCACCGGCTAGAGTGTAAACTGTTTAACCGTCTGCTCAAGTTCTTCTGACAGCTGAGCAAGTGACTGAGCACTTTCTTGAATATCTTCCATTGATGCATAAAGCTGGCGGGAAGCGGCGGCTGTTTCTTCAACGCCGGCAGAGGACTCTTCGGAAACAGAAGCGACTTCCTGACTGGATGAGCTGATTTTATCACTCCCATCGTTGATCGAATCAAGTCTTGTCGAAATCATTTGAATCTTACTGGCCATATCATTGACCGAATCGATAATGCCTGCAAATGTTTCCGTCGTATCGACCATCGCTTTACTGCCTTTTTCGACTTCCTCAAATCCGTCATTTAATGAAGTGACGACATCTGTCGTTTCTTCCTGAACCCCATTAATAATGCCGGTAATTTCTTTAACCGAATCATCCACCTGTACAGCTAATTTGCGCACTTCATCTGCTACCACCGCGAATCCGCGTCCATGTTCGCCGGCACGGGCAGCTTCAATGGCCGCATTCAAGGCAAGCAGATTGGTTTGGGCAGAAATATCTTGAATAACCTTGACGAGATGTGAAATCTCCATCGTACGCTGCTCAAGGCCGCGCACTTTTTCAACGGAGCTGGACACGAGTGTCGTAATTTGTTCCATTTGATGAGCGGTATGCTCCATCTGAACACGTCCGTCTCCAGATAAGTGAAGAACATGTTCAGAAGAAGAACTCAATTGCTCTCCGTCTTCACGCGCATCCGTAATTTGGCGGTTGAGTGATTCAATCAATTCACTGATATTAGAGGCGGCATCGGCCTGCTGTTCTGCTCCCTGCGCCATTTCATCCATCGCCGTCGCAATTTGTTCACTGCCGTCTTTTACTTCATTCGACATCATCTTCAATGTGCCGCTTTGTGATTTAACATGCTCGGCAACGGACAGAAGCTGTGAAATAATGTTGCGCAAATTCTCCGCCATTAAGTTGGTGGACGATGCAAGTTGACCGATATCGTCCTTTCCATCATAATTGATCGGCTCCACGTTCAATTTTCCTTGAGCAATGTCATTGCTTACCGTCACCACTTTTCTTAAATTGGAATCGACAATACGGCTGATCAACATGGATAGAATAATGCTGATGATCGATGCGGCAACGACAGAGATAAGCAAAATAAGGAGTGCCTGCCTTGCTTGGGCTTTCGCTCTGTCCACAGCAGCGGAATATTCTGTTTTCAAGTTGATTTGAAGATCATCGATATATTGAATCGTTTGAGTGCGGAGATTCGCTGACATTTGCTTTAAATAAAGAACTTCAGG
This sequence comes from Domibacillus antri, assembly GCF_001936625.1. Taxonomy (GTDB): domain Bacteria; phylum Bacillota; class Bacilli; order Bacillales; family Domibacillaceae; genus Domibacillus; species Domibacillus antri. Next base: position 32,003 of record NZ_MSDU01000062.1, on the reverse strand, counting down.
CTCCTTTTTTTGTTGAACGGATGGAATAATCATTTCAAAAAAGATCCGGTTCATTTCATTATCATTAGCTTTAATTTGATTTAAAATACCTTCCTGAGCCGGTGAGGTTAACACGCTGGATATTTGTTCTTCAAGAGCATTAAGCTTATCACTCTGTTGATTATATTGATCGATTGAAATGGGCTCTTCAAGTAAGATAAAATCGCTCACCCGTATATCTTTAGCGCGCAATAACGAACCCATCTCACTGAGTACAAGCGCCTGCTCCCCTTTTCGATCAAGGTCATCCAATTTTTTCGTTAAATCATTTAAAATCAGCGAAGTGAAAACGGTTGCAATTAAAAATAATATAATAACAATTGCGAGAACGATTCCGTATTTTTGGCTGATCTTTCTGTTTCGAAAAAGAAGAATAGAACTTTTTTTCTTTTTTTTCAAACTGTCTTCTTTTTTTGACCGTAAAGGCCGCTTCTGCTTTTTTGCCATGTGATCACCACCTGAATCATTTAGTCTTTTTATAATATACCATAATACCCAGCGATAATGTAAGCGCATTAAATAAGTTCAGCTTCTATCAGCAGATTTCCTGTAAAAGATGGCTTTTCGATAAGAAGAAGGCTCGATAGGTTATTTTTATGGTGAATAATTGTTTCAAATAGTTCATAAAACAAATGAAGAAATTTCCCCATTTTAGATTGAATTCGTTTACATTTATCAGAATATTGGGTATTTTTATATTAGAATGAAATGAGATTGGAGGAGGCAATCGTGCTATTCCAAAAAGGCAAACTTAAGGTCCGGGAATTGGAGGAAAGAGATCAGAATTTACTGGTGAAATGGCTGTCCGACCCGGTCGTTCTGGAATTTTATGAAGGCCGGGACAGTCCATTTGATTTAGAAAGAGTCAAAGCTCATTTTTATCATGATGAAAAAGACGTGACACGGTGCATCATTGAATTTGACGGAGCTGAAATCGGTTATGCGCAATATTATCCGCTTGACGAACAGGAAAGAGAGGTGTATGGGTACACAGGCGACGAGTCGGTCATTTACGGAACAGATCAATTAATCGGTGAAATAGACTACTGGAATAAAGGAATCGGCAAAGTGTTGGTGAAAGCCATCGTTGAGTATTTAGCAAAGGAGAAACAGGCAGGAAAAGTGGTGATGAACCCGCAGGCGTGGAATGAGCGGGCGATCCGCTGTTATGAAAAATGCGGGTTTAAAAAGGTAAAACTCCTTCCTGAACACGAATGGCATGAAGGAAAGTATAATGACTGCTGGGTGGTTGAGTATAGAAATGACATGTAATTTAAAAAAGCTCCAACGCCGGAAAAGTTATGACGTTGGAGCTTTTGAGCGTTACCGGCCATTAATTGGCCACTTTATTTTCAGCGGCATGCAGATCTGCCGGCGGATGGAACTCTTTTTCCATTTTAGAGACAACAACAGTTGCAACACCGTTTCCAATTAAGTTTGTAATGGCGCGTGCTTCTGACATGAAACGATCAACACCGAGGAGGAGCGCAATTCCTTCAACAGGAATCATTGGGAAAGCGGCCAGTGTGGCAGCCAATGTAATAAAGCCGGAACCCGTAACACCGGCAGCTCCTTTTGATGTCAGCATAAGTACACCTAACAACGTCAGCTCCTGCCAAATGGATAAATCTACTCCGTAAGCCTGTGCAATGAAAATGGCCGCCATGGACAAATAGATCGACGTTCCATCCAGGTTAAACGAATAGCCTGTCGGTACAACAAGCCCAACTACCGGTTTAGAGCATCCGTAATTTTCAAGTTTCTGCATCAACTTTGGAAGAGCAGATTCTGAAGAAGACGTTCCTAATACAAGTAAAATTTCTTCTTTAATATAAGCGATGAACTTAAAAATACTGAATCCGTAAAGCTTGGCAATTCCGCCAAGGATGAGGATAACGAACAGCGCACAAGTAATATATACACCAAGCATCAGCTGTCCGAGAGATACGAGTGAACCAAGCCCGAATTTTCCGATCGTGTACGCCATTGCACCAAAGGCGGCAACCGGCGACACTTTCATAATCATATTAACGATGCCGAAGAAAATATCTGTTAATCGTTCAAAGAAATCAACAACCGGCTTTCCACGCTCTCCAAGTGAAGCAAGAGACAGACCGAAGAAAATGGCAAAGAATAAGATTGGAAGCAAGTCGCCGCCAGACAGTGCAGCCATCGCATTTTCCGGTACAACCCCTACAATGAAATCCACAAATCCGTGGCTTGTTTCTTCTGCGCCTTTCGTATACTCCGAAACATCTCCGCTTTCAACGGAACCTGTATTAAAGCCGGCACCGGGTTGAAGAATATTGACAACAAGAATACCGATTGCCAAAGCGAAAGTTGTAACGATTTCGAAGTAAAGAAGGGCTTTTCCTCCGATCCGTCCCACTTTCTTCAAATCGCCCATGCTTCCGATGCCGATGACAACGGTAAGGAAGATAATCGGAGCGATGACCATTTTGATCATTTTAATAAATATATCTGCTAAAACTTTCAATTGCTCTCCGAAAGAAGGAAAAGCAAGTCCGACGGCAATACCTAAAAGAATCCCTATGATGACACGTACGGTTAAATTATTTAGTGCTCTGCGCATCTATAAACCTCCCTGCATATATTTGACAGCGGTTTCAAAACCTTAACGAAATATTAACAGACAATTTGAAAAATAAATATTTTTGGTAATAATGGTTCTTTTGGTCTTTTTGGTCATGAAAAAAAGAGCGCTGTTTTAGCGCTCTTCATCAGGCGGAGACTTGATCAGCTCGATTAGATCATGACCGATTTCGTCTTCAATTTCTTTATAAAGCGGCTGAAACGTCTGAAGCCACTCTTTTTTTTGTTGTTCGGTCAGGTGGTAAATTTGAATCGTTGAATGGTTTTTTATATGCTGCAGCTGCTGATCATTCATTTTTGCTGCTTCTTTCATATTCCAGAGAGTTGTTTCGCGCATGGCTTCCTGAATTTTCCCCTGAATATCTTTCGGTAAGTCGTCCCAGAATTGTTTATTCACCATAACGGCATACCCGAGATATCCATGATTGCTGATCGTTAAATGCTGCTGTACTTGATAGAGACGCTTCGAATAAATATTTGAAATGGTGTTTTCCTGGCCGTTAATTTCCCGTGTTTCAAGTCCCTGATAGACTTCGTTAAAAGGCATGACTACTGTGTACGCGTTTAAAAGCCGGAACTGCTTTTCAATCACCGATCCCGGCATGACGCGAAATGTGTGACCGCGAAAATCTTCCGGTTCAAGGAGAGGCGTTTCATCGTTTGTCATCTGTTTAAATCCGTTGCTCCAAAATGCCAGTCCCTTTACTTCGTTATCCTTTATCATAGAAAGAAGCCGTTCACTCGTTTGTCCTGCAAAAACGGCTTCCACCTGGCTGGCGCGATTGAAAATAAACGGAAGATCCAGCACTTTCCACTGTGGCACCGTGTCAATAAGTTTGGAAAAAGAAGGGGCAATCATTTCAACATCTCCCCGCTTCAAGGCTTCATATTCTTCTCCATCTGAATAAAGAATCCCGTTTTGAAAAATGTCCACCTTCACTTGTCCATTTGTTTTCTCGCTGACCAATTCAGCGAATTTTTGAGCGGCAAGCCCTTTTGGCGTATTTTCCGCGACAACGTGTGAAAAACGGATGGTAATTTGCTTTTCCAGCCCTTCCTGTTCATCATCATAAGAAAGAGGCTGACGCTGGCTGGCTAAGTTGTTTTGATAAATATAAAATCCGAATAGCAGCAAAAGAATGAAAAGGCAAAAACCGATATATTTTGTCATGATGATCACCTGTTCGTAAATGGTTATTGTATGTTCATCATATCATTTTTTACGCCGCGTTATTCTTTTCTTTTCCGTGGTAAAATGAAATGAATCCTACTATATATTTTTGAGAATGGCGGCGTGATCAATGGTAAGTGTCCCAATACAATGGAAAATAACCGGACTTATTGTGTTTATTCTCTTATTCTCTTTTTTAGTGCTGGGAATGGTTTTGACCAGCAATTACATTGAAACAGAAGAAAGCGAACTGCGGGATCGGGCGATTTTAACGGCGCGGACAGTAGCTGAACTTCCTGGAGTGGCCGAGAGCTTATCGTCTACGGGTGGTGTTCCGGATGGGGCCGCATCGGCTGTGGAAGAACTGCGGGTAATTAATAAAGCCGATTATATTGTCATTCTCAATATGGACCGTGTTCGTCTAACCCACCCTGTTCAAAGTAAAATTGGAACAATGTCGAACGGTGAAGATGAAGGACCGGCATTTGCCGAGCATTCTTATACAGCAAAAGGAAAAGGGGAAGTCGGTACACTGATTCGGGCGTTTGTGCCGATTTTAGATGAAGAGCACAATCAGGTGGGCGTTGTCATTACAGGCTATAAGCTGCCTCAGGTTATGGAAACGATTCTGTCCTTAAAAAGGGAGATTTTTATTACGTCCGGGCTTGCGCTCTTAATTTCCGGATGGGGCGCGTATATGCTCGCACGGCATATAAAGAAGCAAATGTTTCATCTGGAGCCGCATGAAATCGCCCAGCTTGTCGTGGAAAGAACAGAAACGTTTAACGCCATGCATGAAGGGGTCATTGCCATCGATAAATTTGAACGAATCACCATTTTTAACGATAAAGCCAAAGAAATGCTGGATATTCAAGGAGAAGTAACCGGGCGGCAAATAAGAGAGGTGCTGCCGGATACACATTTACCTGAAATTTTGCAGCTTGACCATCCTATTTATAATAAGGATCTGCAAATTCGTAATTTGGCCATCGTGTCTAACCGGGTCCCGATTCGGGTGGACGGAGTGACTGTTGGAGCTATTTCTATCTTTCAGGATCGTACGCAGGTGAAACAGCTGGCCGAGGAGTTAACAGGCGTTAAGGCGTTTGTCAGTGCGTTACGCGTACAAAATCATGAACATATGAATAAATTGCACACGATAGCCGGCTTGATTCAACTTGGTAACAGGGAAAAAGCATTGGAATATGTTTTTCAAGTAACGGAAGAACAGGAAGAACTGACCCGATTTTTAAGTAAAAACATCAAGGATGACAGCCTATCGGGTCTATTGTTGAGCAAAGTCAGCCGGGGGAAAGAGCTGGGCATCCAGTTGGTTATTGACCGTTACAGCCGGCTGCGGACGTTTCCGCCATACTTAGACCATCATGATTTCGTCCTTGTTCTTGGGAACTTGATTGAAAATGCGTTTGATTCTTTTGAACAGCAGAGTGAAGACAATCAAATTTATGTCAGCATTCAGCAAACTGATCAGGTGCTCTCGATTTTAGTCGAAGACAACGGTCAGGGGATCGAGAAAGAAAAACAGCCATTTGTTTTTCAGCAAGGCTACTCCACAAAATCTAAAACAGGCAGAGGAATCGGGCTTTATTTAGTAAAACAAATTGTGGAAAAAGGGAAAGGGGACATTCAACTGGAGTCCATTCCGGGCGAAGGGACAACCTTTCAAATTGTATTTCCGGTAAACCACACAAAGAACCGAGGTGGAGATATTGATTAAAGTGCTTCTGATTGAAGATGATTTAATGGTTCAGGAAGTGAATAAAGAGTTTATTAATAGAGTGGAAGGATTTGAAATTATCGGGCTGGCCGCCAATGGGGAAGAAGGAATGGAGCTTATTCGCACATTATCACCTGATCTTGTCATCGTCGATTTATACATGCCGTTAATGGATGGACTTGAAACTTTGCATCATTTGAGAAAAGAAGGGCACCGGGTGGATGTCATTGCCATTACAGCCGCGAGCGATATGGACACCGTACGCCAGGTCATCCGGCACGGTGCGTTTGATTATATTATGAAACCATTTAAATTTGAACGGATCAAACAGGCCTTGGAAAACTACCGTTCCTTTCGAAAGCGTTTAAGCGACAAAGGAAGCATCAGCCAAAGAGAACTGGACGATATTTTATTCCAGAAGGATCACGATGCACCGGACGATTTGCCAAAAGGATTAAATGCGGTCACTTTAGAAAAAATCACCGCTTATTTAACTGAAATGGACCAGCCTGTTTCCGCGGAAGAAGTGGCGGAAGGTGTCGGTACAGCCAGGGTTACCGCCAGAAGATATCTCGATTATCTTGAAAAACGCGGGAAAGTCCAAATCGATATCCAGTATGGCGGTATTGGCAGGCCGATGAACCGGTATAGGCTTTTTTAAGAGCATAATCACCATGTAAAGGCGTCCCTGCAGGTCAATAAATATGACTTGCAGGGACGCCTTGTTTAGTTCTGTTTTTTATCCTGTTCATTCACTGCTTTTTCCAGCCGTTTAAAATGGCGGACATCAGCGGGACGCAGCGGGATTGGCTCTTTCCGCAGCATTTTGGCAAGTGCAGCCATCATTAAAAGCATTAAAATCGTGAATGGCAATGCTGAGACAAGTCATAAGTTACATAGCGGATGTTCAAAATATGCACTTTATGGTAGGATAAAAGACGTTGTAAACGAGAAGAGACCTTTCGTGAGAGTCGAAAGTGACATATATAAAATGAGGTGAAGCATGGATTTATCAGTTCAAAAAATAAAAACAGAATGGTTTGGGAATGTGAAAGGCGACTTACTGTCCGGGCTGGTCGTGGCGCTCGCGCTTATTCCGGAAGCCATTGCCTTCTCGATCATCGCCGGCGTTGATCCGATGGTCGGATTGTACGCATCGTTTTCAATGGCGGTTGTTATTGCGTTTATGGGCGGCCGTCCGGCTATGATTTCAGCAGCGACCGGTGCGATGGCGCTTGTCATGGTGACGCTTGTGAAGGATCATGGCCTGCAGTATTTATTTGCGGCGACGATTTTAACCGGAATTTTGCAGGTTACGTTTGGCTTCTTGAAAATTGCCCGGTTTATGAAATTCATTCCCCGTTCGGTCATGATTGGCTTTGTGAACGCGCTGGCGATCTTAATTTTTATGGCGCAGGTGCCGCATTTTATCGGCATCTCGACGATGACATATGTGTTCGTCGCGGCAACGCTGGCCATTATTTATTTACTGCCGCGTATCACAAAAGCCGTTCCGTCCCCGCTTGTGGCGATTGTTGTGATGACCGTCATTGCGGTGTTTTCGGGCTTTGATTTACGAACGGTCGGCGATCTTGGCAGCATTAGCGGCACACTGCCATCGTTCTTTTTCCCGGATGTACCGCTCAATTTAGAAACACTGTCGATTATTTTCCCGACGGCTCTTGCATTGTCGATTGTCGGATTGCTGGAGTCTCTTTTGACTGCATCTATTGTCGATGATATGACGGATACAGAAAGTGACAAAAATCGAGAAGCACGCGGTCAAGGGATCGCGAACATTGCGACCGGTTTTCTGGGCGGCATGGCGGGCTGTGCAATGATCGGCCAGTCGGTCATTAACGTAAAATCCGGCGGACGCGGAAGACTTTCGACATTGACAGCAGGTATTGTATTGCTCCTGCTGATTATTGTCTTAAGCGATATCGTGATACAAATTCCAATGGCGGCGCTTGTCGGCGTCATGATTATGGTGTCGATCGGCACATTTGACTGGGCGTCGGTCACCTCGTTCCGGAAAGTTCCGGTTACAGACACGATTGTCATGATCGTTACAGTTGCAGTCGTTGTCTGGACGCATGATTTGTCGCAAGGTGTATTTGCCGGTATTATTTTAAGCGCCTTGTTTTTTGCGGCGAAAATATCCAAATTGGACATTACGAATGAAACAAGCGCGGCAAATGAAAAGATATACCGTGTGTCAGGGCAAATTTTCTTTGCCTCCGTTACGGACTTATTAAATGAGTTTGATTACAAAGAAGAAGTGGACCGAGTCGTGCTTGATTTAACAGAAGCTAATATATGGGACGACTCCGGTGTGGCAGCGATTGATAAAATTATGACGAAATATAAAGAAAACGGTGTTCCGGTTCAGTTAATCGGGCTGAATGGACAAAGCGCCCGGCTTATGAAACAAGTCGGTATTCAATGAAAAAACAGCGAGTCGGATGACTTGCTGTTTTTTTTGTTGACACAAGAAAAATCACATGATATTATTATCTCGAATTAAAGATTATTTAAATCAAGATAAATAAAAGGAAGTGAAAAAGAATGAGTGCCGGATTAAAAGCGTTAGTCGTTTTGATACGTGCCTCACAGTCTGTTCAAGATGTACTAAGGAAAGATATTGCACAATACGGGTTAAATACGACGGAATTTTCGGTGCTTGAACTTTTGTATCATAAAGGTGAGCAGCCGATTCAGCATATCGGCAAAAAGATTTTACTTTCAAGCGGAAGCGTTACATATGTGGTGGACAAGCTTGAAAAGAAGGGACTTGTTATTCGTGAAGACTGTCCGAAAGACCGCCGTGTGACATATGCCGTTATAACCGAATCAGGGAAAACGTTTATGGATGACGTATTTCCATTGCATGAACAAACAGTCCATTCCATATTTGAAGACTTGTCAGAAGATGAATTGGAAACAGCGGTTCAATTACTAAAAAAAATTGGACTGAATGCCAAGAAACAATAAATTTTTTTGTGCATATATCTTGATATCGAGATATATGAATTTAAAGTAATGGAGGCAGTGAAATGCAATCATTTCAAGAGTTAGTAAAAGAACGACGATCCGCCAGTAATTTTATTGAAAGTAATCCGATCACACAAAAAGAATTGGACGAAATATTCAGTCTTGTGAAGATGGCGCCCTCTGCTTTTAATTTGCAGCATACGAATTACATGGTTGTGCTGGATCAGGATGTAAAAACAAGTGTCCAAAAAGCTGCATTTGGACAGCACAAAGTTGGGACAGCTTCTGCTGTGGTAATCGTGCTCGGCGATAAAAAAGCGTATAAAGAAGCGCCGCATATATATGAAGGACTTCATATGCTCGAGATACTGAACAAAAAAGAATATGATCAGATGGTGAATGATACTATTTCATTTTATGAAACGCGAGGCGATGAATTTCAGCGTGATGAAGCCATTCGGAATGCGTCATTGTCGGCAATGCTGTTTATGCTGGCAGCGAAAAGCCAAGGCTGGGATACATGTCCAATGATCGGTTTTGACACTGAACAACTGAAGAAATTGCTAAACATCTCGGATCAATATGAACCAGTATTAATGATTACGATTGGAAAAGAAAAAGTGGAAAGCAGAAAACCAAGAGGCTACCGGAAACCGGTGGCAGAGTTTGTCACATATTATTAAAATAAACATTTTTCAGGAGGAATAAAGGATGTTAGATGCAGGATTGTTACTTATTCGGCTGGTGATTGGACTTGTGTTTGTGGGACACGGGGCGCAAAAGTTATTTGGCTGGTTTGGCGGGTATGGATTAAAAGGAACGGGCGGCTGGTTTGACTCCATCGGCATGAAGCCGGGTGTAACGATGGCTTTTCTTGCTGGTTTTGCGGAACTGGCTGGCGGCGCTTTATTTGCATTAGGATTGTTCACACCGCTTGCTGGCGTGATGATTGCAGCAACAATGGTTATTGCCATTGTGAAAGTACATGGCCCAAATGGCTTTTGGAGCACGCAAAATGGATATGAATATAACCTCGTATTGCTTGCTGTTGCCATCGGAATTGCGATGACGGGACCGGGACAGTATGCGCTGGACGCACTTATTTTCTAAAAAAGAAAAGAGAACATGTTCAATATGAAAGGGGAAAGCAAGATGACAAAAAAGACAGCTGGTATTCACCATATTACGGCGATTGTCGGTCACCCTCAGGAAAACATTGATTTTTATGCAGGCGTTTTAGGGCTGCGTTTAGTGAAGAAAACGGTCAATTTTGATGATCCGGGTACGTATCACCTTTATTTCGGCGATAAAGGAGGCAAGCCAGGTACTATTATTACCTTCTTTCCATGGGCAGGTGCACACCGCGGTACAATCGGCGATGGACAAGTAGGGGTTACGTCTTATGTGGTGCCGGAAGGATCTTTTGGCTTTTGGGAAAAGAGACTGGAAACATTTAATATTTCTTTTCAAAAGACAGAACGGTTTGGTGAACAATATTTGTCATTCAGCGACCCCCACGGTTTGCAGATCGAGATGGTAGAGCGGACAGAAGGAGAAAAGAATGACTGGGAATTTGGCGGCGTAACACAGGACGTGGCGATTAAAGGATTTGGCGGTGCCACGTTATTTTCGGAACAGCCTGATAAAACTGCTGAATTATTGGAGAAAGTTATGGGACTTGAGCTGATTGGAACCGATGGGAATTTGATTCGTTTTCGATCGTCAAGTGATATCGGAAATGTTATTGATTTAAAGACCACCTTATCTGGACGCGGCCAAATGGGAACCGGAACAGTTCATCATATTGCCTGGCGTGCAGCCGATGACGACGATCAATTAGATTGGAAAAAGCATGTGGAGCAATATGGATACGGTGTGACCCCTGTTCAAGACAGAAATTATTTTAATGCGATTTATTTCAGAGAGCATGGAGAAATTCTATTTGAAATTGCGACAGACCCGCCAGGATTTGCGCATGATGAGTCACTGGAGACAATGGGAGAAGGTTTGAAGCTGCCTGCTCAATACGAAATTCACAGAGAAAAGCTTGAAAATATATTGACTCCGGTTGAAATTAGAGTATTAAAAAACATTTAAAAAATAAAGAGAAATGTGAGAAATGGAGATGTATAGAATGTCAGGAAAAAACGAAGCAGGAGCGCTTATTTTAAGGGTGACGCTCGGCATTATCTTTTTTGTTCATGGTTTAGTTAAGTTTCAAGGGGGAATTGGAAATACGGCAGGGTGGTTCGACAGTATCGGCCTGCCAGGTTTTTTAGCCTACATTGTAGCAACGGTTGAGCTGGTTGGCGGAATTGCCTTAATTCTTGGCATTGGTACAAAAGTTGTTTCAGCTTTGCTGGCTCTTATTTTGATTGGTGCAACGCTAAAAGTAAAATTGGCTGCAGGCTTCCTCGGCAACGGACAAGTGGCCGGATATGAATTTGATTTAGCATTACTAGCCATAGCGGTATATCTTGTACTCAATGGAAGCAAGCTATTCTCAGCGGCTCATTTCATCAGGAAAGATCAATAAGAGTCAAACCAGTAAAGAAAGCTGGTGCAACACTTCAGGCAGGCTTTGAAAAAAGAATATTGGCGGTGAATGAAATGGGATTTTTAGACAAGTTATTTGGGAGATCATCTAATCATAAGGAGGAACAGGCAATGGAAAAAGTCAAATTAGCGGTGATTTATTACAGCTCTACTGGTACAAATTATCAAATGGCGAAATGGGCAGAGGAAGGTGCGAAGGCGGCCGGTGCCGATGTAAAAGTTGTCAAAGTGCCTGAGACAGCTCCTCAGTCAGCGATCGATTCAAATCCGGCGTGGAAAGCGCATGTTGAGGAAACGAAAAACGTTCCTGAAGTGACATTGAATGATCTGGAATGGGCAGATGCCATCATTTTCAGCGTACCGACACGGTTCGGAAATATGCCTGGTCAAGTTAAGCAGTTTTTAGATACAACAGGAGGACTATGGTTTCACGGAAAATTGGCAAACAAAGTCGTCAGCGCGATGACTTCTGCACAAAACCCGCATGGCGGACAAGAAGCAACGATCTTATCACTTTACACGTCCATGTACCACTGGGGCGCCATCGTCGCATCACCAGGTTACACAGACCCGGTAACATTTGCGGCTGGAGGAAATCCGTACGGCACAAGTGTCAGCGTGAATCAAGACGGAAAAATGGTGGAAGATGTGCAGGACGCTGTCAAACATCAGGCAAAACGTACCGTGACAGTAGCGGAATGGGTGAAAAAAGGAAATCAATAATGAGAAATCAGCGAGCTGGCATCATGACGGTTCGCTTTTTTTACTGGAAAAATGATACAATATAGATAAAAAGCCGAATGGAGTCCTGTTTTATGTTGCAAATGCTGAACGTGCTGCTTGGAAGGTGGATGCCGATATTGACGCCGCTGAGTGTCCTAATGGGGGTGCTTGTGGGAGAACCGCTGCATCAGTGGGCATTTCTTGTCCCATTAGGATTTGCCTTTATGACGTTTTCCGGCAGTTTAACTTCAAGTTTTAAAATGCTTCACCATACAATTACACACCCGCTGCCGATTATTCTTGCATTGATCATTCTTCATGTGGTGATCCCTTTGTGGGCATGGGAAATCGGACATTTCTTTTTTCCTGATGATCCGCTGACCGTGACCGGACTTACATTGGCGGTTGTCATACCAACGGGAATTACAAGCATGATCTGGGTGACGATGTATAAAGGGAGTGCGCCGCTTGCGCTCGCCATTATTTTAATTGATACGATGCTGTCGCCGTTCGTCGTGCCGTTCAGTTTGTCTGTTCTCGCGGGAAGTGTAGTCGAGATGAACTTTTTTGACGTCATGAACGGACTCGTCTGGATGATCGTAGTGCCGTCATTGGCCGGAACGGCGGTGAACCAGTGGCTGAAAGCTGACCGTTCCAGTAACATCAGTCAAAAGCTTGCCCCTTTTTCAAAAATCACATTGCTTTCTGTCATCGCGGTTAACAGTTCTGTTGTAGCGCCATATTTGCGAAATATCGACTTGAAGTTTCTGCAGATTGTAGGAACGATCTTGCTCATTGTCTTAACCGGTTATTTTTTTTCGTGGATCATCGCGGTTCTATTTAAGCAAAATAAAGAAAATGTCATTGCTCTTATTTATACAGGGGGAATGCGCAACATCAGCGCCGGGGCTGTACTTGCCGTTAACTTTTTCCCGCCGCAGGTCGCCGTGCCGGTTGTCATTTGCATGCTGTTTCAGCAGCTGCTCGCCGCGCTGCACGGCTATTTCATTACACTTATTTACGAGAAGAACATATTCCGGAAACAGACTGTCGTACATGAGAAATAAAAAATGAATGAAGGGCTGTCCCGGAATTCGCTGAAGGCGGATGGAGGGCGATTTTGCATCAGCGGGGCCGATTTTTGTGATAGCAAGGCCGGATTCTGAGCCATTTAGGCCGATTTATTGATATTACAGCCGGATTTTAACTTATGAAGGCCGAAATTAAGGGAATTCGGCCCGAGTGATAAGGAAACCGGCCCAAAAACAGAAAATCCGGCTTTAAACGTGAAGATGGGGATATCTCAACGAGCTTTTGAGACATCCCCTGCCTTTTTATGACCGTTTTCTTTTTGCTTCCTGTCTTTCCCGATGTGCGTCCGCAATGTTTTCGGCGTCACCTTTCATAAGGAAGAAGGTAATAATACCTGAAAAAATAGAAGCGCCGGCGGCAATGAGCGCGCGGGTCTGTACGTCGATCATGGCAAAATCTTTATTGAGCATCCACGTGGCAATCGAAAAGACGAGGACCATAACCGGAATGACAAAAATAAATCGTTTCACATTGTCCAATCCTTTCACAATCTTTTTTTATAGTTTAGCACATGCAGGAACGTTTTTTGTTTGACATTGTATGGATAAAGAGATGTTTATGAGCAATTCGGCTTCTTTTTGATCAGGTTAGAGTGAATTTAGGTTTCCAGCCACCTCGATTTGTAAGCGTTTAAAAAAGACCTGTATGGATCATTCGTGCTAAGATAAAAAAGCAAGCGTGTAATTTTTAGAAAAACAAGGGGGAAGGAATATGGGAAATTATTTATATGGTACAAGAACGCTTTGCTTTTCACTTTTCAGATCAAAACAAAGAGATGCAGCTGCCGGAAGTATTTCCTGAGCTGTTCGCGCCAGGGACGAAACCGGCGGAATGGGCTGTTGAACCGCCATCACTTGATGAATTGAAGGAAATGCTGAAAGGACAGACGGACCGGATTGAATTTGTTTTAAACGGCCGTCTTCTTGAAGAAGCGGAATCATATACTACATCAAGTGGTTTGACGATGTCCACAGTTGGAGCTTTTTTAACCTTTACCTTTTATCATGAAGGTATGCATTTGAATACAATGAAACATATTTTGAAGGCGTTATAACCGTGCTGTAACGGAAAAAGAGATTGTCCCGATATGGGCAATCTCTTTTCTATTTACATATTGATTATCTCCTTAATGATTGGGCTGTTAAACTCCCTGAAAAATCTTGGGGCAGACAAAAAATTAATTGTGCCTATTCAGAAAGTTATGGTAAATGGCCATATTTCTTTTTTTATTTTAATGGCGGTCACATACGTCATTTCACTCTTTTTTTGGCCGACTCCAGCCGTTCCATTAATTTGCGCACTCCTTGTTCCGGCCGCAATCAAATCGGGGCTGCCTGTTATGACAGCGGCGATGGTGATTGTCATTGCGGGTCAGGGAATGGCTCTTTCCTCAGATTATATTATTCAAGTAGCTCCCATGCTGAGTGCAACAGCTGCCGGCATTGATACCGCGCCGGTTGCAGATAAAGCAATGATTCTTTCGGTTATTACAGGAATCAGCGCTCTGGCCGTTTCTTACGCGATGGCGAGAAAAAGCATCAGCAGGGGAGCGGAATCTGAAGAGTTTATTCAAAATGATATCGCTTTTTTTGAAGCACAGGATGAATTAGCAGCAACAGTTGAAGAGGAAGCGATGTATAACAAAAGAAAGGAGACTTGGGGAAAAGCTTTTGCGGTACTCGTTCCGATGTCCATGCTGGCCGTCATGGTATACATGTTCCAGTCAAAATTCTCAAGTGGTGCCGGTTTTGAAGGAACAGACGGCGCTGCATTTGTCGGAGGTGTTGCGACCATCTTATTGATTTTGGCAACAATTGCGTTTAACCGTATACATGCTCTTGATAAAATAAGTGATCACATAACAGACGGCTTCGTTTTTGCGTTTAGGGCAATGGCTCCTGTTATTCCGATCGCAGGATTTTTCTTTATGGGGAATAGTGAATTTACAGGCACTATTTTATCTCTCGGTGAAGATGCTGCTAAGCCCGCCTTTTTGTTTGACATGATCCAGTCTGCTCAAACGTATATTCCACAGAATGAAGTGATTGCAAGTTTTGGTATCTTGCTGGTTGGGCTTGTTACAGGGCTGGATGGCTCCGGCTTTTCTGGTCTTCCGCTGACTGGTGCGTTATCGGGTGCTATGGCTAGCGGTGTAAATTTAGATACCGCTACAATGGCGGCGATTGGTCAAATGGGCGCCATTTGGAGCGGGGGTACATTAGTTGCCTGGTCTTCACTTGTTGCAGTAGCAGGATTTCTGCAAATTTCACCAATTGAACTGGCTCGTAAAAACTTTATACCTGTTCTAACAGGTTTGGCTATCGCCACTGCTTTTGCTGTTCTTGTATGGTGAAAAAGAAAAAAGCAGGAATGGTGTGCAGATGATTGATTCAAGAGAGGGATATGTTGAACATACTGGTGTACAAATTATTTATAAAAATATTTAAGCTGTGGAAGAGGTGCCGTCCATGTTAGTGTATTCTGACTGAACGGTGCTTTTTTGTGAAAATGAAATGTTTTATTATACCTTGAAACGGGGATAGAGGGGATGAAAACATTAGAAAAATAGTTCAAGAAGACAAGGAGCAATAAAAGGAGGGGTGCCTCAAATGTTCATTGAGACACTCCTTCTTTATTTGTATAGCCGGATTTTCTGATTTTGGGCCGGTTTTCTTGCTCTTTTGGCCGGGTTTTTGGTCGTCCATCCGCACTTATGGGACGGCTGCTCTACATTATGCTCCTAAGATCGTATCTATTTTCTTCAAATCTTCCTCATGCAATAGCACGCCCGCTGCTTTCGCTGTGTCGCGGATCTGCTCCGGTCGTTTGCCGCCCGGAATGACGGAGTCGACGCCGTCTTGCGCAAGAAGCCAGGCGAGAGCGAGGTGGCTGACGGTTGTCTGTTTTTGAGCTGCGGCCTCTTTTAACTGTTCGACTTTGGCGAGGTTTTTTTCGAATTCACCTTCTGCGAAAAGGGGAACGGAATTGCGCCAGTCGTTAGCCGCAAGTTTAAAGTCTTTTGTATATTTTCCGCCGAGAAGGCCGAATGCAAGAGGGCCGTATGGGATAAATGAGATGTCGTTTTCGACGCAGTAGGGCAGTACGTCCTGTTCAACGGAGCGGTCAAACATGTGATAAGCCATTTGCAAAGCATTAATATCGCCGTGTGCATTCGCTTCTTTTAATTGATCAATTGACATGTTGGATACACCAATTGCCCGGATTTTGCCTTCTTCTCTCAACTTAACAAGCTCGGCGACAGCATCGCCGACCGGCGTTTTGCCGTCAGGGAAATGAATGTAATATAAATCAACGTAATCCGTATTTAATCGCTTTAAACTATTTTCAAACGCTTTTCGCAAATACGCGGGGTTGTTGTTTTTCACGACGGAGCCATCAGAGAACCATTCGTTGGCGCCTTTTGTGGCAAGGACAATTTCGTTGCGGGGCTTTTCTTTTATGACTTCGCCGACCAGTTCTTCGGAGCGGCCTTTTCCATATATATCAGCTGTATCAATGAATGTAATGCCTTCCTCAATCGCTGCGCGGACAAAGTTTTTGCCGTCTTCTTCATTTAAATTTTCAAACAAATTATGACCGCCGACCGCATTCGTCCCGAGACCGATTCTCGAAATGTTCAGATCCGTTTTCTTCAGTGTCGTATATTGCATCTTCATCCCTCCCAGTTTTTTCTTCTCTTCCACTTTACATGATCCCTATATCACGGTCAAAAAAGATGACCGGCAAAATGACGGAAAAAGATTTTTCATTTTCCTATATACGTCTGTTTTTTTAAAGAGGATGATTTGTTGACATTTTAAGCGTGTCTATATTACTATCTAAATAGATTATTAAGTTACCTATATTAATAAAATGATTGCGCTTACATTTTGATGGTGAGAGGAGAATGAAAGATGCAGCAGTTTGAAACAATTACGAAAAGCTATATTAATGGACAGTGGGTAAAAGGGAATACCGGGCGTGTGTATAGCGATTTAAATCCATACGACAACTCGGTCATTGCCGAAGTGAACATTGCGTCAAAAGCACAAATGGAAGAAGCGTTTGAAACAGCCGCCGCCGCACAGAAAGAGTGGGCAAAATCGTCTGTGGAGGAACGGAAAGCGGTCATTGAAAAAACGGCTGAATACTTAAAGGAACACCGTGAAGAAATTGTTCAGCTTGTCAGCCGCGAAACAGGCGGAACCATTTTAAAAGCAAATGTCGAGCTTCATCTGGCGCTTGAAGTGCTGGAAGAAGCCCTTAACTATGCCGGTGAAGTGGGCGAAGTGCGGGAAGTGCCGGCTGGTGTAGAAGGCAAAGTAAACCGCATTTACCGTCTTCCGCTCGGTGTTATTTCATCCATCTCACCATTTAATTTTCCGATCAACTTATCAATGCGTACGATTGCGCCGGCGATTGCGCTCGGCAATGCCGTTGTTCATAAGCCCGATATTCAAGTCGGACTTGTCGGTGGTGTTGTACTGGCGAAAGCGTTCGAATATGCAGGTCTTCCGGCGGGTGTATTCAACATGTTATTAACTGATGTGGAGGAAATGGGCGACGATATGCTGTCCCACCCGATTCCGCGTTTGATCAGCTTTACAGGTTCCACAGTCGTCGGGCGCCATATTGGTGAAATTGCCGGCCGCAATTTGAAGCGTGTTGCACTCGAACTTGGCGGAAACAGCCCGTTCGTCGTGTTGTCTGATGCGGATGTGGATCAGGCCGTGAACGCCGCGATCTTCGGTAAATATATTCACCAGGGTCAAATTTGCATGATTATTAACCGGATCATTGTGCATAAAGATCAGCATGATGCATTTGTCGAGAAATTTGTGGAACGGACAAAAGGATTGGCTGCCGGTAATCCACAGGACCCGAATACCGTGATCGGACCGCTTGTAAACGAACGCCAGCTTGAAAAAGCACTCGGTTTTGTGGAAATGGCCAAAAAAGAAGGCGCCGCAGTCGCACTTGAAGGGAAACGGGAAGGAAACGTTTTGACGCCTTTCATTTTTACAGATGTGAAAAACGATGGGGAGGTCGCGCAAAAAGAATTATTTGGCCCGATTGCCCTTATCATTAAAGCGGACAGCGATGAAGAAGCAATTACTATGGCAAACGATACGGAGGCGGGCCTTAGTTCGGCTATTTTCACAAGCGATCTTGAAAAAGGAGAGCAATATGCCCTGCAGCTTGATACAGGCATGACGCATATTAACGATCAGACGGTAAACGATGCACCGAATATTCCGTTTGGCGGCAACAAAGCAAGCGGAATGGGCCGTTTCGGCAATCCGTGGGTTGTGGATGAATTTACAGTGACGAAATGGGTATCCGTGCAGACAAAAGCAAGACAATTCCCGTTTTAAAAATATAGATAGAATTAAAAAAGCAGCCTGCAAAAAATTTTTGCAGGCTGCTTTTTTGAACCAGATGCTCTGAAAAAGACGATTTACAGTGTATTTGATCCGAACATGTCCGGCCATCATTATTCATCTATGTATCATGATGTGAAAAAAGGACGGCCGACAGAGATTGATTATTTAAACGGGTCTGTGATAAATATCGCAAAAAGACATGGCATTCCTGTACCTTATAACGAACTTCTTTTTCATTTAATTAAAATGATGGAAAACAAAAAGTCAGACTATTGACAATATTGGCCGGTGTATTATAATATCTATTTAGATAATTAAGTTCTCTATTTAGATATTAATGATTGCGCTTTCATTTTATTCTGAAAAGAAAAAAGGAGGATTTGCATATGTCGAAGAAAGAAGTATTTACGCAGGCACAATTGGACCAGTATTATGATGGAATGAAAAAGGAACATCTTGGACCGCTATGGTACGATCTTGGTCATATGGTGACAAAAGAGCCCGTTCATGATGTGAAGCCGTATTTGTGGAAATGGAAAACGATCCGGGCGTATGCATTGACAGCCGGTGACTTGCTGGAGCCGGGCAAAGATGCGGAGCGCCGCGTTGTGTATTTGCAAAATCCGAGCTTGGTCGAACGGGGATTAATCGGATATGGGACACACACATTGTATGCGGGTATTCAGCTGTTAATGCCGGGTGAAAGTGCGCCTTCTCATCATCACTCTCAGTCCGCCATCCGTTTTGTCATTGAAGGGGAACAGGCGTACACGGCCGTAAACGGAGAAAAAACATATATGGAGCGCGGCGATATGATTTTAACGCCGGCGTGGACATGGCATGAGCATAAGCATGAAGGAACGGAGCCGATGTTCTGGATGGACGGTCTCGATGTCGGGCTTGTCCGTACGCTTGCCGCTTCTTTCTTCGAGCCGTATGAAGAAGAATCGTATCCGATGGAAGCGCCGGAAAATTATTCGACGAAGCAGTTTTCAATGGGCGCGTTTAAAAAATTAAATGAAGAGAAGGCACCAGGTTATCCTTCACCGATTTTCGGCTATAAATTTGAACGGGTCAAATATTTGCTTGATCAAATGACGGAAGAAGACAATGATCCGTTTGACGCTTATGCGATTGAATATATTAATCCAGCGACAGGCGGTTCCGCCGATTCACGCATTGGGACAATGATGCAAAAGTTAATACCGGGTCAGCACACGAAAGCGCACCGCCACGTACACAGCGCGATTTATCATGTGCTTGAAGGAACAGGTTATACCGTGATTGACGGCCAGAAATTTGAATGGGAAAAAGGAGATTTCTTTATTTTGCCGCCTTGGAGCTATCACGAGCATGTCAATACAGGCTCTGAAGATGTATTCCTCTTTTCATTCAATGATAAACCGGTCATGGAAAAGCTGGAACTGGAATTCAGCGAAGAATACAAAGAAAATAACGGACAACAAACGGTTGAATCAACATTTGTTCCAAATACAGACGTTTAAGAGGGGAAGGGAAGCACTGTGAAAATTGCCATTTTTAATGAAGATATACTCGGTGTTGTCAAAGGGGACCGTGTAACGGATGTATCAAAAGCGGCCGGATGGGATTCCGCCCAACCAAATGAATCTTTCTTAAAGCTTATTGAACAATTTGATGAGTTAAAAGCTGCGATTGAAAAGGAAGCGGAGACAGGGCCGTCGTACGCGCTGAGTGAAGTGACGTTAAAATCGCCGGTTCCAAGCACGCGGAAAATCTGGGCGGCGCCGGTTAACTACCGGAAGCACCAGGAAGAAATGAATAAAATGTTTAATAATGCACCGCGCACGATTGAAGAAATTGCCCTATTTTTAAAGTCTCCTGAGTCGTTGTCAGGTCCAAACGATCCGATTTTACTTCCTTACAAAGACCGCCGCACCGATCATGAAGCGGAACTCGGTTACGTTGTCGGGAAAAAGGCGAAAAACGTCAAAAAAGGCGATGCGAAAGACTATATTTTCGGCTATTTCGCCCTTCTCGATATTTCAATCCGGGGCAATGAGGAGCGGACGTGGCGCAAGTCGTTTGATACGTTTACGCCAATCGGTCCCTGGATCGTAACGGCGGATGAAATTGACGATCCGAACAATTTGCCGATGACGCTTTGGGTCAATGACGAAGTGCGTCAGGATGGCAGCACCAAACATTTAATTTACGACTGCTATAAATGCTTTGAAGTGGCATGTGACAACATGACATTGATGCCGGGCGATGTTATTGCGACAGGCACCCCTGAAGGAGTCGGTCCCATTCAAGCAGGTGACCGCGTCCGCATTAAAATTGATCAGATCGGCGAGTTCACTGTTGATGTCAAACTGGCGGAAGAAGCGTAAGGAGATGTCTTTATGAAAAATATTCATCGTCTAAAAGTAGCCTTCGGGGATACGGATGCGGCCGGAATCGTGTTTTATCCGAATTTTTACCGGTGGATGGATCAGGCGGCCCATGAATTAATCGGGGCTGCTGTCCTTCCTGTATCGAAACTGCAGACAGAACGGCAGATTATCCTGCCGCTTCTTGAAACGTTTTGCCAGTTTAAATCACCGTTATTTTTTGAAGATTTGGTCGAGGTGCATTCGGAAGTCGTGGAAATGAAAGAAAAAGTAATGAAAATCGAGCATGTGTTTAAAAGAGGGGACCATATTGTGGCATCCGGTTATGAAGTAAGAGCGTGGACATCAACGGAAAGCGGCACGCCAAAAGCCGTTCCTGTTCCGGATGATGTGCGGTCAGCACTCGGACACGGACCGGACGGCCAATGATCGTGGAGGGGATGGCATGGTGAATACACACATACCGGTGGCAATTGACGAACTGTTAACAGAGGCGGCTGTGAAATATGGATCGGGTACGGCGTTTACAGACGGCGTACATACGCTGACATTTAAACAGGCGGAACAGCTGTCGAAACGTGTGGCGAAACATTTTTTAAAGATGGGCCTGCAAAAAGGGGATGTCATTGCCGTTCAGCTTCCGAACTGCATGGAGTTTGTTCTGGCCCATCTTGCGGCCGCGCAAATCGGGCTCGTCTTTAATCCGCTCAGCCCGAATTACCGCCGCCAGGAATTGACGTATATGCTTGGTCACTGTGAAACGAAAGCCATTATTGTACCGGGCTCAACCAGTAAATTTGATTTTGAAACGCTGGCATTTGAAGTGAAAGAAAAACTGCCTTATTTAGCTCATGTCATTACCGCGGGAGGTGCGGGTCATGAAGAAAGTGTCGCATTTTCCGCTTTTCTTGAGGAGGATCCAGCAGGAATAACAGAGGATGACCTTTCCGCCTGTAAACCCAGACCCGATGATCCATCGCTCATTATGTTTACATCCGGCACAGAATCGAATCCGAAAGCGGTTTTGCATACATCGCGGACGTTTGTGGCGCCTCATTTACGGAATGGGTATGAATACCAATTGGATGAACAAGATACTATTTTAAGTTTGACGCCTCTTTGCCATATGTTTTCGTTGCCGATGATTATGATTAGCCTTCATCAAGGCGCAAAGCACTATTTGTACCGTGAATACAAGGTGGATGAATTAATCGCTGTTTTTGGCCGTGAGCATGTGACGTTTTTAATTGCGGCACCGGCTCATTTGCTTGATATTTTGCATCATATGAAGACAGCCGGTACAGCGGCTGATGATGTAAATCTCCGTCTCGTACTGACGGGCGGAACAAAAATTCCATCGCAAATGGTGAAAGATTTGCGGGATGTGCTGCAATGCAACGTCGGTGCCCAGTGGGGAATGACGGAGGTGTGTGCAGGTTCATTCACACGCCCTGATGATGACCCGGCAAAAGCGTGGGAAACGATCGGCCGTGTTAATCCAACTGGAGAAGTCATCATTGTGGATGAAGAAAACAATGTCCTGCCGGCTGGCGAAATCGGTGAAATTGCCTTTAAAGGGGACAGTTTATTTGTGGAGTATTACCGGAATCCGGATGCCACGAAATCCGCTTTTAATGAAGACGGTTACTTCTTAACAGGCGATCAGGGCTATCTTGATGAAGACGGCTACATTTATTTTTCGGGGCGGACGAAAGACACGATCAATCGCGGCGGATTAAAATTTCATGCGTCTGAGATTGAAGAAGCGCTGCAGATGAATCCGAAAGTGCGTCAAGCTGCTGTTGTCAGCGTGCCTGATCCTCGTCTCGGCGAACGGGCGTGTGCCTATATCGCCCTGCGCGACGGGGAAGAGTGGACATTTGATGAGGTAAAATCATTTTTGCTTGAGCAGGGATTTGCGAAATATAAAATTCCGGAGTATGTAGAAATGAGAAAAGAACTTCCGACAACACCATCCGGCAAAATATCAAAAGGACCGCTTCGTACAGAAGCGCAGCTCCTTGGACAAGAATAATAAAAAGCTCGAAAGCTGTTTTCACGCTTTCGGGCTTTTTTTAATTCTGAAATCCAAACTGGCGGGAAATTTCTGCACTTTTTTCAAGCAGTGCTTTGCCCAGTGGTTCGTCTGCTTGAGCGGGGATATTGTCGGAAAAACCGACAATAATGACGGCGCCGATAATGGTTTTTTCATAGTTAAAAACAGGGATAGCGGCAGATGCAACGGAAGGAGCGAGAGCATCGCTTGCAAAAGCGATACCGTCGGATGGAATGTGATTCATATCCTGCTCCAGCTGCTTTTTCACTTCCGCTGAAAGACCAGTCATTTGCTTTTCTTTCCATTCAGCTGCAAGCGCCCCTTTTTTGCAAGCGGCGAACAGTTTTCCGCCGGCTGAATGGATCGGCAATAGGGTGCCGACCTGTCCGCCAAGGTTTAGACCGGCCCGGCTGTGAATCATTTTAATAATCATGGGTCCTTCATGTGTCCATACTGCGAGCAATGTCGTTTCTTTTGAAAGTAAATTAATTTCTTCCAGATACGGTGTCACTTTTAAGGAGATATCTTCCTGGTTGACCGCAGCCATACCGTACTCGATTAATGTACTGCCCGCTGAATATAAACCGGACTCTTTATCGCGGTGCAAAACCCCCAGAGATGTGAGCGTATTCAAATATTTGTATAAATTACTTTTTGTTATTTTAGTATAATGATGAATGTCGTTGAATTTCATCGGATTCCCGTGCCTGGCCACGAGATCAATGATGGAAAAACCAACAAGCAAAGATTGAATTTGTACCGGTTTTTTTTCTTCTGCCATAGACGAAACCATCCTTTTTTATAGTCTTCTCAGCGAGGTATATTATGTTCATTTTATCATTAACGCTGTATTTTTTCTATATTTTGAAAATTTTAATAATCGAATATTTTATTTATAATTATCCCGTATAGAGGAACTGTGAAGTGTTTTTGAAGACGTCCAATCTATTATAATGCAATTAATAAAACGTTTTCAAAAAAGGTTGAAAGGGAGTTTTTTATGACAAATGTTAATAAACGCGATGTCATCGTTGTAGGAGCAGGGCCGGTTGGGCTGACTGCAGGATTGGCACTTCAAAAAAAGGGCATTTCATGTGTCGTCATTGAAGCGGACCCGAAAGACCGTCCGCGTCCCGGCAGCCGTGCGATCTTCCTGCACAGCGCGACACTTAAACTTTTAGAAGAGACATCAAAAGGGCTCGGATTTGAATTGGCGAGAAACGGTGTGATTTGGCCGATTAAACGGACGCTTTATAAAGAAAAAGAAGTGTATGTGAAAAATTACGGGGTGACAAACAATCAGGACCCGAATAAACTGCCTCATTTCACATCCCTTCACCAGGATAACATTGAGAAACATATTTATGATGCGTGCGTGAAAGCAGGAGTTGAGTTTGTATGGGGGGCGCCTGTCAAAACACTTGATATTCAAGATGACGGTGTAACATTGACGACAGAAAACGGCGATGTGTGGGAAGCGCAGTATATTATCGGCTGTGACGGTGCCCGTTCGGTCGTGCGGGAGCAAGCCGGTTTGAAATTTGAAGGGCCGCGCACAAATGATACTTTCCTTGTGGTCGATGTCAAAGAAGACGAGGAAAATCCGCTGCCGCTTGAGCGTGTTTTCCACTATCATCATCCGGCGATGGGCCGCCGCAATGTCATGCACGTCCCGTTCAAAGGGGGATGGCGCGTTGATTTGCAGCTGCTTGAAGATGATGATCTTGATGAATTTGCAAGCCCTGAAGGTGTGAAAAAATGGCTTCCGAAAGTAATGGATACAAAATATGCTGAGCGGATTACATGGGTGTCTTCGTATCGCTTCCATCAAGTTGTTGCCGATTCTTTTACAGATAAAAAGCACCGTATCCTGCTTGCGGGTGAAGCTGCGCACCTTTTTGCGCCATTTGGAGCACGAGGTTTGAACTCCGGGGTGCCGGATGCTCTTATTGCGATTCGCGGTATCGAAAAAGCGTTGAATGCATCCAGTGAAGAGGAAAGACGTGAAGCCATTGGCGCAGCAGCAACAGAGCGCCGGATTGCGGCTAACTGGAATCGTGACGGCTCCACAACTGCCCTTCATCATTTACAGGGGGACGCGCCGGAAATCGATATGAAGCGTGCCGTTGCGGCTTCTCTCGTATCGATTGTTCCGAGACTCGGACGCTGGCTTGATGAAGGCCCATACGGACCAAAATTTGGACCGCCTGAATTGACAACAAAATATTAAAAGACAAAGACCGGTTTTTTTCAAACCGGTCTGCTTAATCCGATAGAGAAAGGTGAGGAAGAAGATGACGGTGATGATCAACGAAGAAAAACACGGGACGAAAGCGCAGGAAGTCAATGAAATGATCGAGCGTTTGACATCGATTGATTGGTATCATCAGGCTGGCGTCCAGGAAGAGACAGCGGCCGATCATGTCCATCAATTTATGAAAGAGCTTGGTGTAACAGAATACGAGTTAAAATGGCTGACGAAAGAAGAAGCCCCTTCTGTTGTACCGTCCCTTTCACTGAATGACAGCGCATTTTGGGAAGTGTTAAAAGATATACCGGACCGGTTAAAAGCAAAAATTGATCAAAATGAACAGCAGCAATTGCTCGAAACGACAGTGGATCTTGTCCCGGAAGCGGTCTTTCACGGTGCGTTCGCAAAAGCCTTTTCCGTATTTAAGGATGAAAAAACCGTTCAGTTTCTTGTCGGCCATGCTATGTATATAAGTGTGATGGCCTGTTCAGCAGTGCTTGCAGATGAGATTCAATTATTTGAACCGGTTATTGAGCTGCTGGAAGCGGGTCATTTGCCGCTTGGTCCACAAGGAAACACATTTTACTTGCTGTGAAAAAATGAAGTCTCAAAAGTCATGAAACATTTGGCTTTTGAGGCTTTTTTAATCGAAAAGCAGGGATGCTCAATCATGAGAGCATCCCTGAGGCTATTTTTTACTGTACAACTTTCTCAGTTCGTTCATCCAGTATCCGTTTTGCTTTCATGGAGAAGCGGGGCAGATGGCCGTCCGGGACGATTTCGGTATCGATACGGAGGCCGACGCGTTCCCGCAGGCACACAGCCAGTTTTTTGGATACTGCGGCATCAGACGTTTCAATTTGTATTTTAATTTGATCCATATCTTCGATGGTGTAGTATACAATGCGAAACTCTTTTATTTCAGCATATTCACGGACAATGGACTCGATGGAAGAAGGATAAATATTAATGCCTCGGATGACGACCATATCATCAGCCCGGCCGATAATACCGCCCGGCAGAAACATAAATTGATTGCCGCATTCGCAGGACTCTGGTACGTTTAAGACAACATCACCTGTCCGGTAGCGAATGAGCGGATACCCGTAGCGGCCAAGGTTCGTTAAAACAAGTTCCCCTTTTTCACCCGGGGCTGCCGGTTCAAGCGTATCAGGATTTATAATTTCGGCGATGAATTCGCTTTCATTGATATGAATCCCTTTTTGAGCATTGCATGAATAGCCGTAGGCACCCATTTCAGTCATCCCGACATGGTCGTAAAGCGTGGCGCCGTATGCGCTTTCAATTTGCTTGCGGATGGATGGGACAGAGCCGCCCGGTTCACCTGCCGTAATAATTTTAGTAATGGTTGTGTCTTTTAAATCAATCCCCATCTCTCCTGCTGTTTCAATTAAATGAAGCACATAGCTCGGAGTTCCTAAAAGGACTGTTGCTTTATTTTCGATTATACTTGTCAGCCGCTCTTTGGACGTCTGGCTGCCGGCGGTAATGACGAGTGCGCCAATTTGTTTTGCTGCTTCAAATGCACCCCAGAATCCGATAAATGGGCCGAATGAAAAGGCGAGAAAGACGTGGTCGCTGTTTGTCACACCACTTGAACGATATACTTCTTTCCAGCATGTTTCCCACCATGACCAGCTTTCGTATGTATCCAAAATTTTCAACGGCCGGCCGGATGTTCCGGATGTTTGGTGATACCGAATATAATTTTTGACCGGATAAGAATGATTTTTTCCGTGCGGCGGATGCATTTTTTGATCGTTTACAAGTTCTTGCTTTGTCGTGAACGGCAGCTTAGCTAAATCAGCGTGTGTTCGAACAGGAAGTGAACAGCCGGATAACTTTTCTTTGTAAAAATCATTGTACTGTGTTACAAATACTAGCATCTGATTTAGTTTTTGTATTTGGTAATCACAAAGCGGGGTGTCAAGTTCATGTACTTTGTAAAGTGGTATAGTCATTGAAATGAATCTCCCTTCCAGCGTTGTTACAACTTATCATATTTTTTGTAAGCGTTTTTAAAAATAAACAAGTTCCTCTATATGGAACTTTTTATTTATTTTTTATTTTTGGGGGATGGGTATATGAACACAGAACGATTATGGACAAGATCTTTTTTCATGGTTTGTGCAGCTAATTTTTTTCTATTTGTGACGTATTATTATTTGCTTGTCACTCTTCCGTCAGCTGCATTAACTCATTTTCATGCAGCCGGGTCAATAGCAGGATTGTTTACAACCCTTTTTCTTGGCGCAGCCATTGTGATTCGTCCATTTGTCAGTGCATGGATGATGAAATTTGGCAAACGCGCTTTATTAATCGCGTCGCTCATTATTTTTTTTACGGCATCGTTTTTGTATGGATGGTTTGATTCCGTCATTGCGCTGCTCATTCTTCGTTTTTTTCATGGGATTGGTTTCGGTATGGCGACGACTGTGACGGGATCGATTGTCGCGGATCTTGTACCGGATGCGCGAAAAGGGGAAGGGATGGGGTACTTTATTATGTCCGCTAATCTGGCGATGGTGGCCGGTCCTTTTCTTGGGATCACGATCTTTGGCGAGTATGGATTGACGACGATGTTCTGGATTGGCGCCGTGTTTTCATTCGGAGCGCTTTTGCTTGGCTGGCTGACGAGGCTTCCAGAGGAGCCGGCGATCGAGCAGAAAGGAAAAGAGAAACAGGCTGTATTTGAAAAAACGGCGATTCCGATTTCCGTAACAGGGGCCTTTTTTGCTGTAGCGTATTCATCCATTTTGTCGTTTATGGCTGTTTTTGCGGCACAGCGTGGATTGGAGGAAGCGTCGGGTTACTTTTTTGCCGTTTATGCTGCCATACTGCTCCTGACACGTCCTTTTACAGGAAGATGGTTTGATCAGTACGGAGCGAATGCCATCATTTTCCCGGCGATCATCCTTTTTGCAATCGGCATGTTAGCACTTGGTTTATCAAGCAGTACAATTGTCTTTTTTATAGCGGCGGCCTGTATCGGGATTGGCTGGGGCACGCTGTTTCCAAGTTTTCAAACCATTGCGGTTCAGCGCTGCATACCAAAACGCCGGCCGGCCGCGACCGCTACCTTTTTGTCTATCTTTGACCTTGGGATCGGCTTCGGTTCCTTTTTAGCCGGCGCGCTGGCGGGCATAATGGACCTCGGTACATTGTACATATTCTGTTCTGTCTACATTGCATGCGGGCTTGCTTTGTATTGGCGGGCGCAAAGACAGACAGGACAGAAACAGGCTGCTTAATGCCAGCCGAACGATTCAGACAGTTCAAAGGCATTTTTTAAGACGAACTGGCTGATTTCTGTATCTGTATGTTTAGGAATGAGCTGGGTGAAGCCGACGACCGTAATGGCTCCAACCAGCTCTTTTTTATAATTTAAAATGGGGACGCTGAACGAAGATACGTGATCAACGAGCGGCTCGCCGGCATAAGAAAAATAGGTGCTTCGAATCACGTCCAGTTCTTTTTCAAACTGGTTTTTTTCGCCGTCCGGCAATTTCAGCAGCTCGTCCGTTTTCCACTCATTCACATCCGGTGACTGTTGAAAAGCCGCCATCATTTTGCCGGCTGAAGACAGCAGCGGGAGCTTTGTGCCGATCTGGGCACCAATGTTTAGTCCGTAGCTGGCACTCCAAATGTTGGCGATCACCGGTCCGTCATGCGTCCAGACAGATAAAAGGGCCGTCAGCTGCGTATGGCGGCTGATGTCTTTTAAATAGGGTGTTACACGGCTGATGACATTTTCACTTCCAATCGCAGCATTCCCGTATTCGATCAGCTTGCTGCCAAGGAAAAAAGTTCCCTGTTTTTTATCCCGGTACAGCAGACCGAGCATGGTTAATGTATTTAAATATTTATATAGATTGCTTTTTGTAATACCGGTCAATTCTTGAATCTCCGTAAACTTAAGCGGGCGGTCCTGCTCAATCAGCGTATCAATAATGTGAATGCCTGTCTGCAGCGATCCAATAACAGGCAGTGGTTTATTTGGTTCCATAATGGTGCTCCTTACGTACACTTTTTCACATTATCATGGCATATCTTGAGAAAGCTGTCCAACTCGAAATTATTATTGTTTGAATATTGACAAATGTAAGCGGATACGTTAAATTTTTTATAAATAAGGAACATTGTTATCTAAAAGTGAATTTTGTGAGGAGTGCTGAAAATGAAATTAGTGACATTTACACACAATGGTGTAACGCGTATCGCGGCTCTTGAAGGAGATAAAGTAATCGATTTGAATGCTGCTTTTAAAGCAAAGCTTGATTCTGAAGGGAAAATTCGAGCGGCTCAAATTGCTGAAGCGTATGTGCCGGCTGATATGACTGGCTTTTTGCAGGGTGGAAAGGAAAGTCTCGGCTATGCAAAGGAAGCGGTTGCATATGCATTGGAAAGCAGTGAAAGCGAAGTACCGCTCGTATTTGAAAAATCACAGGTGAAAATTGGCGCGCCGGTTACAAACCCGGGAAAAATTATTTGCGTTGGTCATAATTACCGTGAACATATTCTTGAAATGGGACGTGAACTTCCGTCTCATCCGGTCGTTTTCGCGAAATTCGCTAACACGATCATTGGGCCGGAAGATGATATTCCTTTCTATCCAATTTCAGAACAATTAGACTATGAAGCGGAATTCGCATTTGTCATCGGGAAACGTGCAAAAAATGTTTCAGAAGAAGAGGCGCTTGACTATGTGGCAGGTTATGCCGTAGCAAACGATGTGACATATCGTGATATCCAACGCCGTACACTGCAATGGTTACAAGGTAAAACGGTAGATGGCAGTTTACCATTGGGACCTTGGATGGTTACTTCGGATGAACTGACAGATCCTTCCGGTTTGGAAATGGTGTTGACGGTAAATGGGGAAGAACGTCAACGGACTAACACGGCTAACCAAGTATTCCCGGTTCAAAAGTTAGTCTCATTCTTATCTGGTATCGCGACATTAGAGCCTGGTGATATCGTCATTACAGGAACTCCCGGCGGTGTCATTCAGGCAATGGATCCGCAAGTATGGTTAAAAGATGGCGATGTGGTTCGCGTTGAAATCGATAAAGTCGGTGTTTTAGAAAATAAAGTGCGTGCTGTAAAAGGAGAATAAGACGAATGACACAAAATGCGATTACTTCAACTAGTGAGTCTATTGATCGTATTATTGAAACGGTTAAAGGATTATCAGAAGAAACGATTCGCTGGAAACCATCAGAGGAAGAATGGTCGATTATGCAAATTCTGGCCCATATTGCCGAAGCATTGCCGTTTTGGGTAGAGGAGATTAATCAGCTTGTTCAATCTCCTGGCAAAGAGTGGGGTAGAAATCATCTGCATAAGCCTCGTTTACAAGCGGTAAGTCCTGCTGCAGTGGATGCGATTAGTGTGAACGAGATGCTGCAAAAGCTGGAAGATGTGAAACAACAGGTGAAAGACGGGATCGAAAACTTAACTGCCGAGCAGCTTGCAGCTGAGGCGCCAAGCAAAAATCCTAACTTCGGTACGAAACCAATGTCATTTATTATTGACCATTTAATTGATCAGCATGTAAATAAACATGAAGGTCAAATTCAACGCAATTTATCGAAGCGATAATAAGGAAAGGGAGCGATTTTGTATGGCGGAAAAAAATTCGTTTTTTGACAGTCAAATCGTCCAGGATTTCAACCGGGATATTGAACAGTATCATCTCGGACCGCTCTGGAATGCGATTCCGGATTTAATGAAACATACGCCGGAGCCGCATGCGCAGGCGTATTTATGGAAATATGATCTTCTTCACAAAAAATTGATGGAAGCAACGGAAATTTTCACACCGGACCGCGGCGGTGAACGACGGGCCATTTATCTGCAAAACCCGGGATTGAACTACCGCAAGCCGTGGGGCTGGGCTTCGACGACACAGACGCTTTATGCGGCGGTTCAGCTTATTTTGCCGGGTGAAGAAGCGCCATCTCACCGTCACGTGCAAAATGCTCTCCGCTTTATTATGGAAGGGGAAGGCGCTTATTCCATTGTGGACGGACAGCGTATATTCATGGAAAAAGGCGACTTCCTGACGACACCGAACGGGTTATGGCACGGCCACGGCCATACAGGCGACAAGCCGATGATCTGGATGGACTGCCTTGACATTCCGACCGTTTATTATCTTGGGGGCACATTCTTTGAGCCGTATCCGGATAAATTGGAAAAACCGTCTTTACCGGATAATTTCTCCGCACAGCATTATGAAGGCGGCATGGTTCGTCCGATTGGCGACAGATACGCGAAAAAAGCACCTGTCGGCTCGTATAAATGGGCAAAAACAGAAGCGGCACTTGCTGGTTTAAGCCGCTTTGAGCCGGATGCTTTTGATGGATACGCAGTGGAATTTATTAATCCATCCAACGGTGAAACAGCATGTCCGACGATCGCGGCTTGGATGCAAAAGCTGCCGGCCGGCTTCCATTCAAAAGCACACCGTCATACGCATGCGTCCATTTATCATGTGCATGAAGGTTCAGGCCATACCATTATTAACGGTGTCCGCTTTGATTGGGAAAAAGGCGATTATTTTGTTGTACCAAATTGGGCGTGGCATGAACACGTGGCTGAGCAGGAAAGCTACCTTTTCCAAACGAATGATTTGCCGATCCTGGAGCGTTTCGGCCTCGAACGCAAGCAAGAGCTGGACACGAACAACGGCTATCAAGAAGTAACAGGTGAGTTTAAACCGGTTATCGTGTAATCGATTCATCGAGCGACTGTTGCAGAAGTTTTGCAGCAGGCGCTTTTTTGCGTGCAAAAAAGCGTGAGCGAGAGCAAGAGTCGCCCCCCCCCCCCCCCGCCCATTTTTTTTTTTTACAAACCCCCCCCCCCCACACACATCACACCTCTTCTATTTTTATATCCACTGCACCACTCCGTGATCCAGTGCAACACTCCTTGAGGGAGAGCAATATTGCGTGAGCGAGAGCAATATTGGGTGAGCGAGAGCAAGAGTCG
>NZ_MSDU01000061.1 GCF_001936625.1 Domibacillus antri | reverse complement strand
TAAAGTCTTTATCAAAGGTTCTTCCCATCATTGACACTCCTTCTGATTCGTCTTTTTATTATAACGTCTCAATTCGGTGTGTCAATTAAACATACTAGCATCAAGCGGAAGCAAGAAGACGGAATTAATGAATTTGACACTTCTCTCAAGATGGAGAACACTAAGAAGGTTGTTGACTATGTGTTTGAATACTTCAACCAGTATCTATCGGAAAACGCTATTGGCGAACGGACCACTCTTCAAAATGAAAAAATGCAAAAGCTACAAAAACAACTATCCGATTATAGTGAAAACGTTCAGCAATGGTTACTGCAAATTTATGAAGATTATGATAAACAAATACACCGTTCTATCATAAGTCAATTAAAGAAAGAAGAACTGTTTCTGTTGTATTTTCAAGACAGCGATTTCCGTAGCTGTTCTTATGAAATTTATGCGAATTTAGTGAAGCGAAATCCATTTTTAAAAGGGCAAACTGAGTACCTCTTTGCCTTTATTAAAGACCATCATAGAATCAAAAGCGAAGAACATGCTATTTCAAAGTACCCTTTTATCTCGGAGGAAATAAATAATTGGGTAGAGAATACCCAAGAGAAATATTCTGTGAATTTATTCCTGTTTGCATCTGAATATGCAGAACGCTTCTACGATGACTCATCCTTGTGGCCAGTCAGACATCGAAAGAAGAGTAAGGAAGGGTATTTAGATTACGAATATGATTACAAACAGAAGGCAAATTTATTTAATATCAACACCTTATATACGAGGATTTCGGATAGACCATTTATGCGGAAAAAGAAACAGATGCTTGAAGTATTACTCATGTACGTTTGGCTTCATTCGATAGATTCTGATAAAGACAATTATTGGGAAGAGTATTGCAGTAAAGTAATCAAGAGTAAAGATTGATAGCAGTGTGCAACTTAAAGTTCTGAGGTGAGAAAAAGTGGACTTGAATATATTAATATCAACAATTGTGACCGCCACAGCGGCTCTGGTTGCCATAATAGGCAGTTTTTGGTGAGTAGAGTCCATAACTATGGCGAGTGAAAGAAAAGGCATTGAGAGGCGAATGAGAGAGCTTAAAAACGATTTATCTGCAAAGCAAAAGATGTATAAAAATGCTGAATTGATTCTATTAGATGAGGATGCTGACGACTTTATTATAGATAATTTAGAAGACCTGATTTCAAAAGAAAAAACTGTTGCTGAAATTATAGAGCACGATGCGTATAACCATCGTTCAATTGAGGAGCTTAAACCTTACCTTGAAGAACTTGAACAAATAATCTGTGAGGTCGAGGAGATGATTTCAGGTTATTACCGTGAAGACATTCCGAACGATTTTAAGGAATTTCTTGAAGAGAGTGGTGTCAAAGTATCATTGGCACCGAAAATAGGTTTATACGAAAGCGTTTATTATTTTTTGAAGCGTTCGTTGCCAGAACGACCAGTTAATCCATTAATGGCGAGCATAAGTTTTCCAGATGATGCTTTCTTAATAAGACCAGATTTGTTGTCTTCGGCTGGACCAGATAGCATACAAGCGTATAGAGAGAAGCGAAAAAATCGAGATATGTTAAGAGATGAAGTGACGATTTTAAGTTTGCAACTGGAAGAGCAACAAAAGATATTAGAGGATTATGCAAAGCCAAGTGGATTTTATGGAGGATTGCTGGTACTCTTTTACGCTTCAATAGTTGGAGTTGCGTACCCAACAACATTGCTCCCGTATCCCAGCAATTACTATGATGACGTTGCAACCAAATGGTTACTTATTACGCTATTTATAAGTCAGTTAGTAGCCCTATTCGTTTACCTTACAATTGAGATTTATAAGATGAAGAAACAAAGAAGATATTTAGAGCAGCATTGGAAAAGTATTATTTAACATCACTAGTGTTGCATTAATTTAGTTTCACTATTAAAAATACTCAAAATGTTCACTAATTTATTTTTGTGCAAAGAAAAAGTCCTTTATAATGGATAAGTCAGGTGGTAACCCGTCCAAATCCACTAAAAAAGGACCTACGCATGGACAAGATTACACGAAAAACTTCATTTGGACAATGGTTTTCACCAATAAATTTTCAATTATTTGAAGAACAGGTGAAAACGAAAAAATTAGATTACTATACGAAAAAATTAACGACAGAGTCATTTCTAAAATTACTACTTTTTGCGCAGCTACAAGAAGTCGAAAGTCTCCATGCGCTGGGCGATTGTCTTTTCAATGACCAACTTCAAAAAGGGATTGACCTTGAATCTATCAATATTTCTCAGCTGTCACGGCGAATAAATGGTCTGAACCCAGAACTATTTCAATGTCTTTTCCTTGATCTAGTGGCACAAATTCATGCCAAGACGCACTATACAAAACTTGTCATGCCCTTAAAAATCATCGATTCCAGTACATTGCCACTTAATTTGACCAATCATAAATGGGCTAAGTTCCGCAAAACAAAAGCAGGTGTAAAGTTGCATTTGCGCCTTGTGTTTATGGAAAAGGGTGCATCTTATCCTGAAAAGGTTGTGATAACAACGGCAAAAGAACATGACCGTGGCTATCTCGATTACGAGCGCTTTGACCGCATGACCGATGATGGCTACTTTTTTCTTTCAAGGCTACGGAAAAACGCTGTCATACGGGAAGTTTACGACTTTAAACTACCCAACGATTCAACTGTTCTATCAGATCAAATGGTGCTGATTGGCACGACACAGAATCGTGCAGAAAATTACTTTCGCCTATTAAAAGTCATGGATTCAAAAGGAAATGAACTTCAATTAATTACCAATCGTTTTGATTTGAGCGCCGAAGAAAATTCTGAGATGTATAAATCACGTTGGGCAATCGGATTGTTTTTCAAATGGATAAAGCAGCATCTCAGCATTAAAAAGTTCTACGGTCAAAGCGAATGGGCGATTCAAAATCAAGTGTTTATCGGTATTATTGTTTTTTGCCTACATGTTCTCATGCAAATAGAGACAAAAAGTAAACGAAAAACCTTACAAATTAGCCGTTATTTAAGGGCTGCATTGTGGAAACCAGCGCATATCTTGCTTAGGAAAATTGAAGGAAAAGCCATTCCATAATGATCGAACTGTCGATGTTACACCAGTCTAATTGTGAATAAATTTCCAAATGGATGGAGCCACCTTTAGTTGGGTATTTACCTTTTTGGCTCTCAACAAGGAAAATGATAAAACTGAAAATTCAGATGTTATTTATGCAACACTAGTGGCTTTCTTCCATTTTGTTTTTCTTTGCCATAGCGGTTTTCGGCATTAACTATCAGAGAAGTAAACGAAAATAAAAAAGATGTACCGTTTTAGCCCGCTGGATATAATAGTTCAAAGGGCATTTGGCGATAGACTACAGCCTTGTTCATCATCAATGAATGAATCATTCCCGCTGTCTGATCACCTGGAAATTCTATCAGAAAGAGATATGACTAATTCAAAATTCGAGGAGAAAAACAATGATTAATAAAGTCGGAAAAATCACCGTATATGTGAACGATCAAGAACAGGCAAAAGATTTTTGGTTAAATAAAATGAATTTCGTTTTAAAATTTGAACAGCCAATAGGGCCAAATGCCGCTTGGATCGAAGTCGGTCCCAGTGAAGATGAATTCACCACGCTGGTTCTGTATTCGAAGCCGTTGATGGAAAAGCAAAAACCCTCTAAGGTTTCACATCCAAACATTCTTTTCAGCACAACAGATATAGAATCAGCTTATGAAAAAATGAAACAAAATGGTGTGGAAGTGGAAGAAATGTTAAAGATGCCATTCGGGACGATGTTCACATTTAAAGATCAGGATGGCAATGAATATATATTAAGAGAAGATAAGTAGGCAAATATTTGCGAACGAAAGAAAACGAAACAACAGAGGAGGAAGAACTTATGTCAAAAACTCATTATTTCCCAAAAGATATTGTACATTATGCATGGAGTGTAAACAATGAACCTGCGTTAACGATTCAAAGCGGGGATACCGTGATTTTTGAAACGAGAGAAGTGACAGATGGACAATTCACGATTGATTCGACCACAGAAGCAATCGCCGGACTTGACTGGACGCGTGTCTATCCGCTGGCAGGACCAGTGTATATAGAGGGAGCGGAACCGGGAGATACGCTGGCGGTTGAAATTCTGGATATAAAAACAAAAGGCTGGGGATGGACGGCCGTTCTTCCTGGACTTGGGTTATTACCGGAGGAATTTCCGGATGCGTATCTTCGTACATTTGATTTGTCGGACGGCGAGTATATTCATTTCAGAGAGGATATTAAAGTGCCGATTGAACCGTTTTTAGGAACAATGGGTGTTTGTCCTAAGGATGCGGATAATGTTCCGATCATGCCTCCCGGAACATTTGGCGGAAACATGGATACAAGGCAGCTTATGATCGGAACGACACTGTATCTTCCTGTACAGGAAGCCGGTGCGCTTTTTAGCTGCGGTGACGGCCATGCTGCTCAAGGAGATGGGGAAGTCTGTGTGTCAGCTTTGGAATGTCCGATGACGTCAAAACTGAAATTTACGTTAATAAAAGGAAAGTCGATTCCAGCTCCGCAATTTCAAACAAAAGGCGCGTTAACACCGAAAGTCAATCATGCTGGTTTTTATGGGACTACAGGTGTCGGGGGAGATCTGTTTAAAGCGTCTCAAGATGCTCTTCGCGGGATGGTGGATTATATTGCGGATACATACAATATGTCCAAATTGGATGCCTACCTGCTTTCTAGTCTATGTGTTGACCTTAAAATTTCAGAAATTGTTGACGCTGGACATTATGTTGTAAGTGCGGTTCTCCCGCTGGCGATATTTGAACAGTAATAGACAGGGTGAGAAGCCGGAAAATCAGAACGTGTAGATAAGCGTTGTGCCGTGATTTGTAAAAGGAAAGGCCGGATTCTGAACATTTTGGCCGATTTATTGATAGGAAAACCGGCCCAAAATCAGAAAATCCGGCCATAGAAACGAAAAGAAAGAGACTGTCTCCATGATCTTTTGAGACAGCCCCTAATTACTGGTAAAGGGAACGTTAAAAAAACAGCTGCGATTAATCCAGCTTAAATCGCGAAACGGATTCTTGAAGTGTTTCTGCCAGTATCGCCAAATTTTGAGCGTTGGCGGATACTTCTTCAATTGTGGCTGCATTTTCTTCTGTGCCGGCATTCACCTGTTGAGAAGCAGCTGCACTTGCTTCAGCTATTTTTTGTACATGATCAACTGCCTGGACAATGCGGACAATGAATGTATCCAAGTTTTGAATCGATGATGACATTTCCTCTACATTATGAGTGACTTGGCCGACGGAGCCTTCAATTTCTGCAAAAGCGCCATTTGCTTCTTGCGTAAACAATAATCCTTCTTCGACGTCATTGTTTTGCTGTTTTATGGATGTGACAGCTTGATGTGTCTCTGACTGAATCAGCGCTATCATTTGTGTGATTTGCTGAGCGGATTTTTTGGATTCTTCCGCCAGCTTGCGCACTTCCTCAGCTACGACCGCGAACCCTTTGCCGTTTTCGCCAGCTCTGGCTGCTTCAATGGCCGCGTTCAATGCAAGAAGGTTTGTTTGCTCGGCGATTTCGGTAATGAAACCGACGATGTTTTGAATTTCGTTTGAACGGTTTCCGAGAGAGCGGATGACCTCTGCCGTATGCGAAGCGGAATCGGTAATTTTGTTCATTTGCTGAAGCACTTTATGAATGGAAGCAGCGCCTTCTTTTGTCATGGAATTTGTTGTTTCGGTTGATTGAAGCATCTCTTCATTGTTAAGTGTTATCTGATCCATTCCTTTCGCCATTTCTTGCATAGAAGATTGAACGTCGTTAAAATAATGAAGCTGCTGTTCCATTCCTTCTGCTGTTTGTTGAATGAGCCGGGCGATTCCTTCACTGGCGGAGCGGCTTTCTTGTGAGCCGGCATTTAGCTGCTCACTGCTGACCGCTACTTGTGCAGACGATTCACGCACGTCCGATATGACGGGTTTTAAGTCACGGATCATTTGGTTAAAGGCATTTCCTAAATCTCTCATTTCATCACGGGATTTGATATTCACTTCTTGAACCCGCAAATCTCCTGAAGCCACTTGTTTCATAGAAAAAACCAATGTTTGGATCGGTTTTGCAATTTGACGGCTGATCCATAAAGCGGTTCCAATGCCGATAACGATAGCGGCAATCATGATGAATAAAGAAGCGAGCTGGACTTGTGCGACATGCTTTGTGGCATCTTCTGAACTCTGAACCATATTATCCATCTGTAATTTTTCTAAATCCTGAAGAGATTTCGTAAGTTCTTCGGTTACACCGGGAGCAGAAGAGTTCATGATGTTTAAATAACCATTTTCATCCCCAATGTTTTTTAAATCAAGCGCCTCGTTTATCAGCTTCTGATATTCAGCCTTCAACGTTTCAATTCGCTCAATGGTTGCTTTACCTTCATTTGTATTAGCAGATGCTTTGAGCGGCTGCAGCATGCTTTCAAAATTCCGGACCGATTCACCATATCGTTTTATGTATGTTTGATCCTCGGAAATAAGAAATTCACGTATGTACAGCGTTTGATTCGTGATTTCTTGCTTCATGTCTTTCGCTGAAATAAGATTCGTCACCCGTTCCTCCATCAATTCTTTGTATCGTTCATTGATGTTTGCCAGCTGATAGTTTCCGATCCCGCCGATGATTCCAAGAAGAACCAAAATAATGAAAAATCCGCCTAAAAGTTTATTGCGCACCGTTAATT
The DNA here is from genome assembly GCF_001936625.1 of Domibacillus antri. GTDB lineage: Bacteria > Bacillota > Bacilli > Bacillales > Domibacillaceae > Domibacillus > Domibacillus antri. The sequence continues at coordinate 9,497 of NZ_MSDU01000061.1, read as the reverse complement.
TCATCTTTTACCCCCTGAACAAAAGTTAATTAGAATATTTTGACCATTATGACATAATAGCTGTAGTAAGAAAATCACAAATCATAAAGAGGCACATATTTTTATCGGGCAGTTATTCATGCCGAAATGAAGGTCTTGCTATTTAAAATGACGAGTAAACCAAAATAACTTTCTTTATTAAGGGGATGCCTCATGAACGATTGAGACATCCCCTTCTTCATTTCTACAGCCGGATTTTTTGATTTTGGGCCGGTTTTCGTGTTCTTTTGGCCGGATTCTCCATGGATTCGGCCTTCCATCCGGCAGCTTCTTACATTTTTTCTTCTCCTATTCTAAATCAAGCTGTTCGGAAATTAACCGGCTGTACATTTTCATTTCACGTAAATAAATCTGAATTTGAGCGGGAGAGAGAATCTTTTTCGGGCCTGTCACGCTGATGGCTGCGACAATTTGATTGGTTATTTCGTCAAATACGGGCACGGCCAGTGCGCACATTCCCACCTTGAATTCTTCTTTTGAAAAGGCGTAGCCGTTTTCTTTAATGGCCGCCAGTTCGGATAACAGTACTTCCGGTTTTGTTAGTGTGTTTGGAGTGAATGATTTAAAGCCGATGGAACATAAGCGTTCGATTTCTTTCTCGCTTTGATACGCAAGGAGCACCTTTCCGGCGGCAGTGGCATTTGCCGGCACCCGCTTGCCCATTCGGTTAAAGGTTCTCGTTTCTCTTTTTTCAGGAAGTTTAAGCAGGTGAATGACCGTTCCGCGGTCATAGACCACTAACTGGATGACAACGGGCAATTTTAAATGCATTTTTTGCAATAAGGGAAGAGCAACTTGACACACTTGTATGTCATTATAAACCACACAGCCAATTTCAAAAGCGGTCAGCCCAAGATGGTATTTTTTCGTCTCCGGGTTTTGCTGAATGATATGTTCCGCACATAAGGTTTGTAACACACGGTAAATAGAGCTTTTGGATATTCCCAGACGCTCATTTAATTCTGTAATCCCAAGCTCAGGCTCATCTAACGAAAATTGACGCATTACTCTTATCGCATTCTGTACAGAAGAGAGCAATTCCGGTCCTGGCATGTTGGTCATCCCCCTCAAAAAAAATTTTTTCGTTTTTCGCTATACGAAAAACCCTTCTTTTTGGCGCATTTCAGTTATTGTACAATTCGTAATATATTGAAAAAATAGAATTTTTTCAATAATTTTTTTTAAACAAGGAGGAGAGTGGTTGACTACATCCGTTAAGCCAATTATTGCGATAACTGTTGGTGATGTTTCGGGGATTGGACCAGAGATTGCTTTAAAAGCGCTGCTTGATCCGCACACGTATGACTGTAGCCGCCCTTTACTTGTAGGGGATGCGAATGTTCTGTCACATTGTATTGCCAAGTTCAATTTGCCGTTGAAGCTTAACCTGATTAACCGGGTAAGCGACGCCGCTTTTTCTCATGGGCAGGTTGATTTAATCGACCTGGCTAATATTGAGATGAGCCGATTTTCTTTTGGGGAAGGCGATGCAATGACAGGCAGTGCCATGATTGATTATACGAAAAAAGCGGTTATGCTGGCGCTGCAAGGTGAGGTGCATGCGGTTATCGGCGGTCCGCATACAAAATCTTCTGTCGAAAAGGCGGGAATAGAGTTTGATGGTTATCCCGGTCTGGTTGCCAAATTGACCGGTACAAAAGAAGAAGAGGCTTTTCTGATGCTCGTTTCCGGGAATTTACGCGTTGTGAACACAACATTGCATGTTTCCTTAAAACAAGCACTGGAATTAGTAAAAAAGCCGCTCGTTGAAAAAGCGATCCGGGCAGCCGATTCAGCCGGCAAAGCATTAGGAATGTCTTCTCCATCAATCGCGGTAGCCGGATTAAACCCTCATGCGGGTGAAGGCGGACTATTCGGTGAAGAAGAACAGAACGAAATTACGCCGGCAATAGAGGGCGTGCTGGAAGATGGCATTCAGGCTGCAGGGCCGTTTCCTGCTGATACCCTGTTTGCCGAATTCGGAAAACAAGATATATACGTGGCGATGTATCATGATCAAGCTCATGTGCCGATTAAAATGAAAGCGCTTAAAAACATAGCGGCTTTAACAATTGGTACGCCCGTGCTTTTTGCATCTGTTGGCCATGGAAGCGCCCCCGATATTGCTGGGAAAGGGATCGCTGAACCTGCAAGTGTCATTCAAACAATCGAGCTTCTCAGTTCAATTAACGTAAAAAATCAATTAATCAATAGCTGAAGAGGGGAGTTTTTATAGATGAGTATTTCGAAAAAGAGCGCAGAAACGTTAACATGGCCTGAAAAAGGGGAAAGCCGGATTCCGTATCAAGTCTATATGGATGAAAATATTTATGAAGGTGAAATGGATAAGATTTTCCGCGGCTCCACATGGAATTATCTTGGTTTGGAAGTGGAAATACCGAATCCGGGCGACTATAAAACGACCTATGTCGGGGATACGCCTGTCGTGGTCACACGCGATTCAAACGGCGAAATCAGATCTTTCGTCAATCGCTGTGCCCATAGGGGTGCAACAGTTTGTATGGACTCATGCGGAAACACGAAGACATTCACATGCGTGTATCATGCCTGGGTGTATGATGCGCAAGGTGATTTAAAAGGTGTGCCTTTTAAAAAGGGCGTAAATGGTCAGGGGGGCATGCCGGAAGGATTTGATCAAAGTAAGCTTTCGCTTCAGAAAATAAAAGTGGAAACGTATTCGGGTATTATATTCGGCACGTTTGATCATAGTATGGAGCCCTTGCAAACGTATTTAGGCGACAAAATGTGCGGCTATTTAAATCGGATTTTCCAAAAGCCTGTTAAAGTTTTGGGCTATCAGCGTCAGTTGATGAATAACAATTGGAAGCTATACTTTGAAAACGTGAAAGATTCTTATCATGCCAGCTTACTGCATTTATTCTTTTCTACATTTGGAGTAAACCGTCTGTCGCAAAAAGGCGGGATTGATTTGGATGAAACAGGACGCCACCACGTCAGTTATACGTATGGCAGTTTAAATGAAGATCTGGAAGCTTATAAGCAGTCGGATTTGAGATCGTTTTCATCAAAATATACTTTAGAAGATCCGTCATTGCTGGTCGGCCGGAATGAATTCCCGGATGGGATTACGCTCGCTATCCAATCATTATTTCCGGGAATGGTTGTCCAGCAGATTCACAATGCGTTAGCGGTCCGCCATTTAGTACCGAAAGGCATTGATTCCTGTGAATTGATTTGGACGTATTTAGGCTTTGAAGATGATGACGAAGAAATGACAAAAATTCGGCTTAAGCAGTCTAATTTAGTGGGACCGGCAGGCTTCGTATCATTAGAAGACGGCGGTATTGGCGAATTGGTACAAAAGGGAATTGTCGGCGCGCCGCATGAGGAGTCCTTTGTTGAAATGGGCGGCACGGGCATTGAGAGTCAATCGTTCCGCGTTACGGAAACATCCATCCGCGGTTTTTGGAAGCATTATCGCCACTTAATGGGTTATTGATGAAAAAGATGGGGGGAAGAAGGAATGGAAATGCAACAAATCAGTGATCTTAGAGAAGTCCAATTGAAGATTGAAGAATTGACGCATGCTTATGTACAGTGCATTGATGATAATCGTTTAGAGGAGTGGCCGGAATTTTTCACCGACGACTGCCTGTATCAAATCATTTCACGTGAAAACAATGAGCGGAACTTTCCTGCCTCTATCATTTACTGTGACAGCAAAGGGATGCTGAAGGATCGTGTGACAGCTCATCGGCAAGCCAATATTTTTGAAGCGCATGTTTACCGGCACATTGTCAGCAGCATCAGAATTGTGGGCTGTGAAAATGATACGTACACGGTCCACGCAAATTATGCCGTATTCCAAACAAGAGTGAACGGTTACTCAGAAGTGTACAATGTTGGAAAATACATCGACAAGATCGTTTTTGAAGGGGACCAGCCTAAGTTCAAAGAGAAAAAAGTGGTTTACGACACACTCGTGATCCCGACATTGCTTGTCACGCCTATTTAAAATGAACAGCTTAAAAAGTGAAGGAAAGGAGAAAGGGAAATCGATGATTTCCCTTTCTGATTATGAATCGTTGGGCATGCAGCATTTGCTGATCCGCATAAAATCAACGATCTTCACCTTGTCGGTTGGTCTATTTTTGATCTTTCAGCTTGTACCATTTGCGGAGCTGGGAGTATTATTGTCGATCTTTTCGATGATCGCGATCGCTCTGTCGCTGCTATCGTGTACGTTCTTTACAAGGCTGATGTCTATTGTCTTTTTATTTTTAGGAACGCTGATGGTTGTGAGGAAGGGAATCGATTTTTCCTACTATGTGCAGTTGTATGGGGACATGCTGTATCTACTTGCCTTGTTTTCCATTGTCCCTTTATTGTCTCTGCCGATACAGGCAGGCGGGCACAGAGAGGCATTTAAACAACTATTTCAAGGAAGAATTCATTCCTCTTCCCACTTATATAGAACCATTACAGGGTTATCCTACTTTCTTGGCAGCTTTTTAAATATGGCGGCTGTTCCAATTACACATGCCAGTGTAAAAAGCACGGTGGATGCTTGGCCGATTGAAAAGCCGGACCGCTTTCTCGCCGGCAGTATTATTCAGGGATATTCTTTGCCGATCATGTGGACGCCTTTATCCGGTATTCTGGGCGTCGTTCTTCATGTGACCAAAGTGGAATGGCTGCATATCTTTCCAATACTGTTATGTATCAGTTTAGTATCGCTTGGTTTTAACTGGATTATTTTCACTTTGGTGGAACGAGTCAAACAATCCGGCGTTGCTCCAAAAGAGACTGCGGCGGCTGAAGCTTCTCCTCTTTTTTACGGGAAGATATCCCAAATTGTTCTTGCGATCATTTTACTGTTGTTTTTAATTGTCGGCACAGACGCTGTTTTTTCATTGGGCTTAGTGGTGAGCGTAACACTTTTAACCCTTCCGTTCGCCTGGATATGGTGTCTTTTATTAAGAAAAAATACTGAATTTTTGCCGGGTGTAAAGCATCATTTTACTCATAAAATAGCGGACATGAGTGATTCATTTGCGATTTTTCTCAGTGCCGGTTTTTTTGTTCAGGCGCTCCACTATTCAGGTCAGGATCGTCTGGTGAACCAGTTGTTTGTTCAATTTAGTGAATTAGCGGGCGTACAACTCTTTTTGATCTCACTCCCGTTTCTTACGCTGCTTTTCTCGTTTATAGGGATGCACCCAATTGTGGTTGTGACTTTGCTGGCGCAATCATTGAAACCGGATGTTCTTGGCATAACGCCGGAGCAGATGGCGGTGGCGTTTTTGGGCGGTGCTGTTTTAACGTTTTACTTGGGGCCGTTCAGTGGAACGCTTGGTCTTATGTCCTCCATTATTAATGTGCGTCCGATGCGCATTGCCGGATGGAGCCTGTTATATGCGGCGGCCTTTTCACTTGTTTTAACAATCTCTGTTCTTTTCATTTAGTCTTACAATTGCGAAGGATATTATTCAAGGGGGTATGAAAATGAAAAAGATAACGTTTACAAGGCTGGCTATGCTGATTTTAGCAAGTATGTTAGGGTTAGCCGCCTGCGGGGATGCAAATCAAACAGCTTCAAATCAAAGCAATGCTTCTTCATCATCAAATGTTCTGCGTTTTTATGCAGCTCCTCAAACGGGATCTTGGTATCCGCTGGCTGTTGGTATTACGGAAACGATGAAAAAGAATATGCCCAGTCTGGAGCAAGTAAGTATTGAACCAGGGGGAGGGGTAGCGAATGTCGTTGCGATTCACGGCGGTCAGGGTGAAATCGGCTTTTCACAGGCGATGCCAACGGTTGATGGAATCGGCGGAAATCCTCCGTTTAAAGAAAAAATGGACAATGTACAATACGTGGCATCTCTATTTCCTCACATTACGCAAATTGTTGTACTGAAAGATTCAGGGATTAAATCCATTGAAGATCTCAAAGGAAAAACCATTAATGTCGGTCAAAAAGGACTGCTTACCGAAGAAGTGGCCCGGCGTATTTTGGAAGCGTATGACATGAGCTATGAAGATATGGGCAGTGTGCAAAATTTATCGTTTGCGGATGCGGTGGAGCAAATGAAGGATGGTCGGCTTGATTTAATGTTCTGGACAGTCCCGCTGCCATTTTCTGTTCTCACGGATTTAAGCCAGAGTAAAGATATGGAATTGCTCTCGCTTCCGGACGATAAAATTGAAAAGTTGACCGCGCAGAATAAAGGTTTGGTAGAAGCGACCATTCCGGCAGGCGTCTATAAAGGTGTAGATCACGAAGTCCAAACCATTCAGTCACCGCTTGTTGTTATAGCAAATAAAAATGCGTCAGAAGACCTTGTTTATGAATTTACAAAAACACTTCATGATCATTTAGAGGAATTTAAGAGCATCGATCCGGCGCTTGAAAGTGTAAATGCAGAAGATTTACCGGCGGATATCGGGGTGCCTTTTCATCCCGGTGCGGAAAAGTTTTATAAAGAGAAGCAATTGTTAAAATAAGATCGTTCGTAAACCTCAACGTATCCCGTTAACGTAAAATTTTGATTTTTACAAGGAGGGAACAAAAGATAAATGCTGAAATTAGGGAAAATTTTATTATACGGATTGAGTATTTTTCATTTGTACACAGGATTTTTCGGTAATTTTGAAACGTTTTTTCAAAGGTTTGTTCACTTATCATTTGTCATGTTGTTAATCTTTTTGTTATATCCATACAACTTTAAATCGAAAAAGCTTAACGGTGCTTTAAGCGGTTTAATGGTCATTCTCAGTGCGGCCAGTATGGGGTATCTCTATGTGAATTATGATTATATTATGACCGAACGTTTTCCAATGGTCAGCCCGCTGCTGCCGGCGGAGATGTTGTTAGGAACGATTTTTACATTGCTGATTTTGGAAGCGACACGAAAGGTAGCCGGTGCGGCCCTTTCTATTATCGCGCTCCTGTTCTTGCTCTACGGACTGGCCGGCTCCTTCTTACCCGGTATGCTGTCACATGCCGGATATAGCTGGGACAGCATCGTTGATTTAAACTATCTTGGAACAGAAGGCGCGTTTGGCATTCCTCTTGGAGCAAGCGCCACGTATATTGCGCTGTTTATTTTGTTCGGTTCGTTTCTCGCGAAGTCCGGGCTAGGTGATCTTTTAATGGATATCGCCATGGGCATAGCGGGACATGCCCGCGGGGGACCGGCTAAAGTATCCATTATCGGCAGCGCGCTGCACGGTATGCTCTCGGGGAGTGCGGTAGCCAATGTTATGACGGTCGGAACCTCCACTATACCGTTGATGAAAAAAATCGGCTATAAAGCGAATTTTGCGGGGGGTGTGGAAGCGGCGGCCTCGGCGGGAAGCCAAATTATGCCGCCTGTCATGGGGATCGTGGCCTTCATTATGGCACAGTATACGGGTATTCCTTATATACAAATTGCCGGTTATGCGCTGCTGCCAGCCGTGCTGTATTTCTGGGGCATTGGAGTCATGGTACATTTGGAAGCGGTTAAACTAGGGTTAACAGGTGTTCCTAAGAAAGAATTGCCGGACTGGAAAGCCAGTATAAAGAAAAGATGGCATCTTTTAATGCCGATTGTTATTCTGGTCGGCCTCCTTATGCTGGAATACAGCCCATCATATGCTGTTTCCTATTCCATTTTAAGCATATTAATCTTTGCCGCTTTTCGCAAAGAAACACGAATGAACTGGCGTTCTATTTTAGAAGCCTTGGAAGACGGGGCAAAAGGGATGCTGATGATCGGCGCGGCCACAGCAACGGCGGGCATCATTAGCGGGATGTTTGGTTTGACCGGATTAGGTGTACGGTTTACCGCGCTATTGGATGAGCTTTCCGGCGGACATCTCATTCTTGCCCTCCTATTAACGGCTGTCGCTTCATTTATTCTAGGAATGGGTCTTCCGCCATCGGCATCGTATATTGTGCAAGTTGCCATCACGATACCGGCGCTGGTAGGTATGCTGGAAGCAGACTCTTCGCCGGCTGTTGCGGATCATGCATTGCTTCTGGCTCACATGTTTGTCATGTATTTTGCTTCAATTGCGGTCATTACACCGCCGGATGCGCTGGCGTCCTTTGCGGCAGCGGCGATTGCAAAAACGAACCCGATGACCACTGCCCTGACAGCGACCAAACTCGCTTTTGTGGCTTATGTGATTCCGTTTATGTTTGTTCTTAATCCGGCTTACCTAATGATCGGGTCAATGTTTGACAAGATCCTTGCTGTCATTACCGGTTTTTTAGGTGTAGTTGCTTTTGGAATCGCTTTCCAAGGATTCTTGGAACGAAAATTAAGTTGGATGTTTCGTTTTTGGGCGTTAGCGGCAGGGGCGCTTATGTTATTACCTGACCCTATTTTAAATATCGTGGGGATTGCGGCGCTTATTATATTTTTTGCTGCTGCCAAACGTGCCAAACGGAATCGTATGACCCCGGTGACGAATTCGGAGAGAGAAAATACAGACAAGGTGATCTAAGCTGCAAAAAGGCAGATCAGCTGAGTGGCGGCATATAAGACTGGCTGCTTCTCTCATTTTCAAGATTAGGAAGAAAGCGGGGTTATTCATAATGTTAGTCGTATGTACGAACCATGTCAAAGATGGCCTGAAAAACTTTGATGTTCCTCATGTGAAAAAAGTTAAGAATGTAAAATCCCCCTGTTCTTTTTGTCAAAATAAAGCCGTTATCAAAATTTTCAACTCGATTCCTTCTCACAATGAGAAGAGAAAATTAGAGCTGCAAAGATAAATCTGGATGATTAAACAACGATTTTAAAGGGGGCTGTCTCAAAAGCCTCTTAAATGAAGAAAATCCGGCGGGTTCTTGAAAAGGACCCGCCGGATTTTTTCGTTTGCCGCCGTTTTGCCCCTGAAACTGGCGGTTCACCTGCGCCTGTTTCAGGAAATTGTGGGCCATGGCGGCGATCCACATCATTGGCAGTTGCTCCCGCAGGGACTTGGCGATATCCCGGCAGGAATACAGCTTTTGTGTGTAGGCGTACACAATAATCTTTGTCATCATTTTGGGATGGTAAGGAGGCCGGCCGCCTCCTTTGTAAGCCTGGAAAAAAAGTTCGTCATTCAGCTCGTCGATCATGCCGCTGACCACACGCACGACATGGTCCTCTGGAATCAATTCACTGTAGTCCATTGGAAGAATCAGCTGTCCCATGGTATAATCAATAAAAGTAGCCTTTGTGCATAAAAACAGGGCTGCCTCAAAAGTCAGTTTCCACTGACTTTTGGGACAGCCCCTTCTCATACTGTTGAAAAACAAATTAAGCAATGGACAAATTATGAAGATCTCGATAAAAATCCCTCGTTAACTATGTAAAGCGAGGGAATTTCCATGTATACAGTTTATTCCAGAAGAGAGATCGAAGAAAATCGAAAAGGCTATGAAATGATGTATGAGGCGTCGCCTCATTTAGTGAAAATTGATGGGGTTATGTACTGGGATG
>NZ_MSDU01000060.1 GCF_001936625.1 Domibacillus antri | reverse complement strand
GGAAATGCCGCTGAATGCGGCAATCCGCTACGAAGGAGAGCTGCAGAACCTGCTGTTCCGTTCGGAGGACGCAAAGGAAGGGCTGAGTGCATTCCTGGAGAAGAGAACTCCGGACTGGAAAGGGATGTAATCATCTTCTTCCGGAGTGCGCGCGATCAATTTCAAACCAGTATGCGGCCTGACGGGTTCATACTGGTTTTTCTTTTTACAGGATGGGGTGTCTTCTTGATTGAAAGGAAAATTATGATCATAATAGGTAGGTGAATTGATTAATTGGACAGGAAGTGGAGTAATGAAACCGAGGTCATTGATGTTTACATTTTTCGGAGAATATATCAAGCATTACGGCGGCGAAGTGTGGATGGGAAGTTTAATTAAAATGATGAGCCATTTCGGCATTTCAGAGTCTTCTTTGCGAGGTGCTGTGCTGAGAATGGTGCAGCAGGACTATATTAGTGTGCGAAAGATTGGCAATAAAAGTTATGCGACTTTAACGGAAAAAGGAAGACGGCGCATGGAGGACGGTCTGGCCCGTATTTATTCAAGCCGTCATTTAAATTGGGACGGGCATTGGCGTGTCCTGATTTATTCGATTCCAGAGGAACGGAGAGAATTACGTACACAAATACGCAAAGAGCTGAACTGGACCGGATTTGGCTTAATCTCCCACAGCACATGGGCCAGCCCAAACCCGTTGGAAGAACAGGTGTTGGAAATGGCCAAAACGTATGATCTGGAAAATAACACAATTTTATTTAAAACAAGTTCAATCATTTCCCATACAAATGAAGAAATCGTGCGCAAAGGCTGGGATTTAGATGCAATTTCTGCCGAGTATGCGGTCTTTATAGAAAAATACGAAAAAGTATATGGCGAATTAAAAGATAAGACATGGGCTGGTTCGCTGCCAGAAGAAAAATGCTTTGAAATGAGGACGATCCTTGTGCACGAATATCGGAAGTTTCTTTTTGTTGATCCTGGCCTGCCAGTAGATTTGCTGCCTGAAGGATGGAACGGCTTAAAAGCACGCGAGCTGTTTTTTAATCTACATCAATTGCTTTCTATACCATCCACAAAATATTTCGAACGCATATTTAAGCATGCCCCTGATACAGAGCCGGCTATGAACCGGGATCGTGCTGTCAATCCATTTACGGGTGTGTAAACGAAAGGGTGTGGGTAAATGAGGAATCGGATTTCCGCTGTTCTTGACGTGTCTTTTCCTATTATAGAGAGCGGCATGGCATTTATTGGAGACGGAACCCTAGCCGCAGCTGTATCGAATGCAGGCGGCTTTGGTCAAGTGGCGGCAGCCGGCCACAGTACGAAAGAGTTTAAAAAGCAGATTGAGACGGCTTCTTCTTTAACGAACAAGCCATTTGGTGTAAACGTGCCCATTAGCAGAGTGACGATTGAACACGAGTATTTTTCAATCATCTACGAATACCGGCACCTTTTAAAGGCAGTCAGTCTGGGTGCTGGTGATCCTCGGCCATTTATTGAGCCTTTGAAAAAATGGGGATTGAAAGTGATCGCGGTTGGGGGAACAGTTAAGCATGCAGTAAATGCTGAAACACACGGGACAGATATTTTTGTTTGTGAAGGCTTTGAAGCAGGCGGGAGAAACAGTCCTTATGAATTGACGCTGTTCAGCCTGCTTCCCCAAGTAGCAAAAGCAGTAAGCTTGCCGGTAGCAGCGGCAGGCGGCATTGTGGACGGAAAAGGCGTATTAGCAGCATTTTCTCTTGGTGCGGAGGGCGTTCAAATGGGCACGCGCTTTATTGCATCAAAAGAAAGCCCTGCCCATGCTCATTATAAAAAGAGATTAGTTGAAACGACTGACACAGATACAGTCATTTTAGAACGGAGCATCGAGAGAATTAACCGTGTAATCCGTGATAAGCTGCCAAATGAAATATTGTCGCTGGAAAAGGCACCCACTTCTTTCGAGGAACTTTACCCTTATATTAACGGCCTGCGCAATAAAGCGGCAGCAATAGACGGTAATCTTGAAGATGGCTGGCTTCATACGGGGCAGTCAGCAGGACTCATTGACTCAATAGACAGCGTAGAAGATATCATCCAGAACGTAATGAAAGAGCTAAAAACAGCCCGCCAAAAAGAAAGCGTTTCCATAAAGGGAGTGTAAAAATGAGTACTGCATCAACTTTCAAAACGATTCGTTTTACAATTGAAGATAATGTTGCTTTTCTTGTGTTGGATCGGCCTCCCGTTAATATAATGACGATGGAAATGATGGGAGAACTTTGTGAAGCTATTGAAGCTGCTTCGCGAAATAAAGAATTGCATGCACTTGTGATCAAAGCAGCAGGAAAAGTCTTTTCTGGAGGCGTGTCCGTTGAAGACCACATGGGCGATTTAGCAGAACCGATGATTCATTTGTTTCACAAAATTTTTCATCTGCTGTCCGGTGATTTATGCCCGACAATTGCTATTGTAGAAGGGGCGGCAATTGGCGGCGGGTGCGAGCTGGTAACGTTTTGCGATATCGTTTATGCTTCAGACAAAGCAAAAATCGGCCAGCCCGAAATCAATTTAGGCTTATTTCCGCCTGTTTCCGCGGTAGTGTTTCCCTATATTACCGGATTAAACCGTACTATGGAATTGATGCTGACAGGAAAGACGCTAAATGCGCAGCAGGCATACGAATATGGATTTTTTAATAAAGTGGCGCCTGCGGAATCTATGGATACAGAGGTCTCGGAACTGCTTGAAGGATTAAAAAAGAAAAGTCCGCTTGCCTTGAGGCTGACAAAAAAAGCAGTGCGTGAAGCGATGTCTGCTGGCTTTTCCTCATCGATTGAAAAAGTCGAGCAGATATATTTAAAGGAATTGATTGTCTCAGAAGATTCGCAGGAAGGGCTGCGCGCCTTTGTCGAAAAACGTCCGCCAGTTTGGAAAAATGTGTAGTGAAGGAGGAGTAGAAATGGCAGCAATCCAACAAATCGACGAAACGATTTATAGAGCAGCGATCCCGGTGCCATTTCCGATGAAATATGTGTACTGCTACTTATTGCAGGAGCAGGACAGCTGGACGATCGTAGATACTGGATTGAAGACAGATGAGGCCATTGCTGCATGGGAAAAAATTTTTTCTGAATTAAACATACGGGATCAAGACGTCCGTTCAATTATCTTAACACATTTTCATCCCGATCATTTCGGCATGAGCGGCTGGCTGCAGAAAAAAACAGGGGCTCCTGTTTACATGAGTGAAATCGATATTGAAATGGCTGATCGTGCATGGGGAACAGAAAGCCAGCAGCCGAATCGTGTCCGAGAAATGTTTTTGCAGCACGGAACTCCTGGGGAGCTCGCTGAAGCTATTGAACATAATATGAAGCGGCTTGCTTCCAAAGTAAGACCGCTGCCAAAGCTAACACCGCTTCCATCAAGCACAGTTGAAATGGGTAGGAGCCAGTGGGAAATTATTGAAGTACCGGGTCATACAGATGGAATCGTCTGCTTTTATGAAAAAAGGAAGCAGTATGCGCTCATATCTGACCATGTTCTTGATAAAATCACGCCGAATATTAGTCTCTGGCCGGGGTGCGCAGAAAATCCGCTAAGAAATTACATGAGGTCGCTTGAGCGGGTGCAATCGCTGGAAGTAAAAACAGCGCTGACCGCTCACGGAGAACTCATTATGAATTTGTCGGAAAGAGCGGACCAGATCATTAGCCATCATGAAAAGCGGCTCTCAAAAATCGAAGAGGCTTTGCGGGACGGGCAATCTGCTTACGATATTGCGGTCAGCCTTTTTCATACAAGGTCTCTTTCTACACATCAATGGCGTTTTGCGATTGCGGAAGTGATTGCTCATTTAGAGTATTTAGCACAGGAACAGAGAGTAGAAAAAGAGTGGAATGGACAATTGTTTATGTACAAAAAGCAGAAATCAGCACTTTCAGCCAATTGAGAAGAAAGAAAAAGAAGAATCCGGTAAGGGTTCTTCTTTTTTGTTTGAAAAAACTGAAAATTTTTTCTTTTTATTGTCTTGACATTCATTATGGTAATAATTATTATGCTATTAAGACGATTGTTAAAAAAACATAATTAAAAGAGGTGGAACAAGTGGAAGCGAACCTGTTAAAAGAAAAAGTAAATACAGGGTTTATTGTAGAAGGTTCAGAAGACATGAATGAAGAATATTTAAAAGCGTTAAAACAGACGCTTTTGATTGTCGGCGATACGGAACTGCTCAGTGTGCCGCCGCTTTTGACTGTGTATGATCAGGCGCCAACGCTGAACCATAAAATTACCGCATTAGCGATCATGCAGGATGAAATAGGGCACGCGCATATTGCTTACCGGCTGCTAAAAGAACTAGGCGAAGATGTAGATGAATTATTATACAATCGTGAGCCAAACCGCTGGAAAAATCCTTATGCTTTTGATTTTGAATTATCTAACTGGGTAGAGCTCGGCGTTTTTAATGCTTATTTTGATAGAGCAGGCTATACACTTCTCGGCGATGCATTCGAACATACATCGTACGGACCATGGAAACGCGCTCTTGTCAAAGTGGATAAAGAAGAACTTTTCCATCTGCGAAATGGAGAAATCATCATGAGAACCGCTATGAAAGATCCTGAATTAGCAGAGCAGGTGCAAAAAGCGAGTGACTGGATGTTCCTGATGGCTCTTGAATTTTTCGGCGTAGCAGATGATTTAAAAAGCCGATCAGCGCAGCTTGACTACAAATTAAAAGGAAAAACAAACGATGAGCTTCGCCAAAAATGGCTGTCAACTGCGGTTCCATTTTGCGAGTCAATAGGAGTGTCAGTTCCTGCTCATTATGATGAAAACACAAAGCGCTACGTGATTGATGTTCCATTCCCTTGCAAATTTGACGTGGCAAATAAAAAATGGCTCTATGACGAACCAGATACGTGGGAGAACGTGATCAAACGCTTTAAAGACCGAGGCCCTCGGAATGCAGAATTTGTACAGCGATTACAAAAAGGAGCCAAAGAGATGGAAAACCTTCGAAAAGAGGTGAGCTAATATGGCAGTCAACGTACAAAGTGAACAAAAATATTGGGATGCCTTAAAAGAAGTAATGGACCCTGAGTTTCCGATCAGCGTTGTTGATATGGGTCTTATTTATGACATTAAAGAACAGGCAGATACAATTCAGGTGACGATGACGTTTACAGCTGTCGGCTGTGCCTGCACAGAATGGATTAAGGGAGACATCGAAAAAAGGCTGCTGGAGGAGCGAAATGTCCATGCTGTTGATATCCATGTTGTATGGGACCCGCCTTGGACAGTTGACCGAATGACGGAAGAAGGAAGACAAAAAATGAGAACCTGGGGGGTTAGTTCCCGATGAATAATCATGAAGCTTCGCGGGTTGTCTACGATGTGTTTACCCGCATTAAACGTGGTGACGACTTATTCCATGTTGGATCAGTTGAAGCGGAATCAGAACAGCTGGCAAAAGTATACGCATCATTCACATATGATGAAGAAAAATGGGTGGAAATGGTCGTCGTTAATCGTGATCAAATAAAATGGGTGCGCAAGCCGGAAGGCCTGTTTGAAAAAGAAGGGGCGTGAAGTAATGGCAGAGATGAAAACAGGACTGGCCCAATTTACAAATGTTGTAGAGAAGATTGCAGATAATAAGTATCTGCTTGGCGACCGTCTGGTGGAAATTGGCGTTAGCGGTCCGCGTCTTGAGTCAACGCTTTCCGCCATTGCGATGGCACAAGGAGAACTTGGGCACGCAAGACTTTTATATAGCTGGGCACTTGATTTAAGTGGATTTTCAGGGAAAAAGCCTGAAATTGAATCACAAACCGGCAAAGCGTTTCAATTTATTGAGCAGGTAGATGACTGGGTATCGCTAATTGCCGCTTTATACACAGTAAATGCAAGTGTTGATATCGTTTTAAATGCGGTGCTAAAAGCAGAAAATACAGATATTGTTTCCCGTATTCAAAAGCTGATTCGGGAACAAAAAGAACACATGATGTATACCGAAGGCTGGATAAGGCAGCTCCGGGAAGATTCAAAGCCTGTGCAGCAAAAGCTTCAGCAGTATTTAGACGCTTACACGTTAGAAGCAGCCGAGTGGCTTGAATCATTGGATGCTGACAAAACGCTTCAAGAGGGCGGCTATTTAAGCAATGATTCGGCACTGGCAGAGCAGCTTTCACAGCGCCTTCAAAAAACGGCCGTTCTTAATTAAAAATATGGAGTGAAGAACCATATGACTGAAAAAGGAATCCGATTTAAAAAAGAGGATGGCATCGGCATCGTTCAGCTTCATAACCCAAAGCGTGCAAATGCTTTAAGCGCTTTTCTAGTGAATGACCTTCAAGAAACGGTTCGCGATATCGCGGCAGATGAAAGCTTGCAGGCAGTCATTTTCACAGGCGGGGAAAGCAAATCGTTTTGCGCGGGAGCTGACTTAAAAGAACGCCAGGCAATGAATGAAGAAGAAATTCGCTCCTATGTTACCCAGCTGCGCAATACATTTCAGGAAATTGCCGAGCTGCCTGTCCCGACAATAGCCGCAGTAAAAGGGCTGGCTCTTGGCGGAGGCTGTGAGTTGTCACTTGCCTGCGACATTCGGGTGATTGAGGAAGACGCGCTCATTGGCTTAACAGAAGTATCCTGGGGAATTATTCCGGGAGCGGGAGGTACACAGAGGCTGACCCAGCTTATTGGGAGCGGCATGGCGAAAAAACTCATTTTCACCGCAGCTAAATTGCGGGCGGAAGAAGCGGTGAGGATTGGTCTTGCAGAAGAAATATGCAAGGCTGGAGAATTAGAATTGAAAGCGCTTAAAATAGCGAATTTGATATCAGCTAACTCTGGTCACGCTGTAAGACTTGCGAAAGCAGCTATTCATGGCCTTTTGGAAGACCAGATGAAACATGGATTGGAAAAAGAATGGGCGATGTATCAAGAAACAATTCCTCATCGAGACCGCTTGGAAGGATTAGCCGCATTCCAAGAAAAAAGGACACCGGACTATCGTAAAAAAATACAGTCAGAGTTGAAATAAAATACATTCATTTTTTAATAATAAGGGGGAAGTGACTATGCCACAAGCAACAGAAACGAAAACAGAGAATCTTTCGCTTGTAAAGCGGGGCCCGCTCGCAGACATCCACCTTCCTGTCAACAATGCCAATTCAGAC
>NZ_MSDU01000006.1 GCF_001936625.1 Domibacillus antri | reverse complement strand
ATGTGCCGGTTGTGACTGTAGACAAAGTCCGCCGTTTTTTAACGACAGCAAATCAACAGGCGTCTTTTGTGAAGGCCCCGCTTTTTATCCGGAGCCGATAGGGGGAAGCCGTCCGGATTTCGCTTTCCGCGGACAGTGGGGAGCTTCCTCGGCTGCGCCTGCGGGATCTCCCGATTCACTGTGCATCCCGCAGGAGTCTTCGTCCGGACGGCTTCCCCAAGGCGTTTTAGAAAAGCAGCAAGTGAGAGCGAGACTTTATATACAGTATTTATTGAACAATCGCGAGGGACATGTCTGCGTATTTTTCACCATTGCTGCTGCGAAGAAATAGGGAACTGCCTGCCGCTTTGTCAGATCCCGTCAAAACAGCTCGTATGAAAAGAAGCAAAAGGATATTACGGTAAAAAATTGTTATTTGTCTACAATCTGGAGCCCGCTCAATAGATGAGCGGGCTTTTGCATATTGAAAAACTTAATGAACCGGCATACTGAGAGAAATATCGAGCCGGAAGGATGCCGCAGATTCAATCACACCGCCCGATTTCACTTCAATCGGCGTATGAAAAAGGGGGCCGTCATACACAAACGTATGAAACTCACCGTTTTCGCCCATCGGACAGCAATCTGTTTCCATCACATCTCTGGCAAATGATTCATCCAGTTTTCGGCCGAGAAACGCCTTATCCATTACGCCGCGCCGGACGCGGATAATTAGGGCTTTATAGCCGGTTTTAATAAACCGCTCCAGCATAGCGGCACTTTCGGATTGACGGCCCTTTAGCGGGAACAATGCGTCGATCCCAGCTGCAGCTGCCGTACGCTCTCCCCATTCAAAATGACTGTCCAGATAAATATCGCCATAGGCAATCCCATCAAGCGAAAATTCTTCTTTCAGCTTTTTGAGATCAAGAATAAAATCATCCGTATAATGATCATACCGGCACCGGATAAAGTGAACAGGAATGCCAAGCGATTTGCTTTGCGCTTCAATCAGGTCCATTTTTTCATCGTGTCCGAACGTTTTCCCTGTTTCAATCGGCGCCGTTGTGACAAGACAGACGATATCTATCCCTTGCGCTTTTAACAAATGAAGCGCCATCGTGCAGTCTTTGCCGCCGCTCCATGACAATGCATAACGCTTTTTCATTTCTCAATCGCCTCTCATTAAAAGACTTTAGTCGTCCATGATTCGCCGTTCCAGATGTCCGTTACAACGTCCTGATAAAATTCCGGCTCATGCGAAATAAGGAGGACGCTGCCTTTATATGCTTTAATCGCCCGCTTCAATTCGTCTTTTGCATCCACGTCAAGGTGATTGGTCGGTTCATCAAGTACCAGAATGTTAGATTCCTGGTTAATCAATTTGCAAAGGCGCACTTTCGCTTTTTCACCGCCGCTGAGCACCGCCACTTTACTTTCAATATGTTTTGTAGTCAGTCCACATTTTGCGAGTGCCGCGCGAATTTCATACTGAGTGAATGAAGGAAATTCTGTCCACATTTCTTCGATACATGTATTGCCGGCGTCCGTTTTCATCTCCTGCTGGAAGTACCCGATTAACAAGTTTTCACCGCGTTCTACTTTGCCTGAAACAGGAGGGATTTCACCGAGAAGACTTTTCAGCAGTGTTGTTTTCCCGATGCCGTTTGCACCTGTTAAAGCAATTTTTTGGCCGCGTTCCATGCGCAGATTAAGCGGACGGGAAAGCGGCTCGTCGTATCCGATCACAAGATCGTACGCTTCAAAAATCAATTTGCTTGGTGTGCGGCCTTCTTTAAAGTGAAATTCCGGTTTCGGCCGTTCCGCTGCAAGCTCAATAACGTCCATTTTATCGAGCTTTTTCTGACGCGACATCGCCATATTCCGTGTGGAAACACGCGCTTTATTGCGGGCAACAAAGTCTTTTAAGCCAGCAATTTCCTGCTGCTGCTTTTTATACGCTGCTTCCAGCTGCTGCTTTTTCATCTCGTGTACTTTTAGGAAGTCATCGTATGTTCCGGCATAGCGGTTTAATTCCTGATTCTCCATATGATAAATTAAATTCACAACGCTGTTTAAAAATGGAATATCATGTGAAATCAAGACAAAAGCATTTTCATATTCCTGTAAATAGCGTTTCAGCCATTCGATGTGCTGTTCGTCCAAATAGTTTGTCGGCTCATCCAATAATAAAATATCCGGTTTTTCAAGAAGAAGCTTTGCAAGCAAAACTTTCGTACGCTGTCCGCCGCTCAAATCGTGGACATCACGTTCAAGGCCGATATCATCAAGACCAAGACCCCGCGCCGTTTCTTCAATTTTGCCGTCAATAATGTAAAAATCATTGTTCGTCAATAAATCCTGCATCGTGCCGGTTTCTTCAAGCAGTTTTTCCAATTCTTCCGGCGTGACATCCGCCATTTGACCAAAAAGTTCATTCATTTTTGTTTCAATATCAAATAAATATTGAAACGCTGTCCGCAGCACATCGCGGATCGTCATGCCCTGCTTTAAAACAGCGTGCTGATCAAGGTAGCCGACACGGACATTTCTTGACCATTCCACTTTCCCTTCATCCGGCTGTAATTCACCGGTAATAATGTTCATAAATGTTGATTTTCCTTCTCCGTTTGCGCCGACAAGTCCGATATGTTCACCTTTCAAAAGGCGAAACGATACGTCGTTAAAAATAGCGCGGTCGCCGAAGCCGTGGCTCAGGCGGCTGACTGATAAAATACTCATACGTATAAAAAATCCTCTCGTTCATTTTTAAGATGATTATATCATTTTCACTAAATAATAGGGGGAAAACTGGTGAACAGTTCATGGGCGTTGTAAAATACATATATGAGGAAATTCAGGAGGGATTTTGAAATGGAACAGGAGAGCAATGTGAAAATAGGGGACGCCAGTCTATATTGGAACAGAGAAGAGGGGCTGTTTCAGTTTGAAGGAGCGGATGTCGTTCTATTTTGGACAAAGACGGCCCTTAAAACATTTATCGATACAATTGAAGAAGTAACAGGCATGGATTCGGCCCGCATCGTGATGGAAACAGCCGGTTACCGGACCGGAAAAATTGTCAGCGGTTTTTACAAAGCGGGCGGAAAAAAAGTAGAGGATGTACTTGCTTCATTGCCGGATATATACGCTGCCGCAGGGTGGGGAGCGTTACAATATAAGCAGCTTTGTTTAATTGAAAAGCGTGCTGTGCTTACGATTCGCAATGACTGGGAAAGCAAAGTGGCCCAGGAGCAAGGAAAAGAAGAGCCGGGTACATTTCTTGGCGGCCACTGGGCGGGGCTTCTCAGCGGCTTATTGGAGGAAAAGATTTGGTATAAAGTAACGGACTATAAAGCTGAGGATACAGGCACATATAAGGAAATTGAACTGTATCCCTCTCAGGTGACACCGTCTGAAAATGTGCGTGAACATATTCAATCGCAGGAACAGCAGACCATTACGCAGCTTGAAGCAATGGTGGAAAATCGGACGATGGAGCTGAAAAAAATCATTCGTGAGCTGTCATCACCCGTCATTCCCGTTCTTGACGGCATTCTTGTTACGCCGCTGATGGGACGCTTTGATCAAGAGCGTTCAGACGACTTAATTGAAAAGACGCTCCAGGCGATTGTTGATCATAAAGCGAATATGCTCATTTTAGATGTGACAGGCATTAAAGCGATGAACACGCTCATTTTAAGTACACTGGAAAAAGTGACACAGTCCATTCAATTAATCGGGGCTGTCCCCATTGTCGCTGGCATTTCACCGGAGCTGGGGATGGAAATGGCGTCGAAGGGGATCTATTTAAAGGATTTAAAATGCTTCGCGACGTTAAAACATGCTGTTCATTATGCGATTGCACTGGATGGCATGCATATTACGAAAGCTGGAGACGAATAATTTTAAAAAGTTGGAAAATAGTTGTTAAGGAAGCAGAAAAGAAGGGTATGGAGTAAAAAGTTATTTTTAGCCTTGGGAGGTGAGAGGAAAAAACGGGCAGACTGTTTTTTCCATAATTTGATTGTAGTCAACTTATTGTTGTTTGCGCTGCTTATCGTATTGACCGGCTTTTTTGTGGCGACGGAATTTGCCATCGTAAAAGTACGCATGTCTCGTATAAACCAGCTGATCGAAGAGGGAAATAAACGGGCTGAAGCGGCGAAAAAAGTGGTTACGAACCTGGATGAATATTTATCCGCCTGTCAGCTCGGTATTACTGTGACAGCGCTCGGTCTTGGATGGCTCGGAGAACCGACTGTCGAGAAGATTTTGCATCCACTGTTTGAACGGCTTGAACTTGCTCCGTCGCTTTCAAGCATTCTCTCATTTGCCATCGCCTTTTCATTGGTGACATTCCTGCACGTTGTGGTCGGAGAGCTTGCACCCAAAACGGTTGCCATCCAAAAAGCGGAAGCAGTGACGCTCACGTTTGCGCCATTCATTATTCTTTTCTATAAAATCATGTATCCATTTATTAAAATTTTAAATGGGTCTGCACGGCTTTTGGTAGGCCTGTTTGGTTTGAAGCCAGCGTCCGAGCATGAGATGGCCCACTCGGAAGAAGAACTGCGCATTATTTTGTCGGAAAGCTTGAAAAGCGGTGAAATTAATCAATCGGAATACAAATACGTTGATCGGATTTTTGAATTTGACGAGCGTGTCGCCAAAGAAATTATGGTGCCGCGCACAGATATGATCACGTTGTCGAAAGATTTGACATGGGATGAAATTAAATCGATTATTCAAATTGAAAAATATACACGCTATCCGGTTGACGATGGGGATAAGGATAACATTCTCGGCATGGTCAATATGAAGGAGCTGTTATCCTTTTACTTAGAGAGCGACAGTGACCGGAACCGCCCTCTAGAGGAATTTGTAAAACCGGTTATTCGGGTGATTGAAACGATTCCCATTCATGACTTGTTAATGAAAATGCAGAAAGAGCGTATCCATATGGCCATTTTAATGGATGAATATGGCGGTACCTCAGGTCTTGTCACGGTTGAAGATATATTGGAGGAGATTGTTGGCGACATTCGTGATGAATTTGATACGGATGAAAAGCCGGAAATTGAAAAACTTGGTGAAAAGCATTACTTATTTAATGCCCGTGTCTTAATTTCAGAAGTGAACGATTTACTCGGTACGGGTTTGTCCGATGAAGAAGTAGATACACTCGGCGGCTGGGCATTGACTGAAAATATTGACGTGAAATTGGGTGACTCCATCGTGCAGGACGGATACGAATTCATTATACGAGACGCCGACGGCCATCACATTCACGCCATCGAAGCAAAAAAGGCAAAAGCAAAACGGGAAGAAGGACCCGCTACTGAATAAATAAACAAGGGCTGCGATTAACGCAGCCCTTGTTTATTTAACAGAAAGATCTAAATGACTCCCTGCCTTAAAATAAAGACAAGATGAAAACCCCCGCAGACGAATGAGCGTCTGCGGGGGTTGAGAATATTTAATCAAGTGTTTTAGAGCCGATGTAGCGTTTGCTCCAGTAAGAATTCGATGTTTTATCAATTGTCACGCCTTTTGAAGAGGAAGCGTGAATAAATTGATTGTTACCAAGATAGATGCCGACGTGAGAGGCACCTTTTTTGTATGTAGTGAAGAACATTAAATCGCCGGGTGCCATGTCCGCTTTTGCGACAGCTGTTCCTTTTTTGTACATGTCAGCAGCTGTACGCGGCAAAGTGTAGCCGGTTTTTTTATGTGCGTATTGAATAAATCCTGAGCAGTCAAAGCCGGATGGTGTTGTACCACCGAATTTATATGGAGTGCCGATATGCTTTTTCGCTTCTGTAATCGTTGCATCAGCTGAATAAGCTGCTTCAGTTTGCTGCGCCGGTGCAATGACGCCGAATATCATTAAACAAGAACTAAGAATAACGAACAGCCACTTTTTCAACATAGTCCCTCCGTCAGGCAAGCCGCTTCTAAAACGGTTTGTATTTATTCACTGACGTAAATATATCAGAAAATTCGACTTATTAAGTTACAATTCAATTTTATTCGTATTACAGTTTTGTTACAAAAACTGCCCGGCAGTTTCCGGACGGTCGTTTTTTTACTTTAATGTTTCTAAAATCGCATCGCCATTTTCAGCCATCCTGACAATATCGTGTGTTTTTTTTTCCCATTGAGCGCCTGTGTTTTCAGGAATAAAGAAATGTTCAATACCCAATGTCAGCGTTCCGGCACACGCTTTTCCTTTAAACCAATTTTTATTTTTCATCATCTTTAATGTTCGTAAACACAGTTATCCCCCCTTGAATGTCATTAATCCAAAGGGGGTAATTTTAATTAATCAAATTTTAATCCTTTCAGTGCCTCTGCAAGTGCATTGTTTAAAGGTTCTTCTTGTTTATTTTGCTGTTTTAAGTACTTTTGTACGGTCCGTTTATCAACTTTGCCATTTGATTCTTTTTTACGACGTTCATTGAAAGAAGATAACTTTTCACGATATCCGCACTTGCATGTGAAAATTTGGCCTTCGCCTTCACCGCGAAGTTCTAGTTTTTTCTTACATTGAGGGCAGCGAGCGTTTGTGATACGTGCAACATTTTTGCGATGACCACATTCACGATCTTGACAGACAAGCATTTTTCCTTTTTTGCCGTTCACTTCAAGCATTGGCTTTCCACAGTCTGGACAAGATTTTGTTGAAATATTGTCATGCTTGTATTTTTTGTCGCTCGCTTTAATTTCAGCAACGATTTTCCTAGTATAGTTTTTCATATCCGAAATAAATACTTCTTTTTTCAGTTTGCCATTTGCAATAGCTTCAAGCTTTTGCTCCCATTCAGCAGTTAACGTAGGGGATTTTAATTCTCCCGGTACTAGATCAAGCAGCTGGCGGCCTTTTGACGTAATGTGAATATCTTTACCGCGTTTTTCAATTAAGAAGGAGTTGAATAACTTGTCAATAATGTCAGCGCGAGTTGCCACAGTACCCAAGCCGCCAGTTGATTTTAAAGTGGCTGCAAGCTGTTTATTTTGCGTGTCCATGTACTTTGTAGGGTTTTCCATTGCCGAAAGTAATGTCGCCTCATTAAAGCGTGCAGGGGGCTTTGTTTGGCCTGATGTTTGTACAATTAATTTTATGTCTAATTTATTACCTTGTTCGATGTGAGGCAAAATTTGTTCTTTCAGATCATCTTCTGCATCGTCATCATCAAAGCGATTTTCGTACACTTCTTTCCAGCCGCTTGATAAAATAGTTTTCCCTCTAGCAACAAAATTCTCCTGGCCAATTTTTGCACGAAGCGTTAGTTGCTCGTATTCAAATGCTGGGAATAATACAGCTAAGAACCGTTTAACGACTAAATCATAAATTTTGCGCTCTTTATCCGTAAAAGCTGAAAAATTTACGTAATCTTCTGTTGGAATAATAGCGTGATGATCTGATACTTTACTGTCATCAACAAATGCTTTAGAAGCTTTTATCGGCTTGTTTAAGATCTTATTAGTTAAAGAACGATATTCTCCTGCTCCACAAGCTTTCAGACGCTCTGGAAGCGTTCCTACGATGTCTGAAGAGATATAACGTGAATCTGTACGAGGATACGTTAATACTTTGTGCTGCTCATACAGTTTTTGCATAATATTTAACGTTTCTTTTGCCGAGTAACCAAAAATTTTGTTGGCATCACGTTGTAACTCTGTTAAATCGTAAAGGCCCGGGGAGAATGATTTCTTCGGCTTTTTCTCGATTTCAGTGACAATCGCATCTTTGCGATCCAGCTTTTTAACAATTGAATCTGTTTTTTCTTTATCGAAACTGCGGGAATTGCCTTTAGCATCTTGCCAAGTTAGTTTCAGATTATTTTCTGTTTGCGCTTCAATACCATAATATGTTTGTGGTTTGAAGTTTTTAATTTCATCTTCTCGCTGCGCAATTATCGCCACTGTTGGTGTTTGAACACGACCACAGTTAAGTTGAGCATTGAATCGAGTTGTTAAAGCACGAGTAGCGTTTAAACCGATATACCAGTCAGCTTCTGAACGAGCAACTGCTGATTGATAAAGGTTGTCGTAGTTTTTACCCGGTTTTAAGTTTGCAAATCCATCTTTAATCGCTTTGTCAGTGACAGATGAGATCCAAAGGCGTTTGATTGGCTTTTTCACCTTTGCTTTCTCTATAATCCAACGGGCTACTAATTCGCCTTCCCGCCCAGCGTCGGTAGCCACTACGATTTCATTTATATCTGAACGGGTAAGCAAACTTTTCACAGCATTAAACTGCTTGCTCGATTGTTTAATGACTGTTAGTTTTAGATGCTCTGGCAGCATTGGTAAATCTTCTAAGTTCCACGTTTTATATTTCACATCATAGCTTTCGGGATCAGCTAACGTTACAAGATGTCCTAAAGCCCATGTAACGACGTATTTATCTCCTTCAAGGGATCCATTTCCTTTTTTGTTACAATTCAATACACGCGCAATATCGCGTGCTACAGAAGGCTTTTCAGCTAGCACTAAGCTCTTTGCCATACATAACACCCTTTCTAATATCCATAAACTTAAATATAGCACAGGTCACAAGGATATTCAGTTGCTAAGAGTTAAAGAGTAGTTCTGTGAGGTGGGGTTCGAGAATTTACTTATAAATAAATGGATTTTATCGAGATGGGTTTTTACTTGTTTGAAGCCACGTAAAAAAGCACCTCATAAGGTGCTGCCTAAAAAATGATTAAGCTTTTTGACGTTTACGGAATAAAACGATCAGTGCCGGTAAAATGGTTAGAGCACAAATGAGTGACAGTAATGTATCGATAACTGTTGTAATACCGAAATCACGTAAAATCGGGAAGCTTACAAAGATTAATGTTGAAAAGCCGACTACTACGGTTAAACCAGAAGCTGTAATGGCCTGTCCAACTTTAGAAAGTGATACTTTGATTGCTTCTTTCGCCTCTAAACCTTTCGCTTCTTCTTCACGGAAGCGTTCCATAATTAAGATCGTAAACTCTGTTCCAATACCAAGAACTAAGCAGCTAAGTGCCGTTGTTAAAGGGTTAAAGGACATGTCTAACAGTTTTAAAGCAAGTGGAGAGAATCCAAGGACTAATACAATAGGAACAAGCGGATAAACGGCATGTTTTACACGACGATAGACTAAGAACAGACCGATGAAAATAATGGCAAGTCCAACGACAATCATTAATTTGCTGTTAGCACCAATATTATCAATACCAAATAACATCATAACCTGTGCACCTGCAGGACTTACATCAATTCCTTTATCTGCATCAATTTGGTCTGTGATTTCATTCATTAAGTCCAGTTGATCTGCTGAGGAAAGCTCAGGATTTACTTGGAACTGAATCGTTGCATACTGGTGGTTTTCACTAATGACTGTTTGCATGATTGAAGCAGGTAAGTTTTCGATATCTGCTTTTAATACTGCTTCATCAGCCGGTACTGAACCATTTAACTGAACTAATAAAGAAGAAAGAGTGGTTGTTCCTTCAATATCTTCGTATTTTTCATCCATTTTTTCACTAAAATCCTGCATCCATTTTATAACGGCTGGATCTGTTACATCCTCAGCTTCTACTAAATACGTAATGAACGTTGTAGAACCAGCTACTTCTTGCAAGTAATTTGTGTTTTCAAGAGATTCCATATCCTGAGGAATCATTTTCATTAAGTTTGTTTCAGTTGGAATCGTGTGTTCAACTGAGAATCCAATGGCAGATAAGATGATGGCTGCAGATAAAATGGGTAATGCAAACTTACCAACAACTTCAGCATATCCGCCTAAGAAACGAGTTAACCATGTATCTTCATTTGCCTTGATTTTTACTGCTTTTTTACGCTGGTCAAGTAAGTTAAAGGCAGAGAACATTAACACAAGCTCAACAACGTAGCAAAATATAACGCCGATGGCCAGCGT
Source organism: Domibacillus antri (assembly GCF_001936625.1). Lineage (GTDB taxonomy): Bacteria > Bacillota > Bacilli > Bacillales > Domibacillaceae > Domibacillus > Domibacillus antri. The sequence continues at coordinate 90,783 of NZ_MSDU01000006.1, read as the reverse complement.
CAGACCAAATTGCTGCATCATTGGTGCTTTTGATAAGAACATTGTTAAGAAGCTGAGTGCCATAATAAATACAGCAATCCCGACACCAGGACCAATATGTCGTACCGCATTTTTGGTTGCGAGTGCAGCGTTATACTTGCTATTTCTAAACTCTTCTTCATAACGGTTGTGGAATTGAACACCAAAGTCTGTTCCAAGTCCAATAATAATTGGCAGTGTAGCCATTGTTGCCAGTGTAATCGGTATACCTGCCCAGCCCATAAAACCGAATGTCCAGACAAGGCCAATAAGTACAAAGCCAAGTGAAATAATGCGCCGGCGTACAGGGAAGACGAGGAATAGTACAACAATCATTAATACGACAGCAAGCGATAACATGATCGCCATTGTAGTCATCACTTCACCTTGCACGTCACCTTGTACAACAGGAACACCACCAGCTTGGATTGTAATACTATCGGCAAAATGGCTATCTTCAATTAATTCATTTAGTTCTTCATTAATACGTACATATGTCGCCATCTCCGTATCATTTGATGTATTTAACATGATGAGTACGTGCTCGCCGTTTGCAGGAATTAACTGCTCAAGTTGAGCTGGGACATTGCCGTTATCTGAGAAGACAATTTGCTGCAATGTTTCCGTGCTCATGTCTTCTACTGCTGGCAGAGCTTGCAGCACTTGTTTTTGCAGCGCATCTGTTTGTTCTGCTGTTAAGATGCTCTCTGTGTACTCTGTGATTGCATTATTTTGTTCTTCTGTTAAAAGCTCTTGCATAATAGCAGCTTGGTCGTCAGCTGTTGCCGTTGCACCAAGTTCAGCCATTTTTGTTCCGAATTGCTGCAACTGCTCATTTGTTAGCTGCTCTTGCGTGAAGGTTTGGATTTGTTGCAGCTGCACATCCGTTAAACTGTCTGTCATAGACTGTTCAATGGCTGTCATTGCTTCATCGTTAATTTCATTCATTAAAGCTTCTTCTAACGCTTTGTTATCATCGCCACCCATTGACATAGAGGGATTTTCACTTGATAACATTTCATTCATCAAGCCAACAAAGTTTGTTGTCCCTGTAATGTCTTTGATTTTGACAGCTTCTTCCGTAAAACGGATAATTTCTTTTGCTGTTTCTTGGGAGATGAGTTCATCCTGATCCCCGCCGAGTAACAGGTAAATACCATCTCCGCCAAAGTTTTCTTGATACGTTGCAGTATCTTTGAAAACATCTGATTCGCTGCTTACGAATACATCATTGCCCATTTTCATTTCAAGTTTCGTGACACCAAAGCCTAAAATGAGGGTCATGATTACTATTGCAATAATATTAAGTTTTGAATTTTTCACGATAAAATCGCCAATTTTTGTAAAAATTTTGTTCATTCTCTATGCTGCCTCCTTTTCGCAAAACTTAATATAGCAAGGAAAAGGAGGGGAGAAAACAATCAAAATCATTCGCTTGTTTCAAAATGAGACAGATATTCCAAAGTGTTCTATTAAGAAAGCAATTCGTTCAAAATTTCGACTAATTTTTCTTTTGAATAATCATAGTTTTTGTTAATCCATTGTTTTAACACTTCAATTAGGCCGCTGCTGTAAAAATCACATAGGATTTTGGGGTAAGGCGATTGATGAATTTTTCTTGAAAGGGCATCGTCCATCGTTTGGGCATTTTCAAATAAAATCTGACTGCTCATTTTTATGAGTTCATTATAAAGATCGGCGTTTTCATTATTAACCGTGACGTTCAAAAAGAGAGCACGATTTTCATCGACATATTCAATCAGCTCCTCAAATAAGGTGCGATTCGTCTGACGGCTCAGTGCACGTTCATAAAGTGTATGGCCGATGATGGAAATGACTTGATTAAACAGGTCATACTTATCATCATAGTATCGATAAAACGTACTCCGATGAATCATCGATTTATCACAAATATCATTCACTGTAATCGCAGAAAATGGTTTCTCAGCAAGCAAATCCAATAAAGCTTTCATAATAAATTGTGTCGTACGCTGTTTTGTATGATTGCTCATTTCATCCATTCCTGCCTAAATTTCAAGCCATTTGAAATAAACGGCATCATTTTTTGAATATAGTCTTCTTGTGACATATCATTGGTCTGCAAATAATGCATCGCAGCTCCGTATAATGCCCAGCTCATCATAATGGCTCCGACACGCAGTTCTTCCACTGCATGTTCTGACCACTGCTTTATCAGCCATTCTGTAAAAATATTCTGCAATTCTTGTTTTAAAATCGTTTCAATTGTTGGCATAAACGCTTCATAACTACGTCGGCACTGATTCGCGATTGCGGATTGGAACTGAATAAGCGATTTGAAAATCGACTGAACTGTTTCTTCATTTAACATTTCATGCATACTCACTTCACTGATGACTTTACACATGACGTCTTCGCTTAGCACTTTTTTAAGTAAATCGTATTTATCCTCGAAATGATAATAAAACGTAGCACGATTGACGGTTGCAGCTTGTGTAATATCTTTAATCGTGATTTCTTTAAATTCCTTTTTTGTAGATAAATCAATAAACGCATCCATAATGAGTTTTCTTGTTCGAATAACACGTGGATCGATTGTTTTTTCCATGACAGCCTCCTATTTTTTTAACACTTTTTGCGATATGTCGGATAAACGATATTTCGAATTTTTTGTTGGTTGTGCTTATTTTCTTTGCATTGTACATTAACTATACAATAAGTGTCGGATAAACAAGGATTGTTGGAGGGAATAAAAAATGAAATTAACTATTTTTGGTGCGAATGGCGCTATCGGTCAACATCTCGTTACGTTAGCATTGACGGCCGGACACGATGTAACGGCTTATGTACGAAGACAAAACACATTAAGAATGTCACATGAGAATTTAAACATTATTGTTGGCTCATTAACTAATGTAAATCAATTAAAAAAAGCTATCCAAGAGAGTGATGTTGTCATGAGTGCATTAGGACCTGCATTGTCGATGAAGCGACAGGTAACGGGTTTACCGATTGCAGAAGCACATAAAGCCATAATGACAGCGATGGAGCAAACGGGACGTAAGCGTTTCATTACACTCGCAACACCAACAATTGGTGCAAAAGAAGATGTGAAACAGCTCGTTACAACGCTGCCGAGTAAGATGGCCAAAGTGTTATATCCAACCGGCTACGCTGAAATGAAAGCCATTGAGGAGCTGATTAAAAAATCGTCGCTTGATTGGACCGTTGTACGCATTATTAACCCAAATGTGAAAACAGATGGACAAGGGTATGCAATTACACTTGGTGATGCAAAAGGAAAAATGGGTGTTTCACGTTTAAATGCCGCAAAATGTATGTTAGATGCTGCAAGTAAAGACGAATGGATTGTTAAAATGCCGATTGTATTTAATAAATAGGAGGAATGAAAATGGATATACTGATTTGGATTTTACAAGGATTGGGTTTTAGCCGTGCTTATGCCGCCGTATGAATATGAACAGCCAGCTGCCGAAGCGGAAAAGAGCAGACAAATGTTTTTTTAAGACCGTTAATGCGGCTGCCGGAAACAGCTTGCCCGCTGCCCGAGCTGTCATGAAAAATGGAAATGCGCGGAAAAGGAGAGGGCCGTTTGTTTGCAAGTGCGGACATCGTGAAAAGCTGTCCGCGTTTGAAAAGCGGAAGCAGAAGAGCGGAAAAGACGCCGCCAATAAACGGGATGTAAATCAATATTTGAAAAAACAAAATAACGATGAACCGATTAATACGACGCTTGCCGATGCGTTGAAAATTTAAAATTGTAAGAGGAAAAGCCGTTTCTTTCAAGTAAAGAAGCGGTTTTTTCATTATCGTAAAATAATAAAACGGAATGGTTGTATTTTCATAGAAAAAATGCCTATAATAATTAATTGAAAATTCAAATCAGGGGGGTACAGAAAATGCCGATTAATATACCGCATCAAATGCCGGCACGTGAAGTTCTGGAGAAAGAGAATATTTTCGTTATGGACGCGGATCGTGCCCGGATGCAGGATATCCGCCCGCTCAATATTCTTATTTTGAACTTAATGCCGGAAAAAGAAAAAACGGAAGCGCATTTATTGCGCCTGCTCGGTAACACGCCGCTGCAAGTGAATGTTTCGTTTTTATATACAGCGACATATGAGTCTAAAAATGTAAGCAAATCCCATCTTGAGCAATTTTATATAACGCTTGAAGAAGCGAAAAGCCGCCGTTACGATGGGCTGATCATCACCGGCGCGCCGATTGAACTGATGGAGTTTGAAGACGTCAATTATTGGGCGGAATTGCAGGAGATCATGAACTGGGCAAAAACACACGTGACCTCAACACTGCATATTTGCTGGGGAGCACAGGCGGCCCTTTATCATCACTACGGCATCGGCAAATTTGAACTGCCTAAAAAATGTTCAGGTGTGTTTAAGCACACAATTACCGATCCGACAGTGAAGCTGCTGCGCGGCTTTGATGATGAATTTTTCTCACCTGTATCACGGTACACGGACGTGAGCCAGGAAGCAATTGAAGCTCACGATGACTTGATCCTGCTCGCATCGTCACCGGATGCAGGTCCGCTTCTCATGATGTCAAAAGATGCACGGAACATTATGATCACAGGCCATCTTGAATACGACGCGACAACGCTTGCAGAAGAATATGAGCGCGACATTGCAAAAGGAGTGGAGATCGACATGCCGGAAAACTATTTTCCTCATGACGACCCGTCTAAAAGCCCGCCAAACAAATGGCGGTCACACGCTCATCTTCTCTACTCCAACTGGCTGAACTATTACGTCTACCAGGAGACTCCTTACGAGTGGAAATGAAAGAGTAAGGCAAAAAAACCTGTCCATAGCTGATGGACGGGTTTTTTTGATGAATAAAGATCGGCGTTGTACAGAAATCAGTAGGAGTTGACTTGATGTATCTCTGAGACGGCTCCTTCCCTCGTCATCATCAGTTTATTCGTCATTAATAAAATTGTTCGAGCCGATCTTCAAATACCGGGATGCGTTTTCGGATCTCGTCAATGGCGTCAAAGTCAATCTCTCCAACAAGCAATTCTTCCTCTTCGCCGGCTTCAGCCAAAATTTCTCCCCACGGACCGATGATCATCGAGTGACCGGCAAATTTGTTGGCCGGATCGGAGCCGGACCGGTTGCACGCGATCACATAAGCCTGGTTTTCAATTGCGCGCGCAGTCAGTAACGTCCGCCAGTGATCGACACGGGCGAGGGGCCACTCTGCCGGCACAAACAGGACGCGCGCTCCGTTCAATACTTGCTTGCGGAACCATTCCGGGAACCGGATGTCATAACAAATAAAGCCGGCCATTTTCTCCCCGTTCAGTTCAAATAATCCATCTGCGTCACCGGCAGCTAAAAATTTTTCCTCGTTCATTAGGCGGAACAGATGCACTTTACTGTACTCGTGCACAACGTCACCTTGTTTATTCACAATAATCATCGTGTTTTTCACACCGCTGCCAGTATCGTTGGCGACCGAGCCCCCGATAATATGCATACCGTATTTTTTCGCTGCATAGGACAAAAATGCTTTTGCCTGAGCCGCGTCTGCATCAGCTATTTCGTCTAATCGGGTTAAATCGTAGCCGGTTGTCCACAGTTCAGGCAATACGGCCAGTTCAATGCCTGCTTCATGTGCTTCTTTCAAGAGAGACTCGGCGCGTCCATAGTTCGACTTCGGATCGCCAAACGCGATGTCCATCTGTAAACATGCTATTTTCATTTTTTATCCTCCGATTCTTTTTCAAAAATTGTATCATGGTTGACACAGAAAATGAAACGTGCCATAATCCTTTTTAACGATAAACGGACAATTTCATACATCTTATCAAGAGCAGGTGGAGGGACAAGCCCGATGATACCCGGCAACCGACCTAATTCAGGCACGGTGCTAATTCTTGCAGTTTCGGCTGAGAGATAAGAGGATAAAAGACACGAATCCCTCTTCCATATTCTCAGGAAGAGGGATTTTTAATTTTAAAAGGAGGGCTCGCCATGGCAGTCGCAGAATCACAACAGGAAAAAGAATTGAAAATTACATCAGGCAATTTATACAACACCATTCAACCACAGCCAGGAGAGCGGATCATGGTCATCGGCGGCTCTGCCACGTTAACTGCGCGGTGCTCTGATGCCGGTGCGCATGTCCTGCCGGCAGTCACATTTATTCAGGTGAAAGAAAAAAATTTTGATACGGCAGCAGCGCCGCTTTCCATTCATCAATATGCAGAAGGGGCGCAGTGGACGGCAAAAGCCTACAGTGCGTTGAAAACTGGAGGACGGTTCATCGTTGACTTTGCGGAATCCAGTTCCCTCCCATCCGCATCGGATTATCCATATGCTGAAACATTGACCGGCTATTGGGAACGGCTAAAATCAGCAGGATTTTCAATCATTTTATTTCAACAATTAACCGCAGAGACAGCGCAGGAGGCTGTATTAAATGGCTGGACTGAACTGGTATCGTCAAAATTTCCCGTAACGGTTAACCGGTTTATTGCCGTGAAATAACCATTTTCAAACACGTGGCGCCGTATTATGATAAAAGCAACAATGATCGAAAGGTGGCATCACGTGAACATTTTTTACCGAAAAACAAGTTACGATAAAGATCAATTTTTCACCCAATATACAGTTCTCACCAAAAATGAAACGCATCACGCGCTGCTTGAAAGCGGACGAGGCGGCCGTTACAGCTTTGCCGGCATCCATCCATCTGCGATTGCGGTTTCAACACCGGACGGGCTTCTTTTGCAGGAAAAAGGACAAGAGCTGCTTCTCAAAGGGAACCCGCTTCATCAGCTTGTCCAGCTTTTGAATGAGCGAAAGATGCCGCAACAGGACGATCTGCCGGACTTTCAGGGCGGCGCAATCGGCTGGATCAGCTACGATTACGTCCGGTTCATTGAACTTCTTCCTGAAACGGCGAAAAAAGATATTGACCTTCCCGATGTGCAGTTTTTATTGTTTGATGAATGGGCGGCGTTTGATCATGCAACAAACGAATTGTATGTGATGAAAATCGGAGAAAATGAAGATGGACTCGATGAATTTTTTGAGAAGTGGCTTCATTTGGCAGAGCAGGAAGCTTGGCCATCAGGTTCAGTCAGCAATAAGACGGACGTTTCGTTTCCGGAAGAGCAGTTTAAAACGGCTGTTGAACGGGTGCGTGAATACATCGCGGCAGGAGACGTATTTCAAGTGAATTTATCGGTGCGCCGCTCAAAAGTGCTTGACGTGCCGCCGATCGCTGTTTATGCGAAGCTTCGTGAATTGAATCCGTCACCGTATATGGCCTACATTCAAACGCCTGATTTTCAAATTGTCTCCGGCTCACCGGAATTGCTTGTGAAAAAAGACGGCAAAGAATTATCGACACGCCCGATCGCGGGTACGCGCTCACGCGGAAAAGATGATGCGGAAGACGAACGCTTGGCGTCGGAACTCATTCATAATGAGAAAGAGCGTGCCGAACATGTCATGCTCGTGGATTTGGAAAGAAACGATCTCGGGCGCGTTTCGCGTTACGGTTCTGTTGAAGTAAACGAATTTATGGTGATTGAAAAATACTCGCATGTGATGCATATCGTCTCAAACGTGCGCGGCGAGCTCGCGGATGGCAAAACGAACGCCGATGTGATTGATGCGGTATTCCCAGGCGGCACGATTACTGGTGCGCCAAAGGTGAGAACGATGGAAATCATTGAAGAGCTTGAACCGGTGCGGCGCGGTATTTATACCGGTTCAATCGGCTGGATCGGCTACAACGGAGATATGGAGCTGAACATTGTCATCCGGACGATGCTTGCGGCAAATGGCTATGGTTACGTGCAGGCAGGAGCCGGTATTGTGATCGATTCAAAGCCGGAATATGAATATAAAGAGTCGCTCAAAAAAGCAGCGGCCACGTTAAAAGCGATGGAACTGGCGGAGGAACAACGATGATTTTCATGATCGATAACTATGATTCATTCACATATAACCTCGTGCAATATCTCGGTGAACTTGGGCATGAGCTTGTTGTGCGCCGAAACGATGAGGTGACGGTCGATGAGATTGCGGCCATGGAACCGGGTTTTGTGATGATTTCACCCGGTCCGTGTACACCGGATGAAGCAGGAATCAGCTTAGAAGCTGTCACTGCCTTTGCCGGGAAAATTCCGTTATTTGGTGTATGTCTCGGCCAGCAGTCGATTGCACAGGCGTTTGGCGGCGATGTGATCCGTGCTGAACGGCTGATGCACGGCAAAACGTCACCGGTTTTTCATGACGGAAAAACCATTTTTAAAGAGGTTCCGAACCCATTCCGGGCGACGCGCTACCATTCTCTTATTGTTAAAAAAGAAACACTGCCGGACTGTTTTGAAGTGTCAGCATGGACGGAAGAAGGAGAAATTATGGCGATTCGTCACAAAGAACTCGCGATAGAATCTGTCCAGTTTCATCCGGAATCCATCATGACCGAATGTGGAAAAGAAATGCTGCAAAACTTTATTTCCACTTATGGAGGCAAGCCATGTACACATACGTAAACGGCGCCGTCATCCGCAATGAAGAGGTCTGCATTTCCCCATTTGATCATGGATTTTTATACGGAATCGGTGTGTTTGAAACATTCCGTACGTATGACGGTAAGCCATTTTTGCTCGATGAACATGTAAGCCGTTTGAATAACAGTCTTCGTGAACTGAACATTGCGTTTGAATTGACACGCGAAGAAGCGGAGCGGATCATCGCTCTTTTACAAGAAGCAAATGGATGGGAAAATGCGTACATTCGTCTGAATGTATCGGCAGGAGAAGGAGAAATCGGCCTGCAGACAAAGCCCTATACAAAACCGAACATCATTGCGTTTCAAAAAGGGCTGGGTCCGGCCGGGCCACTTACGACAAAACGAGGGATATGGCTTCATACACGGCGCAACAGTCCGGAAGGGAGCACCCGCTTAAAATCACATCATTATTTAAACAATGTGTTTGGCAAACGTGAAACGGGCGATGATGTTGGAATGGAAGGATTGTTTTTGACAGAATCGGGATATGTAGCAGAAGGAGTCGTGTCCAACATTTTTTGGACGAAAAACAACACGCTGTATACGCCGGCGCTGGAAACGGGCATTTTAGATGGTGTGACACGCCAGTTTGTGATGAAACTTGTTCGCACATTAAGTATGGACGTCGAAGAAGGATTGTATGTGCCGGAAGAAGTGGAATCGGCGGACGAAGTATTTGTCACGAACTCCATACAAGAAATCGTGCCGCTGTCCGCACTTGGCAACACGCCGCTGCCAGGCACAGCGGGAGCGGCAGTGAATGAGTTATTTATCAAGTACCGGGAGGCTGTTCGTCTATGACGAGCAGCACTTTTTCTTTTGCGAGTGCTTCATGATATTTTTCGGCATCTGCTTCACTTAACCCAAAGTCCATTAAGGTATCTTTCACTGGCTTTTCGCGGGAAAACATCGATTTTACTTTTTCTTTTATCGATGGACCTGTTGTTTCAACGCTTGCTTCCGTCCGGTTTTGAATGGTTAAATATACATCCGCATCTTTTGTCAGCGCGGTCATAAGCTTTGGATCGTAACCCGCTGCTTTCAAATCTTCTATTTTTCGAATGACATCAATCTCACTCTCAAATAAACCAATGACAAATTTCATTTAATTTCCCCCTGCAAAACTCGTTTTTTGTTCTTTTCCCTTGTCTGCGATTTTGAAAACCTGACAGGAATTTGCTTTTGTTTGTCGAAGTAATAACCGAAAGGGGGGGGTGTTTAATGGTAAAAACAGCGGATTTATGTGATGATCACGCAAGTGAATTGACGTTATGCCGGCTGGAATTGAAATCTTATGGGGGAAAGAAACAATTTTCAGGGCCGATTTCAACGGTGAAAGTGTTCGAGGACAATGTATTAGTCAAGGAATCACTTCAAACGATTCCGGAAGGGCATGTCCTTGTCGTTGATGGCGGCGGATCGAAAAACTGTGCACTCGTCGGGGATCTGCTGGGAGCAATTGCGGAAAAGCGTAAGCTGGCCGGCATCATTGTGAATGGCTGTGTGCGGGATACAGCAGAACTCGGTACGCAAAACATTGGCGTGCTGGCGCTTGGCAGCAATCCATTTAAAAGCATTAAAAAAGGCGAGGGCGAAACAAATATCCCGGTAACATTCGGCGAAGCGGAGTTTATACCCGGCCACTATGTTTATGCCGATGAAGACGGCGTTGTGATTTCAGAAAAGAAAATAATATAGTAAAAAGCACGCGGCGCCGCGTGCTTTTTGTATTATAATTTTTTATCATGTGACGCGTCATGGTTGTTTAAAAAGCTGTCGTGACCATCCGGGAATTGATCGATGCGGTGTGATTCACTTGAATCTAATGAACCGCGAAGAAAATAGACGAGAAAGAAGCCGACAACAACAATAATAACAAAAAGAATAAGAACCGTTAATGGACCCACTATAACCGCCTCCTTACTATAGTATGTTCCACTTCCAGTATATAATAAACAATTGATTTTCTTCCATTGTAAAACTGAATTTTCCGAAAATAGTCCTTTGCTCGTTCTTTTCATGTATAATGAAACGTGACGGAAAACATACATAAGAATGAGTCCGGGTGAAGCCGCAAGCAGCGGTTTCTTAAAAGGGAAGCTGGTGAAAATCCAGCGCGGTCCCGCCACTGTAAATGGGAGCAGCAGGCACGCTGCCACTGTGCAAATGCATGGGAAGGCGCCTGTTGTGAAGAACATGAGCCAGGAGACCTGCCCGGATCGAAGCACCGTACAACCTGCGCGGATAGGTGGTGTGGCAGACGGATCAGACTGTCTTTCACGCGCCTCTACCCGAGTAGAGGTGTTTTTTTATTTTTCCGAAACAGAAGGAGGAAATACAAATGAAGAAATCATGGCTGGCTTTAGGACTGACAATGGCCATTTTAGCAGGCTGCGGAGCGGAGGAAGCAGACGCGCCAAAAGAAAATACGGAAACGGCAACAGAAGAAACGGCCGCATTTCCTGTAACCGTAACAGGTGCAGATGATAAAGAAGTGGAAATTGAAGCGGCGCCTGAACGGATTGTTTCACTTATTCCAAGCAATACCGAAATCGCGTTTGAACTCGGGCTCGGCAATGAAATTGTCGGCGTATCCGATAACGATACGTATCCTGCAGAAGTGAAAGAAAAAGAAAAAGTCGGCGGCATGGAGTTTAACGTCGAAAAAATTATCAGTCTTAACCCGGATCTTGTGCTGGCACATGCGTCAAGCGCTGAAGGAGCAGAAGCAGGTCTACAGCAGCTGCGTGATGCGGACATTGATGTTTTGGTTGTCAACAACGCGCAAAGCATCGATGAGATGTATGAATCAATTGAATTGATCGGTAAAGCTACAGGCACACAGGAAAATGCGGAAAAAGAAATTGATGAAATAAAAGCCGGATTAGCCGAGCTTAAAGAAAAAGCATCTGCCATTCAAGAGGAGAATGTGAAAAGTGTTTTCTTTGAAGTGGACCCAACCCTCTACACAGCGGGAAATGGCACATTTTTGAATGAAATCTTCGAACTGATCAACGTTGAAAATACGATGGGCGATCAAGAAGGATGGCCGCAGGTGACAGAAGAAGCGGTGATTCAGGCAAACCCTGATACCATTTTGATCAACTACGGTTTTTATGTCGATAATCCAATTGAAGGTGTCCTTGCGCGTGAAGGCTGGGAAAATGTGAACGCTATTAAGAATAAAGAAGTATTTGAAGTCAATGCTGATATAACGAGCCGTACAGGTCCCCGTATTGTAGAAGGAGCTGAATCCATTGCGGAAGCGGTCTACCCGGACGTTTTTGCTCAATAAACAGCCTGCCTATTTATTAGCTGTTCTGTTTTTGATGTCAGCTGTTTTTATCGGAACAGCGGTTGGTACGATCCATGTACCGTTTCGTGATATCGCGGTTATTTTAGCGCACCATTTGTTTGGAACGGAACTCGGTGATGTTGACCCGTCACTTGATAATATCGTCTGGAAAATCCGGTTTCCGCGTGTTGTACTGGCTGGTTTGATCGGTGCGTCACTGGCGATTGCAGGAGCAGCCTTTCAAGGACTGCTCCGTAATCCGCTGGCGGACCCGTATACGCTTGGTGTGTCATCGGGTGCTTCCGCCGGTGCTGTCATGGTGCTGTTTTTTAATATTTCCATTCCTTTTTTAGGTGGATTTACATTGCCTGTAATCAGCATTTCCACGGCCATTATGACAATATTTTTTGTCTTGCTGTTTGCGCAGACAATTGAGCGGTCGATGAAAGTGGAAACGATTATTTTAACTGGGATTATTTTCAGCTCATTCCTTGGTTCGGTCATTTCATTAATGATTGCGCTCACCGGTGAAGAGCTGCGCCAAATAATCAGCTGGCTGCTTGGCAGTGTTTCAATGCGGGGCTGGCCGTACATTCAATTAATCGCCCCGTTTTTTATCGTCGGTGCGCTTTTATTAATGTATATGGCTCCCGAGCTGAACGCGATGTCGTTCGGTGAAGAAAAAGCACGTCACCTCGGCGTAAATGTACAGCGGAAAAAAATGATGGTATTGATTGCGGGGTCTGTATTAACAGGGGCAGCCGTTGCCGTATCCGGTACGATCGGGTTTGTCGGGCTGGTCATTCCGCATTTCGTCCGCCTTCTCATCGGACCGGACCACCGTCACTTATTGCCGTTATCGATGATGTCAGGCGCCGGGTTTTTAATAATAGCCGATCTTGCAGCGCGGACGGTGATTTCACCGACGGAGCTGCCGATTGGCGTCATCACTTCATTGATCGGTGCGCCGGTGTTTGCGGCCATTTTGATTAATAAAAAGCGAAAAGGGGGCGTTGCGTGATGATTGAAGTAGAACAGCTTTCAGGAGGATACGGAAGCGGGCTTATTATCCGCGGCGTATCCTTTTCTGTTCAAAAAGGGGAACTCTTTGGGATTCTCGGCCCGAACGGAAGCGGAAAAACAACGCTCATGAATATGCTTAGTGGATTAAATATGCCGGCATCAGGGGCCATTCTGGTGAAAAATAAGCCGATTCAAGCGTATTCACCGAAAGAACTGGCCCGAGTCGTGGCGGTGCTTCCGCAGATGACATCGAGCCAGTTTGCGTACAGTGTGAAAGAAACGGTTTCACTTGGCCGCTATGCACATCAAACCGGCTTTTTCAAATCGTGGTCTGAGTATGACGAGGAAGCGGTACGAGATGCAATGAAAAAAACAGGAACTGAAACGTTCGCGGATAAACCGCTGTCCGCTTTATCAGGCGGCGAACAGCAGCGTGTGTTTCTCGCCCAGGCACTCGCCCAGGAACCGGAAATTTTACTTCTCGACGAACCGACGAACCATCTCGATTTGTCGTTTCAAAAAGATTTCCTTGATTTGTTAAAGCAAATGACAGCGGATGATCTGACGGTGATATCTATTTTTCATGACTTAAACCTTGCTTCATTGTATTGCGACCGGCTTTTATTAATGGAAAAAGGAGCCGTGCACACAATCGGCACGTCGGGGGACATTATGAAAGAAGAGCATATTCGAGACGTATATAAAACAGACGTGCAGAAACAGCCGCATCCGGAAGTGCCAAAACCGCAGATGAGTCTGCTTCCGGCTTCATCTATAGAAACATCTGTTGAAGTTGGTGAAGAGATGATTGAATGGCACGGTGACTATCTCGCCATCCGGCCTCCAGTTCAGCTGAAGACCTTGTCATCCGGTGTGATCGGGGCAGGGTGGGGCTGGCGCAGTGCGTTTGTGAACCGGCACGTTGATAAAAATTACAACATGGACAATTTTGAAGAAGAAGCAGCCCATTATTTTCGCGAACGCGGCTTTGATTTAAACGAAACGGTCGGTATGATGACGGCAGTAAAAATGGAAGACGCCGCATTCAGACGGGAAGTGCAGGATGATGTTTCCGTTTTTGCGGTCGCGACAGCAGGTGTCGGGAACGCGGTAGATGTGACACGTCCGCGTGTGAGCTGGAAAGAGCTTCATAAACCCGGAACCATTAACATTTGGGTATTTGCGAACGGGAAGCTCTCGGAAGAAGCCTTTGTCCAAGGGTTAATGACCGCAACCGAAGCAAAAGTGAAAGCACTTGCTGACGCTGGTGTGACCGATCTGCAAACAGGTACGATCGCCACCGGCACATCCACGGACAGCATTTTAATCGCCGCCACGCAAAGAGGCGCCTATCAACAATTCGCCGGCTCCATCACACCGCTTGGCATCGCCATCGGCCGGGCTGTCTATGAAAGCGTGGCTGAATCATTAAAGAAAACAGCCCGCAGAAAGGCCATGTCATGATGACACATGCGCTCGCGATATGTGCGGCGCTTATACTGGACCGGCTCATCGGTGACCCTCGAAATTGGCCGCACCCGGTTAAATGGTTTGGCTTATTGATTGCTTTGCTCGACCGAAAATGGAACAAAGGCACACACCGTTTTGAAAAAGGAACCGCTATGCTCATCGTCGTTCTCGTTGTCACAGCAGCCGCTTCAATGGGCGTTTTGCAGATCGCATCGCTTGTTCATCCTGCTGTTGCCGTCATTATCGAATCTATCTTTATTTGGGCATCTATCGCACCGCGGAGTTTAAAGGAAGCGGGAATGGACGTTTATCATCCGCTTATGGAGGACGACATGGCGGAAGCACGCCGCAAGCTGTCATGGATTGTCGGACGGGATACAGACCACCTGGATGAAGCTGAAATTACAAGAGGGGCTGTTGAAACAGTCGCTGAAAACACTTCTGATGGTGTGATTGCCCCGCTTTTTTGGGCGATGATCGGCGGGGGGCCGGCTGCCCTTCTGTACCGCGCTGTCAATACGTGTGATTCCATGGTCGGCTACCGGAATGACAAATATGAATTTTTCGGGAAAGCCTCAGCGAAATTGGATGATATCGTCAACTATATTCCCGCCCGTCTGACCGCTCTTTTACTGATTGCTGCAGCGGAAGAACCGCCGGATATTCGCCGCTATGCCTGGAAAATCCTCTTACGCGATGCGAAAAAACATCCATCGCCAAACAGCGGCTGGTGTGAAGCGGCGGTTGCCGGTTTATTACAAATTGAACTCGGCGGATTGAATACATATAAAGGAATTGTGTCGGACCGCGCCCGGATGGGAGATCCTATTAAAGAGCGGCGGGCAGACCATATTCTTGAAGCCGCTAGATTAATGGAGCGGGCCACGTATTTATTTGTGCTCTTGTTCCTGATAGGAGTGTTTGTTTATGAATTTGCCATCGCACGGAGCGAATCCATCCCATTTATATAAAGCGTCAGGTGTTGATGAACCGGAAAAGGTGCTGGATTTCAGTGTGAACACCAATCCGCTCGGTCCGCCTGATTGGCTGAAAGAAAGATGGGCCGGATTTTTACATACAATTGAAGACTATCCGGACCCGACCGGCCAAAAAGCCGTAGCGGCAATCGGTGAAAAATTCGATATTCCGTATGACCGGATTTTACTCGGAAACGGTGCTGCGGAAATCATTCATTTCATCGCAAGATACGCCGCCGGTCAAAAAGCCGTCATTGTGGCACCGGCATTTTCCGAATATGAAGAGGCTTGCCGGGCTTACCATTGCCCGGTCGAATTTGTTTCGGTTCCACCAAATAACTGGCATCTGCCTCTCGATGAACTGGCTGAAAAAGCAAAGGATGCCGGCGTTGTCTTTTTATGCACACCGAATAACCCGACAGGTCAGTCTTTTCAGGAAAAAGATATTGTGTCACTTCTTGAAAAGACGGGCGATTCAAATGCCATGATCGTCATCGATGAAGCATTTTATGACTTCGCCGGTGACAATTCACTTGTGAAATATGTCAACGCATTTCCTCACCTTGCCGTCATGCATTCGATGACAAAGATGTATGCAGTAGCAGGACTCCGGATCGGTTATGTTATTTCGTCTCCCGGCATTATCAGTAAATTAAAAAACTACCAGCCGCACTGGAATGTAAACGCGATTGCCCTGCAAGCGGCCGAAGCAATTGCCAGAGATGAAGTTCATGCCGGGAAAACGAGAGCCTTGATTGACAGCGAACGAATAAGAATGAAAGACAAATTGGAGCAGCTCGGTTTTGCTGTTATGCCGTCATCTGTTAATTTTTACTTGATGAAAGAGCCGTTACTTGCCGATCAAAAACCGCTTCTTCATTACTTAATGGAGCGGGGGATTGTCCTTCGCCATACGGAAAACTTCCGGGGGCTCGACGGCATGTGGCTGCGGACAGCGGTAAAAAAAGAAAAGGACAATAACGAGCTGCTGAATGCGCTCACAGAATGGAGAAATAAATGTTAATCTTTATTTCCGGCGGTGTCCGGAGCGGGAAAAGCGGCGTGGCTGAACAATTGGCGGCTCGTTTTGCTCATTTGGAAGGGCGGCTTGTATATGCTGCGTGCGGTTCCAGAACGGATGCGGAAATGGATGAACGTATTTTTTATCACCGGGCGCGCCGGGAAAACTCGGGACATTCGTGGACAACGGTAGAGCAGTCTGTTGATATTGCACATATCAATGTCCACCCGAATGACACGGTGCTTATTGACTGTGTGACGACACTTTTAGCGGGTGAATATTTTCGGGAAGATAAACCGGCGTTTGAAGCGGGCAGCCGGATTGTGGACGGTATACTCGACCTTGCGAAAAGAGCGGGCACCGTGATCGCTGTTTCAAATGAACTGTCATTTGAAACGCCATCGACGGAATTGACAGCGGATTATATGAAGACGCTCGGATTTATTCATCAAAAGATTGTGAAAGAAAGTGATGCGGCCATCCTTGTTGAGCATGGTATTCCCGTTATAAAGAAAGGAGTGGTTACGTGCGTGGAGTGATGATACAAGGAACGTCGTCAGATGCCGGGAAAAGTTTTATAGCGACCGCTCTTTGCCGGCTGCTCTATCAAAAAGGATATCGCCCGGTGCCATTTAAGCCGCAAAATGTCTCAAATAATTCGTATGTGACAGCAGACGGGAAAGAGATCGGCCGGGCGCAGGGGCTGCAGGCGGAAGCGGCTGGTCTTGAAGCAAAGCCGTGCATGAACCCGCTTTTGCTGAAGCCGGCAGGAAACGGCTCATCGGAAATTGTCCTGTTCGGGGAGCGGCTTGAAGTGATGTCGGGCATGGCGTACCGTTCCGACTATTATGACAGGGCGATTTCCGCGATTAAGCAAGGATTGAAGGAAGTGAGCGGACTCGGCGATACACTTATTATTGAAGGAGCAGGCAGCCCGGTTGAAATGAATTTAAAAAAGCGGGAAGTCGTCAACATGAAAGCGGCTGAACTGGCGGATGTACCCGTTATTTTAACGGCTGATATTAAACGCGGCGGCTTGTTTGCCTCGATTGTCGGCACACTTGCGCTGCTGGAAGAGCATGAGCGCAAGCGGGTAAAAGGGATGATTGTTAACCGGTTTCACGGTGATCCGCGTTATTTTGAAGACGGAAAGAAATGGCTGGAGGACTATACAGGCATTCCGGTTCTTGCGGTGCTGCCGTTTTTGCCCGGACATGCATTGGAAGGGGAAGATTCTTTATCGATTCGCGATATACGACGTGACAGTGCAGCGATTGATATTGCGGTGATCCGTCTTCCATATATCTCAAACGGCAGTGATATCGAGCCTTTTTCTTTTGAAGAAGATGTAAACGTACGCTGGGTACAATCAGCCGAGGCATTCGGATCGCCGGACGCCGTCATCATTCCCGGGACGAAAAGCTCTTTTGCTGATCTTGCTTTTTTAAAGGAAACACGTCTTGATAAAAGAATCGTTTCTTTTGCAAAAGGAGGCGGCTTTATCGTTGGACTGTGCGGCGGATTTCAATTGATGGGCCGTACACTTTTTGATTCGGATGGCCGTGATACAGGCAAGGCGGGTTCGAAGGCAGATGGAATGGGGATTATTCCGGCTGATACGGTGTTTCAAAAGACAAAAACGGTCATTCGGACAGAAGGAACGGCACGGGGGATTCGTCTTTCTGGATATGAAATTCATTTCGGTGAAACGAACGTGGAAGGCGAACCTTTTATGGTATGCGCCGATCATAAAGACGGCTACATGTCAGCGGATCGAAAAGTGTGCGGCACGTATTTGCATCATTTATTTTATAACGATAAGTTCAGGGCAGAGTGGCTGAACGGGATTCGACGCGCGAAAGGACTGCCGGAACGGGCGGTGGTTGATTTAAACCGCGACAGCACGTATGATGCCCTTGCACAGCATCTTGCCCGGTATCTTGACTGGGATGTGTTTGAAGACATTTTGGAGAATCGATCATGAAAGCCTATCTATATGCAGCAGGCATTATCATTCAATTTTTTACCGTGCTTCCGCTTCATAAAACGCTGCCGATGGACAAAGCCGAGCTAAGGGCTGTTCTTCACTTGTTTCCCTTGCTTGGTCTGGCGAAAGGAATCATCTATGCGGGCGTATTTTGGTGTCTGATCGAGTGGAGTCCGTTTTCGCCGCTTGCCGCCGCTTTTATTGTTTGGCTGCTGCCCATCGTGCTGACCGGAGGCCTTCATCTTGACGGCTGGATGGACTGGGCCGATGCCCATTTTTCTTACCGGGACCGCGAAAAACGGCTGGCGATTTTAAGCGATCCGCGCGCCGGGGCATTCGGTGTGCTGGCACTCGTGCTTTTATTGTCGGCAAAATTTTTATTTATTTATGAAACGGTTAAAGCCGGAAGCCATTATGCGCTGATCGTTTTTGTTATTCCATTTCTTGCACAAACGATGACAGGCTTGTTTTTACAATACGTTCCACCGGCGAAAGAAGAAGGGCTGGCCTATTTTTTTCAGAAAGGCCATTCACGATCGCTGCCGTATGTATATGCTGCTTTTCTTGGTCTGCTTTCTATTTTTTACATGGCGCAGCCGTTATTTTGGGTCATGCTCAGCTTTTCATGTGTGTATTTTGTTCTCGTTAAAAGGGGCATGGAAAAAGAATTCGGGGGTGCAACGGGTGACTTGTTTGGTGCCTCGCAGGAAGGAGCGGAATTAAGCTTATGGATGATCGTGTGGTTGTCGGTCTCTTTCGCCATGGGGTGACGAGCGCCAATATAAACAAGCAGTTTTGCGGCTATTCCGATGTGGAAGTAACAGAAGAAGGGCTAAAGGCACTGCGGGGCATGCCAGTGCCCGAATACGACTGGATCGTATCAAGTGATTTGAAAAGGTGCGTACAAACTGCAAACGCTTTTTGGAGTCAAACCCCATTCCAAATAAAAGGTTTACGGGAGTTTTATTTTGGGGATTGGGAAGGGAAAACACACGCGGAACTGGAGCACATGTCAGCTTATCGTCATTGGCTGAATGACTATACTATTCAAGTGCCGGGCGGGGATTCATATGCCTCCTTTGCGGCGCGGGTAGAAGGTGCGTTTCAGTCCGTGTTATCCGAAATGTCGAAAAAGAGTATCCGCCGGACTGCGATCGTGACGCATGGCGGTGTGATTCGTCATTTGCTGTCCAAATTTGCGCCGAAAGAAAAATCGTTTGCTGACTGGACATCGGATAACGGACACGGCTATGAGTTAACGGGCAGTGTTGCTGCGATGAGGAGTGGGGAAAGATGCATTTCATTACAGGCGGTGCCTTCAACGGAAAGAAACAATGGGTGAAAAAATTTTATAACTTGGATGAAACACTGCATCAATGGCATTCTTTTTATGAAGAGAAACAGGTCCCTGCACTGATGGGAGAGATCGTTGTTTTGGAAGGCATTGAGCGCTATGTCAGAATCCTTCTTGAAAAAAGCGGGTCGGCGTTTGAAGCGCGCGCATTGTTTAAAAAAGAGCTGGAACATTGGGCAAAAGAAGACAGAACCATCGTGCTAATCGGAACGGATATGATGAAAGGGATCGTGCCGATGAATTCGTTTGACCGGATGTGGCGTGATGCGGCGGGCTGGTGTTTCCAGAATATAGCGGCGGCATCACACCGTGTGGACACAATCTGGTACGGGATTGCCGACACCATAAAGGAGGAATTGGAATGAGACTGTATACAAGAACAGGGGATAAAGGCGACACGAGCATTATCGGCGGACGCGTCGGAAAAGATGATTTGCGTGTAGAAGCTTACGGGACTGTCGATGAACTGAATTCGGTTGTCGGCCTGGCGGTGACAGAGCTGGATCCTGAGAAATTTAAAGATATTTTAGCGGATCTGGAAACGATTCAGCACGAGCTGTTTGACTGCGGCGGGGATCTTGCGACCGTGAATGGGAAGCGTGCTTTTAAACTGCAGCAGGAATCGATAGAAGAAATGGAAAAAAAAATTGATGTATACATTCAAGAAGCTCCAGAACTGGAGCGGTTTATTTTACCGGGCGGCTCAAAAGGGTCTGCGGCGATTCATTTGGCGCGAACAGTGACACGCCGGGCGGAGCGGCTTGTCGTCGCCTTAATGCGCCGGGAAGACGATATTCATCCGGTGACACTCAAGTATTTGAACCGTTTGTCTGATTATTTCTTTGCGATTGCACGTGTCATCAATTTCCGCGAAGGTGTCAAAGATGTGGAATATGTCCGCAGTGCGAAAGTGTTCCGCGGCGGAAAACGGAAAGAAGAGAAAGAATAAGTGTGAAAAAGAAAAGCTGGTTAACCTGAAAGACATATCGGACGTCTGCAGCATGTACAATTTGCCGGAGCTGCAGACAGGAGGGGCATAGATGCAATTGCAAAAATGATGAAATGTCTACTGTCTTTCAAACTATTTAAAGAAAAGATATATCGGAATAAAGGGAAGAATACCTCCAATCTGTGGTGATTGGGGGTATTTTCTTTTTTTAAATATGATAGTACTATAGTGGTAGTGTAAATGTCGGAATTTGAAGGAAAATGGCGTAAAAGGTGGTGTTGGAAAAGTGCTTCCTGTTAATCAAGATTTACAGCATGTGTTAAATTTATTATCGGATCATGTCGCGATTTTGAATAATGATGGCACGATTATCGCGGTGAATGAATCATGGGAAGTGTTTGGGAAAGAAAATGGCGGAGAGTTTTCGTCTGTTGGCTTAAACTATTTGACGGTCTTACGGGAATCCGGCCGTACGGACGTCTATAACATGATTCTTCGTGTCTTATGCGATGAAAAAGAAGAAGCGCATTTAGCTTATCCGTGTCATTCACCGGATGAAGAGCGCTGGTTTCAAATGGTCATCAAACCTTTTTCCTTTGAAGATGGAACAGATGGCGCGATTGTCATTCATAGAAATATAACAGTGGAAGTGGTTTCTAAACACTCTTTAAGAAATGTACTTGAAAGTATGACAGATGCGTTTTTTTCGTTAAATGAGAAAGGGGAATTTGTCTATTTAAATAATGAAGCATCTCTTATATTGAATAAATCGAGTAAAGAACTGCTGGGAAAAAATATTTGGATTGAATATCCGGATGCTGTTCATGAAGCATTTTATACCAATTATCAAAAGACAATGAAAGAGCGTGTGACGACCCGATTTGAAGAATATCATGAATCCTTGAAAACGTGGTTTGAAGTCGTTGCCTATCCGCGAAATAACGGGGGGATTTCCGTCTATTTCCGCAATATTAATGAGCGGAAAGAAGCTGAGCAGAACCTGCATTTTTATGCGTACCATGATTATTTAACGGGCTTGCCGAACCGCCGCAGCATTTCAAAAACGATTCAAGCAGAAATTGATCAGCCGCAGCCATTTGCCCTGTTATTTATTGATTTAAATGGATTTAAACATATAAATGATATGTACGGCCATGAAAAAGGCGATGAATTGTTGAAAAAAGTCGGAAAGCGTCTTCAAGAAAAAATCGGACCGGAACATTTCATTGGACGGCTCGGCGGTGACGAATTTCTTATTTTAAAAAAGGGTGTTGTCTCTAAAGAGGAAATTGAGCAGTTTTCAGACCGCGTTTTATCGTCTTTCGCACGGCCAATTATCATTGATGATTTGACCTCTTTTACGATCAGTGCCAGCATTGGCATCAGTCTATATCCTGAAAACGGTGATCGGCTCAATGACCTCATGAGTATGGCGGATACAGCTATGTATGAAGCGAAACGACAGCACGGTAATCAGTATGTGTATTTTGCGAAGGAAATGTATACACAGCTGGAAAGAAGGTTAACCATTGAGCAGGATTTAGCGGGTGATTTAAAAGAAAAAGGTCTTTATTTCGTCCTGCAGCCGCAAATGGATATAGAAGAACAGGTGCTTATTGGTGTGGAAGTGCTGTCGCGGTGGAATCATCCGAAGTTAGGATTTATTCCGCCGCCTGAATTTATTCAAATTGCTGAAGAAAATGGATATATTTTGAAACTGACCAGCTATATGTTTTGTGAGATTTTCTTGGAAATGAAAAAGTGGATTGAGCAGTTTGATTTTAAACCGCGCGTGTCATTCAATGTGACCCCGTTTCTATTATCAAGTGAAAGTTTTTTTACTGATTTTTTTGATTTGCTTGAACGATTTGGTATTCCGGCGTCGTATATTGAACTGGAGATTACGGAAGAAACAGAACTGACAACATCAAGCACTGCCTTCAAAAACCTGCTTCGCTGCCGTGAAAAAGGCATTTTGATTTCTGTTGATGACTTTGGAACGGGTTACTCAACTCTTTCCTATTTAATTCATTTTCCAGTGGGTAAAGTGAAAATAGATAAATATTTCATTGATCAAGTTGAACAGGATGAACAGGCGGAAGCGGTATTAAAATCCATCATTCAGCTTTCAGAAAACCTAGGTTATGAAGTGGTAGCTGAAGGCGTTGAAACAAAGCGGCAGGCTGATTTCTTAAAGGAAAATGGCTGTTTCAACATTCAGGGTTATTTTGTGGATCGGCCGCTTCCAATGGATGTATTTGAAAGAAAATACGTAAGGGGTGAAAACGTTGGAACCATCGATTCAAATTAAAGGGGACACGATCGAGGATGCAGTAAAAACCGCTTTATCTCTTCTTGATGCGACAATGGATCAAGTTACGGTAACAGTTCTTTCTTCGCCATCGAAAAGCTTATTTGGACTCCGCAAACGGCCTGCCGAAGTCGTCGTAGTGAAAAAAGCGGCTGCTGTGCCGGTAACGGACAAAAGACAGGAATTTGATTTGGAACAGATGATTGATTCGCTGAAAGGAGATGATGAACATCCATATGATCTTCATGTAGAACACGGGTTTCAGGGCGGTGACGAACCGGTCCTGATTGAAAAAGAAGGATCGTGGGTGCAGATCCAAAATGGACGTGTATTTGTAAAAGCGGAGGGGCAGCGGTATCCGATTATTGAACCGGCAGATAATGTACGGGTGGTTGTGAACGGGCGGCAAATTCAAGAGCGGACAGCTGTAACCTCACTTGACGATATTGCCGTGCATATAACAGATGAAGTAGTGGCGTCAATGATGAACGTGCAGCTGATTGAACAGGATATGCTGGCTGTTCTTTCTTATGTACCAGGTAAACGAGTGAAACGCTATTTGAAAGATATAGAGCCGGCCGCCTCGTTACGGATTGAAGCGGAAGAAGAAGTGATCGAGTCAAACGATCTTGAAGAGAAAAAAGTGCTTGCCCGGCTGCAGGAGCTTCAAGTTGTCCATGGTGTTCTTAAGCACGTGATTAAGGATGTGTGTCAAAATCCAGGTTCGACTGATTATATTATTGCGAAAGGAACGTACCCGAAAGAAGGATTAAATGGGGATGTTCATGTGCTCGTTCAAGAGCCCGATGATATGACATGGAATGAAGCGGAGAAAGTCGACTATCGTGAAAAAAATATGTTTATGCATGTGGAAGAAGGAGAAATCATTGCGGAAGTGATTCCATCCGTGCCGGGTGTGGCTGGTGAAAATCTGCTTGGGAATCCGGTTTTGCCGAAGCCGGTGAAAGATGTGACGGTGCGCACCGGAAAGAATGTCATCCTGACAAATCAGAAAATCATCGCGCTGAAAGGCGGGCGTCCGCAGCTTGAATGGCGGGGCATGCTATTAAAAGCGGATGTCATGGAGGAACTTGTTCATGCAAAAGATGTCGACCTTGAGTCAGGAAACATTCATTTTTACGGTGATGTCCGTGTGCAGGGCAGCGTTCAGGAGTCAATGACAATCGAATCCGGCGGGAAAGTGTTTATAAAAGGAACAGTGTCCAAAGCAAAGATTGAAGCGGGACAGTCGGTAACGGTGGAGAACAATGTTTTTTCATCGCAGATCAGCGCAGGAAACTCGAATATTATCATTGATGAGCTCGTTGTGAAAGTAAAAGAGATTTTATATTATCTCGATCATATGATGCTCGCCATTAAACAGTTAATGATGGTGCGTCATGAAAATGAAAATGCGCTTCAAATGGGACAGCTCCATTATTTGATCCGGCTGCTGCTGGAACGGAAATACACGGATTTCAGCGGCATCTTAAGCCGGTTTATCACAAAAGTGAATGATAACAGTAAAATGCTTGAAAAGGAATGGATCGACTGTGCAGAACGGCTGCGCAGCACATTTATTTCACTTTCAAAAGAACAGGTAAATGAAGTGGCCGCTCTCGAAGATTTAACGGAAGAGCTGCGGGAATTATATGAGTTGTACAGAATTCCGGCTGCGCCGGGCTGTCGTCTGACGGTTCCATATGCCATTAACAGTTCGCTTTATTCAAGCGGTGATTTAGTCGTCAGTGGTCAAGGTATTTACCATTGTCAAGTACGGACAGGAAACGATGTACTTATACGTGGTGTATGCCGGGGCGGGGAAATAACAGCAGGACGCAATGTGACGATTGATGAAGTCGGCTCGGAAGCAGGTTCAAAAACGCGTATTCAAGTTCCGGAAGACGGGGTGATTAAAATGAATACGGTTTTTGAAGACACAACGATCCAGATTGGCCGCCGCGTGCACACCTTTGCCGTTGCAGCCTATAATATTAACGCCCGTCTAAATTCGGATGGCACTATCTCTCTTTATTAAAACCTGCAGACCAGCAGGTTTTTTTGACGTCGTTCATAAACAAACGGATTTTCAAAAAATGAATCCATTTGCTGTCTTTAAACGTACAATAACATGTATATAAATGAGTGGAGGGAACGATTTATGATGAAATGGGCCGCCGCAATCGGGCTATCAGCTAGTATTCTTGGCGGGTGCAGTTTGCTGGATGAAGCGAATAATACGTTAACATATGCGACGGAGATGACGGATTTTTTAAATGAAACACAGCAATTTGCAAGCGATGTTCCAGCGCTGTTAGAAGAGACAGCATCCAATCCGGACATTGCCCGAGATATTCAATCGCAGCTTGAGAACATGCAGCAGGAGATTAATGACATTCGGGAGATGGAAGTACCAGCTATAGCAGAAGACATACACGGCCAGCTGCTTGATTACAGCGGTCAGCTTGAAGAGGGGATTACGGACATATTGGAGAAACTGGAAAATGGTGCTGTTGACCCCGCTGCATTATTTGAAAACACCGAGTTACTCAAAACGATTCAAGAACTGCAGGATCTTCGTATGAATATTGAACAGCTGGGTCAATAAGTAATGGATGAGAGCTGCTAAAAGGATAAAATGATCCGTTTAATTCGAAGATTTTCGCGAATACAGATTTCCTTATCGTTTTAGTATTCAAGTAATAATAGAAGTGAAAATGGAAAGCTTTTAATGAACAAAGTAACGTAAAAAGACACCGGCAATTCGGTGTTTTTTTTCGTGCCAGGCGGGCTGTGCTGACAAGCACCATAAAAATGTGAAAAATTTCATGAAATCCATGCTGCTCATGTTCATTTAAAACATAAAATTGTGACATGTTGTTTTAAATACCACATAAAATGACTTCTTGGTATCAATATGTGGTTATGTTTTACACAATTTTGATATTCATCTATAATAAAGACAGTTTAAGTAAACGAGAATGAAGGTGTAAATATGGAAAAACTAACTGAACTACTAAACAAGCTTCATTTTGAAAACCAGCTCACACCTGATGATATACCAAATATTGATCTGTATATGGACCAGGTCATTCAATTATTTGAACATACATTTAACAGTTCGACTCGAAACGAAGAGGAAAAAGTGTTGACAAAAACAATGATCAATAATTATGCAAAAGGAAAACTGCTGTTTCCGATTAAGCAAAAAAAATATTCAAAAGAGCATTTATTATTAATCAGCCTCATTTATCAGTTGAAAGGGACGCTTTCGATCAACGATATTAAGACGACACTCAACGGGATTAATGAAAATATTAACGAAATCGATATCGATTCCTTTTACAGACAATACCTCGATATCGCCCAAAGTAATGTTGCCCATTTCAAAGAGGATGTAACAAGCCGATTAACTGAAATTAAAGCGGATACAAAAGAATTGGAACAAGTTTTGCACATTCTTTCCCTTGTTCATATGAGCAACATGTACCGGAAAACGGCTGAAAAACTGGTCGATCAGCTTACAACAACATGAACCATATTCAATTTTAAGAAAATAGAGGGTGTCCGCAAGCCGGTTTTTTGGATTGCGGGACAGCCCTCATTTGTGTATACTTATATTTCCTTTATTTATCGGATAGGATTGCTGTTGTTATTGGAAGGAGCATCAGGACGATTCTCAAGGTTTCCATTGTTGTTGTCATTGGAAGGAGCATCAGTGCGATCATTACGATTCTCATCATCGTCGCGGCCTCCATGGTGGCGGTCGTCATCATCATCGTCACGACCTTCATCGTCATGATCGTCATCATCGCCATCTTGTTCCCATTCCAGCTTTGTTCCGTTTGAGAACTTGAGTTCGATGTTGATCTCATCCAGTTCTGCATCGGCAAATGAAGATAAAATAATCGTTTTGATTTCTTCCTCTGTCATATCCGGTGTTAAATTCCATTCTGCTAAATACTGTTCAATTTGAGTGATGGCTTCATCGCCTTTATACTTTTCGCCGTCCGTTTTCACTTCAGCTTTTACATTCCCGCGTTTACTTTCGAATTCGATCTCAATCTCTGAGCCATCTTTCAGTTCCAGCTCAATTTCAATTTTTTGTATCCCATTAGTGGCTTCTGTTTGAACAGATTCTGGAAAAATAGCCGCTTCCACGACGACGTTATTTTCAACCTGAAGCTCTATGTTGTCACCAGCTAACACTTGATCCGGCGCCATAAAACGATTGTGGTATTGTACAAGAACATTATCAGGGACGCTGAATGTTACCGATTCGCCGTTAAATGTTTTCACCGTAATGGTTCCGTCACTTGTGGAAACATCCGTTACGATTCCTTTAACAGTAGCTGCTCCTTTTTCTTCAAGAAGCTGGCCGTAAGTACGGTCTAATACTGCTGCCATTTGCGCGCGTGTAATAGGTGTATTTGGCGAAAATAAACCGGCTCCGTTACCAGAGAATATATCGTATTTACTGGCCACATACACATCACCGATGAGTGACGCAGGGATTTGTTTCGCATCTTTAAAATCAAGCGTTTCCGTATTGGCAAGAGCAGCCTCATTTTGCAGACCGAGCGTCCGTACCAGTAAGCTGGAAATCCATACACGCTCTGCTGGCTTATTAGGCGACAAATTTTGCGCGGACGAGTCAATTAACCCTTGATCAAGCGCTACAATGATATATCCTTTCATCCGGCTGTTAAACTGATCTGCATCTTTAAATGGCAGTTTAACATTGAGCGATGCGTTTTTCGCTTCTTCTTCAAGCCCTAATAAGCGGACTGCCGTAATGATGGACTGCATGCGCGATACTGGCTCATTCGGTTTAAACTGTCCGTTCTCATATCCTTGAAAAACCCCTTTTATTTTCATACGGCCAATACTTTCAGCAACCCATTCCATATAGGTAGTGTCGTTAAATGTCACTGTTTGGGCCTCTCGATCATCCAGATCATTTGCTAAAACAGGTGTTACCAGGCTGAATGCCAGTAAAGATGATAAAGCGGCAGCACTTACTTTTTTTCTCTTCTTTTTCATACAGAACCTCCAAAAAATTTGTCGTATTACTGCTATTGTAATATGAAAGAAATAAATAAAATATGAGTAATTAGTACTGTTTGCAGAATTATCAGTTATTTACCATATTATTCCTTGTATGTGCTGTTGAATCGGAATAATATATGCTGTATTGACAGTGAAAAAACAATATATACTGGAATAAATTAACCGTAAAAAAAGCTAAACCGGACGCGGTTTAGCTTTTTTCTATTATTTTACACTGGAAGGGCCGATCAATGATTCTGGCGTTCTGCCGATTGCCAGCAGGCTGATTTTGGCGTAACCAGCTTCTTTGAAGGAAGCGAATGTTTGCTTCAGCGCAATTACATCCATATCGTTTTTCAATGTCTGTACTTCTTTCTTATATAAATGAAGGACTGAACCATGCGGCAAATTCGGCAGGCAGTCAGATGGGTCTTCATCCATGATTAAGCAGCCCATATACTGATATTTTACTTGCAGAGCACGGGTTAAGTTGATCACATGTACCATTTTTTCAAAAAGGGATGGATAGGAATGTTCTAGCTGGTCCAGTGCCCGTTTTGCTTTTTGCAACTCATCAAGACTGCATAATGAGGCTATCATACTCTTTTCCTCCTTTTATCGATCCCACGGTTTTTTCAATGTAAGATATTCAGCAAGTTCCTTACTTTTGGCTCTTCTTAATTTCCGCATTTCCGCACGGTCCTTTGCCGTGTCGTATAGAAACTGTTCTTCTTCTGTTTCCGGAATGACACCAGGCACTTCAACGGGCTTTTTGTTTTCATCAAGTGCGACAAATGTCAAAAATGCCGTTGCGGCGATGCGGCGTTTGCCGGTAATGATATCTTCGGCGATTACTTTGCAGAAAATTTCCATTGATGTGCGGCCTGTGTACGTCACAAATGATTCAAGACAAAGGGAATCACTTTCCCGGATGGCATCAAGAAAATCGATCGAATCCGTTGAAGCGGTGACGCATTCTTTCACACGGGCATGACGACGTGCGGAAAGGCTGGCGACACTGTCGATTTTTTTCATCAGCACGCCGCCGAATAAGGTTTGATAATTATTTAAATCGCATGACAATACTTGATCCGTATGCACAATGCGGCTTTCTCTCGTTTTAATGGCCGTTCTTGCAGCATTCATTGCTTTTACTTCCTTCCATATTGGAATCACGCTGTTAGTGTACGCCCGATTGAAAAGGAAGTAAAATGGTTCTTTTTCATTCAATGCATAGCTTTCATCTATGTAAATGCTTCCAAATATGAATAATACGCATATAAAAAGACGATGCCATTTAAAGCGAATCGTCTGGAATTGTAAACTGTTTTTTTGTAAAATGAAGCCATTCTTTGGCCGCATAAGAAAGGTATTGATTTTTGCGCCATATAATCGCCAGATTCCAATTCACGGAAGGATTGCTGACTTTAACGGCACAGACGTGATCATTCAGGTGACGGCAGATGCTTTCAGGTAAGAGCGAGATGCCGAGTTTGGAAGCCACCATTTCCTCAATAAATGACCACTGCGAGCTTTCAGAAATGACATGCGGTTGAAAGCCCGCTTTGTTGCATGAAGAAATAATCCGGTCATTTAAGGCAAAATCTTTATTAAATAAAATAAACGATTCGGCGGCCAGCTCTTGAAGATGAATTTCCTCTCGATCCGAAAGCGGGTGAGATCTTGGAAGAATAAGCATTAAATCTTCTTCCATAAACGAGAAATGGTCGAACAATTCATTTTGAGTCGGGAGCACAATAACGCCTACATCAAGCTCATTCTGCTCCACTGCTTCTTCAATTTTCTTTGAGCCGTCTTCTACAAGCTGAAAGGTGATGCCCGGATATTTTTCATGAAATAACCCAATAATTTTTAAGAAGAAATGCGCATCAAAAATAGGCGGGAGACCGATCCGGATGTGCCCTGTTTTTAATTCAAGCAAATTGTCGAGTTCTGTTTCCAAGTTATGAAACGCCTGATCGACCAGCTTTGCCTGCTCAAGCAAAATGCGTCCGGCGTCCGTCAAAACCAGCTTTTTACGGGAACGGTCAAATAGCTCAACACCGAGCTCCGACTCTAAATTTTTGATCATTTTACTGATGGTCGGCTGGGTAATAAACAAGTGGTCCGCTGCTCTGGAAAAACTATTGAAGTTCGTCACTTCAATAAAATACTGCAAATGTTTTATGTCCATTCATGTACACCTTTTTTGAGTTCATTATACTATCTGCAAAGTGACTTTGGTTGAAAAAAGAAAGGGGTCTGTCAGAATGAGTACATTATTTTCACCATTTCATCCGGTTCGTCATACTGTTCAACCTGAGTATGCCCTTAAAAAAAAGTTCTCGAAGCAAAGGCGGATTTTTATTTCCATTTTAAGCAATTGAGAATGGAGTTTTGTGTTAATGTAGAGGGAGTTAAAATGATGTTATTCAACGAATCATGTGGCCGCAAGTATGTCTAAAATAACAATTAAATGAAAAATAAATATCATATCCGATTTTTAAACTAATGGGTGCATTCGTTCAAGAGATTGATAACGAACCTGTTAGCTTGATTGTCCATTTTTCTGTTATACTGACAGAGTATTCAGATAGGAAAGGGAGGAAGAAGGATGGCTTATTACGCAGCACTGTTACATATGATTGATCTTGAGAAAAACAATGAAGTACGTCCACTGCACGTGGAGTATTTGGAGAAGCTTGAAGAGAAGGGGAAAGTATTTGCGAGAGGACCGTTTGGCGATGATTCAGGCGGACTTGTCATATATATCGCTGACTCTTATGAAGAAGCGCTTGAACTTGCGGAAAACGATCCAATTGTCACTCACAGCGTGCGTCGTCTTGAACTGAAAGAGTGGAAAAAGAATTAATAAAGTGGAGCTGTCCTCTAAGTGTGGGAATTTAAAAGAAAAAGAGCGTTTGCTTGAAGAACTTAACCGGCATACACCAGGTGTGAATTTATTTGCAGAAAACGAACCTGTCCATTTACAATGGGCAGGACTTTTTTGTTATAATGGAAAAATATTTGAAAAAAGGAGGTCATTGTTATTCGAAATCCATACATAAAATCAGCTTCCGGTCTTTATGTGAACTATTTTTTACTCGGTATGGTGAATATTATGCTGTCATCGAATATGGCGGCTCTCTCAGAGCAGTGGGAGACAGATAAAGCGGGGATCAGTTATATTATTTCCGCAATCGGCAACGGCTGCGGGTCTTGCGTCCATTGTGATGCCGCTTGTCACTGGGTTGTTGTAAGAAAGTGGAAATATAGCCATTATCTTTATATTTGATGCTTTTCTTGCCGTGATCGGGTGTGTATCGGCAATATTTGTTTATTACCGTTATGGGAAAGTGGTAAATACAAAGAAAGGTATATAAACGAAGCGTCAAGCGCTGTAAAGTTAACCATATTCATAATGTATAAAAGGCTGCCTATTAAGTGAACAACTTAGGGCAGCTCTTTTTGTTTCCATTGAAATTTTTCTTGCATTTTATTTTTCAGATAATTACAATAACTCTATATTCCGATATGAAGAATAACGGTTTCGAAATTCGGAACTTTAGGTGGTGAGAAAGAATGAATCAACGGATAGGATTGGACAAAGAAAAGATTGAAATGAAACCGCTCGGAGACTCCGCGCTCGTGATTCAATTGGGCACGGAGATTAATACGGCTGTACATAAAAAAGTGAGAGCATTAACCATATTGAGTGAAAAGCATTCTTTCACCGGGTTTATAGAATGTGTACCCGCATTTGCCAGTGTGACGGTTTTTTACAATCCGCTCATTGTAAAGCGCACATATGATACAGAAAACAATTCATCTCCTTTTCAACTTGTGCGTTTTATGATGGAAGAAATCATGAAGCAGCTCGTTGAAGAAAAGGAAGAAAAACCGCGCATCGTGGAAATACCTGTTTGCTACGGCGGGGAATACGGACCTGATTTGCCGTTTGTGGCGGAAGAGAACAATCTGTCAGTCGAGGAAGTGATCGAGATTCATTCAAGCGGAGAGTATCTTGTATACATGATTGGATTTGCGCCGGGCTTTCCTTATTTGGGCGGGCTTTCAGAAAAAATTGCCGCGCCGCGCCGCTCTTCTCCACGTGTATCGATACCGGTCGGCAGCGTCGGTATCGCAGGCAACCAAACCGGTGTGTACCCGATTTCAACGCCTGGCGGCTGGCAATTGATCGGCCGTACCCCTGCAGCACTTTTCCATCCAAAACATAATCCCCCGAGTCTTCTTGCTTCCGGTGATGTGGTGAAATTTGTACCGATCACAGTAGAAGAATATGAACATTATCAGGAGACGACGCGATGAGTATAAAAGTCATTCGTCCTGGATTGCTTGCAAGCATTCAAGATTTGGGCAGATACGGATATCAAAAATATGGTGTCATTGTCAGCGGTGCGATGGATTCTTTCTCATTGAGAATGGCTAACTTATTAGTCGGCAATCAAGAAGGAGAAGCCGCGATTGAAGTGACGATGATGGGAACATCCTTACAGTTTGAGGAAGATTCATTGATTGCGATTACCGGCGGAAATTTAGGTCCGGTGATCGAAGGAGCGTCTGTTCCTTTATGGAGACCGGTCTTTATTAAAAAAGGAAGTATTCTACAGTTTACCGCCTGTCAATCAGGCTGCCGCGCTTATGTGGCAGCAGCCGGCGGTTTTGAGATACCGGAAGTAATGAACAGCAAAAGCACGTATTTGCGGGGCGGTATCGGCGGATTTGATGGTCGTGCCCTGCAGGCGGGAGACGTGCTGCCAATTCAACATAAAACGAGGGAAGCGTCCCGTTTGTTTCATTATTTAAAAAAGGAATTGGGGGAACGGTCCTTTCAATCCGTTGACTGGTACGTTCCGGCGGGCCATCTTTTGAATGCGGGCGAGCGGATTGTTCGTGTGATAAAAGGAGCGGAGTTCGAGCGATTTTCTTCTTCAAGCAAAGCCTCTTTTTTTGATCAATCGTTTCAAATTACACATCAGTCGGACCGGATGGGCTACCGGCTGTCGGGTCCGAAGCTGCAGCTGGAACAGTCGTTTGAACTTCTGTCAGAAGCTGTAGCGGAAGGGACAATTCAAGTGCCGCAGGCTGGCAACCCGATTGTCCTGCTGGCGGACCGGCAGACGACAGGCGGATATCCAAGAATCGCGCAAATTGCATCGGTTGATTTGCCGGTTGTGGCACAGTTAAAACCCGGTGCAAAACTTCGCTTTACCGAAATTTCACTTGAAGAAGCCGAACAGCTTTATTTGAAGCGGGAGGAAGATATAGAAGCTGTTAAAACGGGGCTTTCACTAAAAGAATGGTCATTATAAAAACAAAATACAGGGAGAAAAAGTCATGTTGAAAATGAATGAACTGCATGAAATGGTGAATATCATGGAGCAACATGATAGTCGGAATCGGAAGTGGGCAATAAATGAATAAAACCGTATTAAAATCAATGGAAATTATCCGTCTCTTTTTTGACGAAGACAAATTAACACTGCTTCAAATTATGAAAAAAACAGAGCTGCCCAAAACGTCAGCCTACCGGATGGCGGAATCACTGCTGGAACTCGGTTTTTTGGAAAAGGATAAGGACGGGACATACAGGCTCGGCTTAATTTTTTTGGCGCTTGGAAATCTTGTGGCAGAACGGCTGGATATTCGCTCCATTGCGCTGCCATACATGCAAGAGCTTCGAAAAGAGACAGGTGAAGCTGTTAATTTGGTCATTCGGGATGGGAATGATGCCGTCTATATTGAAAAAGTAGATACGCAGGAGCGTGTGAGGGTCTATACGCAAATTGGCCGCCGTGCGCCGCTTTATGGGGGAGCCTGTCCACGCATTTTATTGTCATTTACCGAACGGGAAGAACGGGAGCGGCTGATCGATTCTTTCCAGATCGTCCCATACGCACAAGGAACGCCGAAAGATAAGGATGAATTGCGCCGCTTAATAAAAGAAACGAGAGAAGCAGGCTGGTCCATTAGTCATTCAGAACTGGAGGATCATTCCTCGGCCATTGCAGCGCCTATTTTTAATCATAAAGGAGATGCGGTGGCCGGCATTAGCCTTGTCGGTCCTGAAGTCCGGTTTCGTGACGAAGCGCATGTGCGCAATATGATTGATAAATTGATGAACGCAGCCCGGCATATCTCGACAGAGCTGGGCGCAGAAAAAAGGTAAGTTCATAAAGAAGAGGAGGTTGAATAGATGAAAATTGATTTGAATTGCGATATGGGGGAAAGCTTTGGCGCTTACACGATCGGACGTGATGAAGAGATGATGCCTTATATTACGTCGGCCAATATTGCGTGCGGCTTTCATGCGGGCGATGCGGATGTCATGAAGCGGACGGTTCATCTCGCCGCCAAACACGGTGTCGCCATTGGCGCCCATCCGGGATTTCCGGATTTATCGGGCTTTGGCCGGCGTGATATGGCGCTTTCACCGGAAGAAGTATATGCGATGGTATTGTATCAAATTGGCGCTTTGTCCGCTTTTGCAAAAGCAGAAGGAACGGTTCTGCATCATGTAAAGCCGCACGGTGCTCTTTATAATATGGCGTCAGCACGTGCAGATTTATCACGTGCGATTGCTTCTGCTGTCGCGGATGCGGACCCGGAACTTATTTTATACGGTCTTGCTGGCAGTGAACTGATTCAAGCAGGCAAAGAAGCGGGACTGATTACTGCAAATGAAGTGTTTGCGGACAGGACGTATGCGCCGGACGGTCTATTAACATCACGCCGTCTGCCAAATGCGTTAATTACAAATACGGAGGAAGCGGCTTCGCAGGTTGTTCGAATGGTCAAAGAGAGGAAAGTGCGCACAACGGACGGTTCGGATAAACAAATAAACGCGGAAACCGTCTGTATTCATGGTGACGGTGCGCATGCGCTGTCATTTGCCCAATTCATCCGGACAAAGCTGCAGGAAGAAGGGATTCAAATTAAATCGATTGAAAAGGGGAAAAGAGGATGAAAAAAGAAAATTCGCTTTAAACCCTGATAATCCTCAGGCTTCAGTATTCCAGCTCGCTGCGGGAGATATCGGCTGCAGGCTTTGGTATCGTCATGTGGTCGGCGGCAATCACCTCGGTCATTGGCGCAGCCTATACGTCTGTGTCATTTATCCGCACGTTCCATCCGTCTCTCGAAAAATATCATAAATATATTATTGTCGGCTTTATTTTATTATTAACGGGTATTTTTGCGAGTATCGGCCGTCCGGTGAAAATGCTTATTTTGGCGGGTGCGTTAAACGGGTTGATTTTGCCGATTGCGCTCGGCGTCATGCTGATTGCCGCGCATAAAAAATCAATCGTCGGTGATTACCGCCACCCGATCTGGATGACGGGCGCCGGCGTGCTTGTTGTAGTGCTTATGGCCGCAATGGGCGGTTATACATTGGTTACCCAATTGCCAACATTATTTGAATAAACAGTACTAAAGTCTGCTCCTTTCATCAGGGTGCAGACTTTTTTTGCTCTTTCACCTGCAAAAGATGGTGGAAGCAGCCTTCGCTTATTCCATTTAACTAACCATAACTTGCGTTTAATATGGAAAAAGTGATTTAGCCACGATCAGTACAGCCTTGATTTTTGTGATGCTGTTTCTCGCTTGTCCGCAATCGGGCGCCCTGCTTTAATTATTTTCTTATTAGAGAAACGTAAAGTCAGCCTGTTCATAGCTCGCTTTTTTCTTATAAAAATGGCTGTTACTTTAGGAGGATTCGTTTATACTAGAAAAAAAGGTGAAACTTCCCTGGTGATTGGAAGGTGCTGAACATGATTGACAAACTCATTGCAGAAACGGATTTCTCAAAAGTATTTACCGATATTTTAAAACTGGCAAATGATCTAATTGGTGAGCAGACTTTTTACATCAGTTTCATGGATGAAGAGCGTCTGCAGCTTATGAAAACGCTTGTAAAAAGCGATATTCATATCCAGGATGGCATGATTGTGTTGACGAAAGATACGTATTGTCAGAAGGTGTATAAAAACCGCCTGCCGGTCATTATAGAAGATGCGGCAAAAGATGAACGGACGAAACATCTCGACTCTACGTATGAAATGAATATTGGTTCTTACGCAGGCGTTCCCATTGTATTAAAAGACGGAACTTTCTTCGGTACACTCTGTTCACTTAACAGCTGTATAGACGAATATGATCAGCAAACAGTGAACACCCTTGAAAGACTCGCTTCCCTTTTATCATACTCCATCTATATGGAAAAACTGCTCATTTCAGACCCTTTGACCGGTCTCTACAACCGGATTTACTGGAATCGGGTTTTGACATCTAAATGGATTCAGCAAGGGGTCCATTCTTTTTTAATGATGGACCTCGACAAATTTAAAGAGATTAATGATAAATTTGGTCATGAAGCAGGAGACAGTGTTCTTCAACAGATTGCTTCCATTGTAAAAGAAATAGTCCCGGAGCATTCATATGGCTTTCGCTTCGGTGGGGACGAATTTGGAGTTTTACTCCCAAATATACCGGTTACAAAAGCACATCCATTTGCGGAAATGATTGTGAAAAAAA
Source organism: Domibacillus antri (assembly GCF_001936625.1). Lineage (GTDB taxonomy): Bacteria > Bacillota > Bacilli > Bacillales > Domibacillaceae > Domibacillus > Domibacillus antri. The sequence goes on along the minus strand of NZ_MSDU01000006.1, from coordinate 54,214 downwards.
GTGCTGAATACCAAAATGACATGGTGAATGGTATCCTCTTATCAGCCGGATTAGTGGATACAGCCAGTGTGCAGGCTTTAAAAATGATGCCGGAAGCAGACAGGCTTTTATACAAGTCGAAAAGAAAAGGCGGCTCTCAAATCTCTTTCTTTGAAAAATAAGGGGAGATTGTCCGGACGGTCGATGATGGCGGCTGGATGGCCCAATCCAATGAAATAAGAATGAATCCTCTTTACCTCACTTAAATTAAAAAAGTGTTTCATTGTTCATCCCGAATGGGAAGTAAGAAGTAGTGAAGTGTAAAGAGGTGACAAAGATGAACAAGAAAGCGGAAGAAGTAAAGCCATGGGTCCGCCGCTTTGGACGGATGGGGCATATGGCAAAAGGGATCGTCTATGCGATGGTCGGGATTCTTGCCCTGCTGGCCGCAGCGGGAAAAGGCGGCGGTACGACCGGAACAAGCGGTGCGCTGTCTGCTATAGCGGATGAACCATTCGGCAAGCTGCTTTTATGGATGATCGGCATCGGATTAATCGGCTATATGATTTGGGAGATTATAAAAGCAGTAAAAGATGTTGAACATAACGGAACTGATGCGAAAGGCATGATCAAGCGGATCGCATATCTTGTCAGCGCAGTCATTTATGGCAGTCTGGCGTTAACCGCATTGAAGCTTGCGATGATTGCGGGCGGAAGCAGCGGTGGTACAGAAAAAACGCTTTCGGCCAAGCTATTAGCGCAGCCATTTGGGCAGTGGCTCATCGGTATTGTCGGACTCATCATTCTCGCATATGGAATCATTGAATTGTATCGTGGATTGAAAGAAAGGTTTATGAAATATTTCAAAATACATGAAATGAACGGCAAGGAAGTGCGCCTTGCCCGCAATTCTGGAAAAGCAGGGCTGGCGGCGCGTGGTGTTGTGCTCGCCATGACGGGTTATTTCTTTATCAGAACGGCGGTTACAGCCAATCCAGATGAAGCGAAAGGACTAGGCGGCGCGCTGGCAGAACTGGCCTCCCAGCCATATGGAAAGCTTATGCTGGGTGTAGCTGCGGCTGGTTTAATATTATACGGTGTATATGAGGTCATCCGTGGACGCTATCAAAAAATGGATTTCGGAAAACAGTAAAGTTCAAAGACTGCCGGGTCATTCAAGAGAATTTTAAATCACATTGGCTGAAGTGTTTGAATGAATTTATTAACAATAAAAAGAGCTCCGGAAGCAATGCTTCCGGAACTCTTTTTTATTTAGAAAAGTAGGACACAAGTCCACGATAAACGCCGGTTGTCACAAGGTTTTGATAAGACGAAGTGACAATTGATGATTCTTCATTTAGATTTGTTAAATAACCAAGTTCAAGCAAAACAGCCGGCCGGTTATTTTCACGTAAAACAAAATAGTCTCCATTTCGCGTGCCGCGGTTTTTAGCGGGCAATGTATGGGTAAGGCCAAGATTAATGCTTTCTGCGAGCAGTTTATGACCTGGATGATAGTAATAGGCAGTAAAGCCCGCAGCACTTGTGTCGAGTGACCCATCGTAATGAAGGCTGATAAAAGCATCTGCATGATGATTATAAGCGCGATCGGTCCGGTACGGAAGTGATATGTATTGATCGCTGGATCTTGTCAAAACGACAGAGGCCCCTTCCTCCTGAAGTTTGCCGGCCAATCGTTTGGCAGTCTGCAGTGTTACATGCTTTTCCAGTGTACCGAATGTGCCGGTTGTGCCGCCGTCTTTTCCGCCATGGCCCGGGTCAAGTACAATCACTTTTCCTTTCAGGCTGTTCGAATCTGCTGCCGTCAAACTCGTTTTATTCGAAGTGGAGACAAGCCAACTGGCTACATAGGCCTTGTTCCCGCTTGCCAAGCTGATTTTGTACCAATCCCCTTCTTGTCCGATAATTGGATAACGTTCTCCTTGAGTCCCTTGAACAATAATAGCTGAAATGGTGGATGGGCTTGTCCGTATATTCGTTCCATCATTCGTTATAAAAGCAAAACCGCCGGCGGACGGCGTTCTTTGAGCAGACTGTGTTTCGACAAATTGACTGCTTATCCACGCTGTTTCATTTTGATATCGAATGTTAACCCAGTCATTTTTTTCAGATGAGATGCTGACTTGATCCCCATTATTTACTTGTCCGATAATCGATGCCGTTAAAGAAGGCTTCTCTCTCACATTTACCCGTTCACCTGTAATGATCCCTGTTTGAAGAGTTAAGTCTCTGGCCGGCAGTGTGCTTGAATTTTTGGTAACAATATACCCGGCTACCCATCCTTTTTTCCACCAGAGAGCTGAATTTGATACCAATCGTACTTTTCATTCAACACACGAAATTGTTTGTTTCGTTTCGCGCTGCCGATGACACTGGCATTCATCGATGGCTCACTGCGTATGTTCGCATTGTCCACTCCGATTTGAACGGTGTTTGCTGATGCGAAAGAATATGATTCTCTCAGTAAGTAAAAAACAAGTAAACCGGCGAAAAAAGGGAACAATCTTTTCTTGACCATAATCCACCACCTATTAGAAAATTCAGCTTTATTTTAGCATGATAGTTTGGAATAAACATCCTTAAATTTGAGGATTCACCAAATTGAGGAAATGGTCTGAATGATTGAACAATTCCAGTTCTTTTTAAAAGAATAGTAGGGATTTTTATAGAAAAAAACGAGATTTATGAAAATAGATGAATGTGAATTAGTACCAAAGAAGGTGTTTCATTCCTTTAGAAGAGTGGTACGTATCATAAAGTGTAATTCATATCCGTTATTTCTGCAGGATGCAGTTCATGGAGGCGCGGCGGAAGCACGCCGCATTTTCATCCTTAACGAAGAGAGGGGTAAAAAAATGGCAAACAATGAAAACAGCAAGGATAAGCAGTTAGAGCAGTTTCGTGTAAACAATAAAGGAGAGAAGCTGACGACAAACCAAGGTGTTCGAGTGTCTGAAGGTGAACATTCTCTTAAAGCTGGCGAGCGCGGTCCAACGTTAATGGAAGATTTTCATTTTCGTGAAAAAATGACCCATTTTGATCATGAACGTATTCCGGAGCGTATTGTGCACGCACGGGGATTTGCGGCTTATGGTTATTTTGAATTGTATCAATCGATGAAAGAATATACAAAAGCCGGCTTTTTGCAGGACCCTTCTGTTAAAACGCCTGTATTTGTCCGTTTTTCAACAGTGGCAGGTTCCCGCGGTTCAGGGGATTCAGTGCGTGATGCCCGTGGCTTTGCGACGAAATTTTATACGGAAGAAGGCAACTATGATTTAGTCGGAAATAACATTCCGGTCTTTTTCATTCAGGATGCGATTAAGTTTCCCGATCTCGTTCACTCCTTTAAACCGGAACCGCATAATGAAATGCCTCAGGCGGCAACGGCACATGATACGTTCTGGGATTTCTTTTCAAATAATACAGAAGCAGCTCATATGGTCATGTGGAACATGTCTGACAGGGCCATTCCGCGCAGCTATCGGATGATGGAGGGCTTCGGTGTCCATACATTCCGTTTTATTAACGAACAGGGGAAAGCGCGCTTTGTCAAATTCCACTGGAAACCGGTTCTCGGCGTGAAATCGCTTGTCTGGGATGAAGCACAAAAAATAGCCGGGAAAGATCCCGATTTCCACCGGCGTGACCTTTGGGAAGCGATCGAAATGGGTGACTACCCTGAATACGAGCTGGGCGTTCAAATGATTGATGAAGAGGATGAATTTTCATTTGACTTTGATATTCTAGATCCGACAAAACTGTGGCCGGAAGAAGATGTGCCGGTAAAAATAATCGGGAAAATGACGCTGAACCGAAACGTGGATAACGTGTTTGCAGAAACAGAGCAAGTCGCATTTCATCCGGGGCATGTCGTGCCGGGGATCGATTTCTCAAATGATCCGCTTTTGCAGGGCCGTTTGTTCTCATACACAGATACGCAGCTAATTCGCCTTGGCGGCCCAAACTTTCATGAGCTTCCAATCAATCGGCCGGTTTGTCCATATCACAACAATCAGCGTGACGGATACGGACGGATGACCATTAATACAGGGCCGGTCAGTTACCATAAAAACTCGATCGACAATAATACGCCTGCACCGGCATCGGAAGAAGAAGGCGGCCACGCCCATTATCAGGAAAAAGTAGAGGGACGAAAAGTACAGCGCCGGAGCGACAGTTTTAAGGATCACTACTCGCAGGCGAAAATGTTCTGGAACAGCATGACCGATGTCGAAAAAGAACATATTACAGAAGCGTTCAGCTTTGAAATCGGGAAAGTAAAAAGCAAAGACATCCGCCAGCAGTCTGTTAATGTGATTGGCAGCATTGATGCAGCACTCGCGGCAAAAGTAGCGGATGCCGTCGGCGTGAATCCGCCAAAAGATGTGGAAGAATCGAATGTGACAAAAGAATCGCCGGCTGTAAGTATGGAAAAAAATAAAATAAAGGGTGTTGCCACGCGGAAAATTGCCATTCTTGCAGGAAATGGCTTTCATGGTAAAGATGTCAGCAAGATCACGAAAGAATTTGAAAAAGCGGGTACGCGTCCGGAAATCATCAGCAATAAGCAAGGCGTTTTAAAGGGTGATGACGGAACAGAAATCGAAGTGGACCACACATTCCTGACGGCTGATTCTGTGCTGTTTGACGCAGTGTATGCCGCGGGCGGATTAAATGAAGACCCAAAAGCAAAAAAACAGGCTGTTTCTTTCATGCATGAAGCATTCAGCCATTATAAAACCATTGGTGCGACGCATGATGGTGTGGACTTCATTGCTGACTTACCTGCTGATTCCGGTCTGATTTCTGAAACGAGTCCGTCAAAAGACTTTGCTGACACATTCCTGAATGCACTCGCGGAACATCGTCATTGGAATAGACAATTTTGATAATGAGAAGAGCCGCGATGAGACGTGGCTCTCTTTTTGAATTTGACGCTTGTCTCAAGTATATTCGTTATCCTTTTAACGTACGAACTGTGATATAATGAAATTGGCTGTTATACAACAAGGGAGGGATCAATGATGGGAGTTGTATTTGGAACAGAGATGGCGGCATTGCCGGACGGTGCTAATTTGCGCGACTATAAGAAAGCGGTTACAGAGGCGGATTGGGGGAAGGTTTCTGAACACTTTACATGGTTTAGCACAGGCCGGGTAAACATGGTGCATGAAGCGATTGACCGTCATGTGGAAGAAGGAAAAGCCGAAAAGACCGCACTTTATTTTTCAGATGGCATTCGTGATGAGCAATATACATATGAAGAAATGAAAGAAAATTCGTGCCGATTTGGTAACGGGTTAAAGAAAATTGGCGTTGAAAAAGGGGACCGCGTCTTTATTTTTATGCCGCGTAGCCCGGAGCTGTATTTTGCCATGCTTGGCATTATCCGAATAGGCGCCATTGCCGGACCGTTGTTTGAAGCGTTTATGGAAGAAGCAGTGAAAGACCGGCTGGAAGACAGCGGTGCAAAAGCGATTGTGACGACGCCGGAGTTATTATCGCGTATTCCTTTTGAAGAGCTGCCGGCACTTGAGCGGATTATTGTTGTGGGAGACGGCGGATTAACAGGTGATCATCTCGTTTCATATAATGAATTGTTGAGCCACTCAGCCGATTACGTGATCGAATGGGTCGACCGGGAAGACGGGCTTGTCCTCCACTATACATCCGGGTCAACAGGGAAGCCAAAAGGCGTTTTGCAGGTGCATGATGCAATGATTCACCAATATTTAGCCGGAAAATGGACATATGATTTGCATGAGGATGACGTGTACTGGTGCACAGCAGATCCCGGCTGGGTAACCGGAACGTCAGCGGGCATGTGGTCACCGTGGCTGAACGGAGTGACGAATGTACTGCGGGGCGGACGTTTTAAAGCGGAAGACTGGTTCGAGACGCTGCAAAAATATGGGGTAACAGTCTGGTTTAGTGCGCCGACTGCTTTTCGTTTATTGATGGCCTCGGGGAATGAGCTGCCGAAACAATATGATCTCTCTAAGCTTCGTCACGTCTTGTCAGCTGGTGAACCGCTCAACCCTGAAGTCATCCGCTGGGGAGCGGAGGCGCTTGATTTGCGCATTCATGATAACTGGTGGATGACGGAAACCGGTTCATCGGTTTGTGCGAACTTTCGATGCAATGTAATGCGTCCGGGCTCGATGGGCAAGCCGCTGCCGGGCATTGAAATGGCGATCATTTCGGATCAGGGGGAAGAACTTCCACCAAACCGGATGGGCAACCTTGCCATTAAACCGGTATGGCCGGCGATGATGAGAAAAATCTGGAACAATGATGAGAAATATGAAAGCTACTTTTTAAATGGCTGGTTTGTTACAGGAGATTCTGCGTATAAAGACGAAGACGGTTATTTCTGGTTTGAAGGGCGTGTCGATGATGTTATTAATACGTCGGGTGAACGTGTCGGCCCGTTTGAAGTTGAAAGCAAGCTGGTTGAGCACCCTGCGGTAGCGGAAGCCGGTGTGATAGGCGTACCGGACCCGATTCGCGGTGAAGTCATCAAAGCCTTTATTACACTGCGTCCGGGCTTTGAGGAAAGCGAGGAGCTGCTTGAAGAAATTCGCCAGCACGTTAAAACGAAGCTTGCGGCTCATGCAGCACCAAGATTGTTTGAAGTACGTGAATCGATGCCAAAAACAAGATCAGGCAAAATTATGCGAAGAGTGTTGAAAGCGTGGGAACTTGGTTTGCCGACGGGTGATTTATCAACAATGGAGGAATAATGTGAAAAAGAAGCGGTTCCTTAAAGGGCCGCTTCTTTGCTGTATCCATCGACAACAAGGTCGAGTTTGCCTGTTGTGGGATCAATCACAAGGCCGTGTACCGGAATATCAGGAACCATAAGCGGATGTGTTTTCACCATATTCACGCTATGCGCCACGTTTTCTTCCACACTGCTAAAGCCTTGAAGCCACTGATCGACATCAATGCCGGCATGACGGAGTGTATCGATCACTTCCTGCTGGACACCGCGTTCTTTCATCGCGTCAAACATTGCACCGCTTGAAAGAGAACCCATACCGCAATCGTGATGACCGACAATAAGTATTTCATCCGCCTGAAGCTGATACACCGCAACCAGCAGGCTGCGCATAATCGAACCGAATGGATGATTGACCATTGCGCCGGCATTGCGGACAATTTTCACGTCACCGTTTTTGAAGTTCATCGCTTCTGTTACCAGTTCAACTAAACGTGTATCCATGCACGTCAAAATAACGACACGCTTATCCGGAAATTTACCCGTTGCAAATTTCTCGAACTCTTTATTTTCTACAAATGTTTCGTTAAACGATAAAATGTCTTTCAATAATGTCACGTACCTATCTCCTTTCCACAACTCTTATTTTGAATGATGTGACAATTTTTTGTCAAATCATTTTTAATGCGCTCGTGATGTTTTCTTTTAATTCTTCAAGCGGGACGAACCGCGCCATTCTAAATATTTCTTTCCCATGGATAAAAAAGAGCAACGCCGGGGCCGTAAAAATGGTATATTGTCCGGCGATTTCAGGCGATTCGGCCGTATCCGCATGAAACGCTTCCACGTCTGGAAATTCCCGCAGCAATGTTTCGACATGAGGCAAGAGCGCATGGCAGACGGAACAGCCGGGACTGGATACATATAATAATACTGCTTCGTTTGATAAAAGAACGTCAGAAAATTCCGCGTATGACGTGATGGGCTCCATTTGAATCACTCCTTTTTTTCATTGTATAGCGGGTCTGCTATAATGAAAAGAAATTGGTATTAAAGGAGGCTCCGGCATGGCTGGACGAAAAGAAGACGAATTAAAAGACATTACACTGCTCGGCAATCAAGGCACAAAATATATATTTGATTACGATCCATCTGTCCTAGAGACATTTGACAATAAACATCAAAACCGCGATTATTTCGTGAAATTTAACTGCCCGGAATTTACGTCATTGTGCCCGATGACTGGGCAGCCGGATTTCGCGACCATCTACATCAGCTACATTCCCGATGTAAAAATGGTCGAAAGCAAATCCTTGAAGCTGTACTTGTTCAGCTTCCGCAACCATGGCGATTTTCATGAGGACTGCATGAACATCATCTTAAACGACCTTGTGGAACTCATGGACCCACGCTACATTGAAGTATGGGGTAAATTCACGCCGCGTGGCGGCATTTCAATCGATCCGTACACGAACTACGGGCGTCCAGGCACGAAGTACGAAAAAATGGCTGAGTACCGGATGATGAACCATGACTTGTATCCGGAGAAGATCGATAACCGGTAAAATCATGTAGTTCATAAAACAGGCTAAATTATGACCAAAAAAATCATTGACATAATGTTTAATTACAGTTAAAGTGTAAATAATATTAATAACCGAGAGATTTTTATTTTAACTTCTAATTGTCTAGAGGCTTTAGCATACTGTTAATCATTTCTATTGACTGTATGAAAAAGCAACCTATAAAACATAAGAAGAAAAGAAATAAGATAAATCGGTATATTTCTTACCTAGGAGACTAGGTGGGGAATATACCGATTTTTTTTGTTAGGAGGAATTATGATGAACAAATCAAAAGGGTCTATTGAATCAGAAATCAGTAAAGCATTAACTCAATGGGAGAAAGACTTTCTTGGACGTGGTTCCGTATCAGTTAAGACGGATATTTTGCGTGATATGATTATTGTGACGTTACGTGGTATTTTAACACCCGCTGAATATGCACTTTGCGAAACGAAAGAGGGAGCGTTATCAATCAAAAGGATGCGATCTGATTTGATTGAATCAGGCATAGATGGACTAAAGGAAATTATCTTCAATTTAACTGGGGAAAAAGTGAAAAGTTTTCACACTGATATAAGCACACTTAGCGGCGATCGGGTAATGGTGTTTAAGTTATATAATGATTTTGAGAAAAACATTTAATGAAAATAGATGAAAAAGGGAGATTTTCGAAAAACCATCTGGTTCGTTGAAGATAAACCGGCAACGAGATCTTAGGAGGAAAGAACATGTCAGAAATCATCGTGCAAAATTTGTTATCGCCAGTCGTGTTATTTTTTGTGTTAGGAATTATAGCGGCTTTAGTGAAATCAGATTTGAAATTTCCAAGCGGGCTGAGCGAAGCGTTGAGTATTTATCTTTTAATTGCGATTGGAATAAAAGGCGGGATTGAATTATCTCATTATTCCATTGAATCAGTTATTCAACCAATTATGGGTGCACTATTTCTAGGAATGGCTATTCCGTTAATTACGCTTTATATCACGCGTCTCATGAAAATGGACCTTAAAAACTCGATTGGTTTAGCAGCCACCTATGGTTCTGTCAGTATTGTCACTTATGGAGCTGCCATCTCGTTCATCGGAAAAAACGGAATATCCTACGAAGGATTTATGAATGCTCTTGTCGTTATTATGGAGAGCCCGGCTATTTTAGTTTCTTTATTGTTATTAAAGATTATCGAAAAGAAAAAGAATAAATCATCTCTTTCGATGCGAAGTGTAGGGGTTGTCTCCAGACCTGTAGGCCTCATTGATAAAGAAGTAATTAGAGAAAGCCTGTTTGGGAAAAGTGTCCTGCTGCTGTTAGGCAGTTTGGTCATCGGATTGATTCTTGGGGAACGAGCTGTACCAATGGTAAAACCGCTGTTTATGGACTTATACAACAGCGTATTAATTCTTTTCTTACTGAGTATGGGTCTAACGACAGGTCAACGTTTGCCGGAAGTAAAAAAACATGGCCTGAAATTGCTTCTTTTTGGGGTATTCACTCCTGTTTTATTTGGAAGTATAGGTGTCATAACAGGGCACTTAGCAGGGCTGTCTTTAGGCGGCGTCACATTGATGGGGGTGTTAGCGGGAAGTGCCTCTTATATCGCGGCTCCTGCAGCATTAAAAGCATCTGTACCGGAGGCTAATCCATCTGTTTATTTAGGTTTGGCTTTAGGAGTTACGTTCCCATTCAACCTAATAATCGGAATACCTGTTTATTATGAAATGGCTCAATTGATCCAATAGGAGGGGTTCTTATGCAGAAAACAAACGAGAAAAAGGCTTTAGTTATAACAGGCTTAAATGAAAAATTACATCCATTCTTTCCGGTCATAACGAATAAAAAAGCGGAACAGTTAATTATTACCATGAGCTTTGGAACGATCATTTCACAGCCATACGGTTGTATGATCAGGAATATTATTATGACGGTGTACGCCGAGAATATAGAAGAAATTTATTTTATCGGAGAGATGGACAGCAAAGAACAGATGATTAGCGGAGATGAGATACTTTCTAAAATGAAAGAAGCCGGTATTTCAAAAGAAACGATCGAAACCATTGAGTATATTGGTGCAGTTGGAAGCAGTCTATCAAGTTGGCTGGCAGGAGAACGGGATGTGAAAAAAATTATAACTGAAAATATCGAATTGTTAAAAAGCCACCCGTTAATTCCAAAAACGTTGTCTATTTATGGTTTTACTGCAAATGCAGAAACGGGTGAATTTGAGGCTGTTGAATGAATGGCGGACTTCCGCTTGATGAATCATGATTTGTATCAAGCTGCGTATCAAATTTCTATGACGTCATTAATTTCGGCGAAGGCAGTTTGAAACATTAAAGCAAAGAAAAGACCATGTTTTCGAAATATGGTCTTTTTTGCTTTAGTAAATGTTTAGTTTATAAACCATTTACATAATCAGCTTTGATCAGATTATATTTATGAAATTAGCTTAATTCGAAGCATCCTTGCACAAGAAATGATACACTGTATAAAAGAAAATCGATTTCTGGAGGAATACAACATGACTGAAAAAAAGAAAATGACATTGCAGGAAGCAATGATGAAAAAGCTGGAGGAGAAAAAAGCGCAGGCATCAGGCGGCAAAGGAAACGGAAGCTTTGATACGTCAACGAAAAAATTGAAAAGCCAGCAGACGAAAAAAGTAAGCAATTCACGCCGTAAAATGGGCGTGTAATTACCACGCCGAAAAATTAATTAGGGGATACAAAAGATAGTATGGTATACTCAATATACCATTTACACTATCCATGTTGATGTTGCCCTCTGTTTATTTATAAACAGGGGGCTTTCCGTTGGTACATATAAAAAAAACAGACTCTGCAAAGAGAATCTGTTGTGTATAAAAAGTAAAATTACGCTTTTTCTACGTTTGTAGCTTGTGGTCCACGTTGGCCAGCTTCAACGTCAAATGTTACGGCTTGACCTTCGTCCAATGATTTGTAGCCATCGCCTTGAATAGCTGAGAAATGAACGAATACGTCATCTCCAGATTCACGCTCGATAAAACCAAAACCTTTTTCTGCATTAAACCACTTAACTTTACCTTGTTCCATTTGCGTTTCCTCCTCGTGTGCTGTGCACACATTGTGTTACTATCCTTGCTCAATACTTCCAGATGCAAAGTTCATCACTTAACAACCTTTTCCGAACAAAAATAATTCTTCTTCATCCTAACAGGAAGCCGTAAATAAAGCAAGCTGCTTTTATCATGCAAGGAAAAAAAGAACAGTATCACGATGAAAAAACGGAATTGTTTAAGAATAAACAAATAGCCCTGTGTGTCCGTAAAAGGGGGATTATATGAAAATAATCAGCCAGCCGATGTCATTTTGGCGGCGACAATTGCGGTATTAATGACATAGCCGATTGAAGTGCTGTTTGTCCTCGGCTTCGGGATTCTCAATGATTCATTCTTTGTAAGAGGACTTATGTTGCCGTTGTAGATTTTGAAAAGAAAACGTGAAATTTTTTTTGGGGGGGGGGAGATCTTAAATAAAGGGAAAATCGCGCCGTGAATGTACACGGCGCGATTTGTTATGATTATACATTAAAATATCGGGCATCTGGATGGGCGAAGACAATAGCTGAAACGGATGCTTCTGGTTCCATCATAAAGCCTTCTGTCAGGCGGACACCGATTTCTTCCGGCTTCAAAAGACCGAATAATTTTTCCTGATCTTCGAGATTCGGACAAGCGGGATAGCCGAATGAAAAACGCTGTCCCTGATACTTTGCCGCAAAACGATCACGCATTGTGAAATCGACCGGATCCGGGAAGCCCCACTGGTCGCGCATTTCCTGGTGAATCCGTTCCGCAAATCCTTCCGCAAGCTCAAGCGCTGTTGACTGCAGGGCATGGCTGTCGAGGAATTTTCCTTCTTCCCGAAGCTTCATGGCTGCATCACGCACACCGAACCCTGCTGTCACAACGAAAAATCCGACATAATCCATCTCGCCGCTTTCGACTGATTTTAAATAATCAGCGAGGCATAGGAACGGTTCTTTCGTTTGACGCGGGAAGGTAAACCGCTCAATTTCCGTTTTTGCATCAGCCGGATCATAAATGATAACGTCATCACCTTGAGACTGCGCAGGGAAGAACTGATAGACAGCCGCTGTTTTCAACCCGCCGTCATTTAAGAAGCCGTTGACCGTTTCGTGAAGCTGTACCGCTTTTTCATTGTTTTCCTCCAGCAGTTTCTTTACATTGCCTTTCATGCCGAGATGATGGCCGATCAGTGTCTGCATATTCACATACGGCTTCAAATGGGCAATTGAATAATCCGGTAAAACACGGCGGCGTGTATCGCGCGGCACGAGAACCGGTACGTCTTGGCGGACGGTCTTCACAGGTTTCGGTGCAACAGCAACCGCCTGTTCTTTCCTCTCATCCCGGTATGCTTCAATTTCTTTTCGTTTTTCTTTTTTATCTTCAAGCTCTTGAAGAAGAACCAATTTTTGATCCGCATTTTGAAGGCGGTTCGCAATATCAAGACCATCCATCGCATCTTTTGCATATAAAACGGGACCTTCATATTCAGGTGAAATTTTCGTCTCGGTAAACCGGCGTGACAAGGCAGCACCGCCGACGAGAATCGGAATATCGATGTCTGCGGACTTAAAATCCTGCGCTGTCAGCACCATTTGCTGGGCCGATTTTACGAGCAGACCGGATAAGCCGACCATGTCCGGTTTTTCTTTCCGGATGACGTCAATCAATGCCTGCGGCGTCACTTTAATGCCGACATCAATCACTTTAAAACCGTTGTTGCTTAAAATGATATCTACAAGATTTTTCCCGATATCATGCACGTCCCCTTTAACGGTGGCAAGAACGATTTTTCCTTTACCGGTATCGTCTTCTTTTTTCTCCATGAACTGTTCAAGATAGGCAACCGATGCTTTCATGACCTCGGCACTTTGCAATACTTCCGCCACAATGAGCTGGTTGTCGTTGAAAAGTCGTCCAACTTCCGCCATCCCCTCCATAAGCGGGCCGTTAATAATGTCAAGCGGATCGTCATACATACTGCGGGCTGCTTCCAAGTCCGGAAGAAGGCCTTCTTTTGTTCCTTCGACAACGTAGTAGCTTAAACGTTCCGGCACGGTTTTTGGGATATCCTCTTCTTTTTTCTCTTTTTTCTTGTCACGGTAAAAGTCAGTGAAGACAGCAAGTGTTTCATCTGTCGTTGTGAACAGCAAATCATCCGCCAGCTTAATTTCTTCTTTCGGAATGGACGCATAACGTTCCAATTTTTCCGTGTTGACGATCGCGTAATCAAGTCCTGCCTGTGTGCAATGATATAGGTACACAGCATTTAACACTTCACGTCCGACAGGAGGGAGACCGAATGAGACGTTACTTACACCGAGTACGGTCAAGCATTTCGGCAATCTCTCTTTAATAAGACGGATACCTTCAATCGTTTCAACAGCAGATCCGATGTATTGTTCATCACCGGTGCCGACAGGGAAGACAAGCGGGTCAAAAATAATGTCTTCCGGGGCAAGTCCCCATTTTTCGACTAAAAGGTCATGAGAACGGATCGCGATTTCCAGCTTTCGTTCACGTGTTACCGCCATGCCTTGTTCATCAATCGTACCGACGACGACTGCAGCCCCGTACTGCTTAACGAGCGGCATGACCGCATCAAAGCGTTCTTCACCATCCTCCAAGTTAATAGAATTGATGATGGCCTTTCCTTGTGAAAATTTCAGCGCTTCTTCAATGACTTTTTCATCGGTCGAGTCAATGACGAGCGGTACTTTTACTTTTTTCACGACTTCTTTCATAAATTCTTTCATGTCGTCAAGTTCTTCACGGTCCGGATTTGCAAGACAAATATCAATGACGTGTGCGCCGCCTTTGACCTGAGCGCGGGCAATTTCCGCCGCTTCTTCAAATTTGCCTTCCACAATCAGCCGCTTAAATTTGCGTGATCCGATTACGTTTGTACGCTCACCGATGAAAAGAGGGCGCATGGAATCATCATACAAAAGCGGTTCAATACCGGAAACAGCATGGCCGTGCGGCTGTTCAGGCGATGTGCGCGGTGATTTATCTTTGATGGCTTCCCGCATGACGCGAATGTGCTCCGGCGTCGTACCGCAGCAGCCGCCGACAATATTCAGCCAGCCTTTATCCGCGAAGGCTCCCAGCTTTTGTGCCAGCGATTCGGGTGACTCATGATAGTTTCCTTCTTCATCCGGCAGGCCGGCGTTCGGATAACAGCTCACATAGCTTGTTGCGAGATCAGAAAGGGAACGGATATGATCCGTCATAAATTCAGGACCGGTTGCACAGTTTAATCCGACCGAAAGCGGCTTAATGTGTTCAATGGAAATGTAAAATGCTTCAATGTTTTGTCCTGCGAGCGTTGTTCCCATTGGCTCAATCGTTCCGGAAATCATCACTGGAAGTTCTTTGCCCGCGGCGTCAAATGCCCGCCGAATACCAAGCGTTCCGGCTTTGACATTGAGCATGTCCTGACTGGTTTCCATTAAAATTAAGTCAGAACCGCCTTCGATCAGCGCTTTCGCCTGTAATTCAAAGTTATCGACGAGTTCATCAAATGTGATGCCGCCGGTAACAGATAATGTTTTCGTTGTCGGACCGATTGCGCCGGCCACAAATCGCGGCCATTCCGGTGTTGAAAATTCATCGGCGGCTTTTCGCGCAATTTGGACAGCACGTAAATTGATTTCATATGCTTTATGGCCGAGGTCGTATTCATCGAGCACGACCGGTGTACCGCCGAACGTATTTGTGGCGATAATGTCCGCGCCTGCTTCTAAATACTCACGGTGAATCCGTTCAATCACATCCGGGCGTGTTATAACTAAATTTTCATTACAGCCATCGTAATCTTCGCCGCCGAAATCGTCCGGTGTTAAATTCGCGTTTTGGAGCATTGTTCCCATTGCTCCATCGATCAGAAGTATTCGCTTTTGCAGTTCTTTCTCAATTTGATGAGTAGTCATGAAGGGCCCCACTTTCTTTCTTTGCATCCAATTCATTTATATAGTGAATTAATTCAGTCGACATATCATGGCGTAAAAACGGTGTAATAATATACAGTCCGTTAAATAATTCCGCCGCAGTATCAAGCAGTTCTTTCGCAATTTGAACGCCTTCTTTCGCGGAAGCTTCTTTATCATCCCCGCAAGCGCGCATACGTTCAAGTGTTTCATCTGATAATTTAATGCCTGGCACTTCATTATGCAAAAATTCGGCATTGCGCATCGTTGTCAGCGGCATAATGCCGATAAAAACAGGCGTCGGTAAATGTTTCGTCGCTTCGTGTACCTCGATAATTTTTTCTTTCGTAAAAACGGGCTGCGTAATAAAGTAATCAGCGCCGCATTCGATTTTTTTCTCCATTCGCTTGACAGCGCGGTCTAATACACGCACATTCGGGTTGAACGCGGCAGCAACGGAGAAGTTTGCTTTCTTTTTCAGCGGTTTACCCGAGAAAGAAATACCTTCATTTAATTGTTTAATAAGCTGAATCAATTCAAGGCTTGAAACGTCGTATACACTGGTCGCACCGGGAAAATCACCGACTTTTGTCGGATCGCCCGTAATGGCAAGCACATCGTGAAGGCCCAGTGCATCAAGCCCCATTAAGTGTGACTGCAGGCCGATTAAATTGCGGTCGCGGCACGTAATATGAACGAGCGATCGGACGTCGTGCTGCATTTTAAGCGTTGCCCCCATCGCCATATTGCTGACGCGGGGAGAGGCGAGCGAGTTGTCTGCCATGGTGACGGCATCAACGCCTGCATCATACAATTTTTTCGCGCCTTCAATAAATTTTTCTGTCAGCAATGTTTTTGGTGTATCCAATTCAACGATCACTGTGCGTTCTGTTTTTGCTTTTTCACAGATGGATATGTCTGTCACAGGCGCTGCATCCTGAATAACAATCGGTTTTTTTGTTTTCACCTTCTTTTCAGTTAAAGGAGGGAGGCCGGCAAGCCGTTTTTTCGCCGCTTCAATATGTTTCGGTGTTGTACCGCAGCAGCCGCCGATTAATCGGACGCCTTCATTGCGTAAAAGCACAGCCGCGCGTCCAAAATAATCCGCTTCTGATTCATAGACAATCCGGCCGTCTTCCACATCAAGCAGACTTGCATTTGGATAAGCGGATAAAAATGCTTTTTCCGGCAGCGTGACGTCCTCGAATGCTTGAATTGTATGGAACGGACCGAGACGGCAGTTTACACCGACAATATCCGCGCCCATTCCTTCAAGGCGGTGCAAGGCTTCATTTAATGAAAGACCGTTTTGCAGAACGCCGGGCTCGTGCATGGACACCTGGGCAATTATTGGCACATCGCTCATTTCACGCAAAAGCTGGACAGAGGCGGACAGCTCTTCAAAATCATAATATGTTTCCAGTAAAAGGCCATCCGGATTTCCAGAGAGAAGACTTTCCGCCTGTTCGCGGACAGAGGCAATAATTTCGTCATTTGTTGCACTGCTTTTTCGGATGCCGCGAATGCCTCCGATTGTACCGAGCACAAATTGTCCCCCCGGTGCCGCCGCTTTTTTCGCGATCTCAACCGCCGCCGCATTCAATTCGCGCGTCCGGTTTTCAATTCCATAACGGGAAAGTTTGATCGAATTGGCGCCGTATGTATTCGTTTGAATAATATCGGCACCTGCTTTAATGTAATCTTTATGAATTTTTTCAATAATTTCTGGTTTTTCTGTATTTAATTCTTCATAGCAAAAATCAATGCCATATGAATATAAAAGCGTGCCCATCGCTCCGTCAGCGGTGAGCACGTCTGTTTTCAGCCTGTCAAGTAATGTCATAGCGCAGCGTCCTCTCTATTGGTAATAAAAAAAGCCTTCCCGAATGCAAGAAGGCTTTTTCAACATGTATGTGTTGTCCGTTCCTTCTCATCTTCCAGACTTAACGTCTGCTGGATTTAGCACCTGACCGTCCGGCTGGTTGCTGAAGCGTCTGCGGGCCAGTACCCTCGGCTTCTCTTGATAAGAATTAGGCTATTAAATTGCATGAATAATTAAAAATATCATATCGTTTCAAGACGGTTCAGTCAAGAACAATTTTCACGATGGAGGCGGATCAATCGACGTTTTTCGGCTAATCGGCCACGCTTCGGCGAGCCAAAATGATGGGGGAATTTTAAAATAAAACACTGTTTCATGCAAAAGCTGTAAAAACATGTTGTTTGAGACCGATGAATCATAGATTATAGCGGAACGAAAGTCATTAATTTAGGGAATCATGTCGATATCGTCAAAATCACCTTTCCTGCATATAAAAAGGCTGCAAACGGAATGTTCACAGCCTTCTTTATTAAGAGGTCACTTTTTGCAATTTTTTCAGCACATGAAGCGAGCGTCCCGTTCCAATTGCGACGGATTCAAGCGGATTCGGTGCGAGGTGGACCGGTACGATGATTTCTTCAGCCAGCCAATCTTGTATGCCGTTTAAAAGGGAGCCGCCGCCGCTTATAACGACGCCGCGGTCAACGATATCCCCGCTCAATTCAGGAGGCGAAGATTCCAGTGTGACACGGATCGTTTCCAGTATCGCAAGCAGTGATTCACGTATTGCTTTTTGAATTTCATACGAGCTGACTTCAACTGTTTTAGGCAGACCGGTCACGAGGTCGCGTCCGCGCACGTCCATTTTCATTTCTGCGTGGTCGATCGGTGCATAGCCAATTTCCATTTTGACATTTTCAGCTGTCCGTTCACCGATTAATAAATTGTATTCTTTGCGAATATACTGCACAATGTCTTCGTCCAATTTATCACCGGCAAGACGGATCGAGTTGCATGAAACAACACCGCCGTATGAAATAATCGCTACTTCTGTCGTGCCGCCGCCGATATCAACGATCAAGTTCGCAATCGGTTCCTCGACCGGCAAATCAGCTCCGATGGCTGCGGCAACAGGTTCTTCAATTAAATGAACGGTTTTCGCACCGCTTGATTTAATTGCGTCTTGAATGGCTCGGCGTTCCACACCGGTCGCACCGGACGGCGTACATACAACGACAGTCGGCTTCCGAATCGTGAATCCCGCGGCTTTTCCGGCTTTTTTCATCAATTCTTTTAACATTTCGGCTGTAACATCAAAGTCGGCGATGACTCCATCTTTCATCGGACGTACCGCAGCGATGCGTCCAGGTGTTTTTCCGATCATTTCCTTTGCATCCGTGCCGACGGCCAGTACTTTTTTCGTATTCATATCCAGGGCCACAACAGAAGGTTCGTTTAAAATAATGCCTTTATCTTTACTGTAAACGAGCAAATTTGCTGTCCCCAGATCGATTCCAAGCTCTGCTTGTCCTAACATAATATCCATTCCTCCAAACGGCGTTTTTTTGCCTTCGTTCAGTATAAGTAAGAAAAAGAACGGGTGTACATGGGACAAAAAGATGAATGTTGTTTTATTACAGCTGTGACAAGACAAAAAGCCGTTCTTTCAATGAAAAGAACGGCCGCTGTTACGAAAATTTAAATTTTGTCATGAACAAAGAAGGTCTAATGTCATATTTTTTTGAAGAATAATGCTAGTTCTTTACTATGATCTTTTCTCGTTTTTCGGTATGCTGCACGGGCTGGCGCCGTGTCAAAAAGCCATTTTTCTTCTTCGGATTCCGGTATAACATCGGCTACTTCAACGGGCCTTCCGTTTTCATCGAGCGCTACAAAGGTAAGGAACGAGATCGCAGCGACTTCTTCATCACCGGTCACGAGATTCTCGGATGTTACGCGGACAAACACTTCCATGCTGGAGTGTCCTGTATGAGTGACCATTGCTTTAAGCGTGACCGTATCCCCAACTTTGATCGGACGCAAAAAATCAACAGAATCCGTTGATGCCGTAACGGTGGGGTTACGGGCGAAGCGCGTCGCTGAGATGGAAGCAACGTCATCGATATGAGCCATCAATTTTCCGCCAAAAAGAGTACCATAATAATTGGTATCCGGCGGGAAGACCTGAGCCGATTTCACAGCAATTGTATCCTGCATTCGTTTTGTTTCTTTCATTTCATCACCTTTTCCTTCCACATATTAGTATACTAAATGAAATCGCTACCATAAAGATTTGCATAAATAAATTAAGAAAATGGTTGTATTTTCATTCTTTATGGTGTATAAATATAAAGTATAACAAAGGTGACGACACGTCGGGGTGACTTTCATGATGACGAAGGAACAAATGAAGGAGCTTGATTTGAAGGGAAAAGATTTCCTGAAGCTTCTCGACTTCAGCATTGAAGAAGTGCAGGCACTCATCTTGCTTGCTGACGATATGAAAAAACATAAAGTAAAATATATGGATGCCTTAAAGGGACAGATCCTTGGCATGATTTTTGAAAAAAATTCAACAAGAACGCGCGTCTCATTTGAAACGGCCATTCTTCAATTAGGCGGACACGGCATGTTTTTAAGCTCAGAGAACCTGCAGATTGGGCGCGGGGAAACGATTGAAGATACGGGAAAAGTGCTGTCGGGCTACCTGGACGGCATTATGATCCGCACACATGGCCATGACCGCATTGAAACGCTGGCGGATGCGGCATCCATTCCGGTTATTAACGGACTGACAGACTTATATCATCCGTGCCAGGCGCTTGCTGATTTGCTGACTGTTTACGAGCACAAAGGCGGCTTTAAAGGAAATAAAATGGTTTATATCGGCGATGGCAATAATGTGGCACACTCCCTTATGATCGGTTCGGTTATGATGGGAATGGACTTTACGTTATCGGCTCCGAAAGGCTATGAAGCGGATGCGGAAGTCATTAAAAAATCGCAGGAGATTGCGGCACAGACCGGCGCTGTACTTGCGTTTACGGAAGATCCTCTTGAAGCGGTAAAAGGTGCTGATTTCATTTATACGGACGTCTGGACGAGCATGGGCCAGGAAGAGGAGTCCGCACTGCGCTTGAAAGCGTTTGAACCGTATCAGGTTAATGAAACATTGTTTGCAGCAGCAAACGAGGAGTGCAAGTTTATGCATTGTCTGCCTGCGCACCGCGGGGAAGAAGTATCTGCCGGCGTGATGGACGGGGAAGCGTCTGTCGTGTTTCAGCAGGCTGAAAACCGGATGCATGCGCAAAAAGCGGTTTTATACAGTTTGATGAAAAAATAAAGAAAACTTGTTCAGCCGTTATAGGAGAACAGCTGGACGCTATACATTACTTAACTTCAGCCGTTATTGGAGAATGGCTGATCCCTTTAAAAACATTCAAGCATTCAGACGTCATAGGAGGACGCTGAGTGCTTTTTTATTGGATTTTTTTATTAATTGAGAAATTAGGATTTTTAATACCGTAATATCTTTTACGATTTAAATACACGTATTTTCCCCTTTGGTATCCATTACACATTTGATAAGTAGCAGAGTAAAATTATTGTATAGTGATGAAATAAGGTATTATGATTACATAACCGATTAATGGACATTTTAATAGTTAGAATATAATAGGGGAAATGGGAGATAAACGTAATGACCGAAACAAAAAAATTTCCACTTATATCAGGTAATTTTTCTCTGGATTTAGTGAACACGGAACTAGTAAGACGTGGTCAGCGTCATGATTTATTGCTCTCGGAAGGGGATGTGCTAGACTGGCTTCATGTAATGAATGAGGAAAACTCCTTTTTGAATGAGCAGCTATTATTAAAGGTTAAAGAGAGAAGCAGACAGGTATTACTAAGTGTTCTCCAAATGCGTGCTGTTTTAAGAGAACAATTTGAAGCAATAGCAGATGGACAGCCAATTCCAGATGAATTTATCGCTTTTTTAGAAAAAAGAATCGAAAAATCACCGTTCACTTATAAATTAATGAATCAAAAACTGATTTCTATACCTATTGGAGAAGCAGAAGATATCTTACTATCATTTATTGCTTATGACTCATTAACTTTAATTGGAGAAAATAAGCTGACCTCCCTCAAACGATGCTCGAATCAGGATTGCGTGCTTTTATTTATCGATGAGAGTGGAAGGCGTAAGTGGTGTTCAATGAAGATATGCGGAAATAGAAAAAAGGTAGCTCGATTTCAACACCGGAAGTCTGATGATGAATGAAGAACCAACCTATTTCAAAGAGTTGGTTCTTTTATTATGCATTTTCAAAATAACCTCTAAAATATAATTTGACAGGTTAGTATGTTTTTTGTAAAGTTAAATGTAAATAAAAGGAGGGGGAATAATGGACCGCATAACAACAGCAAGGCCAGAAGAAACTCATTTATTTCATGTACGTTATTTATCTAAAATGAAGGGAAAAGGGAGAAGTCCATTACAGGTAAATGTAATGGACGCAATAACTGGACTAATCGGTGGATTTTTAACTATCTCCACTTTAATTCTATTAACTAACATGACATCAGCAGAATGGTTAATGGCTCCATTTGGTGTTTGGAACTCGCCATTATCACAGCCGCGGAATATTATTGGTGGTCATTTTGTTTCCACATTAAACTAGAGAAAAAACTCGCCAAAGAACAGCGTATCCTCTCCCGGCGGAAAGAGCAGGCGCTGAAACAGAAAAAGCCGCTCCATGAGGCAAAAAACTATCAGAAGCAAAAGATAAGAGTCGCCCGCCTTCACGAAAAAAACACCAATGCCAGAACGGACTACCTGCATAAAATCAGTACCGACATTATCAAAAACCACGATGTCATCGGAATCGAGGACTTGCAGGTATCCAATATGATGAAAAACCATAAGCTGGCGAAAGCCATCAGTGACGTGTCCTGGTATCAGTTCAGAACGATGCTGGCGTACAAAGCAAAATGGTACGGCAAGCAGGTGGCAGCTGTATCGAAAACATTCGCTTCTTCCCAGCTATGTTCGTGCTGCGGATACCAGCACAAAGACATGAAGAACCTAATGGGACTGTCCGTCATGCGGCATCCATCACGACCAGGATCTGAACGCAAGCATCAATCTTAAAAATGAAGGAATAAGACTTCTAACCGCAGGGACGGCGGGGCTAGCTTACTAAATAACTGGCGGTTACGCTGGTGATCGCAGGAATCCCCCACTTCAAACGGTCCGTAAGAGCGTTAAGCGGGAGTAGTTCAAATGAAAAAAAGAGTCAAAAGGCTGAGAATGAAAGAGACAGTAATTAAAGCGATAAGCGGTTTTGCGGCACGTTTTTTAATTTGTTTCAGGTCAACGGACATGCCGAGTGCGCACATCGCCATCCCCATGAAAAACGTGCCTGTTGAGGCGATGGTATGAATTTCGTGCTCGGACAACATCCCTTTTTCCGTTCCGATTGTACCGAAGGCAGATACAAGTAAAAAGCCGATTAAAAAGAAAGGGAACGGTGCGCTGGATGGCGTGCCGTTTTTCTTTTTGTTTAGTAATAAAAGAATGAGGCAAAACGGAAATAAAAGAAGGACGCGGCTTAACTTTGATAAAAGAGCGTCTTCCAATGCAGCTTCTCCACCCGCTGCGCCGGCAAGAGCAGCATGGGCCAATTCGTGAAGCGTAAAGCCGGACCAGAGACCATACTGTTCCGTCGTTAATCCGATAATGGGTGATAAAACAGGATACAGCAGTGCAAAAATAGTACCGATAAAGGCAATCATTCCAACAGCCAGCGCCGTATCTTCTTCTTTTGCCTGAATGATCGGTGCGGCTGCAGCGATGGCCGCAGCGCCGCAAATGCCTGTGCCGGCACCAAGCAGCAAAGCAAGCTTTGGCTCGATGTTCAGCCAGCGCCCGATGAGCACCATTACGCTTACGGAGAACAAAATCGTTGCCGCTGATTGCAGCAGCAGAGGGGCTCCTTCTGAGGCAATAACAGCGATATTCAAACGTATGCCATATAAAACAATCGCAAAACGTAAGATTGTTTTTCCTGTAAATGCAATCCCTGCCCGCCATTGTTCAGGATAGCCGATCGTGTTTCGGTACAAAACGGAAAGCAGGATCGCCAATGCCAGAGGCCCCGCATAGCCAATGACGGGCAAATTCGCTGCGGAGACAGAGACGCCGGCAAGCAGTGCGGTAAACAGAATGCCGCTGATAAATCCATGCTGCTTTGGCTCCGGCCAAGATAAAACGTCTTCTTTCATGATAACCCGCTCCTTTTCTGTTAGTTTCATGGTAAAATAAAAGAAGCAGAAAAGATAATTAATGATTATTATTCGAATAATAAGCAATCACTAATGATGGTGGGCGAAAATGGAACAGAAATTAAAGGTATTTTTAACAGTAGTGAAGCATATGAACTTTTCAAGGGCCGCGGAAGAGCTGTTTATTACACAGCCGGCGGTCAGCCAGTACGTCAAATCGCTCGAAGAAGAGCTGGGTATTAAACTCATCGACCGGACGAATAAAAAGATCCGTTTGACGAAAGCGGGAAGCCTGGTGGCTTATTACGGCGGCGAGATTTTTACATTGAATGAAAAAATGAAGCAGGCGGTAGAAGACTTGGCGGGAGAAGTAAAAGGGAAGCTGGCGGTCGGGGCGAGCTATTCATTCGGTGAGTATATTTTGCCGCATATTGTCGCGGATTTTCTTGAAAAATTTCCGTCTGTGGACCCGTTCATTACCATCGGGAACACACAGGAAATTGCCGAAAAGGTGATTCATAATGAAATCGACCTCGGTGTGGTTGAAGGAACCGTTTCATCCGGTAAACTAGTTGCTGAAAAAATTGCGTCGGACCGCATGTTTGTGATTAAAGGAAAAAAAGAGCATCTCGAAAAGCGGGTTCATTTAAATGAAGAAACATGGATTGTACGGGAGCAGGGATCGGGTACGCGGGAAGCATTTGAATGGTTTGCGGCGAAAAATGGAATTAGGCCGGCCAAACTATTAGAGTTTGGCAGCACGCAAATTATTAAAGAAGCGGTTGAAGCGGGTCTTGGTGTCGCGCTTTTATCGGAGTGGACGATTCGGAATGAACTCGAACTCGAAAAATTAAAGATTGTCGGCGGCGGCAGCCTTTATTATGAGCGGAATTTTTATGCAATTGTTCAAGATGCGCCATTTATGACCAAAACAGCTGAAACGTTTTTGCATTTTTTACGAAGAGACTAGCAGAAATTGGCGGTCTCTTTTCTTATGAGAATGGTTAAAAATAGCTGTCGCCTTCTATAGCCGGATTTCTTACAGTTTGGGCCGGAATTTCTGATTTTGGGCCGGTTTCCCTGTAATATGAGCCGAATTCCCATCAATTCGGCCTTCGAGAGGCGGAATCCGTCTTTTCTATCGATAAATCGGC
The DNA here is from genome assembly GCF_001936625.1 of Domibacillus antri. Lineage (GTDB taxonomy): Bacteria > Bacillota > Bacilli > Bacillales > Domibacillaceae > Domibacillus > Domibacillus antri. Next base: position 29,668 of record NZ_MSDU01000006.1, on the reverse strand, counting down.
CTAAATAGCTCACAATCCGGCCTTCCCGCATGATTGCGGGACAGCCCCTATAGAAATGAAAAAAAGGTTGTCTCATAAGTTCATTGAGACAACCTTTTCTGTATATTAAGGCAGTTTTGTTTCACCCATCAAGAATCGGTCAGTTTCACGTGCGGCTTCGCGTCCTTCATGAACGGCCCAAACGACAAGGCTTTGGCCGCGGCGCATATCACCGGCTGCAAAGATCCCTTCTTCGTTTGTATTGTATTTACCGTATTTCGCAAGGACTGTATTGCGCGCTGTTGTTTCGACACCAAAATGTTTTGCCAGCGGCATGTCTGTTCCACTGAATCCGATAGCCACTAAGACGAGTTCCACAGGCCATACTTCTTCGCTTCCCGGAATCTCTGTCATTGTGTAGCCGCCGTCTTCAAGGTACGTTTTTTCCATACGGACAGTATGAAGTTCTTTTAATTTCCCCTGTTCATCGGCAACGAATTTTTTCGTTGAGATTAAGTATTCACGCGGGTCTTCACCGTATACGGCTGCCGCTTCTGCGTATGCATAATCAAGCGTAAAGGTATTCGGGAACTGAGGCCATGGATTGCTGCCCTGACGCACATCCGATTGGCGTTCATGTTTGCCGAATTGCACGACACTTTTTGCGCCTTGCCGAATGGCAGTGGCCACACAGTCGGCGCCCGTGTCACCGCCGCCGATGACGATGACGTTTTTGCCTTCAGCTGAAATGACCTCTTCGTCGGTTTCATTCAAGAGGCCTTTAATGCTTTTCGTTAAATACTCCATTGCCAGGTGAATGCCTTCTGAATCGCGCCCTTCAATCACGATATCACGGTGTGTCTGTGCGCCTGCACATAAAATGACTGCGTCGTATTCTTCTTTTAACTGTTCTTTCGTAACATCTTTGCCGATGGTTGTATTGACAATGAATTCAATGCCTTCATTTTTCAGCAATTTTACGCGGCGTTCGACGGTTTCTTTTTCAAGCTTCATCGAAGGGATCCCGTACATAAGCAGGCCGCCGATGCGGTCGTCACGTTCAAATACCGTGACAAGATGGCCTGCTTTATTTAACTGGTCCGCAGCGGCAAGCCCGGCTGGTCCTGAACCGACAACGGCGACACGTTTGCCTGTGCGGCGTTTTGGCGGGTTTGGTACGATCCAGCCTTCCTCAAAGCCTTTATCAATAATCGCTTTTTCAATGGATTTAATCGCAACAGCCGGGTCACTGATCGCGACTGTACATGATCCTTCACAAGGAGCCGGACAGACGCGCCCTGTGAATTCAGGGAAGTTGTTTGTTTTCACAAGCCGGTCAAGCGCTTCTTTCCATCGGCCGCGGTATACGAGGTCGTTCCATTCTGGAATAAGATTGTATAAAGGACAGCCTGATGGTGTGCCTCCAATCATTTGGCCTGTATGGCAGAAGGGAGTCCCGCAATCCATACAGCGGGCCCCTTGAATGCTTAATTCTTTCTCGGGAAGGACAGTCGTATATTCTTTCCAGTCATTTACACGGTCAGCTGGATTCCGTCCAGGAGCGGTTTTTCGGTCATATTCAATAAAGCCGGTTGCTTTCCCCATTATTCAATCTCCTTTCTTACACATTTTCAACGGCAGGCATCTTTTTCTCTGTAAATGCCGCGTATTTTGCTTCAGATGTTTGTAAGCCTTGCTGTTCAAAGTAAGAAATGGATTTCATCATTTCTTTATACTCATGAGGGATGACGCGGATAAAGTGGTCTTTTTCCGTCTCCCAGTTTTCTAAAATCGAAGCGGCAAGCGGGCTGCCGGTCCACTGTGCGTGGCTTGTAATCAATGCTTTCACTTCCGCTTCTTCCTGCGCTCCATCCAGTGATTCTGTTAAAACCATTTCGCGGTTAATGCGGCGTTCCTGTTTTTCGCGGTCCGGCGCATACAGGTACGCAATACCGCCGGACATACCCGCTGCGAAGTTACGGCCTGTTTCACCTAGAATGACGACACGTCCGCCGGTCATATATTCACATCCATGATCGGTAATGCCTTCAACCACAATGTTTGCTCCGCTGTTCCGAACAGCAAACCGGGTACCGGCACGTCCATTAATAAACGCTTCACCGCTTGTTGCACCATATAAGTTTACGTTACCGCAAATCGCATGTTCATGCGGGACGAGGTCCGCATCTTCATGTGGACGAACGACGAGGCGGCCGCCTGATAAACCTTTTCCAAAATAGTCATTGGCATCTCCGTTCACTGTGAAAGTTAATCCTTTCGGAAGGAACGCTCCGAAGCTTTGGCCGGCAGAGCCATTAAATGTGAATTGAACAGTATTATCTGGAAGACCGTCTGCACCATAGGCGAGCGTAACAGCTGAACCGGTAATCGTTCCGGCAGCGCGGTCCGTATTGACGATATCGAATTCGCCTGACACAGCCTGTTTGTTTTCAAGAGCAGGCCGTACTGCGTCTAATAGAAGACGGCGGTCAATCGTACGTTCTAATTTATAATCCTGATCTTTCGTTTTATATTGTTTCTGACCCGGTTTTAACGGTGTCATGTATAAAAGCGGGAAGAGATCAAGGTATTTTGCTTTCCAATGCAATTCTTTACGTGCATGCGGCTTTAATACTTGTTTTTGTCCGATCATTTCATCGATTGTCCGGAAGCCGAGTTCCGCCATGATTTCACGGATTTCGCGGGCCACAAATGTTAAATAGTTGACCACGTGTTCCGGTTCACCGGTGAACTTTTTACGAAGCTCCGGATTTTGTGTCGCGACGCCGACCGGGCATGTGTCCAGGTGGCAGACGCGCATCATTACACAGCCGAGAATAACAAGCGGTGCTGTTGCAAAACCGAACTCTTCCGCACCGAGAAGGGCAGCTAAGACGACATCGCGTCCGTTCATTAATTTTCCGTCTGTTTCAAGCGTTACTTTTTCACGCAAACCGTTCATAAGCAATGTCTGATGTGTTTCTGCAAGACCAATTTCCCACGGAATGCCGGCATGTTTAATACTTGTTTTTGGTGATGCACCTGTACCGCCCTCATATCCGCTGACGAGAATAACATCGGCAAGGCCTTTTGCGACACCGGCGGCGATTGTACCGACACCTGATTTTGCGACAAGTTTTACATTAATGCGGGCATTATGGTTTGCGTTTTTTAAGTCATAAATAAGCTGCGCCAAATCCTCAATCGAATAAATATCATGGTGAGGAGGAGGAGAAATTAAGCCGACTCCAGGCGTTGAACCGCGTGTTTCCGCAATCCATGGATACACTTTTTTGCCTGGAAGGTGACCGCCTTCACCCGGCTTCGCTCCCTGCGCCATTTTAATTTGAATTTCGGTTGCTGTATTTAAGTATTCACTTGTTACACCGAAACGGCCTGACGCCACTTGTTTAATCGCGCTGCTTCGGTTATCACCGTTTTCATCCGGACGGTAGCGGACGGGATCTTCTCCGCCTTCACCGCTGTTGCTTTTCCCGCCGAGGCGGTTTAAGGCAATGGCAAGTGCTTCATGCGCTTCTTTACTGATTGAGCCGTAAGACATAGCCCCTGATTTGAATCGTTTGAAAATTTCTTCAAGCGGTTCTACTTCATCAAGCGGGATAGATGGCCGCGCTGTAAAGTCAAGATCTAAAAGCCCGCGAAGGAACATCACATTTTCTTCGTTCGCCATTTTTGAAAACTCTTTGTAAAGTTCATAGTTGTTTGTTCTGGCAGCGTGCTGAAGCATATGGATCGTTTTCGGTTCAAATGCGTGCTTTTCACCTGTTGCGCGCCATTGGAATTCACCGCTTGAATCAAGCGTAGAATCGTTAAACTCGCCTTTTCCGAATGCATCGCGGTGACGGAGAAGAGTTTCTTCTAAAATGACATCAAGCGTAATGCCGCCCAGCGCTGTCGTTGTCCCTGTGAAATAGGTCTCCACAACATCGTGACCGATGCCGACTGCTTCGAAAATTTGGGAACCGCGGTAACTTTGAACAGTTGAAATGCCCATTTTAGCCATGACTTTAATGATGCCGCTCGTCGCTGCATAAGAATAATTTTTCTCCGCTTCTTCTGCAAATAGATCGGTAATCGTGCCGTCTGCAATCATCGCGCGGATGGATGCAATCGCCAGATAAGGATAAATGGCATCGGCGCCGTAACCGATCAGACAGCAAAATTGGTGAACATCGCGGGCTTCCGCTGTATCCAAAATGATGCTGACATTTGTACGGCGTCCTGTTTTAATTAAGTGTTGATGAAGGCCGCTCACAGCAAGCAATGCCGGTACCGCTGCTTTTTTATTCGTCACACCGCGGTCCGATAGAATAATAATGGACGCGCCGTTATTAATTGCTTCATCCGCTTCAGCAAAAAGACGGGACATCGTCTGTGACAGCGCTTTTTCTTCTTTAATGTTAAAGAGAAGAGAAAGGGACGCTGTTTTAAATGCGGCTTGCTTGTTATACGCAATTTTATTCCATTCTTTTTCTCCAAGAATCGGCGTTTCAAGGCGGATTCTCCGGCTGTTATCCGCTGAAGGAGATAAAATGTTGCCTTCGTTTCCAAGCAATGTCATCATCGATACAACATTGTCTTCGCGAATCGCATCAATTGGCGGGTTTGTCACCTGCGCAAACAGCTGTTTAAAGTAGTTGTATAAAAGCTGCGGACGTTCCGATAATACAGCAAGCGGCGCATCATAGCCCATTGAACCGATCGGATCTGTTTTTTCCACCGCCATCGGTGCGATCTGTTTTGTAAGTTCGTCATACGTATACCCAAATATTTTTTGAAGATTCAGAATTTCTTCTTCTCCATAAGACTCCGTTGATCTGTGTGTTTCTTCCAGATCTGAAATATGTGTTAAGTTTTCATTCAGCCATTTACGGTATGGCTCCGCTGTCGTAATTTCTTCTTTAATTTCGGCGTCAGAAACAATGCGTCCTTCTTCCAAATCGACAAGCAGCATTTCGCCGGCGCTGACCGTTTCTTTTTTGATGATGCGCTTTTCATCGACTTCGATTGTACCGACTTCAGAAGAATAAATAATATGATCATCGTCTGTTACATAGTAGCGAGCCGGACGCAGACCATTCCGGTCCAAAATCGTGCCGATTTTCCGGCCGTCTGTAAACGAGATGGATGTCGGACCGTCCCACGGCTCCATTAAGCAGCTATGATATTCATAGAATGCAAGTTTCGGGTCCGCCATATGCGGGTCGCGATCCCATGGCTCAGGAATCAGCATCATCGCTGCATGTGGAAGAGAGCGGCCGGACAATGTTAAAAATTCAATAGCGTTATCAAGCATCGCTGAGTCGCTTCCGTTTGTATCAATAACCGGCAGCAGTTTTTCATATTGATCACCGAATAATTTTGAATAGCCGGCTTTTTCACGTGCCTGCATCCAGCTGACATTTCCGCGGTTCGTATTAATTTCACCGTTGTGAATTAAGTAGCGGTACGGATGAGCGCGTTCCCAGCTTGGGAATGTATTCGTACTGAAGCGGGAGTGAACAAGGGAGAAAGCAGATTGGTAGTCTTCTTTTGAGAGGTCAATATAATATTGATCGATTTGCTCCGGTGTTAACATCCCTTTGTAGATAATGGTTCTTGTTGAGAAGCTTGGAATGTAAAATGAACCTTGAATATCCGTATTTTTTCCAATTTCATTTTCGATTCGTTTTCTCATAATATACAGCGCACGCTCAAAATCTTTTTCCGTTTCGTGCGATTTATTTTTTTCGACAAACAGCTGCATCACATAAGGCGCAATCACAAGTGCTTCAGGACCGGCTGCTTCCGGGTTCACAGGAACATCACGCCAGCCGAGCAGCTTTAATCCTTCTTGCTGGAGGATCAGTTCAGTTTCGATCTGGATCTGTTCACGTTGTTTTTTGTTTTGCGGCAAAAAGAACATGCCGACTGCGTAATCAAAAGGGGCAGGTAAACTAATGTTCAGGCTTTCACATTCTTTGCGGAAAAAATCATCGCAAATTTGCAGCATAATACCAGCACCGTCGCCTGTCGTGCCGTTTAAATTTCCGCCGCGATGTTCGAGACGGCAAAGCATATGAATTCCATCTTGAACAATTTTATGAGAAGGACGGCCTTTTATATTTGCGATAAAACCGATACCGCATGCATCATGTTCATTTGACGGGTCATATAAGCCCTGTTTTTCTGGATAACCGTAAAGATTCATGTTGTGCACCTCCGCGTTCAAATCATAATTTCTCTGTTGATATTTATTGTAAAGACGAAAAATGATACAATCAATATATTATTATCGGGTTTTCAATCTCATATTGATATGAATTGAAGGGGAGAAATCAAAATGGAGATGCGTCAAATAAAGTATTTTATGGAAGTCGCAAAAGAAGAACATGTGACAGAAGCGGCGTACAGGCTTCATGTTGCCCAATCCGCTGTCAGCCGTCAAATTGCTAAGTTAGAAGATGAGCTTGGGGTGGAGCTTTTTTTACGGGAAGGCAGAAGTGTCCGCCTGACGCATGCCGGAAAAATTTTTTTACAGCATGCAGAAACAGCAATGGATGCGATGGATAAAGCTGTTCAGGCAGTCAATGATTATCTGAATCCAGAGGCGGGGAAAATTCGTCTCGGCTTTCCTAACTCATTGGCAACGAAAACATTGCCTCGTGTGATTTCTGCTTTCCGCAGCCAATATTCAGATGTCGGATTTGACTTTAATCAAGGATCAAACCGCGAGCTTCGCGAGCTTGTCCAAAGTGGGGAAATTGATCTGGCTTTTGTATCGCCTGTCCCGGAATCGTCACCTGAAATTGAAACGCATATTTTTTTCTCGGAACATATGCGGGCACTCATTCCAACGCACCATCGTCTGGCGAAACAGGTGTCGCTCAATTTGCGCGACTTAATGGATGATCAGTTCGTTCTGTTCCGTACAGGCTATGATATGCGGGCGCTCGTGATTGAAGCGTGCCGGCAGGTGAACTTTGAGCCAGCCGTTGCGTTTGAGAGCGATGATATTTATACGATCAAAGGGCTGGTTGAAGCGGGTCTTGGCGTCAGTCTTCTGCCGGAAACGCTGCTCATTGACCAGACACCGATGGGAACGGTCAGCATTCCGGTCAGCGTACCCCGCGTCACACGAACAGTGGGAGTTATCATTACGAAAACAAGGCCGCTGCCGCCGTCAGAAAAATTATTTTATGATTTTTTAATAAAATATTACAATCGATTGAATGATTTTAGCTTCTAACACATGGTGAAGCCTGCCGGACGAAGACTCCTGCGGGAACAGTGGACAGGGCGTGATCCCGCAGGGGCGCGAGCGACGAGGAAGCACGCCGTCCGCCCGCGGAAAGCGAAGTCCGGCAGGCTTCACTATCGGCCCTTTTCAAAAAAGTGATGCTTCCCGGCAAGATGACTATCCGCTGCCGCAATAGAAGCTTTCTTTGAAAAAAGACTGCCGACTTTGTCGACAGTCTCAGACACCGGTAACATGAATAGCCGGTGTCTTTTTTCTTATTAAGCCCAGTTTCCGTTGCGGAAAACAGCTTCTCGTGTACCGTCCTGCTTAATGCCGTCAATGTTCATGTCAGCAGAACCAATCATGAAGTCCACATGTGTAATGCTGGTGTTAAGGCCGTTTTTCTCCAGTTCTTCCTGAGACATTTCTTTGCCGCCTTCAATGCAAAATGCGTACGCGCTGCCGATGGCAAGGTGGTTCGACGCATTTTCATCGAATAAAGTATTGAAGAACAAAATGCCTGCATTTGAAATAGGAGAGTCGTGCGGAACGAGGGCGACTTCACCTAAATAGTGAGCCCCTTCATCCGTTTCTACCAGCTGTTTTAAAACTTCTTCACCTTCTTCAGCTTTGACATCGACAATTCGCCCTTTTTCAAATGTCACCGTAAAGCCGTCAATAATATTGCCGGCATAGCTGAGCGGTTTTGTTGCTTTTACATAACCGTTTACACCGGTTTTAACCGGGACGGTAAAGACTTCTTCTGTCGGCATATTCGCCATAAATGCATGTCCTTGTTCATTGACACTGCCGGCGCCGACCCATAAGTGATTGTCGGGGAGGTCAATCGTTAAATCTGTACCGGGTGCCGTGTAATGCAATGTTTTAAAATGCTTTTCGTTTAAAACCGCCACTTTTTCGCGGAGCCGTTCATCATGCTCTTTCCAGGATTGTACCGGATCGTCATGGTCAGCACGAACCGATTTAAAAATAGCTTCCCAAAGAGCTGGAACACGATCTTCTTCAGGCAAATCTGCAAATACTTTGTCCGCCCATTCTTTTGACGGGGCTGCGATTACTGTCCAGCTTACTTTGTCTGATTGAATGTATTCACGGTATTTTTTCATAGCGGACCCGGCTGCTTTTTGATAAGCGGCAATCCGTTTTGAATCCACTCCTTTCAGCAAGTCCGGACTTGAAGAGATGACAGACATAAAGGCTGCTCCTTCTTCAGCGAGTGTTTCCATCATCTGCTTGTTCCACGCTGGGAATTCGCTGAACGCCTCATCGGGAGCGAGTGTATATTTTAAACGGGAAACCGCGTCATCACTCCAATCCACGTAGACGTGTTTCGCACCTGCTTTATACGCTTTTTCCACAATAAGACGGACCAGCTCCGCGGAATCAAGTGTTGCGCGGATGACGAGGGACTGTCCAGGCTGCACGTTTACACCTGTTGTAACCGCAAGCTGCGCATATTTTTCAAGCTGCTCGTTAAAAGTAGTCATATGAAAAACTCCTTTATTATGTAGTGAGTTCATTTTAACAAAAAGATGCCTCATTGTCTGAAAGAGGCATCTTGGTCTAATAGTGCACGGATCATATCTTTGTTTGTCAATAAGTCAGAGAGCGTATAGCGATCCAGCACGGCAAAATAGGCCTGCAATGCTTCAAATAAAACGTGTTTCAGCCCGCAGACAGGGGTAATGACACACTTGTTTTTTTCTTCGGAAAAACATTCGACAATGTGAAAATCATCTTCCGTTTTCCGGACGACAGCGCCTATGTTAATGGACTGTGGCTCCATTGCCAGCCGAATGCCGCCGCTGCGCCCGCGGATCGTTTCAATGTAGCCGAGTTTCCCAAGTTCATGAATGACTTTCATTAAATGATTTTTTGAAATCGAATATGCGTCCGCAATTTCTTTTATATTGGAAAGTTCCTCATCTTTCTTTGATCCGAGGTAAAGTAAAACGCGCAGTGAATAATCGGTATATAACGTTAGTTTCATTTTTCTCACCTATCCTGTTTGTATTATGTCACGTGTTACGGTGTGTTGCAATTGTGAACGTTCTTTTAAAGATGTATTTAAAATATTTCTTTTATTGCGTTTATCTAGTATAAAAAGATGTAAATGAAATATATCTTTATTGGAGGTCCGCCCATGCTTTCGCAAAAAACCATTGATATTGTCAAGTCAACTGCACCTATATTAGAAACGAACGGAAAAGACATCACAACCTATTTTTATAAAACATTGTTTGAAGCGCACCCTGAATTGCTTCATATTTTTAACCATGCGAATCAATCACAGGGACGCCAGCAGACGGCGCTTGCAAACGCGGTATATGCAGCTGCCAAGTATATCGATCAGCTTGAAGTCATTCTCCCTGCCGTCAAACAAATCTCACATAAACACCGCAGCCTTGCGATTAAAGCGGAGCATTATCCGATCGTCGGGGAGTATTTATTGAAAGCGATTAAAGAAGTGCTTGGCGATGCAGCAACGGAGGATATTATCCATGCATGGGGTGAAGCATACGGCGTGATCGCGCAAGTATTTATTGATGTAGAAAAAGAAATGTATAAAGAAGCGGCAGAGAAAAAAGGCGGATGGGAGGATTTTAAAGAATTTATCATCGAGAAAAAAGTGGTGGAAAGCTCGCTGATTACATCTTTTTATTTAAAAGCTGCAGATGGCATGCCGGTTCCGGATTATTTGCCGGGGCAGTATATTACGGTCCGTGTATCCATACCTGGTGAAGAGTACTTATTCAATCGCCAGTATAGTCTATCGCAAGCGCCGGGAAGCGGGTATTTCCGTATTTCCGTGAAGCGTGAAGCGGATCATGTGCCGAATGGAAAAGTATCAACGTTCTTTCACGATCATCTGAATGCGGGAGATATGATTGAAGTAAGCGCTCCTGCCGGTGAATTTTTTTTAGAAAAAGGCAGCCAGCCAGTTGCCTTGATTTCCGGCGGTGTCGGTATTACACCTATGATGGCGATGCTCGGTTCCATTGCGAAAAATGAACCAAACCGGAAAACCGTGTTTATTCATGCAGCCCGTAATAAAGCGGTGCATGCATTTCGCGAAGAATCTTCGTCGCTCGTTGAAAAGCTACAGGACGGACGAATATATATTGCCTATGAAGAGAAAAAAGACGAGTCAGAAGTGTGCGATATTACAGGGTATATCAGCAAAGAATTTTTGCAGGAAGTCGTTGATAAAGGCAGCGTTTGCTACGTATGTGGTCCTGTGCCTTTTATGCGTGCGATCGTGAGCCACTTAACAACGCTTGGATTTAGTGAGAATAATATAAAGTATAAGTTCTTTGGACCGGCAATGGCTTTTTTATAACCCGTACTCTTTTCAATCATAACGAACATCGAGCACTTCCGCACGTTCAGGTCTGCTGATATAATGACCTTGGATTGAGTCACAGCCAAGCTCTTTTAATACGGTCATCTGTTCTTCTTTTTCAACGCCTTCTGCAATGATCGACAGACCGAATAGTTTAGCAAGCTGAATGATCATTTCAACGAGCGCTTTATCTTCATGAGAGGTGTGGACATCATCAATAAATGATTTATCAATTTTCAATTTATGAATGGGCAGCATTTTTAAATAAGTGAGTGATGAGAAGCCGGTTCCAAAGTCATCAAGTGAAATCGGGATACCTTCTTTTTTCAAGGCGTCAATATTGCTTTGCTAAAAGGGTGCGGATTTCTTGACGGCTGAACGTCCCGGGGATTGCCAGCGCAAATTTATTTCCGCTTTCATAACCGTATGTTTCATTAACCCGCTTAAAATTATCAATATCGATTATGACGACGGCAATTGGCAAATTCAGCGGAACGGTTCTTGTGTGAATAAACTGTTCAAGGCCGCGGCGGTTTGGGAGATTTGTCAGATCATCTGTGTATGCAAGCTGAATGGCTGTTTTTCTGTCCAGCACGGAGAGCGCAGTCATAAATATGAAAATCATGCCGATGGGCAGTATGATAAGTGCAATGAAAAGACCAGGTGTGGAATGATCCTGATGTAAATAAGTAAAACCCTCAGGAACATAAAAATCTGCTGACTGCATGCCGATATAATGCATTCCGCTGATTGCCGATCCCAACAGAAGGGATGTGATGATTTTCCAGAAAATACCGCGCTTATGCATAAAATAATTAAAAAATTGAATGGCGGAATAGGCGGCAGCAGCGGCGATAACGACCGACAGCAAAATATACATAGAATCATAAACTATTTTTGCATCAACAATTATGGCCGCCATACCTGAATAATGCATAAGAACAACGCCGAAACCGGTAATGATAGATGCGGCACTGAAAGTCCACCACCGCCTTTTTAATTTATAAAGCGTATAAAAGGCGGCATAGGCTGCTAAAACAGCCGGAATGATCGAAGCAATCGTAAAGGGAATCTTGTACTCTATCGGAATAGGCAGTGAAAAAGACATCATGCTGACAAAATGCATGGTCCAGATGGTCAAGCCAATAAAATGGCCGTCATTGTCAGCCATATATTTGTTCTGCCGAGAGTGGAGTGGACAATACGCTCATTCATTGTTAATGTTACATAAGAACCGACAACCGCAATGAATATAGATGCTGCGACAATGTTGTAGTCGTAAAATTCCGGCAAGGTGATTATAGGTGAAAAGACCCCATTTTTTGTTAGTCTTTGTTATTTTAACAGATGAGTGTAAATCAAAAAATATGATTTTATTAAAATTATTAATAGAAGATAAAAATATGAATTTATTTTGTTTCCCATTCTCTTTCTCAAGAAGAACGTGTAAAATATTTCTTAAATATAGGGAAGTGAAAAAAGTCTGATAGGAACAGGGTGGAGATAAAGTATGGATAAAGCATCACTTATAGGTGTTATTTTAGGCATTATTGCTGTTGGAGTCGGAATGGTAATGAAAGGAGTAGGTCTTACGGTTCTTTTGAACCCAGCCGCTTTTTTAATCATTATTTTAGGAACAGCCGCCGCCGTTACAATTGCATTTCCGGGCTCGGAATTAAAAAAGCTTCCGAAACTGTTTGGCATTTTATTTAAAGAACAAAAGTTAATGACGCCTCAGGAAGTGATCAGTTTATTTACGGCCTGGGCAGAACTTGCCCGTAAGGAAGGATTGCTTGCTCTTGAATCGAAGACGAATGAAATTGATGATGAATTTTTAAAAAATGGATTAAGCCTGGCAGTGGATGGACAGAGCGCGGATTACATTCGTGACGTGTTAAGTGAGGAAGTCGCCGCAATGGAAGACCGTCATCTTGCCGGCGCTGCCATTTTTACTCAGGCTGGAACATATGCCCCTACACTCGGAGTACTTGGAGCTGTTATCGGATTGATTGCTGCTCTCAACAATATGAGTGACACAGCGGTACTCGGTAAGGCGATTTCTGCTGCATTCGTTGCGACATTACTCGGGATTTTTACAGGATATGTGCTATGGCATCCGTTTGCCAACAAATTAAAGCGAAAATCGACGATGGAAGCAAAAGTGAAAGAGATGATGATTGAAGGCATTTTGTCGATTCTTGAAGGAGAAGCACCCCGTGTGCTGGAACAAAAGCTGGCTTCTTACTTGCCGTCGGATGAAAAGAAAAAGCTAATCGAATCATCTGGAGGAGGCCGGAGCGATGGGGAAGGCTAAAAAGCATAAAAAACATGATGAACACATGGACGAATCGTGGCTTATTCCATATTCGGACTTGTTAACTTTGCTTTTGGCGCTTTTTATCGTGCTATTTGCCATGAGTTCGATCGATGCACAAAAATTCCAGGCAATCGCTTCCGCTTTTAATAATGAACTCTCGGGGGGAACGGGTGTTTTAGAGTTTCCAAGTCCTGTTGAAGAAAACACCATGACTGAAACAGACAAGCAAGATGGCCTTAAAGCGGCCGACCGGGAAGAACTGGAAGAAATGCAAAAAAAGATGAATACTTATATTAATGAAAACAATCTGCAGGACAAAGTGGAAACAGCGTTAAATGGAGAAGGCCTTCTGCTTCGAATTCGGGATAACGTCCTGTATAATTCAGGTTCGGCAGAAATTCAGCCGGAACAAATTGAAAATGCGCGGGAAATTTCCGAATTGCTTGTCATGGATATTCCGAGAAGTATTATTATAAGCGGTCATACGGATAATGTGCCGATCAAAAATGCACAATTTAGTTCAAACTGGGAATTAAGTGCCATGCGTGCGGTTAATTTTATGAAAGAGATATTAAAAAATAATCAACTGGACCCGCGCCTTTTTAGCGCGAAAGGCTATGGTGAATATCAGCCGATTGCCACTAATGATACCGCAGCCGGACGAACACAAAACAGGCGCGTTGAAATTTTGGTTTTGCCACAGGGAGAAACAGGCCAATCGACAAGCTCTTCTACACAATGACGGGACATTCCCGTCATTTTTTTTGTTTAAAGAAAGCGATGATGGGTAAACCTTACACTGTAAACAAAAAGGTAACGTTGAAAGGGGAAAATAACATTGAGCAAAAAAATTGCTGTCTTGATTACAGATATGTTTGAAGATGTCGAATACATGGAGCCTGCGAAAGCGTATGAAGAAGCAGGACATGAACTCATAACGATTGAAAAAGAGGCGGGCAAAACCGTTACCGGGAAACAAGGGAATGCGAAAGTAAACATTGATAAAAGTATTGATGATGTGAATGTTTCACAATTTGATGCACTTCTTTTGCCGGGCGGGTTTTCTCCGGATCTGCTTCGCGGAGATGACCGTTTTGTCAAGTTCACAAAAGAATTTATGGATGCCAAAAAGCCGGTGTTTGCGATTTGCCACGGTCCGCAGTTGCTGATAACTGCCAAAGCACTCGAAGGCCGTGATGCAACAGGCTATAAATCCATTCAAACAGATATGGAATATGCCGGGGCAAATGTACATGACCAAGAAGTAGTGGTATGCCAGAATCAGCTAATCACGAGCCGTGAGCCGGATGACATTCCGGCGTTTAACCGTGAGTCACTTAAATTGCTCTCGAATTCAGCATAAAAGTCCGCCTAGTGCGGGCTTTTTTTGCGGAAAAATCATCCCCCTTTTTTATAGTTAAAACGGTATAATAGGTTTTATGAACCATTAAATTATACTTATTTAATAAAGAAGGAGTGACAGCTATGAAAAGTTTGCGGGCAAAGCTTCTAATTAATTTTGGCCTCTTAATTATTTTGGCCTTAATGATGTCAGCGGTGAACTTTGTGTCAGTCAATATGCTGAATAACAATACAGAAGAAATGGTCTCGGAAACGCTGCCGCGGTTAATTAATGATGAAAAATTGGCCATCTATACAGCCGAGCAAATTTCACTTGCACGGGCGTATATTTTATATGAGGACGATCAATATGTAACGGATTTTAATCGTCTCGTTGAAGAGAGCAATGCGATTGAGGAACGGATTTTATCGGTAAATACAAGTGAACAAACAGCGCTGATTATCGCTGATCGAAATGACTGGGAATCCCAAATTGTCAATGATGTATTTCCTTTAGTTAAGGCGGGACAGAAAGAGGAAGCGATGGGACATCTTCGGAACACTGCAGAGCCGAAATCAAAAGAGTTACTGCAGTCCTTTACGGAGCTTGCAGAAGAACGGGAAAGTGAAATTGCAGCAGAAGGTGCCAGTGTCATCTCATTTGGCCAGCGTGCGATGTCAATTGGGCTTATTTTAGGTCTTGTGTCCTTTGCGGGGGGTCTTTTGCTCGCGCTTGGTTCAGCTCGTGCAATCACACGGCCGATTGTCGATGTTTCCAATCGAATGAAAGAAATGGCGCACGGCTACATTCAGGAAGTGCCGCTTAACGTGAAGTCAAAGGATGAAATTGGTCAGCTTGTCATGGCGATGAACGATATGAACAATCATGTTCGTGCCATGCTTTTGGATGTGAAAAATGTGGCGGTAAAAGTAGAAGATGAAAGTGCTACACTGCATCAGCATTCAGAACGCGTTCAAAATGAAAGTGCGCAAATTGCCGCATCGATGCAGGAAATGTCAGCTGGTGCAGAAGAACAGGCAAGTTCTGCTTCATTATTGACTGAAATGTTTGGGAAATTTGTCGAAGATATCTCCGTTGCGGCAATGAGCGGGGAGGAGGTTCGTCAAGGTGCAGAGGAAATGGTTTCGTTAACAGACGAAGGTGAGTCTGAAATGAAGCAGTCTGTGGAGCAGATGAATACGATTTACAACAATATGACCGAAGCACTGGATAAAGTAAAAGGGCTCGACGACCGCATGAAAGATATTACCGAGCTTGTCAGCATTATTCGGCAAGTGGCTGAACAAACAAATTTACTTGCATTAAATGCAGCCATTGAAGCCGCACGTGCAGGTGAACATGGGCGCGGCTTTGCGATCGTTGCAGATGAAGTACGGAAGCTGGCCGAGCAGGTTGCAAAGTCGATCACAGGAATCAACGAAATCATCGCCAATGTTCAGCAAGAATCAACCGAAGCCGTCACGACGCTCGAAGAAGGATACGAACTGGTCGCTGAAGGAAGCCGCCAAATAACGGGTACCGGTGCCAAATTTAGTGAAATGAAGCAGCGGATTACACAAGTCAGTACGAATATCTCCTCTATTTCGGATTCACTTTATGTCATAATGGATCATACGATGAAAGTGAACCAGTCCATTTCAAATATAGCGGCTGTATCGGAAGAAGCGGCTGCAGGGGTGGAAGAGGCAGCGGCCAGTGCGCAGGAAACAAACCGGTCAATGGAAATCATTTCGGACATTGCCGCGCGCCTTGACGGTCATTCAAATGAGCTGGCCCATCACATTGAAAAATTCCATTTTGAAACGAATCAACATGCGGCTGAAAGCAGTAAAGAAATAGATAACGAAGAGCGGGAAGAAGAAAGAAAAGAAAAATTGGAATAAAGGAAAGGGGATGTCTCAAAAAATCATTGAGACATCCCCTGCTTCATTTCTATAGACGGATTTTCTGATTTTGTGGCGATTTTCTTCCTCTTTTAGCCGGATTTACAGTGAATCCAGCTATCAGCAAAATAAGGACCACCAAGCCATTCTTTTTACTTGCGTAAATTACCAAGTTCTTCGGCAATCGCCTGCATTTCATTTGGACTGAATGAGTTTTTACGGGCAACGAGCTCATAAATTTCCTTCAAGTCTTCATAAGAGGAATTGCTGAAGTGTTCAGAGCTGATGGCACCTGTATTGACCATGCGCAGTTTCGTTGTAATTTGGTCGATCATGTATTGAATGTTTTCGGCTGATTTTACACTTAAATCCACTGTTAAGCCACCTTTTCATTTTTTCTCATCATTCCATTTTTTAAAAGTGTTGTCAATATAATAAAAAGCCGCCGGAATGATCCGGCGGCTGAGAGCTTATGCTGTGCGCTTTTCTTCTTGAATCTTTTTCAATATATGGCGCGTTTCGGCAATAACGACGCCGGAAAGGCCGAGAAGACCGATTAAGTTTGGAAGGGCCATTAAACCGTTCATAATGTCGGAAAACGTCCAGACGAGCTCAAGGCTTGTCACAGCACCGACAAACACGGCAAGAACAAACACAATCCGGTAATATTTCACGATTTTTTTGCTGAACAGGTACGAGAAGCATTTTTCTCCGTAATAAGACCAGCCGATAATTGTGGAAGAAGCAAAGAATAATAGACCAATCGCCACAACATATGAACCTGAGGAACCGAGGAATGCGCTGAATGACGCTGTCGTCAGTTCGCTCCCGGTAAGGCCGGTATTATATTGGCCGGCAAGAACGATCGTCAGTCCTGTAATGGAACAGATAATGATCGTGTCTATAAATACTTGTGTCATTGATACCAGTGCCTGACGGGCCGGCATGTCCGTTTTGGCTGCAGCTGCCGCAATTGGAGCAGAACCGAGACCGGCTTCATTTGAGAATACACCGCGTGCAACACCATACCGAATCACAGCACCGAGCGCGCCCCCGGCCACCGCTTCTCCTGTAAAGGCATCGGTAAAAATAAGAGCAATAGCTGCAGGAACTTCCGCCGCATTGATGAATAAAACAATTAAGCCGGCGGTAACATAAAATAAAGCCATGATCGGAACGAAGAAGGCTGTCACACGCCCGATGCTTTTAATACCGCCAAGCAGAACGAGAGCGGTAAAAATGGTCAGAACCAAACCCGTAATCCATGTCGGGACGTTGAACGTGGAGTTCACCACACCTGCCACAGAGTTTGCCTGTACAAGGTTCCCTATGCCAAATGCGGCAATGGCGCCGAATAATGCAAACAAGACGCCCAGCCATTTCTGGTTAAGTCCTCGTTCCAGGTAATACATCGGCCCGCCGGACATTTCACCGTCTTCGTCTTGAACGCGGTATTTTACAGCAAGGACCGCTTCTGCATATTTTGTTGCCATTCCGAAAAAGGCACTGATCCACATCCAAAACAAGGCGCCGGGTCCTCCCATTAAAACCGCTGTGGCCACACCGACGATATTTCCGGTTCCGACTGTGGCCGCGAGCGCGGTCATTAATGCCTGAAAGTGGGAAATATCACCTTCTGATGTTTTGTCCTGGTTTTTACTGAAGGCAAGCTTTAACGAATATGGAAGAAGCCGCACCTGAAGAAAACCGATCCGCAATGTAAGATAAATGCCAGTACCAACAATAAGAACTAGAAGCGGCGGCCCCCATATAAAGGAGCTGATTTTGCCCAGTATTTCTAAAAGTCTTTCTTGATCCATAAAATCCCCTCCTTATTATTTTCTAATTATAAGAGACCATTCGGAAAAATCCAGACATTATTTCATTAAAATTTAATGAAGGCTCCATTGTGTTTCATTTTTTTACAAAAGGGGAAAAGCATCAACATTGAAAAGGAAAATAGGCTGTTTCAGCCGAATATATGTTGTATAGAGATAAAGAAAGGATGAACATTCAATGGGAAAATCAAAATTTTTTGTCAGCATGATTGCGGGCGCTGCGGCAGGAGGAGCACTTGCTCTTCTTGACAAAAGCACCCGTTCTGAAATGTCTTCATGGGCGCGGTATTTACTTGCGCTTGCAAAAGATCCGGAACAGCTGACAGCCTCCTCAAGGGAGTTAATTGACCGCGCGACAGCAACAGCGCGTCAAATTAATGAGGACGTCTCTTTCATAAAGGATAAGGTAGATCATTTGAAAGATTTGACGCCTCAAGTGAAAGATCTTGTCGATGAGACAAAAACAACGTTCGTACCGAAAGGACAAAATCCGGCGGCTTCTGCAGACAGCGCCAAGTCGCCGTCATAATATCGGAGGGAAGCACCTTTGGCTGAACTTACAGATAAAAAAACAGAGCTTCGTATTTTCTCTAAACATTTAATCCGGCGGGTGAAAGCGTCTGATGTGCCAGGTGTAGGAGCGCAAATGGCGTACTTCTTTTTGCTCGCGCTGTTTCCGCTTATGATCTTTATGGTCACGCTCCTCGGTTACTTGCCGATCGACCCGGATCAAGTGTTTATTGTCATTAAAGATTTTGCGCCGGCGGATACGTTAAGCATGGTGCAGGATATTTTACAGGAAGTAACGTCCAATCAAAACGGAGGACTGCTTTCTGTCGGCTTTCTCGGGACAATCTGGTCCGCTTCAAATGCCATGAATGCCGTTATGAAAGGTCTGAACTACGCCTACGATGTAAAAGAGACACGTCCTTTTTACCATGCGCGCGGATTGTCCATTTTGCTGACATTTGCGTTCATTTTCATGATTGCCGTGATGCTGATTTTGCAAGTATTTGGCCGGCAGATTGGTGAATTTGCGTTTGAATTTTTGGGAATGGGCGAGCAGTTTGTGATCGTATGGACATGGGTCCGGTTTCTGCTGCCGCCGGTTGTATTATTCCTCGTTTTTGTGGGCCTTTACTATTTGGCGCCAAATTTAAAAGTGAAATATGTGACGGTTCTTCCGGGCGCCATTTTTGCTTCACTTGGTTGGATTATTGTATCGCTTGGCTTTTCATTTTATGTCAACAATTTTGGGAATTACTCTGCGACATATGGAAGCATCGGAGGGGTGATCGTCTTAATGATCTGGCTTTATTTATCCGCCATCATCATTCTTGTCGGCGGTGAAATTAATGCACTCCGCAATGACCAAAAAAGGGGCATGGCCTAACAAAACCCGCTCGAATCTATTCGAGCGGGTTTTGTTATACTCTTTTTAAAAGGCGCAATCCATTTAAAATAACGAGAATGGTACTGCCCTCATGGCCAAGGACGCCAAATGGCAAATCGAGAACCTGGAAAAAGTTTGAGATAATCAATAAAACGATAACCAAAATGGAGAAAATAATATTTTGTTTGACAATACGCTGCATTTTACGTGACAGCTTGATCGCTTCCGCAATTTTCGGCAAGTCATTTTTCATTAAGACAATATCCGCTGTTTCCAATGCCACATCAGAGCCTTCACCCATTGCAATGCCGACAGAGGCTGTTGCCAGCGCAGGTGCATCATTGATTCCATCCCCCACCATGGCAACCGTGCCGTATTTATCAAGCAGTGCTTTTACATGATCCACTTTATGCTCGGGCAAGCATTCCGCAATGTAAGAGCCAAGTGCTGTCTCGGAGGCGATGGCTTTCGCTGTTTTTTCACTGTCGCCGGTCAGCATAATCGTAAAAATGCCTTCTTCCTGCAGCGTTTTCAGCGCCTGCTTCGTTTCATCCCGAATGATATCTTTCAGGGCAATAACAGCAGCAATTCCATCATTGTCTGCGACAAAAATGGTCGTTTTTCCTTCTTCTGAAAATTGTTGTGCAGCTCCATTGGCAAAATCGGCTGCTGCTTCTTTTCCGACAAAATCGGCTTTTCCTATTTTCCATTCTTTTTTATTAATGATTCCTTTTACACCCCAGCCGGCGATATCTTCCAGATGGTCAGGAGGAGAAAATGGAATCTGTGCCTGTTGTACGTACCGAACAACCGCATGGGCAAGCGGATGGTTGGAACGGCTTTCGATCGAAGCCGCCGCTGTTAAAAGAGAGTCCTGATTTAGCCCTTCTCGAATCACAATATCCGTTACTTCCGGTTTTCCGCGTGTTAACGTGCCGGTTTTATCAAATGCGATCGCTTTTACATGACTTAAATTTTCAAGGTGGGCGCCGCCCTTAAATAAAATTCCGCTCCGGGCGCCATTTGAAATAGCAGACAAGCTGGCTGGCATGATCGAAGCAACGAGTGCACACGGTGATGCAACCACAAGAAGAACCATAGCCCGGTAAAATGTTTCTGTCCAGCTCCAGCCGAGAGCGAAGTGGGGCAGAAACATCATGACAGCGACGACGATCAGCACCGCTTTTACATACGTGCCTTCAAATTTTTCAATGAACTGCTGGGATGGTGATTTTTCGCTTTGTGCCGACTGCACGAGATCAATAATCTTTTGAAACAGCGTTTCATCCGATTTTTTGGTCACTTCAATGTAGACAGAACCGGTCATGTTTACGGTACCTGCAAATACCTCGGCACCGGATTCTTTTGAGACAGGAATGGATTCGCCGGTAATCGCTGCTTCATCAATCGTTGTTTGTCCTTTCGTAATTAAGCCATCTGCCGGTACACGTTCCCCCGGTTTCACCACAATAATGTCGCTGCGGGTCAATTCGGAAACATGTACTTTTTCTTCACTGCCATCCCGGACGAGCAGCGCCGTGTCTGGCTGAATATCCATCAACGCGGAAATTTCCCGCTGGCTTTTATTCATCGTATACGTTTCAAGTGCACCGCTCACCGCAAAAATGAAAATTAAAATCGCGCCTTCTGTCCAGTAGCCAATGGCGGCAGAACCGGCAGCTGCCAATATCATCAGCATTTCCACGTTTAATTCTTTATTTTTAATGGTTTCCTCAATACCCTCTTTCGCCTTCGCAAACCCGCCGATGACAAAAGCGGATAAATAAGCTGCGACAGACATTGTTTCGGCACTATTCTGATCCAGCAGCCAGCCGGTGAGAATCAGAACACCGCTTAATAAAGCCGCTATTAACTCCGCATGGGGTTTTACTTTATCCAGAAGATTTGTTTGAATGGATGCTTTCTCACTATAAGTTGTCATGTAAAAACCTCCTTTTCTAATTGAGAATGAAGATCAACTTCAGAAAACGCATATATCATTAATTCCTTTTAATGATAAGGTTTTTCAATTAGAATAAATTAATTTTTATTTTATAATTATTATAATTTAGAACTATCATAACATATTCAATGATAGATGCAAGCAATTTTTCTTGGCGCATTTGGTATGATTCGATACAATAGAATTTAAACGAAAAAAGAGGTGTTATAAATGGAATTTAAAATGAAAGAAGGCGGTTTTACCGCTGAATTCCCTTTTGGAAAATTGGATATTTCAGGAGATGACCAATACGGTTTCCGTCCATATCAGCTGCTTGTCTCATCTGTCGCAGTATGCAGCGGCGGCGTTTTACGCAAAATTTTTGAGAAACAGCGCATGGATATTGAAGATATTACAATCCAGACGAATGTGACGCGTAACCCTGACGCGGCAAATCGCGTGGAAAAAATTTCAGTTCATTTCATTATTAAAGGAAAAGGATTGAAAGAAGAAAAAGTAAAAAAAGCGCTTGAACTGGCACGAAAAAATTGCGCCATGGTGCAGTCGGTTACTCCCGCCATTGAAGTGGAAGAAACGTTTGAATTAAAATAATTTTTCTTCGTGTTAAAAAAGTAAATAGTGGGTACTAATAGATGGATACACTATTTATTTTGAATCATGGAGAGTGGGATTATGGGGAAAATGTTTGCCATCATGATTGCGGCAGGCGTTCCGCTCACTGTCGCCGGCACGGTATTTCATTGGCCGAGTGTCGCGATGTTCATTATTTGCAGCGTAACGGTTATCGCACTGTCGAGTTACATGGGACGCGCGACGGAAAGCCTGGCCATTGTCGCCGGCCCGCGTATTGGAGGGCTCCTTAATGCAACTTTTGGAAATGCGGTTGAGCTGATCATTTCGATTTTTGCATTAAAAGCGGGATTGATTGGTGTCGTACTCGCGTCGTTGACCGGCTCTGTCCTGGGCAACCTTCTTCTCGTAGCCGGCTTATCTTTTTTTATGGGCGGCTTGAAATTTAAGCGTCAGACGTTCAGTATTCATGATGCCCGCCACAATTCTGCTTTACTTATTTTTGCGGTCGTTGTCGCGTTTGTGATTCCGGAAATTTTTTCAATGTCAATAAATGAAACGGAAACATTGAATTTAAGCATTGGCATTTCGATTGTCATGATCGCTATATATCTTGCCGGCTTGTTTTTTAAATTGGTGACGCACCGCGGTGTATACGCCGCACTTGAAGGGAGCGAAAACGCCTCCCATGAAGAAGAAGTGCCGGAATGGGGCAAGAAAAAAGCGATTGGTATTTTGCTTGCGGCTACGGCAGCTGTCGCGTATGTCGCTGAAGGTCTTGTTCATACATTTACAGCAGTCGGTGAACAGTTTGGCTGGTCCGAACTGTTCATTGGTGTCATTATTGTCGCAATCGTCGGGAATGCAGCTGAGCATGCATCTGCTATTTTAATGGCGATGAAAAATAAAATGGACGTGGCCGTGGAAATTGCGGTTGGATCAACGCTGCAAGTCGCGATGTTTGTCGCTCCTGTCCTTGTGTTAATTTCACTTTTGTTTCCGGCACCGATGCCGCTTGTTTTTACCATCCCGGAGCTCGTTTCAATGATTACGGCTGTTTTTCTTGCTGTCAGCATTTCAAATGACGGGGAAACAAACTGGTTTGAAGGGTTGACACTTCTTGCTGCATACTTCATCATGGGAATCGGTTTTTACTTGCTGTAGCAGAAGGGAAGATGACAATTGAAGCCGATTAATGACAAAGAAACACAGGTTGTTTATTTAAAAGAGCGATTAAACATTTTTATGGAAGTTCTGGATTCGATTGATCCGGAAGAAACGGATGTGGAAGACATCGACCGTTTGATCGAAATGATTGATGACATCGAAATGAAATGTGAACAATTCCGCCATCGCGGATAACGTGGAACCCATTAAGAGCAAGCTTGCTCATGATGGGTTTTTTTGGGATTTCTAAAACGATAGTGAAACCGTTTGCGAATTTCCTCTTTAAAACGGGAAAGTACAGGCGTATAATAAAAATATTGGAATCATTTTAAATACATATATATTCCTGAGGGGGAGCTAAAGTGAATCTCGAAAAGTTTCAACAAAGCATGTACGAGTTAGTTGTCGAAACATCGACAAACCTTCCAAAAGATGTGCGCCGTGCAGTAAAAGCGGCAAAGGAACGGGAGAATGCCGGTACACGGGCAGCAATGAGTCTCGATACGATTACAACAAACATTAAGATGGCGGACGATAATATTTCACCGATCTGTCAGGATACAGGTATGCCGACGTTTAAAATTAAAACACCTGTTGGTGCGAATCAAATTCAGATTCAAAAAGCGATTTATGCAGCGATTGAACAGGCGACAAAGGATGGAAAACTGCGTCCGAATTCGGTTGATTCTCTCGACGGCTCCAACAGCGGCAACAACCTTGGCCCGGGCACGCCGGTGATTAAGTTTGAACAGTGGGAAGAAGATTATATTGACGCCCGCCTTATTTTGAAAGGCGGCGGCTGTGAAAATAAAAATATCCAATACAGCCTTCCATGTGAACTTGAAGGAATCGGAAAAGCAGGCCGTGATTTAGACGGTATCCGTAAGTGCATTATGCATTCTGTCTATCAGGCCCAGGGACAGGGATGCTCAGCGGGCTTTATCGGCGTCGGCATCGGCGGTGACCGCTCATCCGGCTATGACCTTGCTAAAGCACAGCTGTTCCGCCGCGTAGATGACGTGAATGAAAATGAAGATTTGCGCAAACTTGAAGAGTACGTAATGGAACATGCTAATGAACTTGGCATCGGGACAATGGGCTTTGGCGGTGAAACGACGCTTCTCGGCTGTAAAATTGGCGTCATGAACCGTCTGCCGGCAAGCTTCTTCGTATCTGTTGCGTATAACTGCTGGGCATACCGCCGCTTAGGTGTTTCGATCAATGCGGAAACTGGTGAAATCAGCGAATGGTATTACCAGGATGGCGATGACGTTTCATTTGATGCAGGGCAAAAAGAAGAGCAGGAAGTGAAATCGGAAAGCCGTGTTGTTACATTACAGGCTCCAATTACGGAAGAGCAGGTCCGTGACCTTAAAGTCGGAGATGTCGTGAAAATTAACGGTATGATGTACACAGGCCGCGATGCAATTCATAAATATTTAAGCACGAACGATTCTCCAGTGGATTTGAACGGCCAGGTGATTTATCATTGCGGTCCGGTTATGCTGAAAGATGAGGAAGGACAATGGCATGTCAAGGCAGCCGGTCCGACAACATCGATTCGCGAAGAACCTTATCAGGGTGACATTATGAAACGATTCGGCATCCGCGCGGTCATCGGCAAAGGCGGAATGGGACCGAAAACGTTAAAAGCACTTGAAGAACACGGCGGCGTTTATTTGAACGCAATCGGCGGTGCGGCGCAATATTATGCGGACTGCATTAAAGGTGTTGAAGGTGTAGACTTCATGAATTTCGGTATTCCG
Source organism: Domibacillus antri (assembly GCF_001936625.1). GTDB lineage: Bacteria > Bacillota > Bacilli > Bacillales > Domibacillaceae > Domibacillus > Domibacillus antri. The sequence goes on along the minus strand of NZ_MSDU01000006.1, from coordinate 4,825 downwards.
GAAGCGATGTGGCATCTTCGCGTGGAAGGATTCACAGCAGTTGTGACAATGGATTCACATGGAAACAGCCTTCATCAAGAAGTCGATAAATCATCACTTGAGAAATTGGCGAAATTTAAAGAACCTGTCTTTGCTTAATATTAAAGCTCCGGCTGCGTGCCGGGGCTTTTTCTGATTTGCGGACATAAGCAGACTGTGAATAAACTGTCCTTTTGTGATAACTTTCCACGCATTGGCCGTCTTTATTCAGTGCATGATATTGAAAAAAAGGCGGTGAAGTCGTGCGGCAAATTATTTTCTTTTTTATGTTTCTGTTTATGCTTCCGGTTATTGTTGTATCTTCGGAAGCCATTCATTGGGGATTTCAAAAAGGAAGTGACGGCAGGCAGGCAGAGGCTGGAAAAAAATTAGATGACATGCTCGCGAAATACGATTCGTTTTACAAAGCAAGCCCGGATGAAAAAGTCATCTATCTCACGTTCGATAACGGATATGAAAACGGTCATACGAAGACGATATTGGACACGCTAAAAAAAGAAAAAGTACCCGCTGCTTTCTTTGTGACAGGTCATTACATTGAAAGTGCCTCGGATTTAATTAAGCTGATGGTGAAAGAAGGACATATCATCGGCAATCACTCGTGGCATCATTATGATTTAACGTCGGTGCCCAATAGTACCGTCATTGAAGAGATGAAGCTTGTCGAAAAAGAAGTAGCGCGTCTGACGTCACAAAAAAAGACAAAATATGTCCGGCCGCCGCGGGGTATTTTTTCTGAAAATGTATTGAAAACAGCCCAAAAAGCAGGCTATACACATGTCATGTGGTCGGTTGCCTATGTGGACTGGTATGCGGATCAGCCGAAAGGGAAAAAGTATGCTTATGATGAAATTATGAAGCAAATTCATCCGGGTGCGGTCATCATGCTGCACAGCGTGTCAAAAGATAATGCGGAAGCACTTCCTGATGTGATTCGTGACTTAAAAAAACAAGGATATAAATTCCAATCGCTTGATCAACTTGCCGGTAAACAATAACCGGCTTTTTTCCTGTTCTTTTGATTGAGGTTCTACTGTGATACAGTTATGAAAGAGGTGAACACACATGAAAAATGACATTGAGATGAAGGCGGGGCAGACGTTTCCGCTCACGATAAAACGGCTCGGCATTAACGGGGAAGGAGTGGGCTATTTTAAACGAAAAGCCGTTTTTGTACCTGGAGCTTTGCCCGGTGAAGAAATAACAGCAGAAGCAGTGAAAGTACAGCCGAAATTCACTGAAGCACGCGTCAAAAAAATCCGTAAAAAATCCCCGCACCGCGTTTCAGCACCGTGTCCCATCTATGAGCAGTGCGGCGGCTGCCAGCTTCAGCATCTTGATTACAGCGCGCAGCTGGACGAAAAGCGTGCCATTCTTGTTCAGGCGCTGGAACGGTACACGTCTTTTAATACGGCTAACCTGGATATAAAAGAAACAATCGGCATGGACAATCCGTGGAATTACCGAAATAAAGCGCAGTTTCAAACGGGCATCCGTGATGGAAAAATCATTGCAGGCCTGTACGTTCCAAATTCAAACCGTCTTGTCAATATCGAGGAATGTATCGTGCAGCGCCCGGTCATTAACGAGATAATTGAAGTGGTGAGACAGCTGTTGAAGGATTTGGCGATTCCTGTCTACAGTGCCAAGAAGAAAAGCGGCGTAAAAACGATCGTTGTTCGTGCAGGCTTCGAAACAGGTGAAGTGCAGGCAGTTGTTGTGACGGGCTCCAATGATTTTCCGAAAGCGTCGTTGTTTGCGGATGAATTGATGAAGCGTAAACCGGCTGTGAAATCCGTCGTTCATAATATTAATCCTGGAAAAACACATCTTGTTTTCGGTGATGAAACAAAGCGGATCGCCGGGAATGAGTCGATTGCCGAGAAGTTAGGTGATTTTGAATATGATTTATCTGCCCGTGCATTTTTTCAGCTTAACCCTGTGCAGACCGTCAAGCTGTATGATGAGGTAAAAAGAGCAGCAAACGTGCAGCCGGGAGATAAAGTGGCCGATGCGTATTGCGGATCAGGCACCATCGGGCTTTGGATCGGAAGTGAGGCTTCAGAAGTGCGCGGGATGGATACCGTGGCTGAATCGATTGCCGATGCACGTGCCAATGCGAAAAAGTACGGTGTCAAAGCAGCATATGAAACAGGTCCTGCTGAAAAATGGCTGCCAAAATGGAAACAGCAGGGCTGGGTGCCGGACGTATTAGTAACAGACCCGCCGCGTACCGGTCTTGACCGCAAACTCATTCAAACGATTAAAGAAGTGAAGCCGAAAACGTTGATTTACGTTTCATGCAACCCGTCCACACTTGCAAAAGATCTTGCCGAACTCGCCAGTGTGTATAAAATTGAACACATTCAGCCGGTTGATATGTTCCCGCAGACAGCACATGTGGAGTGCGTGGTCAAGCTATATTTGAAGTGTAACTAACCAATAATCTCGACCTAAACCATAATAAACATTTCCGATTTCGCCTTTGAGTGAGAAAAAAGATTTCGTAAAAAGCGTGAGAAAATCAGGGCAACCCCTTACGGGGTTTGCCTTTTGGATTTTTGTGGCTTCGGAAAACTTTATTCAAATTCGAGAAAAAGCGTGAAAAAAAGCGGGGAATAAGAATGGGTAAACGTGTAAAATAAGGGGGGGAAAGGGTGAAAAGCGGGTGGTTTCGGAAAACTTTATTCTAACTGCGAACGAAGGAATGCGGGTTTGAGCAGGGGAAAATCGGAAGTTTATTTTTTATCTGAACATAGTAGGGAGAAAAAGAGAAAAAAGCGTATTTTATTAAAGAAATGGGGAAATTTCTAAAGAGTTGTATTGCGATGGGGAGTTAGGGATAGAGAAGGGAAACAAAAGTTGCTTGCGGAAGCTGGTAATAATAATTTAATAAAGGTTGATTAGTACAAAACAGAGAGGGAGGAGACAAATGGACAATAAAATAGACTTAATCAAAAAACAATATACTGATTTTTGGGAATGGGTAGGAACAAGAAAATCCTCAATTACATGCAGTGAAAAACTAATTGATGAGATGGTAGATGAGTCAAAGCTGAAATTTGAAGAAAATGGAGAAGAAATATTAGATATCTATGTTTATAAATATGAAGAAGGACTCCTTCCATTTGTAACAATTGAATTTTTAACACGACCAAAGCAAAAAGAATCTTAGAGGAACAGCAAGAAGAGTTTAATAAAGAGCTTTCAAAGCAGTTGCAAATCCAACAAGATTATATTCAGCATATTCTTAGGGGACGAGACCAGGTGTTGGTCCAGGTACTGAGGGAAACCTTGGAGACACAGAAACTTGTAACTAACAAATAAAAACCCTACAAATCAAAATAAACTTTTTCCACATCTGATTAACAGTTGGAATAAAGTTTGTCCAAAAAAATTGTGAGAAAAAAGCCTGCTAAGGCTGACATATCAACAATTGTGAAAAAAGCGTGAGAGAAAAACTCTTTTTTAACTCGATAAAAAACGTGAAAAAAAGAGTGGAAAAAGCCCGAAAAAGCGTAAGTTTTTGAAGTGAAAATGAGCAAAATGCGTGAGAAAAGGAAAGTTTATTTTTTAACTGCACATAGTAGGAAGAAAAAAAGAGAAATGGGATAAATTCCTGTTTCTCTTTTTTCTTAGGGAAAAGGGGTAAGGAAAAACCGCAATCGGATTCCTATACCTTTTAAATATGGTGAAATTGTTTTAACAAGAAGAGAGGATGTGTAAATAAAACAGTGAATGATATTAAGGAATTTGATGATGACGATTTTGAAGATGGAGTTTATGCTATTCCTGGTTCTATAAAGGTGAAAGTTCTTGCATTAAAGCGTTAATAATTGTAAGGAATCTATAAAAATCGCAAACGAAGCAATGAGTGAAGCAATAAAGCTTTTAGAAACGATACATAACGTTTAGCTTGTTCTTGTAATTATGTATTGAATAAAGGGTTAAAAGTAAGGGGGAACCATCCATGAATTTTTAATCCTTTTATTCGGGAAATGTGAAGAAAAACTTTTGAAAAAGAACATCAATCATTAAACAGAATACTTGTTTTAGGTAATTGAATAGTGATAAATTCCGATATCACTATCTATAAAACCTCTTCATTGGCCCCCTTTTAATATGTAAACATCTTGTTACGACCTACAGGATTATCTGTATGAAGATAGATTTTGTCTGTTCTCAATCCGTTTTTACAAATGTATTTCACTAAATTGTAGCCAGTCGGGAGTAACTCACCGTTTTTATTTCCCCCCTAAATCGTAGTCAAGGGATAAGATGTGGATGTGATACTTATTAAAGTAGTATAATGCATCCCCAACATTTCTTGCTATTTTAAAGCCCGTTGGACAATCTCTTAAATCATCAACATAAAGGTTATTTTTTCTTGTTTCATTATGAGTTCTCCTTATTCAAGAATACTTTTTCATATCAATGTGAAAATAAAAGAAATAATTGTTTCATAAATAAAAGAATAAGAAAGGTAGACCGTCCTACGCCCATTAGGATAACGGTCTACATTTTTGGTTGTACTAAATGAATGGAGCCGAGACACCCTCAAAAGAAGCATTCAGCAACCGAGTTATAGATGTTAGCGCATCTATAACTCGATTATAGTATATCATATTTTTTCAAAAAAATTCCATTAAGATTAATGACTGATTACCTAACCATCAAAACGTTTTATACTAAGCAAAAAGCTATATTTTAAACATATATATTGTAACAGTTTGTAATTTTGGTAAATTATTTTTTACATAAATTATATCACGCGTGTTGATTAACC
>NZ_MSDU01000059.1 GCF_001936625.1 Domibacillus antri | reverse complement strand
GCCTGGCATTCCTCCTGGATACCTGCCTGGCATTCCATCTGGAATTCCACGCGGCGTTCCACCTTGAACGGAGTATACATAATAGCCATCAGTGTAATACACCTAACTCCTCCTTTTTCATTTCTAAATGACGTTCGTTATAGAGTATGTATCCTCATTATATTGGTGCAAATGATATTTATATAATATTAAGATTTCACATATGTGGATAGGACAGAATAAGAAGCAGAAGTTGGTAACAGCCCCGTTTTTAACTTTTTAATATTAATGTCGTAGTGCGAATGAGACTTCGACAATGTATGCCCTATGGACAAGATTCATTTAAGCAGCCCCCATCATACGCTAATAAAAAAGGGGGAGAGCAAAGTGCAATATTATTACGCTGTACAACCATCTTCAAGCGCAGAACTAATTACCGATATTTCAAAAGCTATTAACGGTGAGTACAGTGCGATTTACTGCTACGAACAATTAGCAAATCAAGCTCCAAACACCGCGATAAAAAACCAAATCCTCGAAATAAGACAGGATGAAATTAGACACTTTAAAATGTTTTCGTATCTCTATTCCTCTCTAACAGCAAAACAGCCATCTCCACAAATAACCGAACAATGCCCTGCGAATTTTAAGAGTGGCATACTTGCTGCATTTAAGGATGAACAGGAGACCGTAGATTTTTATAACGAGATAGCAGGAAAGACCAATCATCTGTTTATTAAAGAACAATTCCGAAGAGCCTCAGCTGATGAACAAAATCACGCGGTTTGGTTTTTATATTTTTTGAATCATTATTAACATTGTAGCAGCCGGCAATTATGCCGGCTTCAGTTTGTGTCAAAAGCGCTTTACCACCCGATTTTTTTCAGCCAGCCATCAAAAGACTTAATCTTAATTAATATCTCTTCTTGAACGTTAGGTCCGAGCTTTTCGATTGATGGTAATTCTATCTGAATTCAACAATAAACAAGCTGACGCAGAAGCATTTGTGCTTTTGTATCAGCTCAATTTTAGTACTCTTATAAACATTATTCAGATGACAAACGATAGAGAAAAACGGCCAGCTGGCCACGAGAAATATTACGAGAAACCCCGAATTGCGTTGCAGTAAAACCAGATGTGATGTTATGTACAACCAAAGCATCTACAGCTGCCTTGTAACGGGAAGATACATCTGTAAAAGAAGATGACAGCCCGTCTCCAGAAAGATGGTATGCCCGCTGTAAAATAAGAGCGACTTCCCCGCGTGTCAGCGGATCAGAGGCACCGAATCTATTTTTTGTGTTCCCTCCGATTATCCCTGCCTCTTTTAGGGTATTCACTGCCCTGACAGCCCGCTGTGGTACGTCCACAAAACCAGAAGACTCTGCCGTTTCTGTGTTTAAACTCAGTTCTCTGGCTAACCAAATTGCCGCGTCTGCACGGATAATATCCTTCTGAACGCCAAATTCTGTTAGAGACAAGCCGCGGGTAATTAGGTTGCGAACCAAGTATTCTACGGCCGGAGAATAAAATGAAGGAACGTCTTGGAATGAACCAATTTCTTGTTCTGATTCCGGCAGCCGTTTTAGAACGTTTACCGCAATAACAGCTGATTCTCCCGCGCATGTTATCGTTAGCGTCGTGCGGCCATAGCCTTTCAGCTCCACTTTTCCGCCTTCAACCGTGGCGACATCGGTGTTGGCCGATGACCATGTCGCACTGTTCGTCACGTTCTGAACTTCGCCGTTTTTGTATGTGGCGGATGCTGTGATATTGATGGTATCTCCCGCTATTCCTGTTAGAGAGGCATTATTTGTTTCAATTTTGACGACGGGATTAGGTTCCGGCTGTGGTTCTGGGCTATTTACTACAATCATAGTCGATTGACCCTCATATGTGACCGTGATCGTTGTGCTGCCATAGCCATTTAAATCTACTCTTCCGCCTTCGACCACGGCGACAGCAGTATTGGCCGACGACCAGGCTGCCCCATGCGTCACGTTTTGCACGTCGCCGTTTTTGTATGTAGCGGACGCTGTGACATTGATAGTATCTCCTGGCTGCCCTATTAGAATGGTTTGGTTCTCTTCAAGTTTGACGACAGGATTCGGTTCTGGCTCTGGAGCTGGAACGTTTACGATAAGGACAGCTGATTGATCCCCGTATGTCACCGTGATAGTCGTGCTGCCATAGCCTTTTAGCTCCACCCTTCCGCCTTCAACTGTTGCGACATCGGTGTTGGCCGATGACCACGCTGCTCCATTTGTCACGTTTTGCCTGTCGCCATTTTTGTACGCAGCGGACGCTGTGACGTTGATGGCATCTCCCGGCACTCATGAGACGGAATTTGCACTGAGAGTTATGCCAGTCAACGGATTCTCTTCCTTAAATTCTATAGGCTCTGTGAATGAGGAAGCCTGAATGAGGCCATAGCCGAAAAACGGATCTCTTCCTGCTGGCCCCAGATCCTGCGTATGCTCAATCAGTACCTGTCGCAGCTCTTCATTGGTAAGCCTTGGGTAAGCCTGCTTCAATAAAGCCAGTTTTCCTGTTACATAAGGCGTTGCCATGGAAGTGCCGCTCATATAAGCATACTGGTCCTCTAAATATGTACTCAGAATTCTTACGCCGGGAGCAGCTACCTCAACAGCCGGTCCTGTGGATGAAAAAGAGGCTCGACTAAAATAGCTGTCTACGGCACCGACTCCGATAACCGACGAATAACGGGCCGGAAAATCAACTGTGTCTTCTAATCCATCTGGCGCTCCATCGTTTCCCGCAGCCGCGACGATAAGCAGGCCGCTTGCATAGGCCTGATCTACGACGGATTGTAATACTGCAGATTCTACTTGCGTTCCTGCGCTTAAGTTAATGATGTCCATTCCATTTGAAATCGACCAGTCGATTCCTTCGATCATATCGGACAAATAAGCCGCGCCATCTTGATTAAACGCTTTTACAGCGTAAAGTTCCGATTCGTAAGCAGCCCCTTTTACTCCGAAGCTGTTATTTTGTGCGCCGATTATGCCAGCCACATGTGTTCCATGGCCTTGGTCATCACTGTATGCAGAGGTACAGTTAACCGTTGATCCCCCTCCCGCAACTGTCATATCACTGTGCGGTGCGATACCCGAATAATAACCGCCACTTTAACCCCCTGACCCGTAAAACCGCATTTCCAGGCAGCCGGTACATTCGTGGCCTGAATGCCCCAATCCTCTATCTGCTCGATCAGATGAATGAGCGTATCTTCTTCCACATGTTTTACAGAAGGTCTTTCCGGAGCTTATCAATTGAATCTTTCGGCAGCTCAACGGATGCGACCGCCACTTGCTCGAACGTCTCCGTCACATCACCGTCTACAGCTTCTACTGTTTTCTCAATCTCCTTTTCACTCGTTTCCTCATCAAAAACAACGAGCATCTGTTTTTCCACATTACCAACAGCAAAGACCGAGGCATTTTCGTAAATCGACAGCATCAAACCGACAGATATTACCCAACAGACAAAGCTTTTCACATCACTACCCCTTTCAAGATATAAATATAGCAAACTATATCATTATCCCTTTCCTTCTAAAAGAATGATTAATGGCAGCTCTCTCTAAAAATGCAGGAGTGGCAGGTGAATCGTTTTGCTTTGCATTTTTGTATTCCAACTTTAAAGAAAAAAAGACCGATTTGGGTCTTTTTAAATTTTATATTTAGTGGCTAATATACTCATTATTTCTTCTGCTGTTAAAGGACGCGAAAATAAATACCCTTGTCCCATCTGACAATAATTTTGTACCAAGAAATCAACCTGTTCTTTATTTTCTATCCCTTCAGCAATGAGAATAAAATTCATACTATGTCCCATTTGAATAATCGTTTTTACAATGGCCTCTGTATTTGGACTAGACAATACCGCTTTAGTAAATGATTGATCAATCTTAAGATAATCAATGGGCAATTGATTAAGAACACTTAGTGAAGAATAACCTGTGCCAAAATCATCTATTGAAATTTTGACCCCAATCTCTTTTAATTTCTTTATTATAGGCAATACTTCTTTAACATTTTGCATGATGCTCTCTGTAATTTCTAATTCAAGAAATTGGGGCGCTAATCGACTTTTTCTCAATATTTCTTTAACATCTTCTGTGAAACCAGCATCCTGAAATTGAACACTAGATACGTTAACTGCAACACGCAGAGAAGGAAAGCCTGAATTTTGCCAGACTTTATTTTGTTGACACACGATATTAAGAACCCATTTTCCAATATGTATAATATGTCCTGTTTCTTCTGCCAAGGGAATGAATTCCATTGGAGATATTAAACCTAATTCAGGATGATTCCATCGAAGTAAAGCCTCTACCGCTTTTATTTCTCCTGTATTAAGATCGACTTGCGGTTGATAATATACCTTAAACTCATTATTAGAGATGGCTGTTCTTAAACCATTCTCTAGTTTTAGTCTTCGATCAAAAACATCTCCGTTCTTTGAAGAAAAAAAATGATAAGAGTTTTTTCTTTCTTTTGAGGTATACATGGCTGTATCTGCGTTTTTAATAAGTGTTTCTACATCATCGCCATCATATGGAAACATACTAATTCCAATACTTGGGGTGATGACATATTCTTCATCCATTAAAATGAAAGGAATCGAAAATTCAGCAAGGATACGTTCAGCGACTTGTTTCACTTCATCTTTCTCAATCACATCAAGCATAATGATAAATTCGTCCCCGCCTTGGCGGGCAACCACATCACCCTTACGGACAATTGATAGCAATCGATCAGTCACTTGAATTAGTAAATCATCGCCAATAGGATGTCCTAATGTATCATTAATTAATTTAAATCGATCAAGGTCAAGAAACATTACAGCCATTTTTTCTTTATCCCGTTTGCATTGATACAACGCTTTTTTTAGGTGTTTATAAAGCATGTTTCGATTAGGTAAACCTGTTAATGAATCATGATAAGCCATTGTTTTAAGGTTTTTAGACTTTTTCTTTAATTTCTTATTTAATATTTCTAGTTCGCGCTGCTTTTGAGAAATTCGTTTATGTTGATAAATTGATACTATTGTAAATACTACTTTAATTACTGTAGCCATTAAAAATATTTCTACATCATAAGAACCCCATTCATCTGCGTTATCCCATTCTATAATTGTACGTATAAGATGAATCATTATTGTTAACAAACAAATGATAATTCCACCAATACCTTTTAAATAAGTAATGACCAAATGAATTGATATTAATTGTAAAAGCCAAGCAGTCTCAAAAGCACTTTGGAACATTATGTCAAATGCCGATGGGATAAATAAAAAAAAGATAACAATCAGCCAAATTTTAACGGGTATTTCTTTTAATGTTTCCATTTTCCCTCACCTCAAAGCAAAAAATATAACTACCAAAAAGGTTTTCAAAAATCTTATCATTTAATGCCATACATGATTAAATCATAACCCTTTGGTGCAGAACCCTTTTTTTCAAAAGTCTGTCCTATTCAACATAATGAAAAAAGACATGATTCAATTGTACTACAATATTTTCCGTTAGTTTTATTTTATTTTTTAAATCTCTGTGAGTTTTTAATAAAAAAGAAGACTTAAATAAAGTAGTTTAGACCACCGAAAAACCTGCTTATTAAACCTACGCTTCGAAGCAGCTTTGCCCTTTGGTACCCCTGCACCTTTCTGTTTAAGCTAGCGTTATGACATTCAGTGCCTGATTGCCATTTTTTAAAGTTGATTGAAGCAATAATAAGCATGATATGCCTGGATAATTTCTCAGCTTACAGAGTATTATCCATAGCATGCCATGCTTCTCTTTTGACTCCGCATAAACGAGTTCAAATTCTACTCTTTAGATTTGCATAGATTACTTAGTTTTACGGGTTATAATAGATCGGATGGTCTGCTTATGCGAGGCTTCACTGAATTAGCTTCGTGTGCTTTTGTCCTTTAGTACACATCGAAAGAAGAGGATAGTTACAGCACTGTGTTGAATCAAATGCATACTGCCTGTATCCATCACGGGTGCTCATCCCGTAAGGAAGCACCTGTTCTTCATGACAAATATATTGGTCATAGGAATCATCAAAGCCAGATAAATTTTTACTGTCAAGTCAAACTTTATATTCACTCATGCTTCAATTCCCCATATCAAAGAAGAATAATTTCTTTCCTTAATATAATTATTTATCTTACTTATTCTGATATTTTCGGTTCGTTTGGAACCTTACCGTACTTTCCACTATTTGTTCCATGAAATTCGCTTTTATTTAGTCTTTCTCTGTCGACCACAAATTCTTCCGGAGTGTTGGTTGCCTCGGAAGAATTATCTGTTGACCTTTTATTATTATCAAATCCGTCATTCAAAGTGCTTTCATCTTTACTCATATTTTTTCCTCCTCTAAATGATTTTATCTGATGTCTCTTCTTGAGAATTACTATAATAAAAGTCCGGACCTCTGTCCGGACTGGCTTAAATCTTGTTTGATTTTAATAGATCGCGAATTTCTGTTAGAAGCTCCTCTTCTTTTGTTAAAGAAGGGGGATCTTCTTCAACTTTTTTCTCACGGGTATAAATTTTATTGAATAGTTTAATAAAGATGAAAATAGAAAACGCAATAATAACAAAATCAATGACTGTTTGCATAAACACGCCATATTTCAGAACCGCATCACCGAATGTAAAAGACAGGCCGGAAACATCAATACCTCCGATCAATAAACCGATTAACGGAGTAATGATATCTGCCACGAGAGAAGAAACAATTTTTCCGAATGCTGCCCCAAGAATGACCCCGACTGCAAGATCAATCACGTTGCCCCGCATTGCAAACTCTTTAAATTCCTTCAGCACTTTCCTCACCTCTTTTTTGTTGTCTACTCCAATATATCATGGTTATTTTTCCAATAAACCTGTTTTTTCGACAAATAGTAAAAAAGGGGTTAAAAGTCTTATTTTTCATATTCTGAGTGAGATTGACTGTAGTGTCTTTTAGTCAAACAAGTCCTATGCATTAAAAAAATGCCCCGCTCAACCAGCAGAGCCTAATCTTAATCCTACAATAAATGGTTCCAAAAATGACCAACTGATACTCTTTACTCTTTTACTTCTACCTGATCCTTCTCATGGGATTGTTCCAACCTTTAATAAAAAGTACTTCATCTTCCTAACTTCCCAAAATCGTCCGATCCATTTTAACTGTGTCCTAATCTCCTTCATACTGTATGACGGCATGTAAACAACTCTCTTTTCTTGGATCATTTCTTTTACAACAATATGAGCTTAATGACAGTTAAGTATTATTGATATGCAAAAATCAACTCTCAGCTTTTTTCGCACAAATAATAACCCCGGCTGCAAAATCGGGGTATTCTTGCGTCATTTCTTCAGCTCATCATACAAACGATCCAGCATAACAACAACTTCTTGTCTCGTGATCGGATTCTGCGGCCGGTTTCTGTCTGTAATGCCCATCTCTGTCATATGTTTCCATGATTTCGCCGCAAACGGCGATGGTTCCTGTTCCGCTATGGTCTCTTCTTTTTTTGGTAAAGTACCTGTACTTTTTGGCGTAACACCCACTGTTTTTGCTATCCCGTCCGCCGCCTGGCAGAATTCATTAAAAAACGTCTGGTTATTCATTTTATCCATGTCGGACTTGTTATCGATAAACAGGCATTTGAGAATAACAGCTTTCATTTTCGTGTATTCTAGCACATCTAGTTCCGTGCGTATTTTAATGCCTCGGTCTTGTAATCCGTATTTTTTTAGCACTTTCACGATTTCCGCATGAATTGCTTTATCTTCGTCTGATGACGAATAGACAAACGTTTCATAACCTGTTCCACCGCCGGCATTAAGATGGATACTGACAAACAGAACTGCTTCTGCTTTATTAGCAATCGCACACCTAGAGGCAAGGTCCTGTTCTTTGTCGGGATTCAACGCGTTATCTGTCGTGCGGGTAAAGACTACTTTAACACTATCCGGCAGACGCTTAGCGACTTCGCGGCCGATCATGGCGGTATACAGATATTCCTGCCCGAACCGGACCGCGCCGGGATCGGGCAGGCCGTGTCCAAAATCAACGACTACAATGATTTCTTTACTCATTTGCAATCTCCTCCGTATCTCTTTTTATTATATGCTATCATCTACGGCCCGTCCCCGACGCCCGGTGTTATTGGATTCATAATAATCGCATCGACAACGCGCTGATATTCACCCGCGTCAACCACGTCAAACTTGCTTAAAACTAAACCGACGAGCGCAAAAAGAGCCGCCTAAAACGGGCAGCTTCCTGTTCACAATCGACAATGTATTAATCATTATTGTTCAAACTGTTTGCAACGACTATTTTATTTCTGCCCTCTTGTTTTGCTTTGTATAATGCTTGGTCAGTAATGTTTAATAGGTCGGTAAAATGATTTGTCATTTTTGGCAAGTTTCCGATTCCAATTGAAACTGTAATCGGCTTTCCTGTAGGGCTAATAGTTGTTTCCATCTTTCTTCTTATTCCTTCTGAAATGGTTTGGGCGATCTCAATATCGGTTCCCGGAAGAACGATCAAAAACTCTTCGCCGCCTATTCGAAAGCACAAATCACTTTCCCTGGTTTCTTTCTCCACCAACTTTGAAACAAATTTTAATACCTCGTCCCCTGCTAAATGTCCGTATTGATCGTTCACAGATTTAAAATGGTCAATATGATGCTAGTATGTTTAATGGACACACCGAATTGAGACGTTATAATAAAAAGACGAATCAGAAGGAGTGTCAATGATGGGAAGAACCTTTGATAAAGCCTTTAAACTTCAGGCGGTCACGCTGGTCATAGATGGCGGAACGGGTGTCACCGAATAAGCACGTGAACTCGACATGTCGGCCAAACAGCTCGGTAGACCACCCGT
>NZ_MSDU01000058.1 GCF_001936625.1 Domibacillus antri | reverse complement strand
ATGTGCTTCTTTCCATCTATTCTTATACACGCATTTAAAGCAGCTTTAAAGCTGCTTTCAGACTGTAGACAAAAGGGACTTGGAATGAGCTGTCATTTCCGAGTTTAAAATGGACAATATCTCCGATTTAAAATTCCCCGCTCATAACAGATAATCGTCACGTAGCTTTTAATCGAAGGAGTGACGTGACGGTGTTAAGTGAAGGGGAGTTTTTTATGATTCGAGATTTACACCAAAAGGGCTGGTCCAAGACAGCGATCGCTAAAGAGACAGGATTTGACCGGAAGACAATTAGTAAATATTTAAAAAGTGGAAAAATCCCGAAAAGCAGCCTGAGGAAAAAGCGAGGCAGCAAGCTGGATCCATTTAAACCTTATCTTCTTCAGCGAATTCAGGAAGGAACAACCAACTGTGTAGTGCTTCTTGAAGAAATTGAAGCTATGGGATATGAAGGGAAAAGTACGATTCTGCAGGACTTCATTAAGCCCTTCAGGGCAGAGCCAAAAAGGCAGGCGACCGTGAGATTTGAGACACCACCTGGACGGCAGGCACAAGTAGACTGGGCAGAAGAGCTGGGAGAATATGAAGTCGATAGCCAGAAAAAAATGATTCATGCCTTTATCATGACACTCGGCTATTCCCGAATGAAGTACATTGAATTTACAACCGACATGAAAATGGAGACCCTTATGAGATGCCATATGAATGCCTTTAGTTATTTTAACGGTATTCCTGCACAAATTCTCTATGACAATATGAAATCCGTTGTCATCAAACATAGCCCTGTGGAAATCCGCTTTAACCGAAAGTTTGAAGATTTTCTTGCCTATTATGGGGTCGTGCCAAAAGCCTGCAAGCCATATCGTGCGCAAACAAAAGGGAAAGTAGAACGGCTGGTGCAGTATTTGAAAGGGAACTTTTTTCAAAGAAGGCTGGGTTTCACATTGGAGGATCTGAATTATCAGGTTCGATTGTGGCTGGATAACACAGCAAATAAAAAGCCTAACGGCACGACAAAAGAACCGCCGGTTCTGCGATGGCAAAAAGAGCAGCCTTTTCTGCAGGCATGGGGAGCAAAGCCTCTCTTCCCAATCAGCTACTGGGAAGTACGGGAGGTCAGTAAAGATTGTATGATCTCATACAAAGGCAATAAGTATTCTGTTCCTCACCGGTTGGACTTCCTGGAGCAAAAAAAGAGCAGGACGCAGAGAATCAACTCGGTTTGGCGACCCACGATTCTTTCGCTCCTACTCCTGTTCCAAGTGTGGAAACGCGCCCTCTGGCTGTTTACGCCGCCTTCGAAGAAGGTGATACAGAATGAAACAACTTCTTGAAAAACGACTGAATACGCTTGGCTGGCATCATACAGCAAGCCAGCTGGATGACGTATTGGAGAACGCTTCTGACAATAATGTATCATATTTTGAGTTTCTTGACATGATCGTTTCGAAGGAATGGGAGAAGCGCGAAGAGGTTTCTTTGGAAAAGCGAATACGACGGGCTAAACTGCCCTATACCAAAACCGTTCATGATTTTGACTTTCAGTTCCAGCCAAGCATCAGTGAACAACGAGTAAAAGAAACCCTAACCTGCCGGTTTATTGCGAATGGTGAGAATCGGCTTCTTCTTGGTCCCCCAGGTGTAGGTAAGACACACTTGGCTATTTCATTCGCTTTTGAAGCATTAACCAAGGGCTACAGTGCGCTTTTCATAACAGCAGAAGAAATGGCAGCAGAATGCCGGAAGGCAGCGCAAAAAGGAACGCTCAATCGGCTTGTCAGCAGATGGAGCAGGCCAGATCTGATTGTGATGGACGAAGTCGGGTATTTCCCTTTCGATGAACTGACGGCAAATATCTTCTTTCAGGTTGTTTCCAAACGGTATGAGCATGGAGCAATGATTTTGACATCAAATAAATCGTATCTTGAGTGGGGAAAAGTATTCGGAGATGAGGTGCTGGCCACAGCCATATTGGATCGGCTTCTTCACCATTCCGTAACCTTTAACATCAAGGGAGACTCGTATCGAATGAAAGACAAGAAAAAAGCCGGGATTTTCCCGGCTCCACCAACAACATAACCGGCAAAAATGGGGAATTTTAATCCGGAGTGATTGGGGAAAAGTAACTCGGCGTTGACA
>NZ_MSDU01000057.1 GCF_001936625.1 Domibacillus antri | reverse complement strand
TGTTTGGTCGTACTTACATTTTACAAGAGGGCCGCTCTTTTTTGTCGTTTATTTATGGAAGATTATTCATAATCCACACGCGTGATTTGCTATAATGAAAGAAATCCTGTAAGGGGGAACGTAAGGTGAAATTAATTATGGCCGTTGTACAGGATCAGGACAGCAATAAATTGTCTCATGCACTCATTGAACATCATTTCCGGGCGACAAAGCTTGCATCGACAGGCGGTTTTTTGAAAGCGGGAAATACGACGTTTATTATCGGAACAGATGATAATCGGCTTCAGGAAGCACTAGACATTATTAAACAAAATTGCAAGTCCCGGGATCAGGTGGCTCCGCCGATTTCACCAATGGGGGGAAACGCCGACGCGTATGTGCCTTATCCGGTAGAGGTTCCGGTTGGGGGTGCAACGGTTTTCGTACTCCCGGTAGAGCAGTTTCATCAATTTTAAAAGGGTTGTGATCTCGTGTCTAAATCGTGGGAAGAGGCAGCTTCGCGTCAGCCGATTGTGATGCGGATGATTGAAAACAGCATTTTAAGAAAACGGGTAGCTCATGCATATTTGCTTGATGGCGATCCGGGGACCGGCAAAAAAGAGACTGCGCTGTTATTTGCGAAAAGTTTATTCTGCTTTGAACCGGATAACGGATTGATTCCGTGCGAATCATGTGTGAACTGCCGCCGTATTGAACATGGCAACCATCCTGATCTTCACGTCATTGAACCGGACGGGCTGTCAATTAAGAAAGAGCAAATTTATCATTTGCAGCAGGAATTTACGAAAACGGCTGTTGAATCCAGCCGGAAAGTATATATTGTGAACCATGCGGATAAAATGACGGCGAGTGCGGCTAACAGCCTGCTTAAATTTTTGGAAGAACCGGTATCTGATACAGTTGCTTTTTTACTCACGGAGCAAAGCAGCCGGATACTGCCGACGATTTTGTCGAGATGTCAGCATTTATCGTTTCGGCCGATTGATGCCGGACAGTTAAAAGACCGCCTTATTCAGGAAGGTGTGCCTGTACCGATGGCGTCGCTTGCGTCTAAAATGACGAATCATTTAGAGGAAGCGCTTGAGTTGTCGCGTGATGAGTGGTTTGCACAGGCACGTTCAATAGTGTTAAAATTATATGAAGTCATCGGACAGGGAGGGCTGTCAGCCATCGTTCAGCTGTCAGAGGACTTTCATTCACATTTTAAAGAGAAACAACAGGTCAGTCTTGCCCTTGATCTTTTCGTTCTCATCCATAGGGATTTGCTTTCCATTATGACCGGCGAAGAAAACGGTCTTGCATTTCCTGATCGTCTCGCTTCCTTCAGACAGGATGCTTTGCTTCTTTCAGCCGAAGCACTGGCGGATCGTCTTGCTCATATTCTGGAAGCGAAGCGGAGACTTAACAGCAATATGAATCAGCAGCTGCTGATGGAACAGCTTTTGTTAAAGTTACAGGGGGGACACGCCTTTGTGTAATGTAGTAGGTGTACGCTTTAAACAAGCGGGTAAAATATATTATTTTGATCCGGGGGAACTCAGTATTCGGCCGGAGGATCATGTCATTGTGGAAACAGTGCGCGGTGTGGAATATGGACTCGTTGTGGTCGGACCGAAAGAAGTCGATGAAGCTGATGTCGTGCTGCCGCTGAAAAAAGTGATTCGGACAGCGGATCAAAAAGACCGGCTTGCCGTACAGGAAAACAGTGAAGCCGCCATTACGGCATTCACGACATGCACGGATAAAATTGTGGAACACAATTTAGATATGAAGCTGGTTGATGTGGAATATACATTTGACCGTAATAAAGTCATTTTTTATTTTACTGCAGACGGGCGCGTTGATTTCCGAGAGCTTGTCAAAGATTTAGCGTCGATTTTTAGAACGCGGATCGAGCTTCGTCAAATCGGTGTCCGCGATGAGGCAAAAATGCTCGGCGGTATTGGACCGTGCGGCCGGATGCTGTGCTGTTCAACATTTCTCGGTGATTTTGAACCGGTTTCCATTAAGATGGCCAAAGATCAAAACTTGTCGTTGAATCCTGCTAAAATCTCTGGCTTGTGCGGCCGCTTAATGTGCTGCTTGAAGTATGAAAATGATGAATACGAAGAGGCTCGCCGGGAGCTGCCGGATGTAGGACAAAAAGTAAAGACACCGAGCGGATACGGTAAAGTGACGGGCTTGAATATTTTAGAGCGGCTCGTGCAGGTGCATTTACCGGAATTGGAACGGACGCTTGAATTCTCATCCGATGAACTCGGAAAAGAAGGAGCCGTTTCTGTGAAAGCAGGTGATTGATGCGGTGGAAAAGTTAGATAAAAAAGGGATTTTTGATTCCGTCAGCCATATGGAACTGCAAATTGGCGAGCTGTATCAGCAGCTCGGTGAAGTGAAATTGCAGCTGGCTGAAATACTGGAAGAAAACAATTCGTTAACGCTTGAAAATGATCACTTGCGCCGCCGTCTGGAAGAATTAGACCGCGGTTATGGGCGAAAAGCGGCAGGGGCGGAGCATATTCAGACAAAAGGTGCCGATATTGGTGAAGGCTATGATAATCTGGCCCGTCTTTACCAGGAAGGCTTTCATATTTGCAGCGTGCATTTTGGAAGCCCGCGCAAAGATGAAGACTGCCTGTTTTGTTTATCATTTTTAAATAAAAAATAATGATGATGATGTTGCCTTCCTTATTAAAGGAAGGTTCTTTTGTGCAAAAGGAGTGAGAGAGATGCCTGATTTAAAAGGGGATGAGCGGCTCGATTATTTGCTGGCAGAGGAGCTTCGAATTATTCAAAGCCCGACGGTGTTTTCATTTTCTCTTGATGCTGTACTGCTGGCAAGGTTTGCATCTGTGCCGAAAACGCGCGGTTCCATTATTGATTTATGCTCAGGAAATGGGGTTGTCCCGCTGTTAATGTCAGCGAAAACAAGCGCACCGATTACCGGTGTCGAAATACAGGAGCGTCTTTATGATATGGCAGTACGCAGTATCCGGTACAATGAGCTTAATAAGCAGATCGTGATGATAAATGGTGATTTAAAAGATGCACCCGAGCTGCTCGGGCAGGAAAAGCATACACTCGTTACATGCAACCCGCCTTATTTTTTAACGCCGTCTGATAAGGAAATAAACTTGAACGAACACCTTGCCATCGCGCGCCATGAAATTATGTGTACGCTTGAAGACTGCATTCTTTCGTCATCAAAGTTATTAAAGCAAGGCGGAAAAGCGGCATTCGTCCACCGCCCGGGAAGACTTTTAGACATCGTTACGTTAATGCGAAAATACCGGATTGAGCCGAAGCGCCTTCGCTTTGTTTATCCGAAGCAGGGAAAGGAAGCGAATACGGTCCTCGTCGAAGGGATAAAAGATGGAGCACCTGATTTGAAAATCTTGCCTCCTCTTTACGTGTATGATGAACAGGGAGAGTATACGGAAGAAGTGAGGACGATTTTGTATGGAGACGCACCATCACTTTTACGTCGTTAAATGCAAAGACGGCTCTTTTTATGCAGGATATACGAATGACCTTGCCAAAAGGATGAATGTTCATAATGCGGGAAAAGGAGCGAAATATACGAGAGCCCGTCTGCCGGTCACGCTTATTCACAGTGAAACATTTGAAACGAAACAGGAAGCGATGCGAAAGGAATACGCATTTAAACAGCTTTCGCGCATGAAAAAAATGGATTATTTGTTGGAAAGGGGTGTGAACGATAGTGAAGGCACAAAAAAGCTTTGCGAATGAAGAAGGGGGCATTTTATATCTTGTGCCGGTGCCGATTGGCAATTTGGAAGATATGACTGTCCGGGCGCTGCGTATAATGAAAGAAGCGGACCTCATTGCTGCGGAAGATACGCGCAACACAAAAAAGCTGTGCAGCTACTTTGAGATTTCGACACCGGTTGTCAGCTATCACGAGCATAGCAGTGAAGCGGCCGGACGAAAATTGATTGAACGAATTCAAAAGGGAGAGACGGTTGCACTCGTCAGCGATGCGGGTACACCTTGCATTTCAGACCCGGGCCATGAGCTTGTATTGGCAGCGCTGGAAGAAGGATTGCCCGTCGTTCCGCTTCCGGGCGCGAATGCGGCGGTTACGGCCCTCATTGCGTCAGGCATTGCGCCGCAGCCTTTTTATTTTTATGGTTTTTTAAACCGTGGAAAAAAAGAGAAAAAGAAAGAGCTTGAAAAACTGGCGGCTTTCCGTGATACGTTTATTTTATATGAATCTCCGCACCGTTTAAAAGAAACGCTTGTCTTGATGGAAGAATATTTTGGTGCGGACCGGCGCATTGTCTTGTGCCGCGAGCTGACGAAAAAATTTGAAGAATTTTTGCGCGGCACAGTTTGGGATGCTGTAAAATGGGCTGGAGAATCCAAAATTATAGGTGAATTTTGTCTTGTGATTGAAGGAAATGCGGAAGAACCGGCTGTAGAGAAGGAAGCAGCATGGTGGAGCGATTTAACCGTTGAGGCACATGTGGAGCACTATGTGACGGAACAAGGCATGAATCCGAAAGAGGCGGTTAAGCAGGTGGCGAAAGAACGCAGCCTGCCAAAACGCGACGTATACGCAGCGTATCATACGTAAAAAAGGTGCCTGTGGAGGGCACCTTTTGCTGGTTTTTATTTACCGTTAGCGAACGCTTCTTGAATTTCTTTGATCAGGATTTCAGCGCCTTCATGGCTAAGAATTAATTTTCCACCGGCAAGTTTGATGTTGTCATCAGATACTTCGCCTGTTACTTGGCAAGTCATGCTTGGTTTATATTTTTTAAGAATGATTTTGTCATCATCCACATAAATTTCAAGCGCATCTTTCTCTGCAATTCCAAGTGTACGGCGCAATTCGATAGGAATAACGACCCGTCCTAATTCGTCTACTTTTCTTACAATACCTGTTGATTTCATTTGATAATATCTCCCTTCAATTTTTGTTTATTCAAATGATACTGTGTAAATTAATTCGTCATTATTCGACAAAGTTTTTACCCTATGACGTAATCATACCAAGACTTCCCATAAACGTCAACAATTAAATGTATATTTTCAATTAACTGTAAAGCTCAAAAACGTTGCTATATCAACGATTTAAGCAATTTTTCCGATTTTATCCATTGGAGGATTTGTCGAAATGTCGAACCATGTCGAATTTTATCGGTGTTTGAATAAAGGAAATTTGAGAAAAGAAAGTGTGCATATTTACATTTATTCATGTATGGGGGAAAATATAAGGAAATGACGTAAAAGCTTCCGTTCATCGACCGGAAGCTTTTATCTGTAAGAAGAGAAGCAATAAGGAGGACAATTCATTGAGCGATCATAAAAAATCGTTTTATTTAACAACACCTATTTATTATCCGAGCGGCAATTTGCATATCGGTCATGCGTATACAACAGTAGCAGGTGATGCGATGGCACGTTACAAGCGGCTGCGCGGATTTGATGTCATGTACTTAACTGGTACGGATGAACACGGTCAAAAAATCCAGGAAAAAGCGGACGAAAAAGGCATGACACCGCAGCAATATGTGGATGAGATTGTTTCAGGCATTCAAAAGCTGTGGAAAACAATGCATATTTCCAACGATGACTTTATCCGGACGACGGAAAAGCGCCATAAAGATGTGGTGGAGAAAATCTTTAAGCAGCTTTTGGATCAGGGGGATATATACCTTGGCGAATACGAAGGCTGGTATTCAGTGCCGGATGAAACCTTTTACACGGAAACACAGCTTGTTGATAAAGAGCTGAATGAAAAAGGGGAAGTTATCGGCGGGAAAAGCCCGGACAGCGGCCATCCGGTGGAAAAAGTGCGCGAAGAATCGTATTTTTTCCGTATGAGCAAATATGCGGACCGGCTGTTAAAATATTATGAAGAAAACCCGACGTTTATTCAGCCGGAATCGCGTAAAAATGAAATGATCAACAACTTCATTAAACCGGGTCTTGAAGATCTTGCTGTGTCCCGGACGACATTTGACTGGGGTGTGAAAGTGCCGGGTAACCCGAAGCATGTCGTCTATGTATGGATCGATGCATTATCCAACTACATTACAGCTCTTGGATACGGAACGGATAATCCGGAGAAATACAATAAATACTGGCCGGCGGATGTTCACCTCGTCGGAAAAGAAATTGTCCGCTTCCATACCATTTACTGGCCGATTATGCTGATGGCGCTTGATTTGCCGCTTCCGAAAAAAGTATTTGCGCACGGCTGGCTGTTAATGAAAGACGGCAAAATGTCAAAATCAAAAGGAAACGTAGTAGATCCGGTTACCTTAATCGACCGCTATGGTCTTGATGCGCTCCGTTACTATCTTCTTCGTGAAGTTCCGTTCGGTTCTGACGGTGTGTTTACCCCGGAAGGATTTGTTGAACGCATTAATTACGACCTGGCGAATGATCTTGGCAATTTATTAAACCGGACCATCGCAATGATTAACAAATATTTTGACGGTGTTATTCCAGCTTACACGGGTTCTGAAGGAGAGTTTGAAAAAGCGCTCGTTGAAATCAATGAAAAAACGGTGCAGGAATATGAAGAAGCGATGGAAAACATGGAGTTTTCTGTGGCACTAACATCGCTTTGGCAGCTCGTAAGCCGGACGAATAAATATATCGATGAAACACAGCCGTGGGTGCTGGCGAAAGAAGAGAAAAAAGCGGAACTGAGTACAGTGATGTATCATCTGGCAGAATCATTGCGCCGGACAGCTGTCCTTTTGACGCCATTCTTAACCGGAACGCCGCAAAAAATATTCGACCAGCTTCAATTGCATGAATCAAATCTGCAAAACTGGGCAAGTTTAGAGGCATTCGGCGCGATTCCGGAAGGCGTTCAAGTTGTGAAGAAGGGGGAACCGATTTTCCCTCGTCTGGATATGGAAGAAGAAATTGAGTTTATTAAAGAAAAAATGCAGGGTGCAGCAAAACCGGCTGTAGAAGAAAAACCAGCCGAAGATTATGCGCCGATTGCGGAGGAAATCAGCATTGATGACTTTATGAAAGTCGATTTGCGCGCGGCGACGGTTATAGAAGCAGCTCCTGTCAAAAAAGCGGATAAACTGTTAAAATTACAGCTGGATCTTGGTTTTGAAAAACGCCAGGTTGTTTCCGGTATTGCCCAATATTATAAACCGGAAGAACTCGTCGGCCGGAAAGTGGTCGTTGTGGTCAACTTAAAACCGGTGAAACTGCGCGGCGAATTGTCACAGGGAATGATTCTCGCCGGTTCTAAAGACGGCATCCTGACACTGGCGGAAGTGCCGGAAAACTTGCCAAACGGTGCGAAAATAAAATAAATTGTTTCACGTGAAACAAGAATGAAAACAGGTGATTATGTGCTGTTTGATACGCACGTTCATTTAAATGCGGATCAGTTTCAGGAAGATATAGAAGAAGTGGTCGCACGGGCGCAGGAAGCAGGTGTCAGCCGGATGGTCGTTGTCGGCTTTGACCGGGTGACGATTGAGCGGGCCATGGATCTGATCACACGTTACGAATTTCTTTATGCGGCAGTCGGATGGCATCCGGTTGATGCGATTGATATGACGGAGGCGGATTTAGCCTGGATTGAAGAACTTTCTGCCCATCCAAAAGTGGTGGCACTCGGCGAAATGGGTCTTGATTATCATTGGGATAAATCTCCGAAAGATATTCAAAAAGACGTCTTTAGAAAACAAATTCGCCTCGCAAAAAAAGTCAAGCTGCCGATTGTTATTCATAATCGTGAAGCGACGCAGGATATTGTCGATATTCTAAAAGAAGAAGGCGCGGAAGAAATAGGCGGGATTATGCACTGCTTCAGCGGCAGCGCGGAAACGGCACTGGAATGTGTGAAAATGAATTTTTATATTTCGCTTGGTGGTCCGGTCACGTTCAAAAATGCGAAAAAGCCGAAAGAAGTGGCAGCCGCGGTTCCGCTTGAGAAATTATTGATTGAAACAGATTGCCCTTATTTAGCGCCGCATCCATACCGCGGCAAGCGGAATGAACCGGCTTATGTGAAGCTCGTTGCGGAAGAAATTGCTGCACTGAAAAGTTGTTCATATGAAGAAGTAGCAGAAGCAACGATGCAAAATGCACTGAAACTGTTTCAAATTGATTAAGCAGCAGGGGAAAGGGTCCCCTGCTTTTTCGTTCGGAGGAAAAAATGAAGATAAAAGAAGTTATCGTGGTTGAAGGTAAAGATGATACAGTAAAAATAAAGCTGGCGGTTGATGCGGATACCATTGAAACGAGAGGATCTGCTGTCGATGAATCGGTCATTGAGCAAATAAAGCACGCACAGGCAGCGCGCGGTGTCATCATTTTTACCGATCCGGATTACCCGGGACAGCGCATTCGCAGTATTATTTCAGAGCAGGTTCCCGGCTGCCGCCACGCTTTTTTGCCGAAAGAAGAAGCGATTGAAAAATTAGGCCGCGGTGTCGGCGTTGAGCATGCGTCTGTTGAATCCATTCGCAAAGCCCTTCGTGATGCACAGTATATGGACGAGGATGCAAAGGAGCAGATTACAACAGAAGATCTTGTATCTGCTGGGCTGATTGGTGGTCCGACGGCAAAATCAAGGCGGGAATCGCTGGGGATAAAGCTGAAAATAGGCTATGTTAATGGAAAACAGCTTTATAAGAGACTGATTATGTTTCAAATTACGCGCGAACAATTCGCCGCAGCGTTAAAAGAAGTACTGGAGGAGGAATTACGATGAAAGATATCGCTGTACCGTCCCGGACGAAAGATATTCTCTCCAGGCACGGGTTCTCATTTAAGAAAAGCCTCGGTCAAAACTTTTTGATTGATCCGAATATTTTACACCGAATTACCGAAACGGCCGGTTTAACAAAAGAAACAGGTGTTATAGAAATCGGGCCGGGCATTGGCGCCTTGACAGAACATTTAGCCCGTACTGCCGGCAAAGTCGTCGCTTTTGAAATTGACCAGCGCCTGTTACCCATTTTAGATGAAACACTTGCGCCGTATGATAATGTGAAAATTATTAACGAAGATGTATTAAAAGCGGATGTAAAGGGCGTTGTTGAACAAGAATTTGCGGGATTTGACCGGCTCATGGTCGTAGCCAATTTACCTTATTACGTAACGACGCCGATTATTATGAAACTGCTTGAAGATAAAATTCCTGTAAACGGATTTGTTGTCATGCTTCAAAAAGAAGTGGGCGACCGTATTTCAGCGAAGCCGTCGACGAAAGAATACGGCTCCCTTTCAATTGCCGTTCAATACTATACAGAAGCGGAACTGGCATTTATCGTGCCTAAAACGGTTTTTATGCCGCCGCCTAACGTTGATTCAGCCATTATTAAGCTTATGGTGCGGGATCAACCGGCCGTCAGCGTAATAAATGAGGAATTTTTCTTTACCGTCACAAGAACGTCTTTTGCCCAGCGCAGGAAAACGATTTTAAATAATCTTGTGAATGGACTGCCGGATGGAAAAAAGAAAAAAGAAAACATTACCGCTGCGCTTGAAAAAGCGGGAATTGATCCTTCCCGGCGTGGAGAAACGCTGTCTCTGGCGGAATTTGCCCTGCTCTCGGATACGCTTCTGCATGAAGGGATATAATGGATATAAGCTGCTCTTAAAAAAAGAGCGGTTTTTTTAGAGAATGGGAAATACTAGCGTTAGCGAAAAAAATCGGTATTTCCCGAACGAAAAATATTGACAACGGTGGGACATCGCTGATAAAATAATAATTTTTTTGACTGAAACAAAAGATTGTGCTACACTAAACATAGTGAGGTGGAAGCAGATGCCGAAAACATTAGCCGACATAAAAAAATCGCTTGATTGTCATTTGGGTAAAAGATTATTGCTTAAAGCGAATGGTGGACGACGTAAGACGATTGAGCGTTCCGGTATTTTAACCGAGACGTATCCCGCTGTTTTTGTCGTAGAACTTGATCAGGACGAGAATTCATTCGAACGCGTTTCTTACAGCTACGCGGATGTACTCACTGAAACAGTTGAGCTGACATTTGAAGATGCAGCAGGCAATGCAGTGTAAATAAAACTTGCTTTTTATAAAGCAAAACATAGGAAAGCCGGCTCAAAAGATTCAATTCGAATCTTTTGAGCCGGCTTTTTTTCTTTTGTGATAAAATAAGACATAATTTATTGCGCATAAAGTAGGTGGACTTAAATGAAATTGATGATTAAAGCGCCGGCGAAGATTAATTTGACGCTCGACGTGCTTCATAAGCGGCCGGACGGTTATCATGAAGTGGAAATGATTATGACGACAGTCGATCTCGCTGACAGGCTGGAGCTTGAAAGTCTGGACCAAGATGAAATCCAGATTATTTCCCATAACCGTTTTGTACCGGATGACAGCCGGAATCTTGCTTACCAGGCCGCAAAGCTTTTAAAAGAGCGGCATGGCATTAAAAAGGGTGTAGCCATACAAATCGATAAAATCATTCCTGTTGCGGCGGGGCTTGCGGGCGGAAGCAGTGATGCAGCTGCTGCACTGAAAGGGTTAAATGAACTGTGGAAGCTCGGTCTGTCTCTTGATGAATTGGCGGAACTCGGGGCGGAAATCGGTTCAGATGTATCGTTTTGTGTTTACGGCGGTACCGCGCTTGCAACGGGGCGCGGTGAGAAAATTCAGCATTTGCCTGCTCCTCCTAACTGCTGGGTTGTTCTTGCTAAACCAACGATCGGTGTTTCAACCGGTGAAGTTTACAAAAATTTGAAGCTTGATCGTATGAAGCGGCCGAATACGAAAGCAATGATTGAAGCGATTTATGAAAATGATTACGATAAAATGTGTGCGAATGTCGGAAACGTGCTTGAGTCTGTCACATTAAGCACATATCCTGAAGTCGCGCTTATTAAAGAGCAGATGATTCGTTTTGGTGCTGATACAGTGTTGATGAGCGGCAGCGGCCCCACGGTTTTCGGGCTGATACGGCACGACTCCCGCATGCACCGTGTGTACAATTGTCTGCGCGGTTTCTGCGATCAAGTGTACGCTGTCCGTATGTTAGGGGATGGAAATCCGGTTGATTAAAACCGTATATTAAGATATATTATATATAAAATATTCGGTTTTACTCCCCGGGAGGTTTTAATATAACGATGAAATTTCGTCGAAGTGAACGAATTATTGATATGACGCATTATTTACTGGAGCACCCGCATCAGCTTGTGTCGTTGACGCTTTTTGCGGAGAGGTTTGGATCGGCTAAATCATCAATCAGTGAAGATTTAGCGATCATCAAAGAGACGTTTGAGAAGCGTGGTATCGGTACTTTGCAGACAGTACCCGGGGCAGCAGGGGGCGTGAAGTTTTACTCGCGGGTAAATGAAGAGAGTGCAAAGGAATTTATTGCGGATTTATGCCGTCAGATTGAAAATCCGGACCGGCTGCTTCCAGGCGGCTACCTGTACATGATGGATTTGCTTGGTCATCCGCGCATTATGAATCAAGTCGGCAAACTGCTTGCGTCAGCGTATGCGGACCAAAAAATTGATGCGATTATGACAGTGGCCACAAAAGGTATTCCGATTGCTCACGCGATTGCGGCTCATTTGAATGTTCCGGTTGTTGTTGTCCGCCGTGACAGCAAAGTAACGGAAGGGCCGACTGTAAGTATTAATTACGTTTCAGGATCAACGAAGCGTATTCAGGCAATGGTATTGTCAAAGCGCAGTTTAAAAGAAGGCTCTAAGGTATTGCTCGTCGATGATTTTATGAAAGGCGGGGGGACCATTAACGGCATGATCAGTCTGCTTGCTGAATTTAATGCTTCCGTTGCGGGTATTGCCGTGCTCGTTGAAGCAGAATACCCTGAGCGGCTGATCAATGATTATATTTCGCTTGTAAAGCTGAAAGATGTGAACGAAAAAGAAGCGGCTATATCGGTCGTTGAAGGAAATTATTTCTCAAAAAACATTGATTTTTTACTGGAGGATTCAGAATGAACATTGTCAATACAAAAAAAGCACCAGCAGCAATCGGTCCGTATTCTCAAGGAATTATCGTTAATAATTTGTTTTACAGTTCCGGTCAAATTCCATTAACGGCAGAAGGAACACTTGTGGACGGTACAATTGAAGAGCAAACACATCAAGTTTTCGCTAATTTAAAAGCGGTACTCGAAGAAGCCGGTGCTTCTCTTGAGTCTGTTGTCAAAGCAACGGCTTTTCTTTCTGATATGGAAGAATTCGGTGCGTTCAATGAAGTGTACGGTGAATATTTCTCTGCTCATAAGCCGGCTCGTTCATGTGTGGAAGTTGCGCGTCTTCCGAAAGATGTAAAGGTGGAAATTGAAGTCATTGCGCTTGTAAAAGCATAAAACCGGCTATGTGCCGGTTGAGACTGTAGACAAAGTCGGCCGTTTTTTAACGACAGCAAATCAACAGGCGTCTTTTGTGAAGGCCCCGCTTTTTATCCGGAGCC
>NZ_MSDU01000056.1 GCF_001936625.1 Domibacillus antri | reverse complement strand
TATGTGACCTTATGGTCGCACCTGCAAATGTCCGGTTGCCCCAACTGGTGAGATCATAGGACTGATTGTAGAAAATCTTGTTTCGACACGATGATGTGCTGCAAGGAGATTCCACGGTACTCCGTATTTTTCCTGTGCTTCCTTATAAACTGGAATAAAGACTGCTGGAATCTCATTTTCTCCTATTGCAGATATATCACCGCCCCAAAAACCTAATCCTGCGCCGCTTTCTGCTGTTTCTTCCTCTTTAACGCTTGATACTACTACAACCAAAATCCCAACAGCTAATACTACAACTACAAGAAGGACCGCAATCGCAGCTAAAATGTAGGGAAGCCCAACAGCACCCGCTTTTGTTGCTGCTGCTTTTTTTAAGGCTTTCTTCGCCGCATATTTTCCGGCTTTTTTTGCCGCTGTTCCGGCTGCCTGTTTTAATGCGCTGCTTCCTTCTTGCTCATATGGATGATTAGTTTGGGACATTCACTCTCACATCCTCTACTTTCCATTCTCCATCTATAAACTTCAAACTGACTAAATACCAATCTTCTGTTTCAGAAGTTTTTCCATCTACTGATTTTGCTATACCTCTTACCATGACATTCCACCGGACAACATTTTCACTGGTATTAGATACCTGGGTTACGTCCGTAGTTTCAGCTGTTAAATAAGCTCGTTCTAAGGTTTCTCTCCGTAATGCTTTTTTCTGTTTTTCATATAACGCATCTGCCATATAAGGCTTTGCGTTTTCTAAGTAGCTGGTAGGGTTGTCTGAATCGTAGTTGTGGAAGGCTTTCGAAAACTCAACTGCGGTTTCTTGGCTGTCCTTCAATTCTTTCTCTGAAAAATGTTCTTTCTGGTCGTATGGATTTTCTTCTTCATTTTCAGTAGTTGCAACTGGATCTTCTTGATCCGATCCAGCTGCCTGTTCAATTTCATTTTTTTCTTCCTTTTTTTCTCCCTTGTTCATAGCACTTCCTCACCCCATATAGCAATGGATTGCTCGAAGGGCAAATTAATCGGTTAAAGACTATTAAGCGCATGACTTATGGAAGAGCTGGTTTAGAAATATTAGAGAAAAGAGTTCTCTACAGATTGTGAAATTATTTAAAAATAATTTGTGTGCCTATTGACCTTACCTTACAAATCAATTCACCAGAATTGCGTAAGAACCAAAATTAACTCGGCATTGACAAATGCACTACTGACTCTTTTTGCCCTTTAGTTTGATTGATTGCGCTCTTGAAAATTATACCAATTATTCATCCCTCTTTTTTAGTTCTGCTGTCCAATTTGACTTCGTCAATGTCTTCTATAATAGATGAATAATATTGTTTAGTAGAGAAACGTTTATAGTCTCCGATCACGTAAAATTCTTCTTTGGCACGGGTAACAGCTACATTTAGTAAATTCGGCTTTGAACATGACCAATTAGCTGCACCATCGCTATTTTCATCTGTTCCGGTTACCAAATATACAACATCTGCTTCTTTTCCTTGAAATGTGTGGACAGTTCCTACAGATTTTTTCAGCCAATTATTGATTTCTTTTTTCGAAACCTGCATTTCCTTGAACCTGCTTCGTATGACCTCCTTAACGCCCTCCTTTACTGAGGTAAAAGGAGAAATGATATATACATTCGGTGGGCCCTCCGCTTTTTCCCACAGCTCAACAATATGCTCAGCCACCAGTTCACCCTGCTCCTTTACAAATTGGCGATTTGTTGCTATGCCTTTACAGTCGAACCATGTACTCTTCCCTGAACTCTTTTTGGCCAATACCATTTTATTGTCATAGGCTATTTTATTCGCAATGGTAAACATGGGATTTAAGCATCGTCTATGAACCCATAACGGCGTTCCAATCCATTGACCATTGGTGGCGAGCATACCATATGGATTTGCTTGATCTGCTAATGTTTGAACAGATGTACCCGGATCAATATATCGATTATCAAGATTTAAGTACGCTCTTACATCTTCTAGTATGGTTTGATCAATTGTTACAACAGGTTCAATTTGAATAGGGTCACCTACTACTATTGCTTTTTTTGATCTCCATAAAGCACCTGCTGCTTGCTGTGGACTTGCTTGACCTGCCTCGTCTATAAACAAGTAATCAATAAAGTCCTTTTCTATACCACGGTACATAGCGTTAAAGCTCGCAAATGTTGTACTCACTACAGGGGTAATCAAATGGATTATCTGCCACATATTCTTTAAGTACAATCTATGTTTACTGTCATTAAGGTTTAAGCTTTTACGATTATTTAATAAACGAATAGTAGATTTAATTGCTCTAAAATTGAAGATCAGCAATAATTTATGCAGCTTCATCGCTTTTAAAAATAAAACTCCTCTCTCAAAATTCAATTCATCTGTAAGCCAAATTGTTTTTAACTGGCGATGCTCATACGCCTCTTGTGAGTCGGACCAGTATCCCTCTTCAGGCAATACCAACCCCTGCTTCTCATAATAATCACGCTGTTTTGTGTAGCCAGTTAAATTTTTTCTTAAAACTTGGATATTTCTATTTTTCTCTTCTATTTGGTTTTTTTCCTGATAAAGTTTACTTCCTTTTTCTTTTAAGTTTAAGAGAATAGTATTTAATTCTTCTTGCAACATGGTTTTTTGCTTATTTTTATTGCCGATTAACTTTTGAAAAAAAGATGGTTTAGGTAAAGTTTGAATTTGTTGTTCAGTGAGTTGCTTTTGTTGTTCTAGATGTTCAATTTCATTTTCTGTATTTGATCGTTTTTCTTTAAGTTTGCGTATCTGTTCCTTGAGTCCTTCTAATTGGGAATTCGAAACTTGTGCAACCTTAAACTGCTCAGCAAATTGCTGTAGCTGACTTTTTTTTAGTTGAATTGATTTGTATACCTCTTGAAACTCTTTTACAGCTTTTTGCCAATCTTCTAGTTTAACTTGTTTGCTGTCTTTTTCCAATTGGGCAAGAAAACTATATTCATTATCTTTGGCCCCCTGCAGCTTCCAACCAAAAGAAGAAATATTATCTGATTTACCAAGAGCTCCTGAAAAGAGGCCCCACGCATTGGTGTCATTGCCTAGAAGATCTCCAGCTACAGATGGGTACATAGATAGCTCTTTAGCCTCTTTAGCATATAGCTCCTCATAATTTTTAAATTTACTTTTCTCATCTGAACGTATAATTTGATCTTCTTGAGGAAACTCTTTAGAAATATTTTCAACTGCACCATTATTGCTTGAAGCAACAACCATTGAAAATTTACTCAAATTAGAGTTTATTAAAAAAATAGGATAGTGGTGACCGTCTAATTTAAGAGTTCCTTCTTTTTGAAAGGCATCGGTTGGATCCTTAAATTCCAATATTTCCTTTGCTCTTTGAACTACTAGATCAGCAAAAACATCCTTTAATAATGTAGTTTTCCCTGTCCCGGGTGGGCCATTTACAGAACTGATTTTTTGATCATTATTTAGAATCTGATTCACAGCTACTTGCTGCATTAAGGATAAACGATGTTCAACTGGTGAAGGCCAGCGGCCATCAGGCATATACTTTGGCTGTAAAATCTCCTCAATATACTCAGGAGTATGATTCAAATCAATACGTGCATCTATGTCTACCCCTTCAATAAAACAACGGATTGTTTCATTTTCTCCTTTAGAGATTATTTGTTGTAGATCATTAAGATAGAAGCTGTTAAAATTTTTGGAAGTAAACTCCTTATCATTCTTTTTAACTTCTGTCTCCAAATAGTTCAGTGAGTCAGTATCAATTTGCTCAAAATATCGCTGGTATACTTGCTGGATCTTATGTAAAGACTTCTCTGTCACTCCATTGATAAATGTGGTCCGTGCTTGTTCCTCAAACATTTGTAGCTGACTTTGAAAACGGTTCATAAGATCTCTATATTGCATATTTTGGTTCTCACTCATCACTTTCATCACATACATAAGAAACGGAACGAACATGGAATCTTCTACATAGTTCCCTTCACTATCGACCGTAAAGGAAAAACTAAATAAAGTTGTCTTGTCATGATTAAAAATCTCTTCCTTATTTTTAAAAATGTCACGCATACGGCTGACAAGTTTATACTGCTCAAAACATGCTAAATAGTAATGGTAGTGAACTTTATAGTTATTTCTATCCTTCAATTGATTCTTCCATGGGGATTCATCGAAATCGACCAAACGTGTTCTAACCCTTTTTTCATTATCTTCAAAATAATTACCTTCGATTGTTTCATCTTTATGAGGCACTTCACTAGGCACTAGTGATTCTATTAAATGCCACGCCTTCAGTACCGTTGTTACTTTTGTTATTCCCATCCTCTTGTCCCCATCTTGAACGAAGATAATTTTATGTTTTTCGTTTCAGGTTGTATCATTGAAATTCCTCCTATTCGCAATTTCCACTATTTGTCGAACTCAATCCCTTAAAACCTGTTATGTATATCAAAGTCTCAGCAATTTTACTTTAAATAATTAGGTCTAATTTCATTATATTGTTAGGTAAAAAGAATTGATATGACATTATTTGTCGTCTTTTGTCGATAAAAAGAGGAGACAGAAATCGCAGCTTTACAACTTAAACTCGCTGAAAATTAATAAAACGATCAAGGCTACACAATACAGCTCCATAATAATTATTAAGAATAATTAAGTCTTTTTAAGCAAAATGTTATTACTGTCGTCAATTTAGAGGAAGTCAAAACCATGAATAAACAACCAGGGAAAGAAATTGCCGCTTCACCAGTAATGGCTAATGTAACTTTCAATGAAGTACCCGTTTATATTCTACATGTGGAAGAAAGCGATGAAACTGCTAGAATTTATCCTCTTGATGAGCCGCACAAAGAACAAATTGTTTCTTTAGCTTCTTTAAGGGAACATTGATTATTTAAGTATTTTGACAACGGTATTTTATCATGCTCTGGCCAATCATAATTCATAAAACAAAAAGCCGTACCAGCGTAAAAACTGATGCGGCTTTTCCTTATTGATCCCGTTTCAACAGCTGCTCCTTTATTGCTATGGCTTTCTCTTTAATACTCTCGGTTTCCTCTTTAACCTTTTCGATTAATAACCCTCAACGTCTTTTGCTTCTTCTCTTCCCAAGTTGTAACATAACCGGCATCTTTCAACGTATCCAGATGACCTTTACTGTTGAGATAAACTTTAATTCTACTCCTGCTCCAATTTCTCCTATCGAAGGCGGATAACTTCTTTCCCTAATATAATTATTTATATAATGAAGCATTTTTCCCTGTAATTACGTGTGGTCAAACCATCTAGTTCAACGCTCTAAGTCCTGAGATTCGCAAATGATGTAATAAGGATAAACAATCCAAGTTCTTGGACTAACCGAATGACTGGGTTCCTCCTGAAAAAGAACGGATTGTTTTATTTGTGAAAGCCACACATTAAAACGATGCTTGAATATGCTGGGTAATAGAAATAATACTCGAACTTGGAAAGAGGTATAATATGATTCAAATATCAGGGATGCCCTTTCAACAAAGTGACATGTGGTCGTCTGGCAGTATTGAAAGTGTGATCATTCAACAGATGAATAAAGATACATCGGTTTATTCGTATCAATCCGTAGGTGAATTGTCGTTTGAGATTAAGTTACGAAAAAATATCATATTAAGTGCAAGAGCCATGAATCAAAGCAATGTGCGGTTTGAAGTGTTTTCAAAATCCCGTTGTAATCCTCAATACTGGCATTTGACGCGTACTGGCGGATTCCTGCTGCGGCATGGTGTAAAACCATCAGACGCAATTCAAGATATCTACATGAACAGTTCACAATATGCTTTTGAATGTGCAACAGCAAAGGTCATTATCTATTACCATGCGGTCCTAATCCTTATGGGCGAATCCTTATTTAATCAATTATTTCAAAACATTTATTTATACAGCTGGCATGCTGATCCTGACCTCGGAATAGAACCAACTTATACAGGCCATTTTTTGCCTGGAGATGTCGTATATTTTAACAATCCGGACTTCAATCCGCAAACCCCTCAGTGGAGAGGAGAAAATGCCGTTGTCCTAGGAGATGGTACGTATTTTGGACACGGGTTAGGAATAAAGACAGCTGAACAAATGATTCATGCTCTGAATCAAAGGAGAAGGCCGGGGACAAATCAATCAGCCTATCTGACAAATGTAGTGACAAGACCATCTTTTAAACATTTGGCGAAACTTTCAATGTCGCAACCAAGTTATTCGATATATAAATATCAACATCTCGGCGTCCACCATAATAAAAATTCGATTCCATTTGATCAATATGTGTTCTATTTGTAATCGGCAAACGCCGTATTCAAAACTGGAAGGTTCAAGCTCATTTCTTCGCAAGTGTAAAAACTGTGTGCCGACGGATTCACCCGCGCCACGCTTATGTAATTGTGGTGGCGAAAAGTCGATGAGCGGCGGCAGGCTATCCATGAAACGATTGATCACATCCGTGGCGGAACGGTAAAGACTTAATCTTCCGCGCCTATAGCCTGATGCACGGTGGCACTTACTTGCAACGAGGTGGGCATGTCGGCGTGCATAAAGGGCTCCAATGAGGGAACTTATAAAAACAGATGGCGAGAAATACTTATGACTCGCTGCAGCCGGCTTCCGTTTATGATACATACCCGTTTGCCGCTGTATTTGCCGACGCGTTTATATGCACACTGACAAACAGTTCAGCTCCGGCATTATTCGCAGCACGGCATCGCTGGTTTAAGTCGGCGTTTTTGGGAGGATTCATCGCATTTTTGCCGTTTCGCGTCTTAATTACTTTAATCGATGCTGGCAGTCTTTTTCCCACTTCATTCACCATTTCAAGTGCATGAATATATCCCTGACCAAAACCGACTGCGCCCGGATCCGGCAGGCCATGTCCTGCTTCTAACACAGCAATAGCCATTCTTCATCATCTCCCTTACTTTGCAATGCGATTATTTTTTCTTTGTTCAGTCCGCGCCAACTTTGACTCGATCTCTTCTTTCGCCCACTCTGTCAATCGGTTGAGTATCCAGTCCGGAAACCACTCGCCCCATCCAGCACGAAGCGCATTAGCGGTCATCGATTGGATGATGTGATAAAGCGTCCCGAATGACAGCAGCCCGAATACAATACCAGGGACCAGGGGCGCCAATGATCATGTCGACAAGGTGTCCTCCTGCCGGTAAAAGCAAAATAAAAAAAGGACGGAAAATGCCCCCAATCCTGTACTTGCTTGCGTATGTTATGTCTTTTTTACTTGCACGAACTCCGCTGATCCTGTCCATCACAACAAAGAAAAAGAGAGCGGTCATCGTGTATTAAAGGAACTCATCCTCATAACCCATATATTCTAATAAAGAGCGATGTAAAGCCTCAAACATTTTGGAACGCTTTCTTTAAACCTTACCATACCATACAGAAATTTCAATTTTCCTATGGTCACCTTCAAAAAACTTCCGAATTTTTTCATCAGACGAATTTTCTGGATTTGTCATTATTAAGCCACCTCATAATTCGTTTGGTGACTAAATTCGACACAAAGAGAAATTCACTTTTTTCTTGAAACGCATTATGTTCCTTAGATCGAAAATATCCATAAACGCTGATAAATCAACATTTATAGAGGTTTATAGATAAGAGTATTTAATCATGCATCGTAAAAAAGGCGAGCTGAGCTTTGCTCGCCTTTCAAACTTTAATGCCGAGGAGCAAAAAGCATAATCCCGACACCGATCAAACATATTAAAGCCCCAATCCAATCAAACAAATCAGGCGTCTTTTTATCTATCCCCCATCCCCATAAGACTGAAAGAATAATAAAAACGCCGCCGTACGCAGCATACACTCGGCCGAATGAAGGGAATGTCTGAAGCGTAGCAATCACTCCGTAAAGCGCAAGTGCGACTGCTCCTGCCATTCCCCAGACAGCCGGCTTTCCTTCCCTTAGCCAAAGCCAAATCAGGTAACCTCCCCCGATTTCAGCTAATCCCGCCAGCAAAAACAAAAAAATGATCTGCATCATTTGTTTTTCTTCCGCATTTCCTCAATCATTTTCTCTTCCTCAATGAATTCTTTTATTTTGATGCTAATCAACCTCCGTGAATGGTGTGGAAATATTATCTGACAAACACTTATATTTAACAATACACATTAATACATACTAAGAAGCATTATGCTCCGAAAGTATATTAAACTGCTTTCGGGGTTGCTAAAATTGAATCGGCTTCTGTTTGTGTAATATAGCCTTTAGCCACAGTGTTTTGAACATACATCTTGTCTTTCTCCATAATCCACATGTTTAAAATAATCGGATATAATCTACTCAATATCAGGGCATCTTTTTTGATCTAAATGACTTCTTGTGGTGTTTTGTGGGTGCGGGGTTTTCCTCGCCCTTTTTTATGTGTTTTACTCACAATTTTAAACAAAGAAAAAACCTTAAAGCCATACGGCTCAAGGGGTTGTCCATCTTAGTACATTGACATGTATTGCTCGCCCTCCCAAGGGTGAACTTGTGTGCGGAAAATGTATGAGTTGAAAATAACATAAATAACGCGAAATAAACGTTGATATAACAGGCTTTTAATTACCTTTGATAAATAAAGATAAATTAATATGTCCGGGCTCGTGGTAAGTTCGTGGTAACTTTACCACATCGTTTGTGGTAAAAAATTTATAAAATGGATCTGCGTACGGAACACATACTGCCAAAAATTCTTACTCATTCTCGCTCTCAAAACTCCTCTATATCAACAGATAGTCAAATTCCTTCTTTATTATAAAGAATCTTACGACCAAAAACTTTGGTCATTGCTTGGACAAAATTTTGGTCATCACTCATAAAAGCCTTCAAAACGTGTTCTTCCATAAAGATGTATAAATATCATAACGGTTGAGCTAAAATCTTAGCCGATCTTACCTTTAAAAAGGCTCTATATCAAGCTTTTTAAAAAACGACTCCTAAAAACAAATAAAAAACACCCACATTAGGGCGGGGAAATGGCGAGGAATTCCTCGCCATTTTTATTTTTGCATTCCTTCTATAGATATGAGCATTCTTAATGTCCTCGGCTTCCCTTCTTCCCAAGTCAAGTACCCTTTCTTTTTCAGTAAGTCCAAGTGACCTTTTACCGTAGAAGATGAAGCTAAATTTAAACGTTCACATATATCACGAATTGCAGGAGGATAATTTTTTTCTTCTATTTAAGATTAGGCTCTGCCAGGGTGCAGACATTGTACCCTTTGATGCTTCAGAGTTATTGGAGTTCAGAGTAGACAAATACAGTACGGTCACGTACCGGCAAAATCATTATTCAGTGCCGGAAGGTCATGTGGGAAAATGGGTAAAGTTGAAGGCAAGTGCAGAAACCATTCGGATTTTCAGTGAACATGAATGTTTGGCGACCCATCGCCGCTGTTGGCAAACTCACCAATGGGTTATGGATATTTACCATTATGTTCATACTTTTAAAAAGAAAAAAGGCGCCCTGGCTCAAAGTGAATGTTTAAGCCAGGCACCGACCCAATTACAAAAAATCTATCAGGATCAGTATATCGGAAATGAACGAGATTTTCAAAAAC
>NZ_MSDU01000055.1 GCF_001936625.1 Domibacillus antri | reverse complement strand
CAAACGAAAAGAACAGCATATGCTGTTCTTCAGACTGTAGACAAACTCGAAGAAATTCGAGTTTGTCTGCAGTCTTTTTGTTTTTTACAATAGAAATCAGACATTTTGGCTGAGGTGATAGAAAATGATGACGAGAAACAATCAGAACGAGACCAGCTAGAAGTGATTGCACTGGACCAGCTGGTGCCGCAGGACCACCTTGTGCGGAAGCTGGAGGCAGCGATTGATTTTTCCTTCATTTATCCATTGGTTGAAGATTTGTATGTATTTGTTAACCTAAAAGTGAGCCACCATCGCAATTGAAAAGTGAGCCACCTTTATATGAAAATAACCCTAACTTGTGAGAGTTAGGAGGATATAGAGGTGATTTCGTTGGAAAAGAAACAACAGGTGCTAATCGCCTTCCATCAGGAAGGTAAAAGCCAGAGAAGCATTGCAAAAGAGGTAGGCTTATCTAGGAACACAGTCAAGCGCTACATTGAGGAAGATCTGGAGAGCCGAAAAAAAGATATTCGGAATTTACCGGTGACCGACAACTACATAGCACCGCCATCGTATAAAAAACGAAATGGACAAAAACGGGCTTTGACGAACACAGTCGTGAAACAAATACGAAAAATGTTAAAAGAAAATGAGCACAAGCGTCAGAATCAGATGCACAAGCAACAGCTAAAAATAGTGGACATACATGAGAAACTGTTGGACAAAGGGTTCAATATCAGCTATACCACAGTGAGGAACTTTGTGAACCGTGAAGAAGCTCGCAAAAAAGAAGTTTTCATTCGGCAAAAAGCAATCGCAGGCCGGGAAATTGAGTTTGATTGTGGCGAAGTGAAGTTATGTATTGATCAGTCATGGCGTACTCTTTCTATGGCCGTTTTTACCTTGCCCTATAGCAACTGGCGTTTTGCTTATCTGTATGAATCGGAAACCATGGTTTGTGTGCAGGATGCCCACACAAAATGTATAGCTTCCCTGCAATTTGTGCCAGAGGTTTTTACGTATGACAATATGCGCACAGTCGTGAAAAACTTTATTGGAACAGAACGGGAAGTTACAGAGGGTATGAAAAATGTGTCCCTGCATTATCATTTTAAGATTAGGCTCTGCCAGCCCCGCAAAGGAAACGAAAAAGGGCATGTAGAGCGAAGTGTGGAGTATATTCGGCGTAAAGCCTTTGCCCACCAGGATTCATTTTTAGATTTAGAGGCAGCTCAGGCTTATTTGACGGAGACCGTCAATAAACTAAATGCGCACAAG
>NZ_MSDU01000054.1 GCF_001936625.1 Domibacillus antri | reverse complement strand
CACAAAATTATTGACGGTCCCAAACTTTTTAAAATAGACCAATTAACTTATACTGGACACATTGTTATATACTTGATTAAGTAGGTAATTGTTGGATTACCTGAATTTAGAAATGGAACAATAGAGCAGCAAATTTTATACATATAGGACTCTTAAAGAAGGAAAGGGGCAAATATTCTTGAAAGTTATAACTTTCTTTAATAATAAAGGAGGAGTAGGGAAGACTACTCTCACAGTTAATATTGCTTCGTATATGGCATTAATGCTAGAAAAGAAGATATTAGTTATTGATGCAGATCCACAATCTAATACAACACAAATGATGTTAGATGAGGTTAGCTGGGAGCGAATTTATAGTGATGGGTCTACTGAAACAACATTGTTAAGTTATTTAGATCCAGTATTTTTAGGGGATTCTACCTTAGATTTAAATCATGAACCTTTTCCAAATACCGATAATAGATTTGGAGTAGATTTAATACCAGGTCATCCGCGTTTATCCTTACTGGAGGATAAGTTAAGTAACAGCTGGAATAATTGTACTGCCGGTGATCCCGGAGGTTTCAGGGTTACCAACTGGGTTAAGAGCCTGACTAATCATTTTAAAGATGACTATGATTATATAATTTTTGATATAGGTCCCTCTTTAGGCGCCCTAAACAGGAGCATATTACTTAATTCCGATGCTTTTATTACGCCTATGGGATGTGACATTTTTAGCCTTATGGGGATACAAAACATCTCTGAATGGATTAATTCTTGGGAAACGATATATAAAAGTGCTCTAAATGTGTTACGAGAAAAACACCCGAGTTTTGATTATCAAAAATATCAAGTAAATATTGATATTAGTGATAACTATTATTTTATTGGCTATTCCGTTCAACAATACATCACCAAAGTCATAGATGGGGAAAGACGAGGTATTGCATCATATGACAGAATAAAACAAGAGATTCCAGGTAAAATCAGTAAGTATTTAAGTGGCTTTTTACCGAATGAAACATCCATGGAAGACTGCGAGCTAGGAGATATTCCGCATTTATGGAGTTTAATACCATTAGCACAAAGTAGTAACTCACCTATACATCAATTGAAAAAATCAGATGGCCTTGTTGGAAATCAGTATAAGATAATGAGAGATTATGCAGCGGTTATGGATAGTGTTTGTAAGCAAATTCTGAAAAATTTAGGTGAGGATGTAGTATGACAATTCAATGGCCTAGACACTTAGTTACAGAAATTGGAGAAAGAAGATGTATTTTTTTCCTGGGATCTGGTGTTTCTGCTAATGCTAAAAACACAGATGGAATAAAACCGAAGACTTGGGAAGCCTTTTTAGAATCTGCCCTCACTTTAGTACATGATGAGGGAGAGCAAGAGTTTATCAAAAAATTAATAAAAGAGAGTAATTATTTACTAGCTCTTCAGTGTATCCAGGATCATAGTGATAATGGAGATTATAAGTTATTCATGGACAAAGAATTTTTGGAGCCGAGGTTTGAGCCTACCAGCATACATGAAAACATCGTTAGTATTGATCCGAAGATCGTAATTACTACAAATTTTGATGTGATTTACGAGAAGGCTTGTAATGATGAAGGTCATACAACAGTCCATTATTACGATACAAATTTGATTGAGACTCTCAGATCTAACCAGAGGTTAACTATCAAAGCGCATGGATCAGTTAACAATAAAAATAAAATGATTTTCACTAAAAGAAAATATGCAGAAGCAAAAAGAGACTATGCTGAATTCTACAGGATATTAGAAGCATTATTTATAACAAATACTATTATATTTGTAGGTTGCGGTTTAAATGATCCGGATATAAACTTATTATTAGAAAATATATCTCCAATTACAGGAGACAGCCTCTCTCATTATGTTTTAACATTAGATGGTGTAAACCCAAACTTAATAAATGATTGGAAAGAAAGTTACAATATAAATACATTAACTTATGGACCAAAACATGAAGATTTAGCCGAGGATATTGAAAATTTAAAGAAACTAGTAGATGAGTATAGATTTGATAAAAAACTACCTTAGAAAAAGAACTCTATTTTTACATTTATTTATTTGATCTTATGTAAATAGTTTTGGACATTAAATAAAGAAAGAATACATAAAAACACGGTCTATTTCAAACCGTGTTTGGTTAAGAAGTTAAATTAAAGCTCGACCATCTGTCCCTTTTCGAATAGGCGGAATATCTGTTCCAACTCCATCATGCTCAATTTCAATGATTGATAAAAAGCCTTTTGGATTTGCCGTATCTGCCATAACTTCAAAATATCCTTCTAATTCTTGAAAATTGCCAACCCTGTCTGTTAGATAGTAATACATCGCTCTGGATGGCAGCACAAGAATGCCCCCTGTTAAAGCTCCTTCTAACATCCCTTTTTTTAAACGATTAATAGCCCTGTGTGAAGAAGAGATATTTCCTGTCTCCCATTCAACTCCAAAATAAGTGTTGTTGCTTAATTTTAGAGAAGAGTCGATTTTCCTCTTTCTAATATCCGGATTGGAGACTATTTTTTCATCTTCCCAACCTAATTCATTAAGTTTTTTAACAAACGCATCTTTGATAGGCTTAACACCGTTACCCTGTTTCTTATTGAATAAATAAAACCCATCTGCATCATGAGGATTTCGAATGGCTTTAATGGCGTTTTGTAAGTCACTCATTACTCTTTGATATTCTGTTGTGTTAGAAAACTTTTTATCATCAATTAATACTTGTGTCCGAAGAATTTTCAATTATTTTTTCGACCTCCTGGATGAAAACGCTAGGCTGCACATTAAGCGCACTGCAAAGTCGAAATAAAGTATGTATAGTTGGTTTACGATGACCCCGTTCTAAAAAGCTGATATATGTACGATCTAACCCACTTTCCAGTGCTAACTGCTCTTGAGACAGGCCAGCTGCTTTTCTGTATTTTTTGAGCACTAAAGGTATCGCTTTTTCTAATTCCAAGAGGTATTCCCCCTTCCTCTGTAAAAATCTTCTTATACAATTAGAGGGTCAGTCCACGTACTATAGTAAACAAAATGATGTTTATTAAAAGCGTACTGTGCTAAAATAAAGGCAGAATAGATGAAGGGTGTTAACTATGTTAGATAACCAATTATATAAGGCTTTAAATATACAGTCTGATAACGAATTAAAAAATGTTGCAAAAATTTTAAAAATTCCTCTAAGTACGTTGAAGTATTATGCAGAACGAAATATCTTTCCTTCAGAAGCGGATGCCAATAAGATGTGTGAATATCTTGGAATAGATATTTTGGAGCTGCAATTGAAGTTAGGTTCTATTGATTACAATTTACTAAAAAAATTAATGAATCATTCTAAGGAAATTCGATCTCTGATTGAGGATGAAGAACCTCAAGAAGAAAAAGAAAAAAAGAGTGTTGATTTAGTATTTACGACTGATTACGGCAAAATGTATAAGGGGGACTGTATATCACTTATGCAAACAATGGAGAGCAACAGTGTTGACTTAATTTTTGCGGATCCCCCATTTAATTTAGATAAACAATATGAGTCAGGCTATAACGATAAAGTAAGTGAGCAAGAATACTTACAGTGGACAGAACAGTGGCTGTTAGAGTGTGTACGAATATTAAAAGATGGTGGTGCGATGTTTGTTTGGAATCTGCCTAAGTGGAATACGTATATTTCCACAACCTTAAATCGGTATCTTGAGTTTAGACATTGGATAGCAGTAGATATTAAATATCGATTGCCAATTAAAAATCGTCTTTATCCAAGTCATTATGGACTTTTGTAT
Organism: Domibacillus antri; assembly: GCF_001936625.1. Taxonomy (GTDB): domain Bacteria; phylum Bacillota; class Bacilli; order Bacillales; family Domibacillaceae; genus Domibacillus; species Domibacillus antri. The sequence goes on along the minus strand of NZ_MSDU01000054.1, from coordinate 19,894 downwards.
TATATTAAAGGTAGTAAGCCAAATTCGTTTAATGAAAGTAGGCTGCCACTTGAAATATGTCGTCATTGTGCAGGAGACATACACGATTACGGAGGATATAAAGATAAATTAAATGAAAAAGGGATTAATCTTACTGACGTTTGGGATGATATTCCGCCTGTACGACATAGTAAATATAAAACAAGAGGTAGTAATGAGTTATCTTTAAAGCTATTGGAACGTATTATTAGCTTGGCTTCAAATGAAGGTGATACCGTTTTTGACCCATTCGGAGGTAGTGGTACTACTTACATTGCATCAGAGATCCTCAAAAGGAAATGGATTGGTATAGAGATAGGACCGACAGAGGCTATAAAACAGCGTTTTGAAGATATTGAATGGCAACGTGAATACATCAAAGACCTCCAAAGCAACAGTAATGTATTGTTTACAGAGAAAATTAAGAAAAAACGAATAGCAAATGGTCACTGGACACCAGAAACTATTGGAAAGAAGAAAGAGAAACAGCAAAGCTTAAAGATTTAACCATAGCTAAACACGGCTATTAATATCAACTCAACTACAAGAAGAGGATCGCCTTCTTATAGTTGAGTTTTTTTCATAAAAGAAAAAGCATTTTAATCATGAAAGTGAAGGTAAAATACTTTAAAGAAAAGACCTTTACGCTAAAAATAGAAAATTACCCATTTGGCTGTTGAGAAATTCTTCTTTGCAGCTTTTTTGTTCAATAAAGTATACGCCAACTTACCTTTGTAACCATGATTATTTATATTAAATATAGAAAATTTTTATTGACCTTAGCAAAGATTTGCTAGTTTTAAAACATATATGTATGTATACAATTTTTTAGACTGTATTTGGCATTTAACTGATATTTTTTAAGTGCCACAAACATTAGACGGCCTTCGCCTGAGAAAGGACTGGTTTTATGGATTCAAATGATTTTCATTCATTGCACCATTGTTTAAAAAATCAATCTGTTGATGAACCTATTATTAATGAGTTTTTATACGTGTGGCTGCCCAACAAGGTAAGATATTTGGCTAATCAGGAAGCCATTGTTATGGGTGAGAAATTAACAAACAATGATTTTGAGGAAATTGTCCAAATGGTTTTCCTTCTAATTATTGAGAAGATAGATCAGATAGTGCCAGGAATCCCATTTCGTTCGTGGATTTGCAGAGCGATCCAGCTCGGTACGAAAAACTATGTAAGAAAAAAACGGAAAGAAGTTTCTGTAGACCATACAGAAGACCAAAATAAAATAGCGGTTCAAATTGAAAAAGATCGGCGTCCGGATACTGTTTCAGAGATTCAAAAACAAAAACTCTATGAAAGTGTTTGTTCTTTGCCCTATCAACAATATGCCCCCTTTGTCATGAAATACATAGAAGGGTATTCATCGCGAGAAATTGCTCTGAAGTTAGGAATCACCGTAGAAAAGGTTGATCAACGTAATTACCGCACTAGAAAAAAGTTAGAAGAGAAGTTAACTAGATACTTTCCTCAGCATAATTAAAAATAATATCTTGCCTATGTCTAAAAAACATAGGCAAGAATAGATGGAGTGTAGAATATATGGCTAATTCTAAGATTAATCTTGAACGCCTTTTAAATCCACAAAGTTTTCCAGATAAACTAAATTTATTTACTATAGATAATGTAAAAGAGATTATGAATTTAAACTCAACTGAAAGAAAAAAGACAGTTGATGAATTTTGGGATGAAGAAGATATTGAAGATTTATCAAGATATGATTATTCCCCTGATAGTACAATGTTAATTCAATTTGCTGTAGAAGAACATTGCATTAAAATAGAAAATTTAAGTAAAAAGACTAAAATTCAAATAGACATTCTTAAAGATTTAATAAAGGGCAAATTGATGCCTTGGAAACTAAAAGCAGAAGAAGTTTTGACGTTAATCAATATATTAGACATTCCTTGTGATGATTTTATAAAAGGTATAGTTAATAAGAAAATAACAGTTTCTTTAAAACAATTAAAGATATCAGGAATGCATTTACCTAGGGCCAAAAATTTATCTCAAAAAGAACAGAAAAAAGCAATGATTGAAATGGAACGCCAAATTGCTATACAAGATGAAGAAGAAGAAAGAGATATATTTATTCAAGAACTTAAAAACTTAGTTAACCGGTAAATTTCTAACCTTACCCATAATGCCTGATTGCTTACTTGGCATATAGATTGTAATTCACGAGGAGAAGTACCTTTCTTAATTTGTTTTGTCAAAAAGTCTTTTGGCATAAGTATTGATCCTGCGAATTCATCGGCTTCGTTTTCTATATAACTTTTGCCAGTTTCAGGGTCCTCAAAATCCCAAGGGTTAATGTAATGCCTGAGCACAAAGTGCCCTAATTCATGTGCTATAGTAAATCTTCTTCTTGCGATGTTGTTCTGTGATTCGTTGATGATTATGATCTTTTTTACAGGATCTAATTTTGCATCAATCTCAAGTTCGGTAGAAATATTTCTAATTTTAAGGCCCAATTCTTTCACTAATTCTTCAATCGGGATTGGAGGCTCATAATTGTATTTTTTAATTAGCTCTTGCGTTGTTTTTTGAATAAAGGCTGTACGCATTTATTGAAACTCCTTTATTTTGAATACCACCAATAGTATCCAGTGAATTTAGTTAGAAAAATTAAAAAATAAAAAACAAGATACAGGACTTTTAAAACATATAAGTAATAGCAACGACAAATTACGACCCTATACTACTTTTATCTCATTATAAAGGATTACACAGGGTTAACCAAGGTAGAAAGGGGGTTGGAAAAGATATGGCTAGTAACGGAGTTAAGGGTAAAGGTAGAGTTGGCGCTGTGAAAAACAGATCTCAATTTTTGGGGACGAACGGAAACTGGATTAAAAGAGATGCGACTACGGGACGTTTCATTGAACAAAAAACAAGCAGTTCACAACCATTCAAAGGTGTACGTAAGGAAAAATAATTAGAAAAAGGAGCGAATAAAATGGTTTGTTTAAGACAAGATGCAGTTGTAACGGTTATACCCACTAAAAGATTTGGTCAAGAATATGATTTAGTTAAAGTAGAGACAACTTTTCAAATGGACCAACCATTTCCAAACGATGAAGTAATGTTTGTACCAGGAAAGGAAGTTGTTCCAGACGCTATCTTAAAATTGATGACTGATAATAAATTTGACTTTGGACCTAAACTTTCAAGTGATGTTGTCAGCAAGATCGGGGATTTTTCACAAGAAGTGCCAGATCCTTCTAGACGGGACGAAACGAGAAAAGATGCTTTATTAGGATATTTGATTACTTATATGGATCAAATCAAATTAACACCGATTGGTGGGAGCAACTATCATATCAGCTACGAATTTAGACTCTATCCTGATCAGGAAGGGAACTTTGAGTTTAGAACCACTTTGCCATTTGCAGGGCTAGGTGAAGCGTCTAATATTGATATTCAGTTAATTATGGTACTCCCTGTTGGAGTAACCTTTGATCCAGTAAAAACAAAAGGGATTGCAATAAATGGGTTAGAGCTTCAAGAACAGACCTTAGTTACACAGGCCAATCGAAATATAATATCTTTCTATCATAAGGCCGATCCCGACTTTTTTGTCACTTATAAGTATAATGCATAAAGAACTCTTATTTATAATGAAAGCCGGAGTAAGGGAAACCTTGCCCGGCTTCTTTTAATTTAGCGGATTAGGAAATTTCTGTCACTTTTGGCGGTATTTTGCACAGTTTTTAAGCGATAATTTGCACCATGGAAAGAGGCTTATGTTGATCTCATCGACCAACATAAGCCTCTTCCTTCGTTATCTTCCTCAATAACTTATCTCATTTATTATAGAATCAATCTTTTTCAGACTGACTTAATATTTTATAAACGGTACTGCGCCCAATACCATATTCCTTCGCTATATCGTTTACGCTTTCCCCTGATTGAAATAGCGTCACGATATGGCGTTTTGTTTTTTCCTCGATTGCTGGACGTCCTCCAAGTCGCCCCCGTTTACGGGCAGCTTCCAGACCGGCTTTGGTCCGTTGCTGAATAATGTCCCGTTCAAATTCAGCGAATACAGCGAGCATCCCGAACATGGCGCGTCCTGTTGGTGTTGTTGTATCAAAACTGTCATTGATACTGACAAAGTCAATTCCGCGATTTTTCATTTCATCTGTCAACTGGTACAGCTCTTTTGTACTCCGGGCAAGCCGATCTAGTTTGTATACGACAAATCGATCGCCCTTTGCTACTGCCTTCATCGCATTCTTCAACTCTGACCGGTCCGTTTTCCTGCTTGATATTTTCTCTATGTACATGATCAGTTCCATCTTCTGCTCCTGCGCATACTTTTCGATGGCGTGCTGTTGCATATCTAAATTCTGTTCATCGGTACTCACACGTGCGTATCCAATTATTCTAGCCAACGTTATTGCTCCTTTCATGTGTTTAAAAAACACTTAGTTAAATTTGGTATATTTTCCAGAGCTATAGCTTACATAAGAAAAATGCTGCAGAAGTCCCCCAATTGTTGTGAAATTACAGCCAGCTGCCTTAGCCTGATTGGGGAAAGCATAGTTATACCAATTTCTTGTTATACATCCATTCACCTTGATTTCTTTAAATGCAGCTTGAAACTCTTCAAACGTAACCTTTTTAGAATTTCCGTTTTGCCCGATTGAATATCGGATACAATTATCTTCAATTTTAAGTATTTTACTCGTAACCTTGGCTTTTTTGAATTCTAAACCTTTATATAATGACTCTTTAAATGTTGCATACTCCATCTGATTGCTCCCTTTTTTGTCTATAACCATACGTTTTATATAAAATTAAGTATAGACGAGTAAATAGACAGAAACAAGTATTTTAAGACCCCTCAAACCTTAACTTTAGGGGTCTGGCTATTTTGTCTATAAAACGGTGGTTAAATATAAATGAACATTCCTTTTCATATTCATAATAAGAGTTAAGATGAACTTTTCAATTTAAAGTCATCCTTCCAGTAAATTGGTAAATAATGAAACTAAAATGAAAGTCGTGCGTAGAAATGAAAAAGGGTGACAGTGATCAAAAGGTATTTGGACAGGAGATGTGGTATGAGAGGAAGAATAAATTCGTATACAAAAGTCGCAGTATTACTTATGGTTTTTATAACATTGGTAATAGGCGCAACAATGTCTCTACAACAGCAGTTTGGTTTGTCTGATGCAGCAGCAGGCGCCATCGTAAATATTATGAGTACATTTTTAGGGGCAGTACTTGGGGGTACGTTTACTCTTTTGGCAGTCGATCGCACTATCGGAAAACAGAATGAGATCCAGTTTATAAATGAGTTCCCTTCAAAAGTTAGAATGCTAGATGAAATGTTGACCGAACTGGAGGAGTTCCAAACTAAATTAACGAAGAAGAATGCCCCGTTTTTGATTGTCGATAAAAACTTCATAAGTGGCCTATATGATATTGCAACAAGTATTGATGGCTTTATATATTTCCAAGTAAGGAAAGCTCATCACGAGGTTTCTACAAGCATTAACCAGATGTTCCACTCAGAACAAAATAGAGTTTTCGAAGAAGACAAATATGGCGCTCATTCTTTGATAGGTGATAAAGGAGATATATTAGAAATCGAGTTGGTGAAACTTAACAGCTGTTTGTCATCTCTTATAGGTGACATTATTAACTATCGCAACACGTTCATAGAGAATTATAATAAGAGTATCAAACAAACCGTTTATAAGAATGTATAAATCAAATAAAAAAAGGAAAGAGAGTTGTTTCTGATGGAGAAAAGCAATTTTATGATACATAGCACGGATCGTAAAGGTCACGAACTTAAAATATCAGTGGAAGGGACAGATGATAAAGAGCTTGCACACTTTGGCGGCTTGGACCTTCATGTTAAAGCAACGAAAGCTATGATAGCTGATATATCGCCTCTGCACTTTCCAGAAAAAGAAGGTGACCATCTCATTCGTGAGAAAGTGGCTGCTCTATACTTGAATGAGGTAGGAGAATTCCTTAGAAATACTTCTCTCGATCCAGAAATGCTAGAAAGCTATTCTAACTTCGATTTAGTTAAAATGCTCATGGAAGAGTGGCAACCCCGTGAAGTGCAAGCAGTAATCGATAAAGACAATGAGCTTATTCTGCAAGAAGCAAAAAGTATGGAAGAAGATAATAAAATTTTTGCTGAAATAATGGAAGTGGAGTTAGTATAGTCTTTATTTAGTAATTTATCGGAAAAGTTTTTTAATCAATCGTTTTGGCCAACTGTTGACCAATAAATAAACAGGAAAGAGGCTTATGATGCTCGATGAGATCAGCATAAGCCCTTTTTCTATGATGCAAATTATCGCTTAAAAACTGTGCAAAATACCGCCAAAAGTGACACAAGGTATCAGGATGTTCAAACAGGGTTGTTCAATGATAGGAGATCAAAAAATGATTTTTGGGTATGCGCGTGTCAGTTCGATAGATCAGAATTTAGCCTGGCAGATGAAAGAGCTTGAAGCCTTCGGGTGTGACAAAATTTTTTATGATAAACAGACCGGAAAGAATTTTGCTCGTCCTGGCTACCAAGAAATGCGCTCAAAAATGAGATTCGGTGATGTGCTGGTTGTTCATGATTTGAGCCAATTTGGGCGCAACAAACAAGAGATTCGCAACGAGTGGAAAATGATCATGGATGAAGAAATTGATATTGTGGTCCTGAACATGCCTATTTTGGACACAAGGAAATACAGAGAGCTTGAAGGTGTTGGCCAGCTGGTGAGTGATCTTGTTTTAACGCTGCTGTCGTGGATGGTAGAAGAAGAACGAAATCGTATCTGAACATCACAAAAAGAAGGGATCGCCATTGCAAAAGAAAAAGGAGTTTACAAAGGCGGCAAAAAGAAATACCATGCTGAAGCCAAAAGGAAAGATAAAGTGGTTTATGACGAAGTTGTTCGTTTGCTGAAGCAAAACGAAAGTGTTATGAACATCCATCGAAAAACCGGAGTTTCACGAAATACGATTTATGGAATAAAAAAAGACTTATCAATTCTAACTTCTGCAAAGGATGATGATCTATGAACTTCTTTTGTTTCTCAATGCACGAGAAATGAAATTTCAAGCATAATAAAAAATTACTATATAAGTTGAACAAAAGAATTTACACTTAGCCGTTGAGAAAAAAATCGGGCAGCGGCACTTAGCCTTAATCATGTAAGGGCGGCGTTCGCCCCTGTTGTTAGCGCAAGCCGCCAGCCTGCAGCCCATTACGCTGCTTTTTAAAAAAATATCCTTTCATGATAGGAAGTGGAGAAAGCAAGAAGTTTAATTCAACTTATATATTAGTTGAACAATTGTTTTTGCAGATGTGACCGGTTTATCCCAGCGGTTTGAAACAGTCGTTTCAAACCGCTGGGAAAATCTTTCGTACAACTTATATAGAAAAAATAACCAACCAATCTATAGGCAGTTTAACCATCCAATTATTCAACATAAGACTAGATGAGAAGAAAAACTATCACTATTAAACCAAAAATGATCTGTGAAGAGTGAAAAAGTCTTTTTCTATGGTTAACTCCTCCAAGGTTGGGCGAAGAAACACTAGCATGATATCTGTAATCGAACGGATTCCTGCCTTCTGCATTAAACGCTGAACGCGCTTTAGGCTTAGGTAAAACCCGTTGTTTAACACGCTTTAGCGGATTTTTTGAGGATGAGCGATGTTGAATCCGGAACAGACGATCAAAGAACTAAAGGAAGAAATGAAAAAGGCTCAAGGACAACGCGATTTTGAACAATACCAAGCTGTTCTTCTGTTCCTGGAAGATTACCTAAAAAAGAGATTGCCCAGAATCTCTGATTTTGAAAGGTTTTTATGTGTATTTATATAGCTTGGACATAGTGGCTAACCGAGAGGGGACAGCGCCAAATAACGGCCCTAACCATAATTTTCTTGGATCTTTTTTAGTGGATGGAAGAATTTTAGAAAATGTGGATGGTCTATAACAATAAAGAATGAGATATCCTTTACTATAAATAAAGTGAATTTTGAATAAAAACACTAATTATTATAGCCTTTAACAGGAGGGGAGTATATTTTGATTGACTTTGGACGATTAATAACAGCGATGATTACACCTTTGAATGATAAGCTTGAAATTGATTATGAAAAAACAAACCATCTTATAGAGCATTTAATTAAAACTGGTACAGATACTCTTGTAATTTGTGGAACTACTGGTGAACCTTCAACATTATCAAAAGAAGAAAAATTATCATTATTTAAGTTTGTGGTTGATCAGGTGCGAGGTCGTTGTAAAGTGATTGCAGGTACGGGTACTAATAATACAAAATCGTCTATTGAGATGACAAAAGAAGCAGAAAAACTTGGTGTTGACGGTATCTTACTCGTTGTTCCTTATTATAATAAACCATCTCAAGAGGGTTTATTTCAGCATTTTAAGGCAATCTCGAATTCCACGGACCTTCCAATCTTTCTCTATAACATTCCAGGAAGAACTGCTGTTAACCTATCATTAGATACGATAATACGTTTGTCTCAAATTAATAATATTATTAGTATTAAGGAAGCGAGTGGTGATCTTTCTAAGATTGCGTTAATATTAGAAAAGGCTCCATTAGGATTTAAGGTATATTCTGGAGATGATAGTTTAGCACTCCCTATATTAAGTATAGGTGGTCACGGCGTTATAAGTGTAGCCAGTCATGTCGTTGGGTCTGAAATGAAAACGATGATTACAACCTTCTTGATGGGAAAAGTCAAAGAAGCTGCAGATATGCACCGCAAGCTGATCCCAATTTTTGATGGACTTTTTATTACAACAAACCCTGCACCAGTAAAATTCGCTTTAGAAATGAAGGGAATACCTGTCGGTTCAGTACGATTGCCACTTGTTCCAGTAAACAATAGCGAAGCTGAATTTATTACTTCTCTTTTTGAAGATTTTCACAGAAAATCCTAAATAAAGGATCGTGCATTTCCCTTGTTTCTTGACAAGTAAGATGCACACTCCGAATGCAAAATGTTCCTTCCGTTACAGCTATATTTGAACTAATGATGGTATGGTGGATCAGGTATTAGACACAACGATACAAATTGGCCGCCGGGTTCGACAAGCAGTCTTATAACATCAATGCTTATCTGAAAGAGGATGGATCGATTACACTATAATAGGTTCCTGTTACCATGACAGGAACTTTTATTGAGAAGAAATATGGATTGCGATTGAATGACCTCATAAGTGACAGATGCGGCCTGTATAACGACCGCTTTCACATTCATATTGCTTCTATCCTTTCATTTAAAATAGTACTCATTGCTTGAATAAACACGGCATTTTCTTCATACCTCCCGATAGAAACACGGATATAATCCGGCAGCCCCCATATTGTCCCCTTTTTCTATTGAATTTATAGGTTTATATAACAACTCGTCTACTAATGTTAATAAACCGTCCCTTATTAAGTGTCGGAATATATTTTCTCAGCAAGTTAATTATTGTCGAATATTGTTGAAAAACGACAAAATACCCAGTATAATATATCAAATTAATAACTTTGTAGGTTTGCGAACAATTATGTATAATAATCCCATCGGCCCTTAAACTCAGCCTATCTGACGGGCACCATTTTTTAATCTTAGAAGTAATGGATTAAACAAAAGCAAATATTATTGGAGATCCAAAAGATGAGTGGTGGAATCCGTTCAGTCCATCTTAAAGGTTGTAGAAATTTTGGCCCAGACATAAATTATGTCACTGCAGAAATTATAGAACTCCAGCTAATCTTTTTGAGCGCGGCCGAAGAGTTCCTTAGTAGGTAGGTTTAATATCTGAAAAACGTATCATATCCCTCTATAGGCCGCTAGAAATATAAAAAAGATATTTTAAATAAAGCAAATAAACATGGAACTTTTCATTATTGGGAAGGTTTAAAGATCGTTTGATATTTCTATATAAGAATAACAGTAAGAAAATGATAAGACATAAATTTATAATATTCTTCTTTACACTTAAACTATTTTAATTTAATATTATTCTTATAAGTTTACTTTGAATTATATAGGAGGCAATATTATGGCACAAACTTCTTCATTGGTTAAAGTTTCCGCTGCAGGTAAGTGGGTTTCCGGTGTTAAAACGGATATCTCTATCCGAAATTTCCCTACTTTTTCTATGGATGAACCAGAAGCACTAGGTGGAATTGATGCAGGAGCAATGCCACTGGAATATATTCTTGCAGCTCTCAACGGTTGTAAAGGGGTAATGATTCCTTTAGTGGCAAAGGAATTAGATTTTGTTTTCTCAGGAATTGATTTTGAAGCAACAGGAATTGTTGATATCCGTGGCCTCAAAGGGGAAGAAGGTGTCTCTACGTATTTCCAGAAGGTTCGTTTTAAAGCGAATATACATACGGAAGAAAGTGTAGAGAGAATCGAGGAACTAAAAAAAGAAGTAGAACGTAGATGTCCCGTACTTAACCTTTTTATTGATGCTGGAATTAAACTGGATATCGAATGGAACAAGATTTAATACATTAATTAAATATAGTTTTCATTGAGAAAGGGGGGTACCTATAGTGTGAGTACCCCCCATTTTGGGAATTACAATAAGCTTAACATTTTTTTGTTTCTTTGATTTTCCCCATCTTTTATCACAAATGCTGTAAGTTTTCCACAAGAATATAATAACTAGGCATTTGTTTTTCTGTCTCACTGGTAAAACTAGTACATAGGGTTTTGCAGCTTTTATGCAAGTATCAAGAAAACAAAAAATAATTAAAGGGGGATAAAGTTATGTCAGAAAGAAAATGGGGTTTGGAAACTTTGTCGATTCACGGTGGACAAGAACCAGATCCGACGACCGGTTCAAGAGCTGTGCCCATTTACCAAACCAGTTCTTATGTTTTTAAGGATACGGAACATGCGGAAAACTTATTTTCATTAGCGGAACCGGGGAATATCTATACTCGGATTATGAATCCAACACAAGATGTATTTGAACAAAGAATTGCATTGTTGGAAGGTGGTGTCGGTGCGCTTGCCACATCTTCAGGACAAGCCGCCATCACATTATCAATTCTAAATATAGCTGGATCAGGGGATGAGATCGTATCTTCGACCAACTTGTATGGAGGCACCTATAATCTGTTTGCTGTCACTTTGAAAAAACTCGGCATTAAAGTGAAATTTGTAGATCCGAGCGACCCGGAAAACTTCCGAGAGGCCATTACTGATAAAACCAAAGCATTTTTTGCCGAAACGATTGGAAATCCGAGAATCGATGTACTTGACATTAAAGAGGTCGCAAAAGTCGCACACGATGCGGGTGTTCCACTTATTGTTGATAATACGTTCCCATCTCCATACCTTAACCGTCCCATTGAGCATGGAGCCGATATCGTAGTTCACTCAGCTACCAAGTTTATCGGTGGACACGGTACATCCATAGGGGGTATTATTGTCGACGGAGGGACGTTTGACTGGACGAATGGCAAGTTCCCGGGACTAGTCGAACCAGATCCAAGCTATCATGGAATTTCTTATACTCAGGCTTTAGGTAAGCTAGCTTATATTGTGAAGGCACGAGTACAGTTGTTACGTGATATTGGTGCAGCAGCTTCTCCTTTTAACTCATTTCAATTTTTATTAGGATTGGAGACCCTTCATTTACGGATGGAGCGGCATTCACAAAATGCATTAGCAGTGGCCCAATTCCTTGAAAATCATAAACTGGTTAACTGGGTTAATTATCCTGGATTAGAATCAAGTCCATATTATCAATTGTCAAAGGAATACCTGCCTAAAGGACAGGGGGCTCTACTGACTTTTGGAATCAATGGTGGAGGGGAAGCTGGACGCAAATTTATCGATTCCCTGGAATTGTTCTCGCATTTGGCCAACGTAGGAGATTCAAAATCTCTTGTCATTCACCCGGCAAGCACAACCCACCAACAGTTGACAGAAGAACAGCAGAAATCTACCGGTGTTACGCCTGATATGATCCGCTTGTCAATTGGTACGGAAGCGATTGATGACTTAATCTACGACTTAGATCAAGCTTTAAAGAAAAGTAATAGTTAATTTCTTATATAAGTTTTATCCTACTTGTAAAGGATGTTGAAAAGCCCTGGATTTCGGGACTGACCCCCGTTTTTGAGACAGGGATCAAAACACCTTTTAAACAGCCAGCTGCCGGTATTGTACCGGTGGTGGTTGTTTAGTTTTGCTTGAATACGGATATGGTTATAATAGTGAATATAGTTTTCGACAGTTTGCTCTACGATTGCCGTCGTAGTGCTTCTCAACTCGTCGAGGTAGAACGTTTCACACTTTAGCGAGGCATGAAACGATTCGATGGAGGCATTATCAGCGGGCGCCCCTTTACGGGACATACTCATGGTAATGCCTCTTTCTTTGACTTCCTGTTGATACGCATACGATGTGTAAACAGATCCCTGATCGCTGTGCAGCATGCACTCTTTGAGCAGACAGGGAAGCTGTGCGAGAGTATCCAGCACAAACTCTGTATCTTGGCATTCCCCGATAGAATAGGCGATGATTTCACCGTTAAATAAATCTTGAATACTTGAAAGATACAGCTGTTTCTGGCCAAAAGGCAAGTATGTGATATCGGTTACGAGTTTTTGGAGAGGCTGATCTGCCTGGAAGTCACGTTTCAACAGATTGTCGGCAATATGATAAGGCTGTCCCGTCTGTCTGCGTTTCTTCACTTTCACCCGGCACTGCCAGCCATACTTCCGCATCACACGCTGTACCGCTTTATGGTTAATAGACATTTCGCGTTTCAATTTGTTCATTTATCAAGGTTATTGGTATTAATCTAATCAAACTTTATTCTAAAGCAACAATTGGGGTAAATTCATACTTAAAATCTTTAGTCTCCAAAGCTAGTGTTGATGAGGTACTTTGAGGAACATGTTCAGGTGTTAAAATATCCTTTTTTAATGGCACTTAATACCATAGATGTATAACATAAGAAAAGTTAATCTAGGGTTCATCAAATGCTATTTATACTGAAAAAAATTATAAAGAACGTTCGTTTTTGTTAAAAGGAGTGGTGTTGCATGAGAATGCTGTACCCGGATCGTAAGATGTTAAAGTGGAAGTTTAATAAGATTTAAAAATTGATCAAACTTAAAGGAACAATTCTGCCGAACACGTTAAATCACGTTTTTTATCGACAAAAATCGGGGAGAGACAGGTACTTCATCTACTATTCTATCCTGGCTGAGCACGTTTTTTGACAAAAAAATTAGAGCTTTATATAATTACTTGTGAAGCTAGCAATTAGTGCCCTAAATTTTATTAATATAATAATTAAGCACTTACAGGGTGAGTGAGTTTGCTTTAAATTTTTTTGTTAGCTTATTAAAGCGCTTACAAAAATGACCAATGTTAGCTTTAGAATTTCTCAGGGGAGCGTGGTTGAGCGATCTGTAATATTATTTTCGGTCAGTTGAGTTCTCTCGATTCTAGGGGTCTAGTTAAAGGTATCAAGTAAAATACTAAACAAAGAGGTGCGTTTAACATGTTACGTGATATTGATTTGCAATCCATTCAGGAAGTAAGGGATTATCTAGAGCAAGCAAAAGAAGCTCAAAAAATTCTCGGAAAGATGACCCAAAGCGAGATCGACAAGATTGTTGAAAATATGTCAAATGCAGGAAGAGAAGCGGCGGAAAAACTGGCTGTAATGGCGGTGGAAGAAACTAGATTTGGTAACGTTCCTGATAAAGTAACGAAAAACCTTTTCGCTGCTAATGACGTTTACAACTCCATTAAAGATATAAAAACTGTTGGGATTATTAATCGTGATGAAGAAAATCGCGTATGGGAAGTGGCTCAACCCGTAGGAATCGTAGCAGGAATCGTGCCATCCACAAACCCAACTTCAACAGCTATTTTTAAATCGCTGATTGCAGTTAAAGCAAGAAATGCAATTATTTTCAGTCCACACCCATCGGCTGCAAAAGCCACTGTGGAAGCGGCAAAAATTATGCAAGAAGCAGCTGAACGCGCTGGTGCTCCAAAAGGTTTAATTTCTTGTATCATGCAACCTACATTGGCTGCAACAAATGAGTTAATGAAGCATAAATTAACAGATGTAATTCTGGCAACAGGCGGTCCTGGTATGGTGAAAGCGGCTTACAGTTCCGGTAAACCAGCATACGGGGTAGGTCCTGGTAACGTACCTGTTTACATTCACGAAAGTGCAGATGTCGCTAAAGCTATTGAACTTATCATCGAAAGTAAAACTTTTGATTACGGAACAATTTGTGCTTCCGAACAAGCTCTTTTAGTTGATGAATCTATTAAAGAAAAAGTTGTTGCTGAGTTAAAACAACAAGGCGCTTACTTCTTAAATGAAGATGAAAAACGTAAAGTGGAATCCGTTATTATGGTAAACGGATCGCTAAATGCTAAGATCGTAGGGAAAGCTCCACAAGTAATTGGGGAAATGGCAGGTATTGAAGTGCCGGCCGACGCGAAACTGCTCGTTGCGGAAGAAACAAGAGTGGGGAAAGAATATCCATTCTCAATCGAAAAATTATCTCCAACTCTCGCATTCTATACAGTGAAAGATCTGGAAGAAGCCAGTGCTCTTGCTCAGGAGCTGCTTGTATTTGGGGGTCTCGGTCATACAGTAGGAATCCATGCTCAAGACGAAAAAGTAATTGAAGCGTACACCATCGACAAACCAGCTGGACGTATTATTGTAAATGCTGGTACAACATTTGGAGCGATTGGTGCTACAGTGAATGTAATGCCATCCTTGACACTTGGATGCGGTGCGATCGGGAACAACATTACATCTGACAATGTTACAGTAAAACATTTGTTCAACATTAAACGTGTTGCTTTTGGTGTCCGAGAAATGCCAAAGAAAGATGAAAATGCTCAAAAGCAACCTGCTTTAACTAAATAAGAAAGCAGGGCAGTATTTGTCCTTTCACAAATCCGGCGATTAGCCGGGTTTGTTTTTGCTATGTCGGGCGGGAAATGTAAGGATTATATGTTGTTATTTTTGAATAAAATTTGATAATTTACAATAGAGTCTGATCGTTTATAAATAAGATTGAATGGTATGAGTTAAGGGATTGTTCTTATTATGAGGAATATGAAAAAACAAAAATCATTTTTCCGGATATCGCACCTGTACCACATTTTTCTCTTGATACAGTAGGAAGGTACGTTGATATGACAGGCTTTTTTATCCTGTCAAACTCCAAATATTTGCTAGGACTCTTAAATTCAGAACTACCAGCAAAAGGACATTGCACAAATTATTCAACGTGATGCGTCCACTATTCGTTCTTATCGACAAGCGTATGAAGCGGGTGGTATTGCTGCTTTAGATATGGGGCATTCTCCAGGCAAGCCACCTAAACTTTCAGTCGAACAGCGTGCCATTCTGGCGAATACGATTGCAACAAAAACCCCTGCTGATGCGGGCTTTCCAGCAACGGCCAATTGGACGCTTGCCTAGTAGTCGAATGGGTTGAGCGCGAATGGCAAGTGTCCTATTCCTTGCAAGGGATGTCACTTGTACTGCACCATCTTGGCTTTAGCCATACGCGCCCAACGTATACACTTGAAAACGCATATCCTGTCAAACAACAAACATTTGTGGAAGACATATTTCCGGCTCTAAAAAAACTTCTAAATGAGGAAATTCACCATATTTTGTTTCAAGATGAGTCGATGACTCAGGATTACCAGGCCATTCAAAAAACATGGTTTCTGAAAGGCAAACAACGCATCATCCCAACGTATGGCCGTCATCAGGGCGTCAAGCTGATCGGTACGCTCAATTATGAAACGGGCGAAATCTTTTGTATCGAAGAAGAAACGTATGATGCGGCCATCTTTTTAGCCTTCCTAGAAAAAGTCCTGGCACACTATTCGACAGGCAAAATCATCATGATTTTAGACAACGCACGGATCCATCATGCCAAGCTGCTTCAACCGTTTCTTCAAGCAAACCAGCATCGGATTCAGCTTGTGTTTCTGCCTCCTTACAGCCCTCAATTAAATTTAATTGAAGGTTTATGGAAGTGGATGAAAGAAGCTGTGATTAATAATGTCTTTTTTTCAAGCACATCCAAAATCAAACAGGTGGTTCACTCCTTTATTGACGCTCAAAACACCCAAAAAGACGTTGTCATCAATCGGCTGTGTGGACGCTTTTAAAACGGGATTCTTATGTTCAACTTATATAGAAATAAAAATAATGCCAAATGAATAGAAAGTCAAAAGCGTTCAACAAGTACTTATTGAACGCTTCTTTCATATTACTTCAATACAACTGAATTGGTAGAAGTTGCACATGACAGTGTGGTAATCGGTATCAAATAATCATAAAGCGATCTTTCAGCAAAGGAAAGATCGCTTTTGCTATGTACTAACATGCAAAATAGCGCTTAAAATATGCGCAAATTACCGCCTAAAATGACAGGCGTAAACAAAATTTTATAAAAGAATTGTTCGATCAGGGTAAACCCTGTTTAAACATTTTGAAATGTAGTAAAATCAAGGTATCAAGATGTTCAAACAGGGTTGTTCAATGATGGGGGATGAAAAAATGATTTTTGGGTATGCGCGTGTCAGTTCGATAGATCAGAATTTAGCCCGGCAGATGAAAGAGCTTGAAGCCTTTGGATGTGACAAGATTTTTTATGATAAACAGACCGGGAAGAATTTTGCTCGTCCTGGCTACCAAGAAATGCGCTCGAAAATGAGATTTGGTGATGCGTTGGTTGTTCATGATTTGAGCCGATTTGGGCGCAACAAACAAGAGATTCGCAACGAATGGAAAGCGATAATAGATGAAGAAATTGATATTGTGGTCCTCAACATGCCTATTTTAGACACAAGGAAATACAGGGAGCTTGAAGGTGTTGGCCAGCTGGTGAGTGATCTTGTTTTAACGCTGCTGTCGTGGATGGTGGAAGAAGAACGCAATCGTATCCGAACATCACAAAAAGAAGGGATCGCCATTGCAAAAGAAAAAGGAGTTTACAAAGGCGGCAAAAAGAAATACCGTGCTGAAGCCAAAGGGAAAGATAAAGTGGTTTATGATGAAGTAGTTCGCTTGCTGAAGCAAAACGAAAGTGTTATGAAAATCTACCGGAAAACCGGAGTTTCAAGAAATACGATTTATGGAATAAAAAAAGATATAGTAGAAGCTGCAATAAATGAAGGACAATAAAAGGAAAGCAGTTCTCGATGCCCGATAGCATCAATTTCAAGCATAGAACTTTAAAATGAAAATTGCTAATAACATAAACGTTAAATGAAAGTGAGGGAATGAATTGTTTTTTAGAAAGGCTGTGTTAAACGTTAATGTTGATTTTTTTATAAAATTTTGGGAAACCCTTGTCTATTAAGAGTTTCCCTCTTCAGTTATTACTGGTGAAACGAATAGGTAGTAGAATGCCAGTGTTTGGAACTTGTTTTTCTCTTACCATTCCAACCTGCTTTTTTAAGTTCTTTTGCAATCAACATATTCAAGAATCCATGTCCAACCAAAACTACATTATTATGTTCCTCAGCACATTTAACTAAAAACTTTGAAGCCTTTTCTGCCCTTCTTTTGGCTTCGCTTAAAGACTCGCAACCATTTGAATAACCGCTAAACCATAGGCATCTCAAAATCACTGCCCAAATGCTTGCATTTAACTTCAATCCCCAGAATTTTGTTAAAGGGATAGGTAATTCTGTTTCACAAAACAATGGGTCTGAAATAGCTGTTGAGTTGGAATTTAAAAAATTCGCAGACTCAACAGACCGTTTTAAATCACTTGTAATGATAATATTTGCAGCTGCTATTTTTTCAAGAGTTTCCACGGGATAAGATTTTTCTTCAAATACTCCATTACAATCATATTCTTTAACCCAATTTTTAAACTCTTGACAAGTTATTGGCTTATTTTCAATCCACACAGATTTACCATGTCTTACTAATGTAATTTCCATAACGAGACTCCTATTAAAGTCAGATAAATACGTATTTTTTTCTTGCACGATTGTGGTTACAAAACGTTGAATTTCGACAGGCGTAAACTATCATAAGTATCCGTCATTTCAAATACAAATGATGATAGGAGAAATTCTTTGATGTTGTGTTTTGTGCTTTCGTTACTACAACTATCTACAAATAAGAACCAAGCAAGGTAGTTATCGAGATATTTTGTAGTCACACCTTTAAAGCGGTCTATCCATTGTTTTATACGAGAATGGAGACCATTCACATTTTGAATGTGATACAAGCCCTTTATAACGTGCTTTCCATTATAAACATTATCAAACATGGAAAGATTAGTTTTGGGGCGGTAGCACTACAGACTGCTCAGAAAGAAAAACCGGCTTTCTGTCAGTCTGTACGTGTCGCTGCGGCACTAAACGGTCCGATAACCACGGACTGTACGGCTGCCGCCTACATTCCGTAGTTCCTGTTCCGTTTACGCTGCGCGCCGTACCGAACGAGCCGCTCGAAATAAAAGAGAAAATCTCAGCGATCTGTTTTATAGAAAGCGAAGCAAAGTAACTGCTGATATTACGCAATATTTTCCACTCACCGTTATACAGTAATATGTAAATTCATTCACTCAATATATCAATTAAGTTTTTCAATTCGCTTAAGCATATCAACTGCAAAACTTTTGTAAGCTGTTTGTGTTCTTTCATAGGTTGCTCGATTTCCTCGAATTGCATTGACATCCTCTTTTTCTAAGTCCGAATGAGAAGGGATCTTCCAAATCGGCAACTTATATTTTTGAGCCATTCCAGGTAAAGTGTTATGTGAATGCATTACTTCTTGTAGACACACTGGATTCTCAATCATATTTTCATCAAGATGATCTCGAATCTCAGGTTTAATAAACTCTCTAATTGTCGACGGTATTTGCTGAACATAGTTGAAGTGAGCCTGTGCCAAATCCATACGATCAGCCGCACCAGAATATTTTTTCGCATTATAAACGGTAAAACCTAAAAATTTAACAAAATTGTCTGGGAACGGAAACAAAGTTCTTTTATTCGAAGTGAGCCTCTCATTGATAATCTCAAAATCCCTCTTCCAGTCACTCAGTGAATTTCCAATATTTCTTATTCCATATAGTGAAAACATATCAGGCATACAAGGAATAAGGAAGCCATCTGCTGTAGAAATAATTGTTTTATTCAAAGGACTTAAACTAGGTGAAGTATCGACTATAACGAAATCGAACATTTCTCTTTGCGCATATAAGACAGCTAAAGATCGTATTCTAGTAAGCGTTCTAAGAGAAAGCGGTTCTCCAGAATAAGCAGAATCCCATCTACTAGCGATTTTTTCCTCGTATTTATGAAGAGTTAACCTACCAGGAATAAGGTGCAAATTATCAGTAAGCTTTAATGAAGGAGGGAGAGTTTCCAGTTCACCAGTTCCTTCTTCAGTTGGTTTCAGTAAATAATGAATTGTACGTGGTTCATTGTTCATATTATTGAATTCTTCTTTTGAAACCATTTGTTTGGCTAAATCGAAGCTTTCAATAAAGTCATTCTCTTTTTCCCAAATCTCATGCAGTTTACAAGTTTTCATTCCATAAATAGTTAAATTGCATTGTGGGTCTAGATCAATTAGCAAGACACGTTTTCCTAACTCAGATAGTGCATATGCCAAATGAAAGGTTAAGTTAGTTTTTCCAACGCCACCCTTATTGTTAAAAATTGAAATAATCTTCAAGCTATCGACCTGCTTTCTGAGGTGTTTATTTCATTTTAAAGGTAAATTGTAAACGCTAATATAAAAGTTGACCAATTCAGGGCTTATCGGTCACGCAAAAGTTGACCACCCTTAACACCCCATCC
>NZ_MSDU01000053.1 GCF_001936625.1 Domibacillus antri | reverse complement strand
TGCGCATATTTTGCGTGAACTAACATACCTGCACGAACAGGAAAAACAGCAGTGGGCGTATGACTTGCACGAACGGCTGATTGAGATGAAAAAGGCAGCTGACCTGTACGGCGAAGCGAAGCTCGCTGGACCAGAAAAGAAAGCAAGCGCCTTTGTGAAGCGATACCGGGACGTCGTCTGGCGGGCAAGTGATACACTTACTGTCTCCATGACCGAGCATCAGCGCACCCAGCGTAAAAGTCTGAAGCTACGCCGGCGCGCAAGATGCTGGACCGTCTCATCGCCCACGAAGAAAAAATTCTTCGTTTTCTTCATAATCGGAAGGTGCCGTTCGATAACAATCAGGCAGAACGGGACCTCCGAATGATTCGGGTCAAAGAGAACGCATGGTCTGAGTAGTTACCAGGCGTGATGTTATCGTTTATATGTGTAGTAGATTTTAGATTTATTATTCCTAAAATAAAGAGGAGCTAATTACATGAGAAAATTATTAATCGTACTTGGTATAGGGTTATTCATTTCTGGTTGCAGCTCAAATGGAAATTCAACTGAAGTAAAGACCCAGGAAATTGAAGAAAGAACTGTAGCAGAAACACCTAATGCTATTGATGAGGTAAATGTACAAGAAGAAAACGGTTATAAGGTTGTTGCGAAAATTGATGAAAATTTAGAATTAACACCTAATGGGGACACATTTAGTGAGGATTTATTGGTAGTTAGGGATGCTAATGATTTGGAGAAATATGGCGTTGTTAACAAAAATGGAGAAATGGTAATAGCACCGCAATTCTCTTATATATCCTCTTTTAATGAGGGTCTTGCAGTGGCCCAACAAGCGGGGTCAGATACATATGGTTTTATCGATAAAACTGGTGAATGGGTGATTGAACCTCAATTCAGTTCTGCATCTCAATTTTCGGAAGGTTTAGCTTTTGTTCAGTATCAAGGTGAAAATTATATTTATATCGATAAAAACGGAGATAGAATGATTGAACTTAACTATGAATCAATTAGTATGCAAGTCGGGGCTAATTCTATTGGCTTCTCTGAGGGTTTAGCTCCAGCACATCCTGAAAATGGCACAAGATTGATGGGGTTTATTGACAAAAAAGGAAACTGGGTAATTGAACCAAAATTTCTTTTTGTCTCTAAATTTAGTGAGGGTCTGGCACTTGCTGAGGATAGTGAAAGTAGTTTATTTGGTTTTATTGATCAAACAGGTGAATGGGTGATTCAACCGCAGTATAATCAGAGTCAAATAGATAGTTTTACATTAGGAGTTGGCTATTCTAAATTTAGTGAAGGTCTGGCACTTTTAGAAGGTGACAATGAAAAATTCGGTTACATTGATAAAACTGGTAATTGGGTGATTGAACAAAAATTTGACTCCCCACATCACTTTAGTGGTGGTTTAGCTATGGTAACATATGACCCAGATGATGATGCATCTAAGAATGGATTTATAGATCAAACAGGTAATATGTTTGTCCAAACTTATGGTAATTTCAATAGTTTCCATGATGGCTTTGCAACTACTTACATGGAGGGGGAATTAAATATCATTAGTGTCCAAAAATAGGTGTCAGTCCCCCACACAGCTAAAGTGTACCGCGGTAATGTGGTAAAGAAAGGAGCATGCAGAAATAGAGGAGAAGATAAAGGAACTTACGATAATGTTGCTTTATTTGCTGAAAAGAAAATAATACAGCTCCAGACAATTTATGCTTCATGGCTTACTTTATAAGCGGCATGAAACAAACGAATATTAAAGAAGAAGTATAACAAAGATAAATCGTAAACCAGCGAAAAGTAATTGCTGAGCATAAGCATCTGCACAAAGTTGTGTGGATGATTTTTTAATCATGCAATCAAAACCGCTAAAAGTATTCTTTTAGCAGGCGTCATCACACGGAAAAAACATTATGATATTAGCTTGCCGGTTTATCATTAGAGGTTTCAAGTTAAAAAGAAAAAAGGTTTGCCGTTGACGGTGAGTCTTTTTTCTCATATATTGATAGTGGAAACAAAATAGCAATGCTCAATACGAAATGGCAAACTTGCTGAAAAGCAAGGACGCAAAGCTATGGGCCTACGGAATTTGATTCTATGGCTGCCAGGCCGCCGAAAATGAGGAGAATGTCGGGCACCTCTCATGCAGGGTGTTTTTTATTTTTGTGCAGAAATCCATGTGCCTGAAAATAAGTGTGCTCCTATTTGCCATTTTTGAATGAGTAAAAAGGAGGAAAAACACTACATGAAAATAGTTTTTAAAAATACATTTATGATTAGCCTGCTGCTCGCTGTGTCCATGATAAGCCTTTCAGCGACCGGCTATTTGAAGGTGAAGGAATATTTGTATGAGAAGTTTCAGGATCAGGCATATAATCAGCTGGAATCCGTGAAAGCAAATATTCATATTTGGACAGTAGGCAAGCAGGAAGTGATGGAATATATTGCAGAAGCCGATACATTGAAATCAGCTGATACGGCAAAAGCAGCCGCTCTTGGAACGCGGCTTGCGGAGCGGATGGAAAACCCAGATGCGTTTGCATTTATGGATGCAAAAGGATTTTTGTATTTAGGGAATGCGAAAATTCCAGTGAATGACTATGAGCATTTTATCGATGGCATGAATGGTGAAACGAATGCGTATGATCCCGTTCCTTCTCAATCGCCGGAGCTAAATGGGGCGCCAATTGTACTGTCTTCTTCGCCTGTGTACGGCTCCAATGGCAGCATTGTCGGCGTGGCGTCAGGCGGCTATCCAATTGAATCGCTCATTGATATTATTTCAAACGTAAAATTAGGAGAAAGCGGCTATGCCACAGTTTTCACGAGCGACGGCACGATTGTTGCAGGAAAAAACAAAGAAGACACGTTAAATAAAAATATTGCCGATTACCAAAATGACGAGTTGAATCAAGTTGTGGAGAAAAGCATGAGCGGGGAAACAGGGACGATTGAGACCGTTTTTGATGGTAAAGACAGCCTCGTTTTCTACAGCAAAGCAGAGGAAGCAGACTGGGGCATCATGATTTCTGTCCCCGTCCGTGAGGCGTATGCGGATGCAAACTCATTGCTGAATTATTTTATTCTCCTTACGATTCTTTTTATCACGGTCAGTGCTGGGATCAGCTATTTATTAAATAGCCGGTCGCTAAAGCCAATTACCCATGTAAACAGTAAAATTGCAGAGCTGGCAAACAATGAAGGAGATTTAACGAAGCGGCTCCACATTAAGCGAAAGGATGAAATTGGGCAGCTTGCAGGCAATGTGAATGCGCTGCTGGACAGCTTGCAGGCGTTAATTGGAAGTATTTTTAAAAAAGGAGAGATGGTATCAGCTCGTACGTCTGATTTATCGGAAAGCGCCGAAGAAATCCTCCAGCTATCCAATGACGTTACACAGAACGTTCAAAACGCAGCCGCATTGTCAGCAGAGCAGGAACAAAGTCATAACAAAAATTTGACATCTATTACAGAAATCACTGAAACGGTTTCCGGGATGAAAGACCATTCTTCATTAGTGTACCAGAAAACAAAGCACGCTTATCAGGAGGTGGAGGCTGCAAATCAAGAAATCCAGACGTTAATTGAGCAAATGATAGCGATTCAGTCATCCATCCGACATTCTGCCGACACAGTGAAAAAGCTGGGCAGCCGCTCATCTGAAATTGGCAATATTGTCGATATGATTAAAGGGATTACAGAACAAACGAATTTGCTGGCGCTGAATGCCTCCATTGAAGCCGCAAGAGCTGGCGAGCATGGAAAGGGCTTCGCGGTAGTAGCCGAGGAAGTCAGGAAGCTGGCGGAGCAGTCGTCTCTATCTGCCAAGCAAATTTCTGAGCTTGTCGGGGAAATTTTAACTGAAACGGCGAATGCGGTTGCCGGAATAGAAGCGGGTACGAGCCAGTTTAGAACAGGCATGGAAACATTAAAAATGGTCAATGGCAATTTGCAAAGCGTGTATCATTCTTCCGCCCAATCTTCGGATGAATCATTGAATATTTTCAATGAAATGGATCATCTGCTTCGGAAAGTAAAAGAAGTAGAGCGTGTTATTTTTGACAATTCAAGCAAGTCGTCTGAATCTTCTGTGTACATTCATGAAGTAGCTTCTTCTTCTGAGGAACAGCTGCAGTCAATTCAGGCTATCACTGAATCCATTGAAAAGACAGCAGAGTTTGCTGATGAGTTAAAAAGCTTGCTGCACCGGTTCGAGATTTAAACGCACTAAGGGACCTGGCACAATAGGAAAGTTATAGTGCTGGAGGGATCATCTCTTTGTTTTGGCACAGGTAATGGCGTATCCGAAGAATACAAATCGTCCAGCGCTCCGCATACAAGCGCGAATGAGCATGAACATTTTAATCAGAAAGAAGGATTACTTGAACAATTTGATGATGGCATATTCAATGCGCTGGTGGAGAAAATTGAGATTCTCCTGCCAGCGCATTTTATTTTAGTACTAAAAGACGGGATGAGGATTGAAGGAACGAATTTATTATAGAAAGATGGCTAATATTGGTATAGAATTGTAGATAATACTAATCTACAAAATGAGGTGCACTATGATTGAAAATACTCCTCACCCTAAGGAAGTGAAAATGGATCATTTAAGATTATAGTTAGGAGAAATCATGTTATGGTGGCCGTGTCAGTAGGGGGATGAAAATGAATAAATTATTTGTAATAACAACGGGCACCGCGTCTGTACAGTGGATGTTTTTTATTTTTGCTAATACAGTTGTTGTACCGGTTTCGATTGGAGCAGCGTTTGGGCTGCCGCCGGCTGAGACGGCAATGATCCTTCGCTCGTCGCTTATTTTTACCGGTATTGCCTGTGTGCTGCAAGGATGGATTGGGCATCGTTATCCGCTTATGGAAGGGCACTCGGGTTTAATGTGGGGATTGCTGCTGACATTAAGTGCATCTGCAGGGGCGCTTGGCATGGATTATCATGTGATCGGCGGGGGAATTGCGACGGGGGTTATTGCGGCCGGGGGGGTAATGGCTGTTATGGGGGCTTTGAAGATGGCCCCTTGGCTGAATCATATTTTTACGCCGATGGTCACGAATGTGTATTTATTTTTACTCGCTGTGCAGCTCATTATTATTTTCTTTACCGGTATGCTCAAAGTAAATGAAGATGGCGCCATCGACCCGGCAGGCAGTTTCTTTTCAGTCTGTGTTGTCATCGCCGTTGCCATTATGAAAATAAAAGGAAAAGGATGGATTAGTAATTTTTCGATCTTGATCGGCATTACAGCCGGCTGGGCACTGTACGTACTGCTTTTCCCAGGAGAAGCGGCCGGTTCAGCTGAAGCAAGTCCGTTTTTTTTATTTCCGCTTGGCACCCCTAATTTACAATGGGGAATTGTCATTGCTTCATTCGTTACTGGATTGATCAATATGAGCAATACAATCGCATCCGTACAGGCGGCGTCGCAGCTGTATAAAGAGAAAGCAGAAGAAAAGAAATACAACCATTCTTTTTTTCTAACAGGTGTCTATACCATAGCGTCTGCTCCGCTCGGGCTTGTACCATACGCCCCGTATACGTCTTCACTCGGTTTTTTAGAAAGTACGCGTATTTATGAGCGGCCGCCATTTATAATCGGCGGTCTTCTGTTAAGCCTGCTTGGCATTGTTCCGGCAGCAGGCACTTTTTTAGCAGGAATTCCGGTCACGGTCGGAAGTGCTGTTTTGTTTGTTGCCTATATGCAGCTTTTTGGTACGGCACTTAAATCATTGCAGGTCGTCTCATTTAATTCGAATACTATTTTTCGAATCGCTGTACCGGTTCTCGTTGGCATCAGCATTATGGCGATAGATCCAAAGTTATTCAGTAGTCTGCCGCTGATGATTCAGCCGTTGCTGACAAATGGCATGGCGACCGGGGTCATTTTGTCGATCATTCTGGAAAAAATGGTAAAATGGCACAATTACGAATAAAAATTGTGTAAATTTTCAGAGTTTTCCCCACGATCAACAGGTTATCCACAGACTGTGTATGAAAATATCCACGATTTTGGCGGAATTTGTCGCACGATTATAAAGAGTTTCAGATGGTTTTCCACATTATCCACATGCATATTTTAATGTTTATGCACAGAGTAAATCGTAAATAAAGATTGCTTTTGCTTAATACATATAGTCTTTATTATCAAAAAACCTGTTTCAACAGCTCCATGAGGCTGCAGAAACAGGTTTTTCTTTTTTATGAAAAATGGAGCCCGTTCTTGCCCGCGGAAAAAAACATACATGCTCATAACATTTTGCCCAAGCTAATCTCTTTTAATGATGCCCCGCCCGTTATATAGATCGTCGAGTGCACCGCGAACAAGCGGAAATTCAAACTGGAAGCCTGATTGCAGCAATGTTTCAGGAAGGACACGCTGGCCATCTAATATGAGTGTACTCATTTCACCGAGTCCCGCTTTCAGCGCAGGTGCAGGGACAAACAGCCAATGCGGACGGCCGAGCACTTTGGCAAGTGTTTTCCCGAAATCATTCATTCGTACCGGATTCGGGGCTGTTACATTAAGCGGGCCTTCCAACATTCCATTTTCTGCGGCAAACCGGAGTGCGCGGGCCGCATCCTTTACATGAATCCAGGACATCCATTGGCGCCCGGAGCCGATTTTTCCGCCGGCAAACAGTCTATAAGGCATAGCCATCCGCGGCAATGCGCCATCCTCTTTCCCGAGAATAATACCAAACCGGGCAAGCACGGTTCGAATCCCCGCTTTATCTGCCTGAACTGCTTCTTTTTCCCATGCGTTTACAGTATGTGTCAAAAAATCGTTTCCTACAGCGCGTGATTTTTCTGTAAATGTGTCTGTATCTGAATTCGGATAAATGCCGATTGCGCTCGCATTAATGAGCGCGGACGATTTATCAGGAAGTGCGTTCATAATCCGGATGATTTCCCGAGTTGATGAAATCCGGCTGTCCAATATTCGTTTTTTTCGTTCATCTGTCCAGCGGCCGCTGTTTAATGACTCGCCGGTAAGATTAATAAAGACACTCACTCCTTGCAGCTGTTTTTCGGGAGCTGCGCCAGCTGCCAGCCATTGTACATAATGAATAGAATCCGTTTCTTTCTTATTGTCTATGTTTCGCGTTAAAATATAAACATCGTATCCATTTTTGACGAGTTCATTGGTTAATGCTTTTCCGATGAACCCGGTACCGCCTGCGATGGCTGCTTTCATTTTAGCGTCCTCCTATTTTTTTGTCGTTGCTATTATTTTACCTGTTCAAAGGAAAAAACAAACTAAACGAATGTGCCGGAGGGTGACAAATGCCTGTTATTACGAAAATATCTGTTCAGCAAAAACGGACAGACCGTTATAATATAGAAGTGGACGGGGAATATGCGTTCAGTGTTGACGAAGCGGTATTAATTGAGTTTAATCTGCAAAAAGGGCGGGAAATGACGAAAGCGGAAGCGGAAAAAATTCAAATCCGCGACAATGTCCGAAAAGGATTCAATGCAGCGATTCACTATTTATCGATTCGGATGCGTTCCGAAAAAGAAGTGCAGGACTATTTGAAGAAAAAAGAAGTGGACGAGGCATCAAGACAGGAAATTTTAACACGTCTCCACGATATGGGGTATGTTAATGATTCACAATTTGCGGATGCTTTTATTAAAACGCAAATGCAGACGACGGATAAAGGACCGTATCTTATTCACCGTGAACTGAAGGAAAAGGGCATCAATGAAGAGACCGCCTTTTCATTAATGGAGCAGTTTACAGAAGAAGAGCAGATGGAAAAAGCGGCCAGGCTTTATGAAAAGCAGCTGAAAAAATATAAACGGGATTCCGCGTTTTTGCAGAAGAAAAAAGCGGAAGAATATGTAATGACAAAGGGGTATTCCGCTTCCAGCATAAAAAAAGCAGCGATCAAGCATGAACCGGACGAAGAACAGGAAATGGACGCGCTTATGTATCAGGCAGAAAAAGCACACCGCCGCTATCAATCATACGAAAAAGGTGAATACCGCCAAAAAATGAAGATGGCCTTGTACCGGAAAGGGTTTGACCTCTCTGATATCGATAAAGCGATTGAAAAATTGCAGGAAGAGTAGGCTATGTTGATTCAATCAAAAATTTTCCGTATATAAAAGAGAGCTCTATACCAAGAGCGGAACCTGTAATAAATCAGTTCATAAAACGATTGTCTTTTGAAAGGGAGTTATTTAAATGGAAAATGAAAAAAGGTACAGTGAAATGAGTGAGGTCGAGTTAAAACAAGAAATTGCCCGTCTGCGGGAAAAAGCGCGCAAGGCAGAGCAGCTTGGCATCGTGAACGAGTTTGCTGTTTATGATCGGCGTGCCACAATGGCGCAGGCATATTTATTGAATCCGGATGACTTCAAGCCGGGGAAATTATATGAATTAACAACGGATCCAGGCCATTATTTTAAAATCGAGTACATGAATGGCGTGTTTGCCTGGGGATATCGTTTAAACGGTGACGGGAAAGAAGAAGGAATTCCCATTTCATTATTAAATAAATAAAAGGAGTGACTTAGTTATGGAAGAAACATTCCGAAAATTAACAGAGCGGCTGCTTGAAACAAACAGCCGTCTGTCTGCCGCCCGCGCCCGCACTTGGGTCGAGCTTCTCTGGGAAGACTTTGAAACGACCTATGCGAAAGCGGGTTATGATTATAAAGGGAAAGAAGCGGCCGAAAAAATTGTGACGCAATGGATCGAAAATTACGGCCGTCATCTGCACGAATTTGCGGCACGCAATCCAAAATATAAGCATATGCTTGATGATTCGAATGACGTGACACATTAATTTTGATCACCGGGCAAAAAGGTTAGCTTTTTTCGGAGTTTTTCTTCACTGAAAATCCAGCCGGTATACGAGCCGATAATATTGTAATCAAGGTCAAGCTGTACGACAGCAACGAATGGATAATAACCGTTGTTCCGATAGCGGAGGTCAATGAACTTCACTTCATAACAGTCATTATATTCAGCGACCTCCCATCTATACACAGGTGAAAAATGGAGGAAAGCGTCGAGATTGGCATCTTTTTTTGCCGCTTCAAATAAAATGGACTCGGGAACCGGCACCCGTTTATATTTATCGAGAATGGTTACAGAGCGGCGGTAGCCGCGGGCAACATAAAAATGTTCCGGCGATTTAACAGCGATCCGCCACTGGTTAAAGCGGATGGTCGGCGCAATAATAATTTCTTCCGCATCTGGAATAAGGCGGCGCACCGCATTTCGGACGGCCCCCTGCATTTGAAAGCGGAGAATATAATAGCCGATCAATATCATGTAAATAACGATAAACGTATAGCCGGGGTGAAAACCGAACGCCCATAAGAGCAGTCCGATGATATGCATCATGAAAATAAACGGATCAAATGTGTTGATGACACCGAGTGCGACCCACCGTGGTGAAAAAGGTCTGAATGCCTGCGTGCCATACGCGTTAAAAATATCTACAAAGACGTGCAGGAATACGGCTATTTGAGACCAAAGCCATAAATGAAGCAAATTACTATCAGGAAAAATGAAAAACAATAAGCCGGTAATGAAAAGGGGCCAGACCACAACAGCCGGTACGGAGTGTGTCGCACCGCGATGATTTCGAATGTAAACCGCATTGCTGCGGAGTTTTAATATTGTATCGATGTCAGGAGCCTGCGAGCCGATCACTGCGGCGGTCATGACTGCGTATTTTGTTGCGGGATCGGCAGCGACAACAGGATCGAGTGTGGCGAGACCGCCGAGCGCAAAGCCCATGACGATATGAGTAGCGGTATCCAAAAGGAAATCCTCCTTTGCTGAAAACGGTATCTATACGTTATTCCCGATTTTTAATCTATTGTAACATGTCGAAAAGCGAGGTTCATTAAATTTGACAGAAAACAGCGCAGTACAAAAGATGAATATTACGAAATTTCAACATGATCTTGTCAATTGGTACGAAGCGGAAAAACGGGATCTTCCATGGCGCAGAGAGAGCGATCCGTATAAAATATGGGTGTCGGAAATTATGCTGCAGCAGACACGGGTGGATACGGTCATTCCGTATTTTAACCGGTTTATGGAACAGTTTCCGACGATTGATGCGCTTGCCTCGGCTGATGAGGAAGCCGTTATGAAAGCGTGGGAAGGACTCGGTTATTATTCCCGAGTGCGCAATTTACAGTCCGCTGTGAAAGAAGTTGCGCAAAACTACGGAGGTTCCGTTCCCGCAGATAAAGACAAATTTTTATCATTAAAAGGGGTCGGACCATACACTGGCGGAGCGGTTTTAAGTATCGCCTATGGACTTCCGGAGCCGGCGGTGGACGGCAATGTGATGCGCGTAGTATCCAGGCTGTTGTCCATATGGGATGATATTGCAAAGCCATCGACGCGCAAAATTTTTGAACAGGCAGTCGGCGAATTAATGTATGAAGAGGACCCGTCTTCTTTTAACCAGGCGTTAATGGAACTCGGTGCCATCATCTGCACTCCAACATCACCATCCTGTCTTCTCTGTCCCGTTCAAAATCATTGCCAGGCGTTTGAAGAAGGGGTCCAGCGGGAGCTGCCAGTCAAAACAAAAAAGAAAGCAGACAAAAAAGTTCATATCGGTGCTGTTGTTCTTTCAACAAACGACGGCCGCATATTAATCGAGAAGCGGCCGGAATCCGGTTTGCTTGCGAATTTGTGGCAGTTTCCGAATGTGGAGATGCCTGCTGAAACGAATCCCCGGCATGTACTTGAATCATTTGTTGAACAGGAATTCGGCGTAAAAGCAGCTGTAAGCTCGAATAAAGTAACAGATATTAAGCATGTATTTTCCCATTTAACGTGGGAAATTGATGTGTATACAGGAGTTATTGAAGGTGATGTGGAAAAGGAAAGAACGCAGCTTGTTGAAAAAGAAAAGGTAGAGTCGTTTGCTTTTTCCGTGTCGCACCAAAAAATATGGAATCATGTGAAAGGACGAAAAGAATGAAAACAGCGTTAGTAACCGGATCAAGCCGCGGTGTGGGCAAAGCGATTGCGATAGCACTTGCCAAACAGGGCTATGACATTGTCGTCAATTATGCGCGAAGTAAAACAGCGGCTGAAGAGACAGCAAAAGAAATTGAAGCACTTGGCCGCCGGGCACTTGTCGTGAAAGCAAATGTCGGTGACGTCGAAAAAATTAAAGCGATGTTTGAAACGGTTGAGCAGGAATTTGGCCGTCTGGATGTGTTTATTAACAATGCGGCTTCAGGTGTGCAGCGTCCCATTATGGAACTGGAAGAAAAACATTGGGACTGGACGATGGATATTAACAGCAAAGCGTTATTATTTTGCGCAAAAGAAGCGGCAAAATTAATGGGAAAAACCG
This sequence comes from Domibacillus antri, assembly GCF_001936625.1. Taxonomy (GTDB): domain Bacteria; phylum Bacillota; class Bacilli; order Bacillales; family Domibacillaceae; genus Domibacillus; species Domibacillus antri. The sequence goes on along the minus strand of NZ_MSDU01000053.1, from coordinate 9,635 downwards.
GCGGCGGCTCCATTGTCAGCATCAGCTCACTCGGTGCGATCCGCTATTTAAAAAATTACACAGCAGTCGGCGTATCAAAAGCCGCGGTTGAAGCATTGACGAGATACTTATCGGTTGAATTATCCGAACAAAATATTGTCGTGAATGCAGTCTCTGGCGGCGCCATTGATACGGAAGCATTAAAACATTTTCCAAATCGGGAAGATATTTTAGAAGATGCGAAACAAAATACACCGGCAGGACGAATTGTGGAAATTGATGATATTGTCCAGACGGTGCTGTTTTTAGTTTCACCGGGCGCGTTTATGATTCGCGGGCAGACCATTATTGTGGATGGCGGCCGGTCATTGCTCGTTTAACAGCCCATGAATAATTATCAGCCATTACGGTCAAGATAATCAGCGTGGCGGTCATAACCCCACAATGACAAAAAAAACCGTAGAGGTGAAAAAATGAACAATAACCAAAACAAAACAGCATCTGGTACGGACATCAATCATGTGAAAAAGCAAAACGCTGCATCCGCTCAAGGACAGCAGTACCAAACTGAATTTGCTTCTGAAACAAACGCGCAGCAAGTAAGACAGCAAAATGCCGCTTCTGCCCGTAACAAAGCCGGTTCCGCACAAAATGCAGCGATGAACCCAAATCAGCGATTCGCTGAAGAGTTCGCTGCTGAAACAGATGTGCAGCAAGTAAGACAGCAAAATGCACAGTCCGAAGCGCGCAAAAAAAATTCATCAACAAACCAGTAAAATGAAAACAAATGAAGCCCCGGCAAAATGGCCGGGGCTTCATTTGTTTTCATTTTCGCCGTAAATCGTTATAATAAGACAAAAGGGTTTCACCGTCCGTGCAAACGGAAGTAGAAAAAGCACGCGACGCTAGAAAGTAGGGGACAACGATGGCGATTCCTGCAGAAGGTGAATCAGTGCAGATTCACAGTTACAAACATAACGGCCACATTCATCGGGTGTGGGAAGAAACGGTTGTCGTAAAAGCAACTGAAAATATTGTAATTGGCGGAAATGACCGGACGATTGTAACGGAATCAGACGGGCGGACGTGGGTGACACGGGAGCCGGCGATTTGTTACTTTCACACACGTAAATGGTTTAATGTAATCGGGATGCTCCGTGCAGACGGCATTCATTATTACTGTAACATCAGCTCGCCATTCGTGTTTGATCAAGGTGCGCTCAAGTATATTGACTATGATCTTGACGTAAAGGTTTTTCCGGATATGACCTACATTTTGCTTGATGAAGACGAGTACAGACAGCACAGCCGTGAAATGAATTACCCGGAAGTGATTGATAAAATTTTACGCCGTAATATGGACCATCTGCTGCAGCTGATCGAACAGCAAAAAGGCCCATTTGCGCCCGGTTTTATTGAACGCTGGTACGGGAAATATTTACAGCTGTGCCGCTGAACGCCTGTTGAGTATTCAACAGGTTTTTTCGTGGTTTGACAAAGGGGGGGGAAGAGACACATGGGTGTGATCAGCAGATATATGCAATTTGTCAAACCATACAAATGGCAAATTGCCGGAACATTAGCAATTGGTATCGTGAAATTTGGTATTCCGCTGCTTCTTCCAATTGTCATTAAATACGTCATTGATGATATTATTGGCAGCGGGACGATGAGTGCGGCAGAAAAGAAAGAACAGCTTTACTGGTTAATCGGGATGATGCTGATTTTATTCGTCATCGTCCGGTATCCGGTTGAGTATTACCGTCAATATTTTGCCCAGTGGACGGGCAGTAAAATTTTATACGACATCCGCGATCGGCTGTTTGATCATATTCAGCAGCTCAGTTTTAAATATTATGCGAACACGAGAGCAGGCGAAGTGATTTCCCGCGTGATTAATGATGTGGAGCAGACAAAGAACTTTGTTATTACGGGGCTGATGAACGTCTGGCTTGATGCGGCGACGATTGTGATTGCCGCTGTCATTATGATGACAATGGATGTGAAATTAACGCTCGTCGCATTAATTGTCTTTCCGTTCTACGCGTTGTCTGTTAAATACTTCTTCGGCAACTTGCGCCGGCTGACGCGTGTTCGCTCACAGGCGCTGGCGGAAGTGCAAAGTCATTTGCATGAGCGCGTGCAGGGGATGCCGGTTATTAAAAGCTTTGCGATTGAACCGGTGGAGCAGGAACGGTTTCGGAAGCATAACAAAAACTTTTTGCAAAAGGCGCTCGATCAGACGGCATGGAATGCAAAAGCGTTCGCGGTTGTCAATACGATTACCGACATTGCGCCGCTTCTCGTCATCGGATATGCCGGGGTGCAAGTCATTGAAGGGAATTTAACAGTCGGAACAATGGCTGCCTTTATTGCGTACATCGACCGGCTGTACAACCCGCTTCGCCGTCTCGTGAATTCATCGACGACGTTAACACAGGCGATTGCGTCAATGGACCGTGTGTTTGAACTGCTCGATGAAAAATATGATGTAACGGATAAAAAAGAGGCCATCGAATGCAAAGATGTAACGGGTGATATTGTTTTTGAACACGTTCATTTTCGATATGCAGAAGAAGATGCCCCTGTGTTACGCGACGTGCATTTGCATGTGAAAGCGGGAGAAACCGTTGCGCTTGTTGGAATGAGCGGCGGCGGGAAATCCTCGCTTGTCAGCCTGATTCCCCGTTTTTATGACGTGACAGGCGGACGTATTTTGCTCGACGGTACGGACATTCGCGACTTTGAAGTGCGTTCACTCCGGGATAAAATCGGTATGGTGCTTCAAGATAATATTTTGTTCAGTGATTCAGTGCGGGAAAATATTCTGCTTGGCCGTCCGGATGCGACGGAAGAAGAAGTGGTTGCGGCCGCGAAAGCTGCGAATGCGCATGATTTTATTACAGCGCTGCCGAATGGCTACGAAACGAAAGTAGGAGAACGCGGTGTGAAGCTGTCCGGCGGTCAAAAACAGCGCGTTGCGATCGCCCGGGTGTTTTTAAAAAACCCGCCGCTGCTTATTTTAGATGAAGCGACGTCCGCGCTCGATTTAGAAAGCGAACACTTAATTCAAGAAGCGATTGAAGAGCTCGCCAAAACACGGACGACATTTATCGTAGCACACCGATTGTCGACAATTACTCATGCTGACCGGATTATATTAATCGAACACGGTGAAGTCATCGAAGATGGGACACACGAAGAACTGATGAATAAACAGGGCGGCTACTGGAAGCTATTCCAGGTGCAGCAGCTTGATCATTAAAAAACCATGCCGGCGCGCCGGCATGGTTTTTTTGTCATTCTTCTTCATATTCAGGTGCTTCATCATCTGTATGGTATTTGTAAAAACTCGTCATTAAATGATCAAGGTGCTCCAATTTCTCTCCATATTCAAGAATAGAGGATACGATATGAAGCAAATGAATGGATGAAGCGGGCTCTTCTTTATTGTCTTTGTAAATTTCATCTGTAAACATGTGCATAAACTCATCGCGGTTCATACAAGGTTCAAATAAGTCTTCTGATGTTTCCGTCGTTTTTGCTTTGCCGACGAAACGAAGCAGCAAATGTTCATGGTAGCTGACGAGACAATCAAGGTGATCCTGCATCGTCCGCTGCAAATCCGGATTTAAATGGTGCAGTTCATTTTCATACTGATTCAATCTCTGCAAAATCTCCATACTCCGTCTTGTGGTCAAAATCATTTTCCGGTATAAAACGATTTTCCGATTTTTAGCCCGGAGATTTTTTTTGAATGGCGTCCGGTCTTCCTTGTAAAGCAAAAACATATTATCAATTTTAATTAACTTTTCCCGCTGCTTTATCATATCTTTTTTCAATAAATGCGATTCAGAAGCATTGCGGGAGGTAATTCGGATCCACTTTAAGATTTCTTCCGTTACCTGGTTAATCGAAGCAAATAATTTCGTTTCATATTTCGGCGGCAAAAAGACAAGATTGACGAGAAACGATGACACCACACCGATCGTAATATTAAACATGCGGATCATTGAAAATTGGACAAATTGGTCATTCTGTACTTCCATGATGGCAATGATCGTAACGAGGGCAAGGCTGACAGATTTTTCGAGCTTAAACTTCAGCAATATAATAATTGCAGCAATTGCAGCCAACCCAACAATAATAATATGATTTCCGAATAACAGAACGAATAAAATCGCAATGGCGGCACCGATAATATTTGCCTGAACTTGCTCCACGACCGTTAAGTAAGAACGATAAATATTCGGCTGAATGGCGAATACAGCCGCAATCCCGGCGAAAACCGGAGATGGTAATTCCAGTAATTGCGCGATATACAGCGCTAAAACGATGGCAATTCCCGTTTTAAATATGCGGGCACCAAGCTTCATTGGATCAATGTTTCCTTTCCTGATAAAACTGTATTTACGTTTGTTTACCGCACTTCGCTGCGAATCAAACAAACTGTACTATACAACGGATGAGGAAGGAAATCAAGCGGCATACTGCACAAAACAGGCGCCCTTTTAAAAGGACGCCTGTCTCTAGTTAGTTTATTTTTTTAATGCAAGAAATGCTTCTTCTGCTGCTTGAATGGTTGTGCGGACATCGTCTTCTGTATGAGCTGTCGTTAAAAACCACGCTTCATATTTAGATGGTGCAAGGTTCACGCCGCGGTACAGCATTTCTTTAAAGAAGCGGGCGAATAATTCACCGTCTGTTGCTTCCGCCTGATCGTAATTCACCACTTTTTGGTCCGTAAAATAAATGGTTAAAGCCCCTTTCAAGCGGTTAATGGTGACGGTTATGCCCGCTTTTTTCGCAGCTTGCAGCAAGCCTTCTTCTAAAAGGGCGCCGAGCCGGTCGAGTTCTTGATATGTGCCATCTTGTTCAATGATTTCCAGGCAGGCAATTCCTGCGAGCATCGATGCGGGATTTCCGGCCATTGTCCCTGCTTGATAAGCCGGTCCAAGCGGTGCCACTTCCTCCATAATGTCGGCTCGTCCGCCGTAAGCGCCGATCGGCAGGCCGCCGCCGATAATTTTGCCGAGCGCTGTTAAGTCCGGCGTAATGCCAAGCAGATCTTGTGCGCCGCCGTACATAAACCGGAATGCGGAAATGACTTCATCGAAAATGAGCAGGGCACCTGCTTCATGCGTCAGCCGTTTCACTTCTTTTAAAAAACCTTCTTTCGGTTCTACGATGCCGAAGTTCCCGACAATCGGTTCGATCATAACCGCCGCCACATTGTCTCCCCATTTATCAAGCGCTTCTTTTAAAGGTTCTGTTTCATTAAACGGGACAGTAATGACTTCTTGTGCAATACTTTTTGGAACACCGGCCGAATCGGGTGTTCCGAGTGTGGATGGGCCGCTGCCTGCCGCAACAAGAACGAGATCGGAATGACCGTGGTAACAGCCTGCGAATTTAATGATTTTATCACGTTTTGTATAGGCGCGTGCCACGCGGATTGTTGTCATCACCGCTTCAGTACCGCTGTTTACAAAGCGGACTTTTTCAAGAGCCGGCATCGCTTGCTTCAGTTTTTTCGCAAATGTGACTTCATGCTGTGTCGGTGTACCGAATAAAACGCCATTTTGCGCCGCTTTTGTAATCGCTTCTGTAATATGCGGGTGCGCGTGTCCGGTAATGATCGGACCATAGGCAGCGAGGTAATCAATGTATTTATTGCCGTCTACGTCGTAAAAATAAGCGCCGTTGCCGCGCTCCATTGCTACCGGTGCTCCGCCGCCGACTGCTTTATATGAACGGGACGGGCTGTTTACGCCGCCGACAATGTGTTTAAGTGCTTCTTCGTGCAAAATTTCTGATTTAGAAAAATTCATGCCATTCATGCCTCCTGATGAAAACGTCTTTTTTCATTGTAGACTTCATTCAAAAAGGAATCAATCAAGTTGCCATTTTTCAGCAGATTCGCTACGCTTATAAGAAAAAGGAGGAGTAAAATATGGCAGAATTGACAGGACAGCCGGCACCGATTTTTATGCTGCCGGATCAGAATGGCGAAATGGTCAACATTGAGGATTTTAAAGGGAAAAACGTGGTGCTTTATTTTTATCCGAAAGATATGACACCGGGCTGCACGACAGAAGCGTGCGATTTCCGCGACCAGTACAGTGAATTTTCGAAATGGAATACTGTTATTCTCGGTATTAGCCCGGACCCGGCAGCCCGTCACCAGAAGTTTATCGAAAAGCATGAACTGCCATTTACGCTGCTTGCCGACGAAGAGCATGAGGCGGCAGAATTATATGGTGTATGGGCACTAAAGAAGAACTTTGGCAAAGAATACATGGGTATTGAAAGGTCAACATTTTTAATTAACAAAGACGGAATGGTTGTAAAGGAATGGCGGAAGGTGCGCGTGAAAGGGCACGTGGAAGAAACATTAGAAGCGGTGAAGGAACTGAAGTGAGGAGGCCATCAGGTGAATATTGTGTTTACTTTCCGTCCGCCGCGTGACATTCAAGCGGACATACAGAGGAAATTTCCAGAGGAATCATTTTCTTTTTACAAAAACATAGAAGAAGCGGACGACGTGCTGCAGGATGCTGAAATACTCGTGACATTCGGCAGTGATTTAACCGAGGATATTATTGGAAAGTGTTCGTCATTAAAGTGGATTATGGCGGCATCTGCTGGAATTGAAGAGATGCCGCTCTCAGCGATTGAAGAGCGTGATATTTTTGTGACAAACGCACGCGGGATACATAAAATTCCGATGGCAGAGTTCACACTTGGTTTTATGCTGAATCATGTTAAGCGTTTTCCTGAGCTGCATGTCCTTGAAAAAGCAGAAATATGGAATAAGCAGCTGCCATTGCAGGAACTGGCCGGTAAAGAGGCCGTCATTTTAGGGACAGGCGCTATCGGTCAGGAAATTGCCCGTCTTTGCAAAGCATTCCGGATGAAAACAACAGGCGTAAATCGAAGCGGCTGCTCAGTTGATGAATTTGATCAAATTTTTCAAATGAATGATCTCGCAGAAGCGGTGCGTGAAGCGGATTTTGTCGTTGCGGTTTTACCGAGCACACCCGATACAGCCGGTGCTTTGCAGCCGGAACACTTTGAGGCGATGAAACCGACGGCCGCATTCATTAATATCGGCCGCGGTGACCTCGTTTCAGAGCAGGTGCTGTTATCCGCGATCAATGATGAAGAAATTGCGCACGCATATCTTGATGTGTTTACAGTAGAGCCGCTGCCTGAAGGTCACCCTTTCTGGCGGCATGAAAACATAACGGTTACACCGCACATTTCCAGTATCACAAAAGCGTACGTACCGCGGGCAATGGAAATTTTCGAACATAATTTGAGGTGTTTTAAAGAAGGCGGAGATTATCAAAACCTCATTGATATCAAAAAAGGCTATTAAAAAACCGGTGCAGAGCCGGTTTTTTCTTTTTCCATTGACAAAAATATGTTTCTGTTAGTAAACTGTTTATAAAGATTATAAAGTAATAATCCTTTTCAGGAAGAAAAGAGGTGCATGGCGATGTCTCATACACACGTCCATGAATCACATGATCAGCTGAAAGACGCGCTTGATACGCTGAAACAGACAGGCGTCCGCATTACACCTCAGCGTCATGCGATTCTTGAGTTTCTCGTCCAGTCAATGACACATCCGACTGCTGATGACATTTATAAAGCACTTGAAGGAAAATTTCCTAACATGAGTGTCGCGACTGTATATAACAATTTGCGTGTATTCCGTGAAGTGGGTCTGGTAAAAGAATTGACATATGGGGATACCTCAAGCCGCTTTGATTTTGTCACGACGGAACATTATCACGTTATTTGCGAATCGTGCGGTAAAATTGTTGATTTCCACTATCCGGGTCTCGATGAAGTTGAGCAGCTCGCAGCTCATGTGACTGGCTTTAAAATTAGCCACCATCGGATGGAAGTTTACGGTACGTGCACAGATTGCAGCCATAAAGATTTACATTAAAAAACCTCCAATCCCGGAGAACGGGATGGAGGTTTTTTATGCATTCGGACGGTCCATATTCTTTTTTTGGTTGTATTTTTCATCGAACTCTTTTCCTTCAAGGGTGCGATCAAGCGTCAATGGCTCGCTGCAATGCATGCACATATCGACGCGGCCGAGAATTTTGGTCGGCTTTCCACAGTTCGGACAGACTACCTGCACCGCTTTCGTCGACAGCATCCCAATCCAAAAATAGACAACGGTACTGGCGATAATACAAAGAAGACCTAGCAGCATAAAAATGGTCATGACGAGAAAATTCTCCCGGAAGAAAATGCCGCCATACATGACAACAAATCCGATGAAAATAAGACTCAACGCAAAGGTGCGAATTTTATTAATTTTACTTGAATATTTTTTTGCCATCGTTTCAACCTCCCATTTTCCACTATATCATATTTTCCTTTATGTCTTACGGAAGGAATTCGACAATTTTTGTCGAAACTTAACAGGACGAACTTTTAAAATGTCGGGAGGAACATAAAATGGAGGATATTCTTCGCCCGTTGTATCAAGAGCGGACAAGCCAGCAAAATACGCTAGGCGTCTTGCTTGTTGAAAAGAATGAACAAAACAGAGCTTTTACTGAAAACTTTAATGCTATTCTACTTATAATTGTGCAGGAAGCAGAGGAAGCCGTTTTTACGAAACATTATGTTGATCAACGCAATGAAACGGCCTCCATGTATATCGTGACAGAGAATCAATTAAAAGAATGGATGCTGCTTGGCACAAACAGAAAAGTAATCGAATGGCTGTATCATGGACGAATTTTATTTGACCGCAATGAGTACGTTTATAATTTGAAAACGGAAATGAAAGAGTTCCCGTTTTATGGGCGGAAAATGAAGATGACGATTGAATTTGCCAAGCTTATTAAACGCTATACAGATGGAAAAGCTTTTTTTAACGATGGTCATTATCTTGATGCATATAACCATATTCTTCATTCTCTGCATCACCTTGCAAGGCTATCTATAATTGAAAACGGATATTATCCTGAGTTGACAGTTTGGAACCAAGTACGCCATATTGAACCAGAAATTTATAAGTTGTATGAAGAACTGCTGACAAGCGATGAAGACTTGCAAAAAAGACTGGAGCTGCTTTTTTTAGCAAGTGAGTTTTTAATTCACTCTCGAACCGAAAGAGGAGCAGAGCATTTATTATCTCTTATGAAAGAAAAGGAATGGTGGAGCATTAATGAACTTTTAAATCATGAAGAAGTTTCACATTATTCTGTGGATCTTGTGACACTAATGGAATATTTAATCGAACGGCAGCTTGTGCGCAGTGTTTCTATTCAAACGAAGGGGCATGGGATTTTCCATCGATATTATCAGATCAACAAAGAAATTTAATGTTTTTCTAAAATAAACTGTTGACCATATTTGTTTCAGGTGTTATATTAGTAAGCGTCGCTGTTAGGGAAGCGAAAATACCAGAAAAGAAATTAAAAATAATTCTTGACGAATCAAATTAATCCTGGTATTATGTAAAAGTCATTGTTTTAAGTTTTAAGACAACGGCGCTCAAGTTAAATTGAACATTGAAAACTGAACAAAATCAACAAAAACGTCAACGTTTTAGAATTAAACTTTCTATATGAAGTGCCCGTCATTTCGATAGGAAGAAGAAGCAAGGAACATCGGTTAAG
>NZ_MSDU01000052.1 GCF_001936625.1 Domibacillus antri | reverse complement strand
TTTTAAACTCGGAAATGACACCTCATTCCAAGTCCCTTTTGTCTACAGTCTGAAAGCAGCTTTAAAGCTGCTTTAAATGCGTGTATAAGAATAGATGGAAAGAAGCAACTCACTTGGTCCGGGCAACTTTCCTTAAATCATCATCTAGATTTTTTCGTTTAGCAATAATTGTTCTTTCCTCGTCTTGTATATTTCTTATATCTTCATATATCTCTTTAACTTCAAAGGCTTTGCCAGTTTCCTCATGTATAGCTTTACTTCCTTTGATCGCAAAATCGCGCTCTTTGAAAGTGGCTAAGTAGGCTCCGTTTTCTAAAATTTCTTCAACCGTAATTTTATCGAAAATACGGTACTGGCTCATTTAATCACTCCATTTTCAAATTTTTAGTTCTATGCCTGCCTGAAGGCAAAAGCAGTTTTAAAGCTGCTTTAAATGCGTTTAACACGCCCATTAAATTTTTGCTTCCAATACCCCTGTGACATATCTGCAATCTCAACGCCTGTACTTCCTTGCGCTCCAATAAATTTTCCATCGCCCACGTAGATGCCAACATGGCCATCTATTTTATATGTGTCAAAGAACACCATATCACCGGGCTTCATTTCACTTGGGGAAACGGGCTTTCCTAAATGCTTTAACGTTTCCGTGCTGGTCGATCCCAATGGACCTAAATCAACGCCTGTTTGTTTAAATGCCCAGTGAACAAAGCTGGAACAATCAAATCGCCCGCGCGCAATGTCACTTTGATTTCGCCCACCGCCGAAAACATAAACAGAATTTCCAATCCATTTCTTCCCTACATTCACTACACTTGAATTACTGCCGCCTGTACCACCGTCAATAGCCACATAGCCGTTCACATAAGAATCCGCATAGCCCATGACTTCTTCAACGTACCAATCTGCATGATTATAAGCATAAACAGCGTCTCTGATTCTTCCTTCTGCGGCTCCGCTGGCGGCTAAATAATTGGCTGCTGCAAAGACTGCATCTTTTAAATTATTCGGATCAGCTTTCCCATCGCCGTCACCATCAACGCCATATCCACCATATTTTTTAATGGTGGCCAAGTCTGTAACTTGGCTTGATGGAATATTACCAGCTCCTAATCCTGAACAAGTTGGATGCCCCCAGCCAACCCATGTGCAGGGCATGAAGTAGAGTAAGCACCCGGCGCCTTTTCATGTTTCCATGACAGGTTTCCAAGCACTCCTCCCCGAACCCTACGTACAACTCGAGCCGTATACGGCTATCAATTTAACAATCCAGCTTCCCA
>NZ_MSDU01000051.1 GCF_001936625.1 Domibacillus antri | reverse complement strand
TTTTAAACTCGGAAATGACACTCACATAAGATTCCTAAATGTTTAGTACAAACACCCACAATGTTTTCCCGTAAGGGATTATGTTTTAAAGTATTTATGATGTCATCAATATCTTTATAAATATTGAATTTCTTCTTTTTGAGAAATTTGTTTATCTCTTCATATGCCTTTAGTAATTCTGGTTCGGATAGTTCATTTTTCACCAAGGTATTTTGATTGTTGGGTTCTAACTCTAACGAGTTTCCATCAGCTTTTGCACGTCTCATTAGTGTTTCCCGAACAAGAATATCGTCATCTCTAAAATAGTGCTGTGTCATTTCTTCACTAAGATGGTTCATGTGTTGTCGTATCCACTGTATACTCCTACCCTTATCTTTTAAAATATTCGCTACAGCTACCCTAAATTGATGGGCATTCAAAGTAAACATAGTTTCTCCTATAATTGGAGGATTAGGTTCGCTCTTGTCGATATAACTCACTAAATAAGAAGTTACTTTCTGAATATGAACTTGAGCTATTTCATAATCTGATAGATGATGAAATATTTCTTTTTGGTGTCTATAAAAGAATGTATCAAAAAGATAATCAAAGGATGAACGACCATATTTTTTACCAGACCTATTTACATACAAATATGTGTTTTTTCCTTTTTCTCTCCTTTTTTTTGATAACTTTTCAAGCAGTTGATAGGCTTTTATTGTATTGGCAAAGGCAATGGTCTTAGTCCATCTGCCATCTTTTGAAGGTGTTGTTTTATAGGTGAAAAATTCAAGATAGTAGGCTTTTTCTTTTTTATCTAATATTGTAATATCACTTAACTTATCTACTTCTAATCTTTCAAGTTCCCCCCTTCTCATTCCTGTATGAGATAAAATAACAATGAGACAAGCCATCATTCGGTCTTGAATTCTTAGACTTTCATCCTCCATATCCATTAACGCACACTGAACGGTTTGATTAAAAATTCTTTTGGGAATGTTAGATGTTTTATTAGCTTCCATTTCCGCTTTTCTTTCTTCCCAAGAAACAGTAAGTTTTTTTTCATATTCCGATAAATCTATTTCATGTCCAGCCAATTGAACCTCTTGCAGGAACTTTTTCACTCCAGCTAAAAGCCGATTCAATCGGTCTTTAGTAATATTTGTTTTTTTCAGATTTTCAACATATTCCTTTATAATTTCAGGGCTTAAATACCTTAAGTCATACATATATTTTTCTTTCTCTAAATACAAAATAAATCTTTTTATAGTGTTAAATGTTTTATCGTACACTGTAACGTTTCGTTTGCTTTTTCGTAAAATAAACAATTCACGAAGAACTACTTTTTTTAATAATACCCGAAATACTTTTGACCGAAAGAGCGAAAAATCAAGGGAAGGTACTTCAGGATGTAATTTATCGGAAATATCCCAAGTATTATCGGAAAACCGTATATTTCTTGTAATCAATAGGGCAGGTTCATCAATAAAATCACCTTTAAGGTAATTCTCTTCCCCCGATATTGTACTGGCATTCGGTACGTTCCATTCTATTTCTTCAGTAATTCCCATATGTTCAGTAGTCATTTTTTCGCCCCCATGATGGCATACATTTCTATTAAGTAACCACCGTAAAGTTCCATTAATCCTGTATAAAAGTTTCTTTCAACAATAGATGTAGCATTATCCCCTTTGCTTTTATATTCTTTCATTTTTCGTTCAAAATGAGCACTACGTTCGATGGTTGTTACGAATTTTTTGCATGTCAGACACCTGTAAAAACTATCTTCGTCTGTATCAACTTTTATACACGATTCACTTGCACAATTACCAGCATCTTCTTGCACAGGAGGGAGGTCTTTAGCAGTTTCGTTTTCAACAATCTCGCCAGGTAATTCTTCATCGAGAATAGTGACTTCGTAAAGTGCCTCTACATACCGTTTTGTATTCTCTCTATCACGATAATGTCTGGCCGCTACTTTGGCTGAGTTCCCAGTAATAACCCCAACCTCCAGGGTTGATATAAGACCATCCTCAACCATTTGCCAAGCCCTTTCAATGTAGGTATCACGTAAACTATTAGGTTTATATCGCACCTTAATTTTTTCCTCATAAAAAAGGTAATCTATAGTTTTTATAAATAAATCATAAAAACGCCATCCTATTTTTATTATTTTATTTTGAAAGGCAGGGTGAGTTCCGATAAAAATAAACTTTCTTAAAGACGATTCTGCGTTTCTGTAAACATTTTTAGTGATATGTATGGCTTTTTCAATCAATCGTATATGTTCTATTATAAAAACTTCTCTTTTATACTCTTTATCTGTTGTCTTACTGTAATAACGAATAGTACCAAATGTTCCACTTTCATCAATTGATTCGATACAATCTCTTTCCAATCCCAATATTTCACCAGTTCGGAGTTTTGTTTCTATAGTTAATTGGAATAAAATCAGTAAAAGTTCATCTTCCTCAGTACGAATTCGCGCCTTAAATTCTTTATAGATTTCTCTAAAATCCTCAACCGAAATAGGTGTTCCACCTTTAGCCTCAACATTAGTTTGACTAAATTGCTCTATGTATAATCCTGAAATGTTATATTTATGCTGAATATGTTTCATAAATAGATGAATTATACTAATGTAAGTGTTAATGGTTTTGCCTGTATATTCTTCATTAGATATAAGACTTGCATAATAATAAATGATGAACCTGCTGGAAAAAAGTTTTCTCTCGTTTGAACCCAACAAAGGGTCAGATATTATAGATTCATTTCTCAATGGCAATACTTTTAACTCTTCTTGATAATAAGCATCTGCTTCATTTATAAAGTCTCTGATTACAGAAAAATGTGCATGAATATTTTTATATATAACATCTAAATTCCAGATATAATCCTTTAAATCTTTTCTAATCTCTGTGTTGTGTACCAATTCAAAGTCCAGAAGAAAATTACTTAAATTCGCTATATGAGTACCATTTTTTTCAATATCGGCTACTACAAACCATTTGTGGCATCTTGGACAATTGCCCATTGAATTAAGATTTACTATTTCATACCCCTCTTCAACACTTTTTTGATAGTGCATATGGGTGATGATATCTCTATTAAAATAAAATGACGTGAACAACCTATTTCCATGTTCCTCTAAATATAAGTCATCTATATATCTATAAAACTTCACAAGGAGGGTAATCGGCTTGTATCTTGCTTTAGGGTCGTATTCTTTAAAAAGTGATTTTAAATAGATTAATTGTATTTTAAATGTCTTTGCACCAAAATCTTCAAGCCTATTTATTTGCAGACCCCTCAAGCTATCTTCAAAACTTGCTATAAATAGTCTAACGCTAAAAAGATAATTTATTTTACTTAGATTAGAAACGAAACTTTCCATGATATTAAATATGAACTTATTTTTGGTATGTATAAAGAAATTGACTGGAGCTTTTTCCCCATTTGTTAAAATATATTCTGCTTGAATCACTTGTTCCACCGTTGAATCAAGTGGAAAATAGGTTGTAATGTTATTTAAAATAAAGGGATTATCTCGTACATATTTGTTCCTTCGAGTAAATTCATCTGACAATAGAAGATAACTATATTGTTCAATAATTTTTTTTACTTTTTCATTTATAATGAGTTCTGAAGACAGGGTATATAAGTAGAAATTACGTATCATTTGTCTCATTAGCAACCGAAAGCGATAATTTACGGAAAGAATCTCATGTTGGATTTTACAATAATTTTCCCAAGTGAAACCCTCTTGATTTAGAATATGTTTTCCTACAATTGTAATAAATGTTTTTATGATTGTTTTAATATTTCCTTTTGAGAGGCTTGGTCTTTCTAACAAGATTTTCTGCATTTCCTTAGTTTGAAGCCATTCACAAATAAAACTTTTGATTAAATCATCTGAATCATTTGAATGTAGATGTTCTACAATTAAGTGAACTTGCCTTTCATCATAAAAGTCACTTTGAATCATCACCATAAAAATCCTCCTTATTCCTTTTATGGTTTTTTTCTAAGAGTTCTACCTGGTCTTCATCATCTGGATTGTAATAGACTTCACAACTATATGGATTGGAATGCCGAAGAAGTCTTTGTAACTCTAAGATTCCCTTTCCTTTATGTTTCATGGCGTAAGCATGTCGAAAACGATGGCTTAAATTCGTAGATTTAGTACCTTTATCTACATGAATCCCTGCTTTTTTAAAAATCCCCCGAAGAACATAACCCCATCCAGCTTGTGTTAAAGGGGTATAGTGTTGGTGATTTAAAAAGATATATTGATTCTCATTATTTAAAAGGGGGATTGTTCCGACTCTATCAGCCCTTGCTTTATTTTTTAGGTTTTCCCTTTTTATTGGGCTTCTACTTAAAAGAATGTCATCTCTCGATTCGTCTATGTATTCCTGAAGAAATTCTGCCATTTCTTCTTCGATTAGAACTGCTTGATATCCAAGGTGATTACCTTCATTTGTATAATTATTATTCTCATAATCATCCACTGATGTAGGGGTCATAACTCCTTTTCCTCTCTGTGTAGGTTTGTCTGTTAGTCTATCTCGAATGATTAGGTTATAATACCCATCCTTATATGATGGCTCTATATCTTCAAATGTCAGCCCTAAAACTTCTCCTATACGTAGCCCATAATTGTACATCAAATCAATAATCACTTTTTCACGTAGACCATAGCTGTCTTCAACGACTGCCATAATCTTTTCATACTGATAAGGCTTTATGTACTTTGGAACGGATTTTTGCTCACCTACTTTTTTATTTGCTTTGTATCGTTCCTTTGACTCTTTTTGGGCATGTGCAAAAAATCCATTACCAACTGTTATACCTGTTTTTGTCGTTTCAAATAAGGGCGAATTTGTCATGCCATACATTTTATCCAAAAAGTCTCTATAAACGTTTAAGTAGGTGTTGTATGTTTGATTGTACCGTCTAATTTGAAGGTCTACATTCCATATTTCTCCTTCCTTTTTTCCTCCTTCTAAGAACAACTGTAGGTTTCTAATATCACTGTTCGTTATGTTTTGAGGGTTATCAATATGTACCAGTTTCAAGAACGAAAAGAATATCTTTAAAGCTGAAAAAGCAGATTCCCTTTTTTTGTATTTTTTATCTCCAATCTTTTCGTTTAGATAGATATTTGCGTCATCTATTAACTTCCCATTTAAGTCCGTAATAATGAAATAAGTCATCTTTTTTTCGGGTGATTCCTTTATAAATCCTATTGCTCCAAACTTCTGAATAAGCTCATTATTGCTGTCATATCGTTCATACACTGTCCCTAAAGATGTTTGTTTATCCTTAATAACTCCCATATGGTGTTACCTCCCTAACTAAAGGTCCTCGAACTACGTTCTGCGGATACCGCTACCCGCTTCGGGACTCTGTCCTCCTCCAAGTGCAAATATATTTCTTTATTTTCAATTTATTATTCGTAAGTATTCTGTATTTGTATATCGGCTAATAGGTAGGTATGTTCACTTATTCAGATATACAATAGCTCCACTTATCATAAGTATATATCGTCCTAAAAAAATATCCAATACTTTCCTGAGTTACTGTACATATTCATAGCTTTTCATAATGAACAGGCGTCCCGACCCAGGCGGTAAAAAGATACCCTTTCCGTCCAAACGTCCGATACAATAATTGAACGGATTTTTTTTCGAAAAAATCAAGCAAAAAACCGGCCGCCAATATGATTCCGACTAACGAAATCAATTGAAAAACAGCGTTGATCACAATCGACATAAAAGAATGAAACATGTCCTTTTTGATCCCTCCCGCTTTTAGGAATACAATCATTATATCCCATCCTAACCATTTCCGATTCTTTCCCCCTCCCCTTGTCACTTCCTGAACATACATACAGCCATTGATGTGAAAATAAATATCAATGGCTGTATTTTTCTGATTCCATTCCCTTATCGGTTACTTCTTCTTGTTTCAGATTCCGGCATTATATTTGGATAAAAGTTGTCACATGGTTTTTCCGATTCAGACGTCCCTTGAAGCGAGTTCAAAGCGGCAGATAAATCCATAAACCACTGCTCATCTCTTGTCAATAAGGCCAAATCGATTAATTGAAGAAGCTGTTCTTCTCTTGCTGCTGTTAAAATCGATAATTTTGCTGCCCATTTATTGAACAAACGAATCGTTTTTCCGACCTTGCTTTCGTTATCCGAGTCTACCACATGTACTTTCATAATATCATGCAATGGATCGACATTGACAATGTATCCTTGTACGAGTTCGCCTTCTCTTGTCGTCGCCTTGACCCAATCGCCTACTTCAAAATGATGTGTCAGATTCATTGTTGTTCACCATCCCCAATCGAATTAACTGTAATTTTATTGTGTACAGTTATGAAAGTCAAACAAAGTGTCTTCCGCAATTCTTATTTTAAAAAGCGAAACAATTTATTTGACTTAAGGAGAACGGATCATATATCGTTAATTACCGATATATCGATATACATGAAAAAAAGAAAGGGGCACACACTATTGAAGCATGAGTCACACGCTTTGAGTGACGAAAAAGCGGTTGATATTTTCAAGGCGCTGTCGAATCAGACACGACTCGGCATTCTCCACATGCTGAAAGATCCGGAAACGAACTTTTCAGCTCAGGCACACGTAATTAAGGAAGAAGATTTTGAAGGCGGCGTTTGCGTGAGTGACATTCATAAGAAAACAGGAACCTCTCAGTCCACCACGTCACAATATTTATCTATTTTGCTGCAAAGCGGCTTAGTTGAAACGAAACGCATTGGTCAGTGGACCTATTACCGCCGCAATGAGGAAACGATTAAACAACTTGAACAATACCTTCAGTTTAAACTTTAGCATCAAGGAGGAAATATGTGAGCCTGTTACAACACGATGCCTACAGCAAAATGTATCAAAAAGATAAAATGACGCTCGGGTTTGTCCTGCCGCTTGAGAGGATGTCCACGTCCCTTCCAAAAATGCAAAACCAAGTGGAAATGGCCCAGGAAATTGAACGGTTCGGTTTTGCAGCTCTTTGGCTGCGGGATGTAACGATCCAAAATGTAAAAGTGGATGACAATGGTCAATTGTATGATCTATGGATTTATTTAACCTATAAGAGAAATGATTCAAGAACTTGGAGAAGAAATACTGCCCTACTTCCCTATGCACCAAGATACTGGCAGTGAGTAAAAAAGCTTCAAGGACCATTTCCAAATACAGATCACATCTTTTCAAAATGGTAACACGCTTGTATTTCGATACTCAAAAATTATAATTTAAAAATAACAAAGAAAGAAGTTGAACATATGTCAAACAGTACTAAAGGAAAGCAATTGCGCGATATTCGGTTTTCAGTCCTTGATCTCTCTCCCATTGCGGCCGGCGGCACTCCCGCTGATTCTTTTCGGAATACATTAGGTCTTGCCCGGCATGTTGAAAAATTAGGCTATAACCGATTCTGGCTCGCAGAACATCATAATATGCCGTTCATCGCCAGCTCCGCGACGTCTGTTGTCATAGGTCATGTCGCAGCCGGCACATCAAAAATCCGGGTCGGTTCCGGCGGCATCATGCTGCCAAATCATGCCCCTTTAGTGATTGCAGAGCAATTTGGAACGCTCGAATCGTTATTTCCAGGACGGATCGATCTTGGCCTTGGGCGGGCTCCGGGTACCGATCAGCGGACGGCTTTTGCCCTTCGCCGTGATCTAAGAAGTACCGGAGATGACTTTCCGGAGCAATTAGCGGAGCTGCGCGCTTATTTTGATCCATCATTAGCATCAGGCAATCGGCCGGTAAGAGCCATTCCGGGAGAAGGACTAAACATTCCTGTCTGGCTCCTCGGTTCAAGCGGGTTCAGCGCACAGCTGGCAGGGCAGCTCGGTTTGCCATTTGCGTTTGCCAGCCACTTCTCGCCGAACAATACGCTGGGTGCATTAAGCTTATATCACCAGTCCTTCCAGCCTTCTAAAGTGCTTGAAAAGCCGTATGCAATGGTGGGCGTAAACGTGATTGCCGCTGACACGGACGCTGAGGCTCAATTTTTAGCCACAACATTACAGCAGCAGTTTTTGAACTTGAGCCGAAATAATGAAGTACCGCTGCAGCCGCCGGTTGAAAATCTGGCTGAACAGTGGAGCACGTATGAAATCCAGGCGTTACAGCATCAGCTTGGTTCATCTATCATTGGAAGCCCAGAAACAGTGAAAGAAAAGCTGCAGGCCTTTTTAAATGACACACAGGCGGATGAAATGATGGTCATCAGCCAGATTTTTGACCATAAAGCACGTCTCCATTCTTATGATATTGTCGCTGAGGTCACAAAATAATAAGTGATTCTATAAAAAGTTATACGAACAAATGAACAAACATTCGGAGGTATAATTAATGTAATTAAAAGGAAAACGCGTGGTTGTTGTTGGTGGTACATCGGGTATTGGATTAGCTGTCGCGAAAGCGTTTCGTGATGAATCTGCACAAGTCATCATCGCCAGCCGTTCGGCTTCAAAGCTTGCAGAAGCGAAACAGTTGCTTGGAAGTAATACAGAAGCATATGAATTGGATTTTCGAAGTGAAGAAACGGCCGGAGAAGGTGCTATGGGGCTTTTTAAAGACTTGCCTGTCTCCAATGCCAAACAAGCCTTTGACAGTAAATTCTGGGGGCAGTATGTAACTGTCCGGGCAGCCCTCCCATACTTGAATGATGAGAGCTCCATTACGTTAACATCAGGTGTCTATGGCGTGCGTCCTCCTCAAGGTGCTTCTACGCTAGCATCGATCAACTCGGCGATCGACGGATTGGTACGCGGACTTGCCGTAGACCTTGCTCCAATCAGAGTCAATGTTGTTTCGCCGGGAATCGTAGATACACCTGTTTATTCCGGCATGTCAGAAGAGGAACGGGATGTAATGTTCAGCGTAATTGCGCAGCAGCTGCCAGTTGGACGAATTGCGCAGCCGGACGACATTGCACAATCATATGTCTACTTAGCGAAAAATGGATTTACGACTGGATCTGCCGTTCTCATTGATGGGGGCGCTCATTTAGTTTAAAGCTGCATGAATAAACAAAAAACGGGGAGGTCTCAAAAGCACATTGAGACCTCCCCTTTCTCATTTTTTAAGCCGGATTTCTTTCAGTTTGGGCCGGATTTTCTGATTTTTGGGCCGGTTTCCTTGTCATTTGGGCCGAATCCCCTTACCCTTAAATTCGGCCTTCATGAATCCGGCTTTCATATCGATAAATCGGCCTAAATGTGAACATTCCGGCTATATTGCCGATGAATTCGGCCTAAGTAATACAAAATCTGGCCATCTATTCAACATCAGTATCATGTACATGAGCATGTTTTTAATCCTAAGGTGTTTTTATCCCTGTAAAGCTTGTTTAACACTTTCTTCAAGTGGTGTCGGTGTTCCAATAAGCTTTTCAAGGTCTTCTGTCGTTCTGAACGTTTCTCCCTCCGCAATCGATTGATAAATGCCGGCAAACATTAAAGCCAAATGTTCAGGCAGTCCGGCCTGTAAAAGAATCGCTTTTTCCTCTTCGAATGAAACCGCCTGGTGCACGATCGTTTTTCCCGAAATGTCGGACAAAATTTGAGCAAGCTCGTCAAAGCTCCACGTTTTATTAGCGACAAGCGTATACGTTTTATTTTCATGTCCGTCTTCTTTCAAGACAACGGCCGCCGCTAATGCCAGATCACTGCGGGTCAACGTATTCAATCTTCCTTTTCCCGTATTCGTCACGACAGCTCCGTGTTCAATGGATGCCGCGAGCGCCGGATTGACAAACACTTCCGTGTAAAGAGAGTTGCGCAGGAAAGTATACGGAATCTTCGTCGTACGAATCGCCTGTTCCGTCGCCAGGTGGACGTGAGCAAGAGGAATGGCAGACTCCTCTGCAAACGCATATCCGGTGTAGATAATGTGTTTCACTCCTGCATCGCGGGCTGCTTTGACGACATTGGCATGCTGTACGATGCGGAGTGTATCATCACTGTCCGGGCTTGAGACAAACAATAGTTTATCGGCACCTTCAAAAGCGTTCACAAGCGAGTCTGGATGATCATAATCACCATGGCGGATTTCAACCCCTTTTTCAGCAAGTGATGGGGCTTTTTCTTTATCGCGGACGACCGCGATGATTTCATTCGCCGGGACGTTTTTATCGAAAAGATGTTGAATCACAAGACTCCCAAGCTGACCTGTTGCACCCGTTATAACAATTGACATATACATGACCTTCCTTTTTAAAGAAAAATTTCAAGACGGGATTAGTTTGACCTGATTGAGATCTCCATATGTACAAAATCAGCCTTCCACAAGCTGATAAATCCACTATCTTATTGTAACAATAATAGTTACATTTAGCGCGTATGTCAAGAATGTTGATTTTTTTATTTTCAGCAGACGAAAGGAACAGTAAATTTGAATATTTTATTCATTACCGCTACGATGAATGTGCACCATGAAAACGTAATGAATTAAAGAAGAGGTGTTCAAAAATGAAAGCAATTGGATTATACAAATATTTACCGGCGGATCATCCTGAAAGCCTATTAGATTTGCAGCTGGAAAAACCTTCTCCATCCGGAAGAGATATTCTGGTGAATGTAAAAGCGGTCTCCGTCAATCCAGTCGATACGAAAGTACGCAGTCCCAAGGATAAAACTGAAACAGAACCACGCATTTTAGGATGGGATGCAGCAGGAACTGTTGTGGAAACCGGGCCTGACTGCACACTTTTCCAGCCCGGAGATGAAGTGTATTATGCGGGAAGTATTATTCGTCAAGGTGCCAATAGTGAATTTCATCTTGTCGATGAACGAATTGTTGGAAAAAAGCCGGCATCCCTTGATTTTGCGGAAGCGGCCGCATTGCCGTTAACGGCCATAACCGCATGGGAAGCGTTATTTGACCGCCTTGGTATCGATATGGATCATACAGACAACAAAAAGAAAAGTATTTTAATTATTGGTGCAGCCGGCGGGGTTGGCTCCATTGCTGTACAGTTAGCAAAAGTTGCCGGATTAACGGTGATCGGCCGGCACCGCCTCACGCCCGGAATCAGCCGAATGGGTAAAAAATAGGGGCGCTGATGTTGTAATCAATCATTTTGATGCTTTTAAGCCTCAATTAAAAAAGGCCGGTTTTGAGCATGCAGATTATATTCTCTGCTTAAACACAACGGAAAGACATTGGGAAAACATGGCCGAAGTCATCGCACCGCAGGGAAAAATCTGCTCTATTGTTGAAACAGATGAACCGTTAAACCTTACATTATTGAAGGACAAAAGTGCATCATTTGCATGGGAGTTCATGTTTACGCGATCCAAATACGAAACGGATGATATGATTGAACAGCATCACTTATTAAATAAAGTGAGCCAGCTCGTTGACGATCAAACCATCTCGACTACCGTTTCAGACGTTTTATCCCCGATCAATGCCCAAAATATGCGTCTGGCACATGAAAAATTAGAATCCGGAAGAACTATCGGAAAAGTGGTCTTAAAAGATTTTTAATCCACATAAAAACCGCCAGAGTAGCATATATAGTTTCTCTGGCGGTTTATTTCTCCATTAATTTCCGGCCCCTCTGTACTTTGTCACCCCTATATTCCACATGACAACAGAAAAAGAGAAAAACAAAAGCCCCATTAATGGCGTCAAAAAGGCATAGCTGTACCATTCTTCCCTTCCTAAAAAGTAGGCGGATGGATAGACACCAACAAATGCAAATGGCAGAATCCATGTCAGGACAAAGCGAATCACATGGTTATAAATATCAACCGGATAGCGGCCGTAGTTGCCGATATTGTACATCATCGGCATAATGCTTGTTGGACTGTCCGACCAAAAGCTGATGCTGGCAATGAGGACAAAAATGGCTGCATACACAAACGTTCCGCCTAACACGAAAGCAGCAAATAGAAACGGATCATACCAGGAAAAGCTTAAATGTAAATCCCGTGCCGCGTAGAACATGACAGCCATGCCCGTCACGACACCAAAAAGCGATTCAAGCTCCATCCGCTCCAAAATAATTTGAAAAAGACTATGGATTGGCCTTGTTAAAATGCGGTCCATTTCTCCTTTTACGATGTACCGTTCATTAAAATCCCAAATGTTAAAAAAAGCGCCAAAAATCGCAAACGGAACAAGGAAAAAACCATAAATAAAAATAATTTCATCTCGCGTCCAGCCGTTTAAAAACGATGTATGATCAAAGACCACTAAAATAAAAATTAAATTGACCGCCTGAAAAAGCAGGTCGGACACAATTTCGATCACCATATCCGTTCGATACGTTAAACGGGACTTCATGTATTGAGCCACATATTGAAAAAAGATGGTTACATATTTCATTTTCTATCCCCCCTGAACGACTAACTGTTTTCTCGCAGCCAGCCAAAGCACTTGAATCGGCACAATCAGGATGAGCACCCAGAGGATCTGAAAGAAAAGGGCATTCACTATTTCAGAGCCGGCAAAGCTCTCCGTAAAAATCATGCTCGGAATGTAGCTGATCGCTTGAAAAGGCAGGAAGCCCATGATATGCTGCGCCCAGCCGGGATAAAAGCTGATCGGTAACAGCAGCCCTGAAAAAAGATCAATAATGACACGTTTTGCCCGAATCAACCCTGCATTATTGAAAAAGAAAAAGGTTAACATCCCCGTTAATAAATTGATCTGCATGTTAATCATAAAACTAAACAGCAGTGACAGCATAAACAGGAGCCAGACCTCGGGCTTCGCAGAAAACGTAATTGGAAAAATGAGCGCCACAACCACCATGCCCGGAATCGAAAAAAAGCTTAAACGAAAGATTCCTTCACCAAGCCCCTGCATCGTTTTCATGACTAAATAATTATAAGGACGGATAAACTCGACGGCTACCTTTCCTTCTTTGATTTCCTGGGCAATTTCTCTGTCAATATTATTATAGTAGAATGCCCGCGCCATCCAGGCAATCGCCACATAAGAAGTCATTTGAAGAGCTGTCATGCCTTCAATAGACCCTTTATCCCCATAAATCGCATTCCAAAGAAAATAATAGGCACCAATGTTGATGCTGTAAATTAAAATGCCGCTGTAGTAATTGGTCCGGTACGCGAGCATCATGAGAAAACGGATCCGGATCATTTCAATATACTTAGCCATTCATTACGCCTTCTTCATAAATATTTCGGATAATGTCTTCAGTCGAAATTTCATGTACTTTTAAATCGGTTATTTTATGGGCAGCGACGACTCTTCCAATCACTTCAGAAATAATGTGCTCATCATTTCTGACATTGGCGATCCACACATTTTTGCGGTCTCCCGGTGTCCACGCTGCATCCAATTCTCCAAGCAAAGGAGCCAATTGGTCTTTTGCCATATCAAAATCGGCAAACTGAAATTCAATCTGCTTTCCTTCTCCCCAATTGGAACGAAGCTTGGCCAATTTGCCGTCATAAATAATCTGCCCTTCATCAAGCATAATGACCCGTTCGCATAATGCTTCAATGTCGCTTAAGTCATGTGTTGTCAGCAAAACCGTTGTCCCGTACTTTTCATTCATTTCTTTCAGGAAGTTACGTATCTTTAACTTTACCAAAACATCGAGGCCGATTGTCGGTTCATCCAGGAACAATAAGGGCGGGTTATGCAGCAGTGCCGCCGCCAGTTCACAGCGCATCCTTTGGCCAAGTGACAGTTTTCTCACCGGTTTATCAAGCAGCGGCGCAATATCCAGTGATTCAATCACATGATTCATATGGGCGTTATAATCTTCATCCGGAACATTATATACTTTTTTGAGAAGGCGGAACGATTCCTGCACCGCAATGTCCCACCATAACTGTGACCGCTGACCAAAGACAACGCCTATGGACCGAACGAATTTTTCTCTCTCTTTATGAGGATTTAAGCCATTGACAGTTACAATGCCAGAAGTAGGCGTTAAAATCCCAGTCAGCATTTTAATGCTCGTTGACTTCCCAGCTCCATTTTCTCCGATATAGCCGACCATTTCCCCCTTCGTCACCGTGAAGGAGATATCATTCACAGCAGGCACGATCTTATAATTGCGAGTGAATAAATCACGAAACGCCCCTTTGAGACCGGAACGGCTAGAATGGGATTTAAATTCTTTACGTAAATCAGTAACTTGAATAATGGTTTCCATATATACAAGACTCCTCTCTCCTTACACCTTTCTTAGTTTACCGAAGCGTCATGAAAGAAACAATTTAAACGTTTCATTTTACGCAACAAAACAAAAAGAAAATGAAAATAAGTTATTAAAAGGCAAAAAGAACTTTGCAAGCATCAAAAAAAGACAGCATTCGCTGTCTTTTTCATTGCCTGGCAGCGTCCTGCTCTCACAGGGGGAATCGCCCAACTAACATCGGCGCTCAAGGGCAGAAGTGCCGTGTTCGGGATGGGAACGGGTGGGCCCTCGACGCGGAGGCCACCAGCCAA
>NZ_MSDU01000050.1 GCF_001936625.1 Domibacillus antri | reverse complement strand
GGGTGTACCCCTGTGAGAGCATGACGCCGCCTGGCCGTATTATTCCTCAGGAGCTCAGTGGTAGAGCAAGCGGCTGTTAACCGATCGGGCGCAAGTTCTAGTCTTGCCTGCGGAGCCATTGCTTTGCTTCCATAGCTCAGCAGGTAGAGTGCTTCCATGGTAAGGAAGAGGTCACCGGTTCGAGCCCGGTTGGAAGCTTATAATGTTTCAATCTGGATCAATTTCATAAAGGCCCCTTGGTCAAGCGGTTACCCGTCATCCTCCACCATTTTTCTTTAAAGGCCGGTGTAGCTCAACTGGTAGAGCAACTGACTTGTAATCAGTAGGTTGGGGGTTCAAGTCCTCTTGCCGGCACCATCTCTTTTTATATGGATATTTTTATACAGCGGAGGGGTAGCGAAGTGGCTAAACGCGGCGGACTGTAAATCCGCTCCTTCGGGTTCGGCAGTTCGAATCTGCCCCCCTCCACCATTTTCCTGAAGGAACATATACATAATGTTCTTTTTCTTTTGGGTATACTATCTAATGAAAAATTATTGGGCTATAGCCAAGCGGTAAGGCAACGGACTTTGACTCCGTCATGCGCTGGTTCGAATCCAGCTAGCCCAGCCATTTTTGAGCCATTAGCTCAGTCGGTAGAGCATCTGACTTTTAATCAGAGGGTCGAAGGTTCGAGTCCTTCATGGCTCATCTTGTAAAAAGCTGACTTTAAATCCTAATAAGGATTTAAAGTCAGCTTTTTTTAACTTGAGATAAGTGATTCTTATGCTGATGGATTTAATGTTAGAAAAGAATATACAATGGTGCTGTTATCAATGAAGGGTTCGTTATTGGTCATAAAACTGTTATAATAATGTTGAAATGGAAGCAATGTCTGTATGGTGTTGCTTCTTTTATTTAGAATCATCATATTCATTAAGTAATTCGTCGAGTTTTTTACTTATTTCTATCACTTTTATATCGGAAAGAGACGTTTTCATTGCAAGTGAAATCATTTCATACCGGCAGTTTTCGATTTCATTCCAAAGATTGGTCAACTGCATTTGTTGGTACCCCCTATCCGTAAAAGCTGCATACATAATAATACCTCTTTTCAAATAAATGTAAACAGGTATTGTGTGTTTTTATCATTTTTTTGAAACTTTTGTGCGCTGTATCCGTATAGACATATACCGCTAGGGCGGAGGGAGAAAAAATGGATTTAATAGTACAGAGAAGAATCAGACAAGTATTAAAGGGAGATCAAAATGCGTTTGGTGAAATTGTCGAGCTCTACAAAGACAAAGTGTACCAGATTTGTTTTCGCATGCTTTGGGATCGGCACGAAGCGGAGGATGCCGCTCAAGAAACGTTTTTAAAAGCGTTTTTAAATATCCACACATACAATGTAGACAAGAAATTTTCGACATGGCTATACCGAATAGCCACCAATTTATGTATCGATAAAATCCGTAAAAAGAAGCCGGATTATCACCTTGATGCAGAGATTGCTGGAACAGATGGACTGAATATGTACTCTCACCTTTCGTCCGGTGATCAGCTTCCGGAAGAGGAAGTGGAAAGTTTGGAAGTGCAGGAAACCATTCATCAGGCTATTTTGCTTCTGCCGGAAAAATATCGTTCCGTTATTGTATTGAAGTATATAGAAGAACTGCCGCTTCAGGAAATTGCAAATATACTCGATCTTCCCCTCGGTACAGTCAAAACACGTGTACATAGAGGAAGAGAGGCGTTAAGGAAGCATTTGCGGCATTTGTAATGAAAGGGTGTGATGAACGATGACATCTTGTCCAAAACAGATTGTTCATTTGATGCATGAGTATCTAGATGGGGAAATTGAAGAGGCGACAAAGAAAGAACTAAAGCTGCACCTGGATACATGTGCAGACTGTAAGAAGCATTATGCGGAATTAAAAAAGACAATTGCACTTGTTCAGAGCGCGTCCCATATTGAAGCACCAGCTGGCTTTACGGCCAAGGTAATGGCATTGCTGCCGAGGGAAGGGAAGAAAATCGGCATCGAACGGTGGTTTAGGCACCATCCGTTTTTAACGGCCGCTTCACTTTTTCTTTTACTGATGGGCGGGGGAATGGTCTCCATGCTGGAGCAGGATGACAACCACTTTGCTTTTACAAAAAATACCGAATTAAAGGTGGAAAATGAAACGGTCATTGTCCCAGCCGGAACGGTTATTGAAGAGGACATTGTTGTGAAAAATGGAGACATACGAATTGAAGGGGCCGTTGACGGGGATGTAACGGTCATTAATGGGGAACGTTATATGGCATCGGCCGGAAATGTCACGGGAGAAATTGAAGAAATTGACCGTTTATTCGGCCGGCTTTGGTTTGAATTAAAATCATTGTTTAAATAATGGAAGCGGGCGGCAATCGTCTGCTTCTTTTCAACTTGTATGTTATAATGGACAGGTTAAGGAAGAAAGTGATTTCTTCACGGCTCCGTAATTCCAACCTGGAGGATAAAGTATGCCGTTCACGACTTATTTTGAAGATTTTACCTTTATTGATTATTTATCGAATGCAATTGACATATTGCTTGTTTGGTACGTTGTTTATAAGTTATTGATGGTGATTCGCGGGACGAAGGCTGTTCAGTTGTTAAAAGGAATCTTTGTCATCATTATTATTAGGGCAATCAGCGGTCTGCTCGGTCTGAGTACACTCAGCTGGATTATGGAGCAGGCACTCACGTGGGGCTTTCTTGCTGTCATTATCATATTCCAGCCGGAAGTGCGCCGTGCGCTCGAACAGCTTGGACGCGGCCGGATTTTTTCCCGGAGCGCGATTCAGGAAGATGAGGAGCAGCGGAAAATTATTGAAGCCCTTCTCAAATCAGTCCGCTATATGGGGAAACGCCGGATTGGGGCATTGATCTCTATTGAAAAAGAAACGGGCATGAATGATTATATCGAGACAGGCATTCCGATGCAGTCTGTTATTACATCAGAATTGTTAATTAATATTTTTATTCCGAATACGCCGCTTCATGATGGAGCGGTCATTATTCAAAGAGATCAAATCGCAGCGGCAGCCTGTTATTTGCCGCTGTCAGAAAATCCGTTTATTTCAAAAGAGCTTGGGACGCGCCATAGAGCCGCACTTGGCATCAGTGAAGTGACGGACAGTTTAACGATTATCGTATCGGAGGAAACAGGTGCGATTTCGGTCACACGAAATGGAGACCTGTACCGTGATTTGACGGAAGAAGAATTTGAAAATATTCTGGAACATCAGCTGTTGACGGGAATGGAAAAAAATGAAACTTCTAACCGCTGGACGTGGAAGGGGCGGAGAAGCAATGGATAAATTTATCGAAAGTAAATGGTTTGCCCGCGTTGTTGCTTTTTTACTCGCTTTTTTGCTGTATGTAAGCTTGAATTTTGATGATTTTGAGCTGGCGCAGCGAGTGGATGACTCCGGCCAGGATACATCGGAGGTATTGACGAATGTACCGGTGCAGGCCTATTATGATACAGAAAATTTATATGTGTCCGGTCTGCCGAAGCAGGTGCGGGTTGAATTATCAGGACCAAAAAGCATTATAGAATCGACGAAGAGGCTTCGCGAGTTTAGGCTGTATGTTGATTTGACGGACCTGGAGATCGGGAATCACCGGGCTGTGATCAAACACGAAAATTTTTCTGATAAGCTGACCGTGTCCATTCAGCCGGCTTTTGTTAATGTGTCGATCGAAGAAAAAGTAACAGCGACACACACTGTTACTCCAGAATTTAATCATTCTGTATTGGCTGAAGGATATCAAGTGGACAACGTCACAGTTGCTCCGCAGAAAGTAAAGGTGACCGGCGCAGAATCGGATATTGAAAAAATCGCATTTGTTAAAGCTGCGCTGATAGGCGGGCAGGAAATTCATGAGGAAACGACGGCAACGGCGAATGTGCAGGTGCTTGACGGCGATTTGAATAAACTGGATGTGAAAGTTGAGCCTGAAACGGTTCAAGTGTCCGTTTCTGTGAAAAACCCGAGTAAAAAAGTAGAGCTTAATACGGTTTCAAAAGGGGCGCCGCCAGCCGGAATAAAGATTTTGTCATTGGAACCGAGTGTGAATGAAATTACGATTTACGGTAAAGAGTCAGCGCTTGAAGAACTTGAAGAGTTTACATTGCCGGTGGATGTAAGCAATGTTACAAAAGATACAACATTAACCGTACCGGTGGATCTCGGAGATGAATATAATTTTTCTTCCCCTAAAGAGATTAAAGTCAAAGTAACGGTTGAAGAAATCACAGAATAACGATTGAACAGCTGACATTAAAGGAGAGAAAACAATAGATGGGTAAGTATTTTGGTACAGATGGTGTCAGAGGTGTAGCGAATACAGAACTGACACCGGAGCTTGCATTCAAACTGGGCCGTTTTGGCGGATATGTATTGACAAAAGATGCGGATCGTCCAAAAGTATTAATCGGGCGTGACACACGCATTTCAGGACCGATGCTTGAAGGCGCACTTGTTGCGGGTCTTTTGTCCATTGGGGCAGAAGTAATGCGTCTTGGCGTGATTTCGACGCCGGGTGTCGCTTATTTAACGAAAGCGATGGATGCGCAGGCAGGTGTCATGATTTCGGCGTCTCACAACCCTGTACAGGATAACGGCATCAAATTTTTCGGTTCTGACGGTTTTAAACTGTCAGATGAGCAGGAAGCGGAAATTGAAACGCTGCTTGACCAGGAAGAAGATACATTGCCGCGTCCTTCAGGGACGGAGCTTGGTTCATTAAATGACTATTTTGAAGGCGGTCAAAAGTATCTTCAATTCTTGAAGCAATCTGTTGACGAAGACTTTGAAGGGATTCATGTGGCGCTTGACTGTGCACATGGCGCAACGTCATCTCTTGCTGCGCATTTGTTTGCGGATCTGGAAGCGGATATTTCGACAATGGGTGCCGCACCGAATGGCTTAAATATTAATGACGGTGTCGGTTCGACTCATCCGGAACAACTGGCTCAGTTCGTTAAAGAAAAAGAAGCGCATTTAGGTCTTGCATTTGACGGCGACGGCGACCGTTTAATGGCGGTTGATGAAAAAGGAAACATTGTCGACGGGGACCAAATTATGTTTATTTGCGCCCGCTATTTCAAGGAGCAGGGAAAGCTGACGAATGATACCATTGTCTCAACTGTGATGAGCAATCTCGGCTTTTATAAAGGACTTGAAGAACAAGGAATTAAAAGTGAACAGACGGCTGTCGGTGACCGGTACGTTGTCGAAGCAATGAAGAAATATAACTATAACCTTGGCGGCGAGCAGTCTGGCCACATTATTTTCCTTGATTACAACACAACAGGCGACGGCTTGCTAAGCGGCCTTCAGCTTGTGAACATTATGAAGGCGACGAAAAAGCCTTTATCCGAACTCGCAGCAGAAATGAAAAAATTCCCGCAGACGCTCGTAAATGTCCGCGTGACAGATAAACATCACGTGACGGAGAACGAAAAGGTGAAGGCGGAAATTGAAAAAGTGGAAGCGGAAATGGCGGGAAATGGCCGTGTTCTCGTCCGTCCATCCGGAACAGAACCGCTTGTGCGCGTTATGGTTGAAGCGGCAACAGAAGAAGAATGCCGTTCCTTCACAGACCGTATCGCGAAAATTGTAGAAGAAGAAATGGGTCTTGATGCTTAACTAAAAAAGACGCCCTGCAGCCAGTCAATATACTGGTTTGCGGAGCGTCTTTTTTGTATTTATGCAGATCAATCTTCTTCATTTATTATGACCTGGCGTCCTTTTAATTTCAAAAGGAGCGGAACAAGCAGCCAGGCAGCGGCAGCGATCAGGAAGACGAGTGACAGCGGGCTTGTCAAGAAAATCGAAAATTCGCCGTTGGAAATTGTTAATGCCCGTCTCATATTATTTTCAATCATTGGTCCAAGTACGAGCGCCAGCACGAGCGGGGCGACTGGATAATCATTCTTGGATAATAAGTAGCCAAGCAATCCGCATCCAATCAGTAAATATAGATCAAAGGTTGCAAACTGTACTGCATACACACCGAACACAGAAATCGCGACAATGATAGGCAGTAAATATTTTTTCGGTGTTTGAATAATTTTTGCAAAAACTCTCACGAGCGGCATATTGAGCACAAGAAGCATCAAATTACCAATAAACATACTGGCGATTAATCCCCAGGCCACGTCCGGATTTTCTTCAAATAATAAAGGACCTGGCTGCACGTTATACATTATGAGTGCCCCCATCAAGATGGCGGTTGTGCCGGAACCGGGAATGCCGAGGGTAAGCAATGGAATCATCGCACCGCCTGAAGCGGCATTATTGGCTGATTCAGGGGCAGCCACACCTTCGATCGCACCTTTACCGAATTTCTCCGGGTTTTTGCTTACTTTTTTCTCTGTGATATAGGAAAAGAAAGAGGCAAGTGTAGCGCCTGCTCCCGGAAGAACACCGATGAAAAAGCCTAAAAGTGATCCGCGGATAATCGGTGGTGTACTGTCTTTCAAGTCTTGTTTTGTCGGGAAAATCCGGTTGATTTTAGCGATATTTTCATCTTCTTCGTCTTTTTCCAGAATGGTTTTAAACACTTCTCCAAGAGCAAATAAGCCAACTGCAATCGTTAAAAATTCAATGCCTGAAAATAAGACCGGAATATCGTATGTGAACCGCGCAATGCCTGAAACAGCATCAATGCCGATTGTCGCCAATAGCAGCCCGGCGATGGTCATAATCAGTGCTTTTGTCATGGAATTTCCGGCGAGTCCACTGACTGCGGCAAGACCAAGAAGCATCAATGAAAAATATTCGGCAGGTCCGAATTCGAGCGCAATATTGGAAAGCGGCTGGGCAAGGAGCACAAGGCCGATCAATGCCACAATTCCCGCGATGAATGACCCGATAGCAGCGATGGAAAGCGCTGCGCCGGCACGGCCCTGTTTCGCCATTTGATAGCCGTCCAGAGTGGTCACAACAGAAGACGATTCACCCGGCGTATTCAGCAAAATGGAGGTTGTGGAACCGCCGTACATGGCGCCATAGTAAACACCAGCTAATAAAATGATGGAACTTGCTGCGGCTGCTTCTGCCGGCAGGCCGGATGTTAATGTGGCGGTAACGGGAATAAGAAGAGCGACACCGCTCATTGGGCCGATGCCCGGTAAAACACCAACTGCTGTTCCGATCACGACGCCGGCAAACGCGAAAAGCAAATTGTGCCATTGGAAGGCGGTCGCAAACCCATCCATTAAAAATTGAACTGTAGACATATCTTCACTTCCTTCCGTTTAAAATAAAGGGAGTCTCGGCAGAACGCCGCCCAAAAGTTCGACAAATAGCAAATAAACACCAAAGGAAAAAGCAGCTGAAACAAGAATGGATTTCACGATTCCCCTTCTTTCCATTGTTTGAAAGGCAACAAGCAGAAACAGGAATGTCGATAAAATATATCCGATTGTCTCAAGCAAGGAAACATACAAAATAGCAGAAATCAGGATAATAAAGAATTTTTTATAATGATAATTTCCTCGTTTGACTGCAGCGCCCCGTTTCTTAAATGTCTCGTAAAGAAGGCGCAGGCTGAAAATAAGGAGTAATAGGCCTAATACAAATGGGAAAATATCGGGACCAACGGCTGATCCGTATGCGCTCTCCGAAATTTTACGGCTTTCCACGGTGAAAAAGAGGCCGATGAGCAGAAATGCAAGTCCGGCAATATAATCAAATGGTAATTTCATGGTTGTTCACCCCCGTAAGAAGAACGGAGCAGAAAACCTCTGCTCCGTGTTTGGTTTATTGTTTTTGCATATCCAGAGCAGTCAGAAGTTCAATAATGACTTTTTCTTGTTCTTCCAGGTACGTTGTGAAATCGTCCGCATTTCGGTATTCAGACGCCCAGCCGTTTTTCTCGAGCTCCGCTTTCCATTCTTCCGTTTCCACCATTTCACTCAACTTCGTATTCCAGTATTCAAATGCGGCGTCAGACATATTTTTCGGTCCGAAAATCCCGCGCCAGATCGTAAAATCCGTATCAAGACCTGCCTCTTTAAACGTCGGCACATCGCTTAATTCTCCTTCTAGTTTCTCAGGAGAGCTGACGGCGAGAACGCGCACATCGCCGGATTTCACATATTCAGTAATCGTTGAAGCATCCGTTGCAATCACATCTGCATTGCCGCCAAGCAGGGAGGCAATCGCTTCACCGCCGCCGTCATAAGAAACATACTTGACCGATTTCGGATCGATGCCATATTCGAATACAGGCAAAATGCCGACGAGATGATCCATTGATCCCGGTGCTGAGCCGCCGGCAAGTGTAATGTTGGATGGGTCTGCTTTAATGGCGTCAAGAAGACTTGTTAACGAGTCAAACTCTGAATCCGCTTTGACGACAATCGCCCCGTAATCACGCGTAAGCTGTGCAAGAGGTTTCGTGTCTTTATAGCCGTACGGGCTGTTTCCTTCCGCTTTATGATTATTGATTAAAATTGGCGGTGATTTAACCATTAACATGTAATCGTTATCTGCTTCCTTTGTAGCAAATTCGGCCATGAAAACGGCCCCGCCGCCGCCCGGTTTGTTTTCAACCGTTAACGGCTGCTCCATTAATTCTGTATCGCTCATGATTTTTGAAATCGACCGTGCCGTTAAATCCCAGCCGCCTCCAGCCCCGGATGGAGCAACAACCGTGACCGCACGTTCAGGATACGAACCTCCGGAAACGTTTTCATTGTTTTCATCGGTTGAAGACGATGAACAGGCTGCCAGGCCGAGTGTAAGTGCTCCCGCTGCAGCAAACATGGACCATTTTTTAAACATGTGTAAATCCCCCTTTGTTGTAAAAAGATAACGCTTTCAATTGAGCTGACTTTAATTTATCAAAAATTTCTAGGAAGACAATTGTTTTGGACATTAGTGAAATATTAATCTTTACGATCATTTTATTCATAAAATCCACAATCATGAGGACGGGATCATTTGAACCAAATGTTTAAAAATGTTAAAAATAAGATGGAAACATAGCGCTGCTTTAGATATGGTATTAACAAAACATTCAGTTGTTGTTAAAATGGGTATTCCTTCACAATTACTATGGGGTTATATCGGAATGGTGATATTTCAGATTAGGGCTGGTTATGTTAAAAGCGGTTTATTGATGAGGCGCAGTTATCTAAAGAAAAGGCGGTGCTTGAATGGAAAGACATATAGAGAAAGATGAATCAAGTCATGTCCTTCTAAAGGATCATATAAATTTTTTAGCGGCTGTGTTTTGTTTCTGGTTTGCGGTCTACATTTATGCGCCTGTCTTTGGTGTCTATTTGCAGTCAGTCGGATTTACGTATTCAGCGATTGGCGTCATTCTCGGCGCGTACGGCATTACGCAAATTTTGCTGCGGTTCCCGCTTGGCATTTTGTCTGATTTTCTGCAAAACATACGAAAGCTGCTTCTTGTTGGCGGTTTTATTATGGCGTTGATCAGCAGCCTGCTGCTCGTTTTTTTTGAATCGTTCACGATCATTTTAATTGCCCGGCTGCTTGCCGGTATTACCGCGTCGATGTGGGTGATGGCGACGGTTTTATATTCGCATTATTTCAGTGCGGACCGTGCCTCGAATGCGATGGGGATTATGCAGTTTGTGACGGTGGCGACACAGTTTTTCAGCATGGCTATCAGCGGCTGGCTTGTTCATGCTTTCGGCTGGGATTTCCCGTTCTGGATCGGGGCGGCAGCGTCTATTCTCGGCATCTTTTTTGCATGGAACATTAAAGAAGTGCGCCGCCGGTCATTTACTGCTCCGGCAAGTACGGTGCATCACATAAAAGAAACCATCAAAATACCGTATTTAAAACTGCTGACATTTTTATCGTTAATTGCCCATGCGGTTTTATTTATTACCATTTTTGGATTCAGCCCGATTTATGCAGCCGATCTACGCGTGGAGGAGCAGTCATTTATCTGGCTGACATGTGCCTTTTTTATCCCGCATGCCCTTGCGTCACTCAGCCTCGCATTTTATCAGCTGAACAGCCGATACAATAAAGTCGTGCTGGCCGTTTGCTTTTTTGTCACAGCGATTTTTCTCGCAGCCGTTCCATTTTCCTCCTCACTTGCATCTCTTAGTAGTATGCATGCCGTAATCGGGCTTGCGCTCGGTTTTGTTTTTCCGATTTTGCTAAGCGAAGTGGTGCAGGTCAGTCCGGCTGCTTATAGAATGTCGGCAATGGGGTTTTTTCAATCGTTTTATGCGATCGGCATCTTTCTCGGACCGCTTTTGGCCGGTGTCATTGCTGAAAAAGCAGGGTTGAACGATGTGTTTACATTCACGGGAGCGGCCTCTCTTTTCGCTGCTGTCCTTGTTTTTCTTTTATTACGGCAGCGAAAATAAGTTTTTAATTGACGGAACGCGTGGAAAAAGGTATGATTATCGTGTTTTTTAGGATATGCGGAAAGGAGCGGAATAAGGTTTATTTGTTTTACCCTAAAGCGCCTGAACTGAGCGGGACGACGATACGCTTAGTTGACGAGGAGGAGGTTTATCGACGATTCGGCGGATGCCTCCCGGTTGCGGTACACAACTGTCATGTTCATCCTTAAAGCAACGGGGCAACCCGGTGGACAAAGGGATTGAATTTGTGCCAAATACAAAAAAATGCAGGGGCGCGGCAGGCAATATGCTTGATCAGCGCTTGTTTGCCGGCCTCTCCAATTCAGGAGGAAATAGAATATGTGCGGAATTGTTGGATATATCGGCAGCGAAGATACGAAAGAAATTTTATTGAAAGGGCTTGAGAAGCTCGAATACCGCGGCTATGATTCTGCCGGTATTGCTGTGCGCAACGAAGAGGGTGTGCACATTTTCAAAGAAAAAGGACGTATCGCTGATTTGCGCGCGGTTGTTGATGAAAATGTAAAATCAAACGCAGGAATCGGTCATACCCGCTGGGCGACACATGGCGTACCGAGCCGTTACAACGCGCATCCACATCAAAATGTAACAAACCGTTATACACTCGTTCATAACGGTGTAATTGAAAATGACGAGCAATTAAAACGCGAATACTTGCTTGATGTACCGCTTCAAAGCGATACAGATACAGAGGTCATCGTACAGTTAATTGGCTTGTTTTCGAAAGACGGACTGACAACAGAAGAAGCATTCCGTAAAACATTGACACTGTTAAAAGGGTCTTACGCACTTGCCCTTTTGGATAAAGAAGATGAAAAAACAATCTATGTAGCAAAAAATAAAAGCCCGCTTCTTGTCGGCCTTGGCGAAGACTGCAATGTTGTTGCGTCTGATGCGATGGCTATGCTGCAAGTAACCAATCAATTTGTCGAATTGATGGACAAAGAAATGGTGCTGGTAACAGAAAACAGCGTGACGATTAAAAACGAAAACGGTGAAACAATTGAACGCGCTCCTTACACGGCGGAACTGGATGCCGGTGATATTGAAAAAGGCACATATCCGCATTACATGTTAAAAGAGACAGACGAGCAGCCGTTTGTGATCCGCAAAATTATGCAGGCTTATCAAAATGACCAGGGTGAATTGGCGGTTGATGCGGATATCGTTAATGCCGTAACCGAAGCGGACCGCCTGTACATCGTGGCATGCGGCACAAGCTACCATGCCGGTCTTGTCGGCAAGCAATATTTAGAGCAAATGGCGAATATTCCGGTAGAAGTTCATGTCGCAAGTGAATTTGTGTACAACATGCCGCTTCTATCGAAAAAACCGCTCTTTATCTTTATTTCACAAAGCGGCGAAACAGCGGACAGCCGCGCCGTACTTGTAAAAGTAAAAGAACTGGGCTACCAAGCATTGACAATCACAAATGTACCAGGCTCTACATTGTCGCGTGAAGCGGATTTCACACTGCTTCTTCATGCTGGTCCGGAAATTGCCGTTGCGTCTACAAAAGCGTACACAGCGCAAATTGCCGTTCTGTCCATTTTGGCCGATGCAGCAGCGAAAAAAGGAGGCATCGACACAGGCTTCGACCTTGTGCATGAGCTTGGCATCGTGGCGAATGCAATGGAAGTCCTTTGTGACGGAAAAGAAGAATTCGAACAAATCGCGCGTGACTATTTGTCAACAACACGCAACTGCTTCTTTATCGGCCGTTCTGTTGACTATTATGTCGGCCTTGAAGGTGCCTTGAAGCTGAAAGAAATCTCTTACATCCAGGCGGAAGGCTTTGCCGGCGGAGAATTGAAACACGGTACAATCGCA
Source organism: Domibacillus antri (assembly GCF_001936625.1). Lineage (GTDB taxonomy): Bacteria > Bacillota > Bacilli > Bacillales > Domibacillaceae > Domibacillus > Domibacillus antri. The sequence continues at coordinate 1,140 of NZ_MSDU01000050.1, read as the reverse complement.
TTGATCGAAGACGGTACACCGGTTATCGCACTTGCGACACAGGAATCTGTTAACTTGAACATCCGCGGCAACGTGAAAGAAGTCGCTGCACGCGGCGCCAATACTTGCGTTATTTCCATGAAAGGCCTTGAGCAAGAAGGAGACCGCTTCGTGCTGCCAGCCGTACACGAACTGCTCGCACCACTCGCAGCTGTCGTTCCATTCCAGCTCATCGCCTACTACGCAGCCTTACACCGTGACTGCGATGTAGATAAACCGCGTAACTTGGCGAAATCAGTAACGGTTGAATAAGTTGAATCCCGCTCTACTTTGGGCTGTACCTGCAAAATTAAGTTCTTCCTTAGTCAAATAAACTGTATTCTTGGTCAAATAAAACGTTCCCTAACACGAGCGAAAATCGGAATCACCAGCCGATTTTCCTCGTGTTTTTTTATTGGATGAAAAGAGAGAGGAAAAGCCTGAGGAAAAAGAATGGGGGAGAAAAAAAGAGAAGAAAAGCGTGAGAGAAAGACCGACAAACCTTCGGTTTGAAAGGAAAGAAAAAAGCCAGTGAGAAAAAGAAGGAGGAAAAGAGCGAGAAAAAGCATGAGAAAAGGCGTGAAAAAGAAGAAGAAATCCAGGAACTCAGGGAACAACTAATTTACCTGAAAAAGCTGGATTCTGACAAAAAATAGGACGAAAAAGAGCGAATTAGAGAACAACTAATTCGCCTACATAATATGGAAATTCACCTATACCAAGGGTTAGAAGGAGGTGGCAGGGAAGGTGGGTACATAGAAAGACAGTTTTTTGCAAAGGAATAAGGAAGTAAAAGGAATAGAGTTGATTTATAATCTACTCTGGCTCGATTTATTTATATGAAATAACAAGCCCATCGTTAGCAAATTCTATGTTAAAGATGTTTGTCGTATCTAAAACAAGTTGGTTGATAATTTTTGTGTGATTAATATTTGATGGGAGAAATCTCTGTATATCGTTATAGCTGTAAAATATTTCTCCGCCATTATACAATTTATTATTTTCGTGTAAGCTGTCAACGCCGAGTTACTTTACCCCAATCACTCCGGATTAAAATTCACCATTTTTGCGGGGTATGTTGTTGGTGGAGCCGGGAACATCCCGCGTATTTTCTTGTCTTTC
>NZ_MSDU01000005.1 GCF_001936625.1 Domibacillus antri | reverse complement strand
AAGTAGTTTTACTTGCTCATTAGTTTTCTATCGAAATGACGGGCATTTCATATAGAAAGTTTAATGCTAAAACGTTGACGTTTTTATTGATTTTGTTCAGTTTTCAATGTTCAATGTTCAATTTCGGCAGCGCCGTTTAACTAATTTAACACAGCATTGACCTGTTGTCAAAAGTTTTTTTACCGCATCTCTAGCGGACAAGAAATAATATAGCATGAATGCTAAATACGATGCAAGTGTTTTTTTAAAAACTTTATTATTATGTTCTATTCTCACTTAGCAAACTCCTGTACCGAATATATTTGAACTAAATCAATCTCTTTTTTTATGGTTGTCTATGTTTAAATATAATAAAACCAATGTGTTATTCAATCTGAAAAGAGGTGTCATTGTTTGGAATGGACAATAGATATTGAAACATTAGTTAAGCTTGGGTTATCAGCAGGGCTCGGGGCAGTTATCGGACTCGAGCGTGAATTAAGACATAAACCGGCCGGGTTAAAAACAAGCCTTGTCATTTCAATTATCAGCTGCCTTTTGACAATTGTCTCCGTTGAATCTGTTTATCATTATTCCGGCAGTAACGATGTAAATGTCACCATGGATCCACTCCGTTTGGCTGCACAGATTGTTTCCGGTATCGGGTTTCTTGGTGCAGGTGTTATCTTACATCGGGCAAATGACAGCATTTCCGGCTTGACGACTGCAGCTATCATCTGGGGAGCAGCCGGTATTGGTATTGTAGTAGGCGCTGGCTTTTATTCTGCTGCGATAGCCGGTGTTGTTTTACTGATCCTTGCCGTTGAAATTTTACCATGGTCAATCCGCTTTGCCGGACCGGGAAGACTGAAAGAGAAAACTCTGTATGTAAAGTTTAATGTAGTAAGCCGTCATAACGTGCAGGAAACGATCAAAGCGATTGAACGGGAAGACATTTCGGTCAAGCGCATTCGCATTCAACATGATGATACAAATCATACCCATTTAATTACCTTAACCGTCGGCGTTTATTTTAAGCGCCGCACAACAGAGGTCTATTATACGATCTCTGAAATCCCTAATGTACACCATGTAGACATTGAAGGGACATGAAAAAACCTCCTTCCCATTTCGGTGAAGGAGGTTTTTTACATCCGGCGTACAGGTGAAAGTACCCAATACACTCTATAGTATGGAGCATAGCGGGATCGAACCGCTGACCTCTTGCATGCCATGCAAGCGCTCTCCCAGCTGAGCTAATGCCCCGTCTCATGCCTAGATTATATTATAACGATTTTTCTAAAACAGGCAAGTCTTTTTTCAAAAAAACTCCGGGGGATTATTCCCCGCGGAGTCTCTTTTCAAGCTCGGCTTTCTTTTCTTCGAAGCCCGGTTTGCCAAGAAGGGCGAACATGTTTACTTTATATGCTTCTACGCCCGGCTGGTCAAATGGATTGACACCAAGAAGGTAGCCGCTAATGGAACATGCTTTTTCGAAGAAATATACCACATATCCAAACGTATACGCATCCATCGCCGGAATCGATACCGTCAAGTTTGGTACACCGCCGTCTGTATGTGCAAGAAGCGTTCCTTCAAATGCTTTGTTGTTTACAAAATCAACCGTTTGACCCGCTAAATAGTTTAAACCATCAAGATCATTTTCTGCCGCTTCTACATTTAATGATTTGCGCGGGTTTTCAACTCGGATGACTGTTTCAAATAAATCACGGCGCCCCTCCTGCACGTACTGACCAAGTGAATGAAGGTCTGTTGAGAAGTTTGCGGATGATGGGAAAATACCTTTGCCGTCTTTTCCTTCACTTTCTCCAAACAGCTGCTTCCACCATTCAGAGAAATATTGAAGGCCTGGTTCATAATTAATGAGCATTTCAATGGTTTTCCCTTTGTTGTAAAGAACATTGCGGACAGCTGCGTATTGATAGGCCTGATTTTCTTCAAGTTCAGATGAGCTGTACGCTGCGCGAGCATCACGCGCCCCCTGCATCATTGCCTCAATATCCGCTCCGGCTGCCGCAATTGGAAGTAAACCAACGGCTGTCAACACCGAATAACGGCCGCCGACATCATCCGGAATAACGAATGTTTCATACCCTTCTTCATCCGCTACCGTTTTGAGTGCACCGCGCGCTTTGTCTGTCGTTGCATAAATGCGGCTTTTCGCTTCTTCTTTTCCGTATTGCTTTTCAAGAAGGTCACGGAAGAGGCGGAAGGCTAGTGCCGGTTCGGTTGTGGTTCCTGACTTTGAAATGACGTTAATGGACCAGTTTTTTCCGTCCAGCAATTCGATCAAATCACTCATGTATGTAGAGCTGATGTTGTTACCGGCGAAGAATACTTGCGGCCCATTGCGTTTTTCCGAAGAAAGAACGTTATAAAAGCTATGATTCAGCATATCGATAGCCGCACGTGCGCCAAGATATGAACCGCCGATGCCGATCACGATTAACACGTCGGAATCATTGCGGATTTTTTCAGCCGCTTTTTGAATGCGGGCGAATTCTTCTTTATCGTAATCTTCCGGTAAATCAATCCACCCAAGATAGTCATTACCCTGACCTGTTTTTTCATGAAGGGAATGGTGCGCTACTTTCACTGCATCACGCAAATACTCGATTTCGTGCTCGCCGAAAAATGAAAGGGCATTAGAATAATCAAATTGAATATGCGTCATCCGCAAAAAACCTCCGTCTAACTGTATTTTTTCCACTATACTCTATACGACTGACCGTGGTTTCGCAAGGAAAAACAACGGGAAAGACCGGGCTTATTTCCGCCCAGTTATAGAGATGCACGCAAAATGGCTGTAACATCATCACGGTCCAGTTTTGTAAAGTTCCCAAACGGACCGTTAAACAATGTTTTCCCTGCCATTTCGTCTATGCGGCTGTCGTCAATCTGATAATCAGCCAGTCGGGATGGTGCCTCGATCGATGTCCAGAAACGACGCAATGCTTCAATGCCTTCAAGCCCTGCTTCTTTGTCTGTTTTTCCTTCAGGATCGACGTCAAATACACGTACTGCCAGCTGTTTAAAACGCTCCGGCTTCACGTCAATATTATGTTTCATCCAGTTCGGAAATAGAATCGCAAGACCGCCGCCATGAGGAATATCGTATACAGCGGATACAGCATGTTCAATATTATGCGTTGCCCAGTCGCCCCGGTAACCCATTTGCAGCATGCCATTTAAACCGATTGTGCCGGCAAACATAACCGTTTCCCGCAGCTGTTCATTTTGCAAATCGCTCATAAGCTTGGGCGCTGTTTCAATGACTGTTTTCAATGTACCTTCAATCATCCGGTCCTGAACGTCTGTCTGATCCGCATTATGAAAATACTGTTCCAGCATGTGCGTCATCATATCCACAATTCCGTATGTCGTCTGGTCGCGGGGTACCGTCGTTGTCCAATACGGATCGCAAATCGAAAATTTCGGGAAAACATGCGGGCTTCCCCATCCGAGTTTTTCATTCGTTTCCCAGTTTGTGATAACCGATCCAGAGTTCATTTCGGATGCTGTTGCCGCCAATGTAAGGATGGTGCCCAATGGAAGCGCACCTTTAACAGGGGCCTTTTTCGTAATAAACGTCCATGGGTCGCCGTCAAACTTCGCTGCTGCCGCGACTGCTTTGGCACAGTCAATGACACTTCCGCCGCCGACGGCCAAAATAAAGCTGATATTATGGGCGCGGCATAGTTCTGCCCCGCGTTTTACGGTTGATAAGCGGGGATTCGGTTCCACGCCCGATAACTCTGTAATATTAAATCCGTCAAGCTGTTTTAATACGATATCATATAAGCCGCTTTTTTTTATGCTGCCGCCGCCGTAAACAAGCAGTACGTTTTCACCGTACGGAGCGATGTTGTCTCTCAATTGATTCACTGTATCTTTTCCAAAAATCCACTTCACCGGATTCCAGTATACAAATTCATTCACTGCTTTCACTCCTTTTCAAATTTATTATGCGAAATAGGCAGGGGCTTTATCAAATAATTGAACTTGAACAAATAAAAAAAACCGGCTATTCGTCCGCCGGTTTATACCCATCCTCTAAATTTTGAAGCCTCTGCCGCACGGCGCACGCCAACCATGTAGGCGGCAAGACGCATGTTGACGCCGCGCGTCTGCGATATTTCATAAATGTTATCGAATGCTTTAATTAAGTTTTCATGCAGCTTTTCATTAACTTCTTCTTCCGTCCAGTAATAGCCTTGGTTGTTTTGCACCCACTCAAAGTAAGAAACCGTAACACCGCCTGAGCTTGCAAGAACATCCGGTACAATCAACACACCGCGTTCCGTTAAAATTCTCGTCGCTTCAAGCGTTGTCGGACCATTCGCTGCTTCAACAATGATCGACGCTTGAATGTTGCGGGCATTTTCTTCCGTAATTTGATTAGAAATCGCAGCAGGCACTAAAATATCACAATCTATTTCAAGCAGCTGCTGATTCGTAATCGTATTGTCAAATAACGTGGTAATCGTACCAAAGCTGTCGCGCCGGTCTAGTAAATAATCAATATCAAGACCGTCCGGATCATGAAGACCTCCATAAGCATCCGAAATGCCAACCACTTTCGCGCCGGCATCGTGCATAAATTTCGCCAGGTAGCTGCCGGCATTGCCGAAGCCCTGCACCACGACACGGGCACCTTTAATGTCAATTCCGCGTTTTTTGGCTGCTTCATGAATGCAAATTGTCACACCCTGGGCAGTCGCTTTTTCACGGCCGTGTGAACCGCCAAGCGCGATCGGTTTCCCGGTAATGAAGCCGGGCGAGTCAAATTCACGAATGCGGCTGTATTCATCCATCATCCACGCCATTATCTGTGAATTCGTATAGACATCCGGCGCCGGAATGTCTTTTGTCGGTCCCACAATCTGGCTGATGGCACGGACGTAACCACGGCTGATATTCTCAATTTCACGCATGGACAATTGACGCGGATCGCAAACGACACCGCCTTTGCCGCCGCCGTAAGGTAAGTCAACGATACCCGCTTTTAACGTCATCCACATTGATAACGCTTTCACTTCTTCTTCGTTCACTTCCGGATGGAAACGGACTCCCCCTTTTGTCGGTCCTGGAGCATCATTATGCTGTGCGCGGTAGCCGGTGAAAATTTTGACCGATCCATCATCCATTTTAACGGGAATCCGCACTGTCAGCATACGGAGCGGCTCTTTTAACAGCTCGTACATTTCTTCTGTATACCCGAGTTTTGTAAGTGCTTCTTTAATGACATTCTGGGTCGATGTGAATAAGTTTAAATTTTCAGCCATTTACATTCGCCTCTTTTATCATCATTTTGTTATCTCTTGATTAATTCTTGCTTCCGCTTTCATTGTACGCCGGCGAACGACCCATCCGCAAGCCATATATTCACCCTTTTTTCCGCTCTTCTCTGACTGACTGCTCAATCCATTCCTGAAGCTTGTCTTTCAATGGATGAAACCCGTCTCCATCGTCATCGATTTGAATGCCCCGCCGCTGATGACGGCCGCCTTCTTCCGTTGCCCGGATGGACAGGCTGATTTTGCTTTCATCCTCGTTGACCGACAGCACTTTTACCGTTACGTCTTCTCCGACTGTTAAATAATCGTTAATATCCCGCACAAAGCCATGCGTAATTTCCGATATGTGAACAAGTCCCTGGCGGCCATGTTCGAGCGCAATAAACGCCCCGTATGGCTGTATGCCGGTGATTTTCCCGGTGACAATCTGCCCCGGTTCAAATTTTTGTTCCATCAAATCTCTCCAGTTTTTAGTTGTTTTCTTGTTTTATGCGTCGCGATATTATACCACACTTTTATATTACATGAAATAAATCACCGGTTTTTCGGACAAATATGAGTGGCAGGCTGCCGGGCCTCTTGAATGCGCTTGTTATATACGGTGCAAGCAATTCGTTTTTTTTGATAAAACAAAAAGAGAAGAGCCTTTTGGTGCTCTTCCCTTTTTTTAATTTGTTTGCTTTTTTTCAATAAATCGGCCGATTCGTTTGACCGCTTCCTGTAATTGGGCCATCGACGATGCGTATGAACAGCGGATATAACCTTCGCCGCCTTTACCGAAAACAGATCCGGGTACGACTGCTACTTTTTCTTCGAGAAGCAGCTGTTCGGCAAATTGCTCAGATGTAAGACCGGTTGACTGAATAGACGGGAATACGTAAAACGCACCGCCCGGCAAATGACAGTCAAGACCAAGCTCGTTAAACGATTGAACAACATAATTGCGTCGCTGTCTATAGTCTTTCTTCATGCTTTCCACGTCTGTCATGCCGTGCTGCAATGCTTCAATCGCTCCATACTGTGCTGGTGTTGACGCGCACATCATCGCGTATTGATGAATTTTCAGCATGGCACCGGAAATTTCCACGGGAGCACATGTGAAGCCAAGACGCCAGCCGGTCATGGCAAACCCTTTCGAAAAGCCATTAATCAAAATCGTCCGCTCACGCATTCCATCAAGTGATGCGATCGATGTATGATCCTGATCGTATGCAAGCTCCGCATAAATTTCATCGGCAATCACGAGCAAATCGTGTTTTTTCACAATGTCAGCAATGAGTTCCAAATCTTCTTTATCGAGCTGCGTTCCGGTCGGATTATTCGGATAACATAGAAGCACGGCTTTTGTTTTTGATGTAATAGCTGCTTCAAGCTGTTCCGGCTGCAATTTAAACCCGGAATCACCTGTTGTCCCGATCGTGACTGCTTTTCCGCCGGCAAGTTCAACAAGCGGGGCGTAGGACACGAAGCACGGCTCCACAACGATAATTTCGTCTCCCAGGTCCGTGATCGCACGCATGGCAATATCAATCGCCTGGCTTGCACCAACTGTGACAATAATTTCATCCTGCGGCGAATAATGAACCTGAAAACGGGTCGCCATGTAATGAGCAATTTCCCGGCGCAGTTCAATTAAGCCGGCATTCGCTGTGTAAGAGGTAAAGCCCCGCTCCAATGAAGAGATCGCGGCTTCACGGACAGACCAGGAGGTGACAAAATCCGGTTCACCAACACCAAGTGACACAACGCCTTCCATCGTTGCCGCTAAATCAAAAAATTTCCGGATGCCTGATGGACGCATATTTTCTACTGATTTCGCAATATAGCTCTTTGTCACAGTCATCACGGCGACACCACGATTCGATTATCTTGCTGTTTCGACGTATAAATCATGCCGTCATGCTTATATTTTTTCAACTGGAAATGCGTTGTTGTCGACACTACGGACTCAAGTGTCGATAACTTTTCAGATACAAAACGGGCAATTTCATTCATCGATTTTCCTTCTACAGTAACCGATAAATCATAAACACCCGACATTAAATAAACCGAGCTGACTTCTTTAAAGCGGTAAATCCTTTCTGCCACTTCATCAAAGCCGACGCCGCGTTTCGGTGTGACTTTCACATCGATCATCGCTGTAACGCCCGTAAAATTGTCCATTTTCGCCCAATCAACGAGCGTCGCATAATGAACAATGACTTTTTCTTCTTCCAGGCGGCGGATCGTTTCCGCCACTTCCGCTTCCGCGAGCCCGATCATTTTCGCAATGTCGGCCGCTTCAAAGCGTGCGTCTTTTTGCAGAATTTCAAGGATTTCCACTTCTTTTTCATTCAGCTTCATGATGATTGATCCTCCTCAAGTATGTCAAAAACTTCATATTCCATTATAACAAAAACGGTCCCTGTTTGTTCATTTCACTAAAATTATCATGAATTTTTGTGATTTTTCACAAAGAGCAAGAGGAGTTATGTTTAATCGTCAGCAGTTGTTCTGCGAGTTCAGTTGGATTTCCACCCGGCATTGGCGCGTCAAAGGAATGTTCATAAATTGATCGGATCGCTGCTGCCAGTTTGTTTTTTTCATCAATACGGTGGACCGCGTAAATGGAGTCAGCAATTTCTGTATCATAGAAGCCCGCTCCGGCATGAAATGGATCAAAGCCATTCAATACGTCTGCAAGTGCAAAGTTTAATTGTGCCGTTTCATTCATTTGTATCACCCTTCATTTTGAATTAACATAAGTAGTAACATTATTGTCGGGGAGAGTGGATTTGATGTCAAGATTTGATGAAGTGGTGGAACGGCGCGGGACAAATGCCGTGAAATGGGATGGATTAAAAACGGTGTTCGGAAAAGAAGATGTATTGCCAATGTGGGTGGCTGACATGGATTTCAAAGCGCCTGATGCCGTGATTCAAGCTGTAAAAAAAGAAGCGGCTCACGGGATTTACGGCTATACACTCGTGCCGGACTCCACGCGCGAGGCGATCATAGACTGGATGTATGACCGCCATGACTGGACAATCAAAAAAGAATGGCTTTTATTTAATCATGGTGTGGTTCCATCAATCGGCGCGGTAATCGAAGCGCTGACAGAACCGGGCGATGCCATCATCGTGCAGCCGCCTGTCTACAATCCATTTTTTGATATGATTGAAAAAAATGACCGGACTCTTGTTCATAGTGAACTGGTTCTTCAACATCATCGCTATGAAATGAATTTTGAAGACATTGAAGCCAAAATTGTTTCAGAAAACGCCAAAATGTTTGTTCTCTGCTCACCTCATAATCCAGGCGGCCGCGTGTGGACGAAAGACGAATTGACACAGCTGGCGGCTATTTGCGAGAAACATGAAGTTTACATTGTTTCAGATGAAATACATAGCGATTTGACAAGGGCGCCGCACAAACACATTCCGATCGGCCTGTTTTCTGCTAATGCGGTCACACTTATCGCGCCAAGCAAAACATTCAATTTGGCCGGGCTGCAGGCATCGGCATTGATCACGCCTGATAAAGAGCTTCGGACCAAGATACAAAAAGTGTTTGCCCGTCAAGGAGCATTTACGTTAAATCAAATGGGGATTGCCGCTATGGAAGCCGCGTACCGCTACGGACATGAATGGCTTGATGAAGCAATAGACTACATTCAAGAAAATGTACGTCTTGTAAAAGAATACATCGAGAAGGAAATTCCTGAATTGACGGTTATGGAACCTGAAGGAAGCTATCTCGTCTGGATTGACTGCCGGAAACTGGGGCTTTCAGATAAAGAGCTGCTGGCGTTATTTTTAGACGAGGGCGGAGTAGCGCTCGGAAACGGGGCAAAATACGGACCCGGCGGTGACGGCTTTATGCGGATCAATGTTGCGTGTCCACGCTCGCTCGTAGCTGATGGACTAAAGCGGATGAAAAAAGCAGTTCAGTCTTTAACATAAAGCAGCCCCGCCATTTAGTTTGGCGGGGTATTTCTTTATTTCACAGGCAGCTTCACATGGAAAGTCGTTCCATGCCCGACTTCACTTTCAACGCGGATTATTCCTCCATGTTCATGAACCGTTGTAAAAACTTGTGTCAGACCGAGGCCCGTCCCGTCACTTTTGCTGGAAAAGAATGGCGTTCCCAGCATGTTCAATTTATCTTTTGGTATGCCTACTCCCGAATCGATCACTTTTATATGGATTTGTTCATTTTCATAATAATGTTGAATGGTAATTTTCCCTTTATCTTCAATCGCCTCTACCGCATTTTTTATAAGATTAAAAAAGGCTTTTAAAAATAAGTTCCTCTTCCCTAGCATCGTTTTCTCCGAGTCTCTTAAATCCATTTCAACGATTACGTTGTAAAGTCTTTCCTGAAATAGAAGCATGAGTGAAGTGAGTTCTTTGCAAAAATTAATAGAGACGAGCGGTTCTTCCTGAAAATCCGGTTTCGATACTTGCAGTAAATTTATCAACGTTTCCAGTGCTTTCTCCAATTCAGCATCCATGACATCTAAATAAGGGTGTGAATAGGACTCTTTCAACAACTGCAAGAAACCTTTTACCGATGTAAGCGGATTCTTTATTTCGTGTGCAATACCGGCGGCAATTTGACCAGTTGACGCTAATTTCTCCCGATCATTTAAACGCCTTTCTGCTTCTTTACGCTCTGTAATATCACGAAAAACCGTTTGAATCGCTTTCTTGCCCCCAAACATGACAGGATGACAGTACAATTCCACTTCCACTTTTGTACCATCAAACCTCGAGATCGTCAGTTCGATGACTTCAGCCGGTCCCGTACCACTCATTCCGTGGCGAATTCTTTCCACAATCATCTGTTTATCCTTTTCTTGAAAAGGATCCAGCACATTTGAACCGACGATCTTTTCCTTCGGGGCTTTAAAAAAGTGGGCCCCTGATTCATTTATGTATAAGATTTTATGATTTCTATGTATAACAATCGTTTCAACAGAGTATTCAATAATCCGCCGATACATATGTTCGTTTTCTTTCGTGCTTTCGTCGGCGGCAACAGTATATTCGTTCATCATTTCCACCTCCTTTTCAAAATTTTAAACGATATGAAACAAATTCTCAAGGATTGAAGCAGGAAGAATTCCCTATAAAAAAGCCCGCTCTTTCTTTTAAGAGCGGACTATGTGTTAGACACCTTTTTTATTCCCCCACACAAATGTATGAAGCTGAGGCAAAACGCGGACCCGTTTAAAATCCGGGTCGGGCATCACTAAATTAATAAGCCATTCATAGCGGCCGGCTAAATGAACAAGCAGTTTTTGATCGTCCACTTCTTCAAGACGGTCGTTTCCGACTTGAAGGTAAAATGGAACATCCGGAAACAGATGATGCACCTTTTTCGCGTACGCTAAATCTTCTTCATTAAATACAACGACTTTCAAGCTGACATTTTGACCGGACACGTTCTGAAGGATATGACGTAATCTTTCAAAATCCGTTATCATGCCGGAACTTGGCGGCTTCGGTGAAATCGTCAGCTCGTCGATGTCTCGAAACCACGGCTGGAATTTGGACCCTTGTGTTTCAAGAGCGGATACAATCCCTTTTTCTTTAAACAAGTCCAGCAGGCCGGCGATCTGCGGCAAAAGGGCTGGATTGCCGCCGGAAATCGTCACATGATCAAACGTATCGCCGCCGGCTTCAAGAAGCTCTGCATAAATTTCTTCCGGCGTCATCTTGCGGATGTCTTCTTTTGCACTGCCGTCCCATGTAAAAGCCGAATCACACCATGAGCAGCGGTAATCACAGCCGGCTGTCCGGACAAACATCGTTTTACGGCCAATGACGGCTCCTTCTCCCTGCACAGTCGGGCCAAATATTTCAAGTACTGGAATCATGAGAAATCCCCTTTTTTCGGCCGGTACACAACATAGCTTGTCGGTGTTTCCCGCAAATATACTTGCAGGCATTTCGGTTTATTTGGTGTTTCATTAAGTTCTTTCTGCACCACTTCCCAGATGGTGCGCGCCACGGCTTCCGTTGTCGGAAACCGCTCTGATATATCTTCCGAAAAGAGCGGATCATCATTTAATACAGTATGGTCAAAGCGCTTATGAATAAGCGACTTAATCAATTGAAAATTCACAAGAAATCCGGAATCGTTTAAATCATCACCGGCGACTGTAATGTTCGCAAAATAAGTGTGGCCATGCAATTTGCGGCATGCGCCTGCTTCATCATGCGGTACGTAATGTGCCGCGGCAAATTGAAAATCTTTATTTAACTCATAGCGGAAATCATGCATGGGGGCCGGGTAAATTTGCTGCATCATCGCACGTCCCCTCCTTTTTCAGCCAAATACTGATCGAGCCCGTTTTGGCGAAGTTTGCAGGCCGGGCATTCACCGCAGCCGGCACCTTTAATACCGTTGTAGCACGTTAATGTATGCTCACGTACATAGTCAAATGCACCAAGATCGTCCGCCAGTGCCCATGTTTCTTTTTTATCGAGCCACATCAGCGGCGTATGAATAACGAATTCGTAATCCATTGATAAATTCAGTGTGACATTGAGGGATTTCACAAATGAATCACGGCAGTCCGGGTAGCCGCTGAAATCCGTTTCACACACACCGGTTACGATATGACGGGCATCATACTGCTTGCCGAGAATCGCCGCAAACGATAAAAACAGTAAATTACGCCCTTCAACAAATGTAGTCGGCGGCTGTCCTTCCCTTTCTTCAATCGCAATATCATTACGCGTTAACGCATTCGGAGCGAGCTGTCCGAGCAGCCCCATATCAAGAATGTGATGCGGGACATTCAGTTCCGCTGCGATATCTTTGGCCGCGTCAATTTCCGCTTCATGACGCTGTCCATAATGAAAGGTCACCGCGACCACTTCTTTAAACGTTTTTTTTGCCCAAAACAGGCAGGTTGTGCTGTCCTGGCCGCCGCTGAATACAACAACGGCTTTTTCATTCTTTATCATGTCTTATTTCCTTCTTTCTATTCGAAAGAAAAGGTGCGCGAAGACAACAGAAAAAAACCGCCACAGGCCGGTTTTTTTCTTAGTTTTTTATAGAGGGAGTTCGCGAACCTCTCCCGCGCGCGGCGGAATGTCTTCTTTCATTTATTGTTTAGTTTTCTCGTTTACCTTGCGGATCTGTTCTTCAAGGTGCTTCGTTTTTTGCTCCTCTTTTTTCGACACCCGCTTTATCAATAAGAAGACAGCAATGGCCATTAACAGAAAAACCAGCATGGAAAACGCAGCCGGAATGTATTCTGACTTGTCTTCCGGAAAATATAAAAAGTTACCAAAACTGAGAATAAAGTTCGTCAGCACGTAAATGCCTCCATTCTAAGCTACCCGTTTATTATAGCAGGAGACTATTATAAATCAAACAGCGGGATTGTGACATTTCCATTAAATGAGGAAAATTGATACAATAAATCTTTAAGGAGGAGATCATATGAACATTGGCGATCACGTAACCGCACACTATAAATCCGGCAAATATACAGGCACCATTACCGGTCTGCGTCCCGGCGGCTATACAGTAAAGATATCATCTGTTCTGCGCCACCCTGCCCAGGGTGATCTGCACAATCCGAACGAAGCAGACGTGCCGTTTTTTCACGAACGAAAAGCACTTGCGTACAACGAACAGGCGAATATTGCCGAATCCGCTGTCCATCCGTTTGACGGGGAAGCTTTGGATTACATCGAATCACTCATTGCAGCAGCCGCAAAGCTCGAAAACCGCCTGCAGTCAAAAGGCGATGCCTTTGCAGCCCGCAGTTTGCAGGCGCTTGAATCCGTGAAAAAAGAATACGCGCTCATGTACAAAATTTCATTCGAATAGCCTTTTTTTGTGAAGAAACGCCCTTTATTTCCATCTTTTTTTCATTTATGATGATACATATGAAACTTTAAACCTCGAAAAAGGCGGTTAGTGAATGAGAACGGTTTTTGGGTACGTACTCATTATTTTGCTGATTCCCGTATCCGTGCTGACGTTTTATTACGCCAATGCTGAAGCGGAGAAAGTACAAAATTTTGATGATTACGTAGAAGAAAGAATCATTATTAAAGAAGTGGACCTGCCGCAGGCAAGCAAGATAACCGATAAGAATGGCAGCACATATGTTGAACTTTACCAGCCGAACCGGATTGTCGTCGATGGCGGGAAAATACCGTCCTTTTTAAAAGAGTTGTTTTTACAATCGGAAGACAAACATTTTTATGACCATTCCGGCATCGATGCAGCCGCCGTTATGCGCGCTTTTTTAGTCAATGCACAGTCAGACGAAATTGAGCAAGGGGCGAGTACGATCACTCAGCAGGTCGCACGGAACATTTATTTAACACAGGACCGGACGCTGGCGCGGAAAATTTCTGAAATCTTGTATTCCTATCAAATTGAGAAAAAACTAGAAAAAGAAGATATTTTAAATTTGTATTTAAATGTGATTTACTTCAACCATCAAGTGTACGGTGTTGAAGCAGCCGCACAGTATTATTTCCAGCAGCCTGTTGACACGCTGTCGAAAGCACAAATGGCGTTTATTGCCGCCATTCCGAATAATCCCTCTCTGTATGATCCGGTCAAACGGTTTGACAATACGAAGAAACGCCAGGAACGCCTTATTGATATCATGGCGCGCGAAGAATTTATAACACCTGAAGAAGCAGAACAAATTAAAAACGAGACCATTACGTTAAAAGTGCGTCCGCGTCTTGATCTTTACCCGGACTATTCGACTTATGTCATGGATGAATTAAAAAATTTAATTGCAGAAACGGAAGGCTATGACCAGCAGCTTATTAACGCGGAAGGCGATGCACGGGATGCCATTCAAGAAAAGTTGAATGCGCGTGTCTCAGCAGTCCTCGCATCCGGTGTTGTCATTAATACCGCTCTTGATCCTGCTATGCAGCAAAAAGCGGTGGACGCTGTTAATAACGTGCTCGCCGGATCATCTGTACAGGGCTCGGCCGCTGTTGTCGGCAATCAGTCACATGATATTGTCGCTCTATCAGGCGGTAGAGAGTTTAATAGAGGCTTTAACCGCGCTTTTCAGGCGTATCGCCAGCCGGGTTCAACCATCAAGCCGCTGCTTGATTACGGCCCTTTTATGGACACATATGGCGCCGGCCCGAATTACTTAGTGTCAGCTGATAAGTTTTGTTATCAAGGAGACTGCCCTTCAAACTACAGCGGAGCAGAATACGGAATGGTTACGCTGAATGAAGCGTTAACGAAATCCCATAATACCGCTGCCGCCCGTCTGTATGTGCGTACAGGGATGGAACGCTCTTTCACGTATTTGGACAAGTTTGATTTTGACCGTGTCATTCAATCTGATCGTGTTAACTTATCCGCTTCACTCGGGGGATTCGAATATGGCGTCACCGCACTTGAAATGGCCGGTGCTTACAGTTCGTTTGTAGACGGCACATTTACAAAGCCGCACGCCATTAAAAATGTAACTGATTTACAAGGCAACGTTCTATACCAATGGAAAGAGCAGCCTATCCGTGTCTGGTCCACAGCCACAACGATGAACATGCGCGGAATGCTGACGAGTGTTGTGAAAAATGGCACCGGCAAAAAAGCCAATTTCTCTGCACCTTATATCGGCGGTAAAACGGGTACAACCAATAACTATCGTGATCTATGGTTTGTTGGATTGACTGAAGGGTACACTGCAGCTGTCTGGACCGGCAAAGACCAATACGAAAGCAAATACGATAATATCCGCTACATGGAATCCTATGCACCGCACCAGCTTATTTGGCGGCGTATTATGAGGTAACAATAAAAAAAGAATCGGAGCCTGTGAACGGCGGCTCCGATTCTTTTTTATGCTTTTTCACGCTCGTCATCGTAGATTGGCACCCATCCTTCTTTTGTAACAAAGATGCGGACTGCCACCACTTTACGGTCTTCCATTAATGTAAAATAGTGACGCGTGTTAACCGGTACAGAAATCAAATCCCCCGGCTCAAGCTCAACATTAAAAAATTGGCCGTCTTTCGCCTGAATCGCAAAAATACCGTGGCCGCTCACAATAAAACGAACCTCATCATCCGTATGGATATGAATTTTTTGAAAATTCGTCAATAGCTCATCCAGATTTGGCGTGCTGTCTGATAAGGAAATAACATCATGTGCCTCATAGCCGCGGCGCTCTGAAATATCTTTAATTTCCGCGGAAAATACATCAAGCACCTGCTGCTTGTCTTCATCCGTCAACGCGTAATTTTCACGTAAATTTTCGGGAAGTTTCGTAATATCCCAGTTCTCATAAATCACTTCCTGGCCTGTTAAAAAGGCGTCAATTGCATTTTTATCCGTAATACGTTCGCCTGTTTCCTGAAATTGAATCACTGCCATTTGTTCATCTTCCTTTCAACATGAGTAGTTTAATATGCCATGAAAATAAAAATTCATATGCTTCTAAAAATTTCTTCGCTTCAAAGGCATCGCGTCCCCAGACGGTGATTCCGTGATTGCGGATTAATACCGCACCGTTATCTGCACGAACATATTTGCCAAATTCTTTGGCAAGCGTCGGAATGTCCGCATGATTCAGAATAATTGGCACCGTGACCGATGCATTTTCTTCCCAAACGCCGAATGCTTTAATGATTTCCTGGCCGGTAAACGTCACTTCGCCCTCTTCACCGTACAATTCACCGATCACATTATTATCTACTGTATGAACATGTAAACTGCATCCTGCATCCGTTTTTCCATACACTTCCACATGCAAGAGTGTTTCTGCAGACGGTTTGCCGGCAAAACCATCAATGGCGGTACCAGCCGCATCCACAAGCAGAAAATCCTCAGCTGTTTCTTTCCGCTTATCTTTCCCGCTCGCTGTCACGAGAAACGATGCATCGTCCACTTTAATGGACAAATTCCCGCTTGTTCCCGGAAACCAGTCACGCGCCGCCAGCTCCCTCT
The DNA here is from genome assembly GCF_001936625.1 of Domibacillus antri. Lineage (GTDB taxonomy): Bacteria > Bacillota > Bacilli > Bacillales > Domibacillaceae > Domibacillus > Domibacillus antri. The sequence goes on along the minus strand of NZ_MSDU01000005.1, from coordinate 52,210 downwards.
TTACGTCAGCCAAATCGTTCCATCTTAATTGCAATGTATTCATCCGATACCCTCTTTCACATGATCCAGACAATCATAAAATGTGTCAAACGGCTTGTGGTTCAAACCGAGTTCACGGCATTTATCAAGCAATAAATCCCGTGCGATCACGAAATCCGCCAGTTTCGCGGCTTCGAGATCGGTAATGGAATCACCGATGACAATAATGTCTTTCCCCTTCGCGATCTTCCGTACGATGGATGGCTTACAGCAGCCGCACTCATTATAGCAATGTTCATCACATGAATGCGGCCAATGTATCTGAATGTATTCGCCTGAAAAATCGGCCCGGTTGCAATAAATATGATCCTCCGGTACAAGACCATTCAAAATCGGCTTTACAAAAAAGTCCATCCCGCCGCTCAAAATATAAAGAGGAATGCCGGCATCGCGCGCATACGCCACAAAATCCGCAAACCCCCTACGAATTTTTGCATCATTTAAAATAAATTGAGTAATCTCTTCTTTTTGCGACGATGGAAGGAGCGCAAACATTTTTCCGACACCTTCTTTTATGGAAATACGCTGCGAAAGAACAACTTCTTTCAACTCTTCCCAGCCGTCCGGCGCAAACCGTTTCATAATCGCAATAATGTTATCGTTTTCCGTAATCGTACCATCGAAATCACAGATCAATACCGGATTTTTTATCATTTGCCTGTTCCCCACAATTCGAGTGCGGCGCGCAAATCTTCCCGGTTTTTTGCCGCTTCTTCAAGTGTCCGTCCGGCTGTAACGGCGTCCACTGCCTGACGGAACGCGCGTCCGCCTCCCGCTGCGCCGTTCGGATGCCCGTGTACACCGCCGCCTGCATTAATGATTGAATCGATGCCGAAATCTTCGAATAAAACAGGCACGAGACCCGGATGTATACCGGCGGACGGTACCGGGAATGTCTGTTTATAGATGCTTTCTTCCAGCGCCATTTCCGCTGTTTTTAAAGCCGCTTCCCGCTCAAGTGCAACCGAGCCGTATGGTGACGGGAATAAGGTGAAATCCGCACCGGCCATACGAACAAGCTTGCCTAACATGAGTTCCGTTGAAAAGCCATGATAAGGAGCGGATGTGAACGCACCGGATACAGCGGGATGTGCCATAATCGGAACCGGAATATCGCGGTCTTCCGCGAGCTCCTGCAGCACATCAAGTCCATAAGCGAAGACATTAAATAAATATGCGGTTGCCCCGAGTTCAATACCGCGGCGCGCTTTTTCTTTCAAATCGCTCGTCCGTCCGGTCAAGTTCACCGCGTACAATGCTTTTTTGCCGCTTTCTGCAATCACCTGCTGGCCCAGTTTCAAACGCTCTTCAAACGATGTCAGTTTATTATCGAACAAAATTTCATCGTCTTTGACAATATCAATGCCGCCTTCAAGCTGTGCTCTCAACTGCTTTTCCATGTACGACAGATCGCGGCCGATGACACCTTTAAATATGCTCATCACGAGCGGCCGCCCGTAAACACCGGTCCGTTCACGAATGCCCTCCACTCCGTACTTTGGACCGGGAAACCGCTTTGCCAGATCATGAGAAAAATCAAGATCCATTAAGCGAATGACACCGTCTAATGACAATTTCCCAAAGACAGTCACTAAAATAGCCGGCAAGTCGGCACTGAAGTTTGCAGCAGGATAAGCGATTGTGATATCCGCTTCCTTTCCTTCTGCTGTTTCACGTCCTGTTTCTTGAATGGAAACAACGCCCCCTTTATGCTTTTTGAGCTGTTCCTGTTCAAGGTGCGGCAAGTCGGTCCATGACCCTATCGTGAGGCCCAGCGCAATCCCTTCCGCTTTTTTTTCAAAGTTGCCGTTCCGGTCAAAAAGCCGGTACGTTGCGATCACTTCACTCATGATTTGTTCTCCATTCTGAATACCTACTAGTTTACTAGGATTGTGTCACTTTTCTTCATTTTTGTCAATGAACAGACCGAGCTTTCCAATGCGTTCCACCGCTTCTGCCAGCCGCTTCTCATCGGTCAGGAGACCAACGCGGACGTACCCTTCTCCGTACGCCCCAAACCCGATTCCCGGGGCAGCGACGACATGAGCCTGCTCAAGCAGAATATCCGCAAATTGAGCAGATGTGTAAGGTTTCGGCACAGGCAGCCACGCAAAAAACGAACCGGCCGGAGCAGTGACATTCCAGCCGATTTTCCGGCACGCGTCTATGAAGATGTTACGTCGCCGCTCATACATTGCAGACAGCTCACGCACACAATCCTGTGGACCTGTTAATGCGTCTGCGGCCGCTTGTTGAATGGCACTGAACAAGCTCACATACATATGATCCTGCAATAAATTAATTGCTGAAATCACACTTTTGTTCCCGGCCGCAAAGCCGACACGCCAGCCGGCCATGTTGTATGTTTTCGACAATGTATACACTTCCACACCGGTTTCTTTCGCGCCTTCCGCCTGTAAAAAGCTTGGCGGCTTCTGCCCGTCAAAACCGACACCGCCATAGGCAAAATCGTGAACGACGCAGATATTATGTTTTTTTGCCAGTTCAACCGTCCCGTCAAAGAATGCGGCATCCGCCTGTGCGCCTGTCGGGTTGTTCGGGTAATTCAAAAGCATTAACTTAGCCCGGTCAAGCCGTTCTGCGTCGATCGCTTCATAATCAGGCAAAAATCTATTTTCGGCAGTCAGCGGCATATAGTCCATTCGCGCTCCAGCCAATGCGGCACCAGACCAGTAGTCTGGATAACCTGGGTCCGGTACGAGCATATAATCCCCCTCATTTAAGAGACACATTGGCAGTTCAACGAGCCCCGCTTTTCCCCCAAACAGGATGGCTATTTCCGTTTCCGGATCGAGATCCACGTTATATTCACGCTTGTAAAATTGCGCGGCTGCTTCCTTTAAAAACGGCTGTCCTTGAAACGGCGGGTATCTATGAAAATCAGTCCGGTCTGATGCGTCTTTCAGCGAATCCACAATGTGCTGCGGCGTCGGCTGATCCGGATTTCCCTGCCCGAGATTGATCACATCGTGCCCGGCATTTACATACTGCGCCGCTTTTTTTGTCAATGCCGCAAAAAACTGCTTTGGCAATGTATTTAATAATGTCGATTGTTCAAATTGAATCATTTATACACCTACTTAAAATTTTCTTGCAATTTCAGACATAAATATATATTGTATTAGTCAAATTGTAAATATATTCGGAGGGATGAACATGTCTTCATATGAATCTTTAACGACCGGGTCAGCCGTTTCCCTTGTGAAAAAACTTGGTTTATTCGCTGAATCTGAAACCCTTTCCAGCCGCGAAATCGGTGATGGAAATTTAAATTACGTGTTTCATATAAAAGGTAAAGAAAAAAGTGTCATTGTTAAACAGGCACTGCCATATGCAAAAGTGGTTGGTGAAAGCTGGCCTCTTACTTTAGAACGGGCGGACATTGAAAACCGTGCACTCCGTCTGCAAGGTAAATTTGCACCTGATTATACACCTAAAGTCTACTATTCGGATAAGGATTTAGCCATTACGATTATGGAAGATTTGTCTCACTTGGAGATTGCCCGCACCGGATTCATTAACGGTGAAGATTATCCGCTGATCGCGCAGCACACTGGTGAATTTATCGCTCGGACACTATATTCGACATCTGATTTTGCCATGGGTCCGCAAGAGAAGAAAAAATTACAAAACACGTTCTGCAATCCGGAACTATGTGATATTACGGAAGGGCTTGTGTTTACGGATCCTTTTTTCGATGCTGAAACAAATGATTTTGAAGAGGGCTTGCGGCCGGATGCAGAAAAATTATGGCAGGATTCGAATTTGAAGCTTCATACGGCACAGCTAAAACGGCTATTTTTAACGTCAGGTGATGCTCTTTTGCACGGTGATCTTCATACAGGCAGTATTTTTGCGAGTGAAACAGAAACGAAAATTATTGATCCGGAGTTTGCATTCTATGGTCCGTTTGGGTTCGATATTGCGCATTTTACAGCGAACTTGTTTATGAATGCGTTGTCGCGCGAAGATTCACGCCGTGAGCCGCTGTATGCTCATATTGTGACCGTATGGGATGTGTTTAATCGTGAATTTACCCGTTTATGGAAAGAAAACAACACGGAAGCATTCGCAAAAACAGAAGGCTATCTGGAATGGCTGCTGGCTGATATTTTTGAACAGGCAGCCGGGTTTATGGGACTTGAAATGATCCGACGGACGATCGGACTTGCGCATGTCAAAGATCTGGATGGGATTGAAGATGAGGCGGCACGTCTTCAAGCGAAACAACGGTCACTGGCAATCGGGGCACGCTTTGTTAAAGAGCGTCATCAGTTTACATCTGCTGATCAGCTTGTCTCAGCATTTCAGGAGGGCTTACAATGAATATTCCACAGTCTGTCATTTGGGAGAACGATACGATTCAGCTCTTAGATCAGCGAAAATTGCCCCATGTGACGGAATATTTGACGCTTGAATCCGTTCCCTCCGTGTTTGATGCGATTAAATCACTTGCTGTTCGCGGTGCGCCAGCCATCGGGATCGCGGCGGCGTTCGGTATCGCATTGTCGGCGCTTCGCCACGAGACAAATGATATCCATGAATTGAAAGAGCTTGTGCTTATGGACAGCGGCTATTTATCACAGTCGCGGCCAACAGCGGTAAATTTATTCTGGGCATTGAACCGGATGAATGATGTGGTTGTCCGCTCGAATGCAGCGGAAACGCTGCGTGAAAATGTGCTGGCTGAAGCGCTGGCGATTCAAGCGGAAGATGCGGAAGTTTGCCGTTCGATTGGGGAACATGCACTTGAATTGTTTCAAGAGGGTGACCGGGTTATGACCATTTGCAACGCCGGCTCCATTGCTACCGCAAAATACGGCACGGCTCTCGCTCCGTTCTTTTTAGCAAAAGAACGCGGTATTGATATATCCGTGTTTGCTTGTGAAACGCGTCCTGTTTTCCAGGGTGCTCGTCTCACCACCTGGGAATTAATGCAGGCCGGCGTTGATGTGACGCTTATTGCCGACAGCATGGCGGCGCACACGATGAAGACGAAAAACATTTCGGCTGTCATTACTGGCGCGGACCGGATTGCGGCAAATGGGGCTGCCGCAAACAAAATCGGAACGTTCGGTCTGGCCGTTCTCGCAAAGTCTTTCGGCATTCCATTTTATATCGCGGCGCCGTTGTCGACGTTTGATCTCGACACACCAAATGGGGATGCGATTCCAATTGAGGAACGCGATCCCGCTGAAATTACGCATGTAAACGGGCTGAACGTTGCACCCGATGGCGTAAAAGTGTTTAATCCTGCTTTTGATGTGGCGCCGGCTGAATTCATTACCGGTATCGTAACGGAAAAAGGCGTTATTAAACCGGATGCCGCTGCGATCGCCGCTTTATTTGAATAAATATGCATGATTAAGTTGTCTCATAAGTGCGGATGGCCTTACCAAAAATCCGGCTATAGTAATGATGAAAAGGGTGTCTCAATGAACTTTTGAGGCCCCTTTTTTATTCACATATTCCGATTTGGTCACGTTCATTTTCAATAACTCACGCTTACTTCACTTTGCCCGTGCTCCATGTTTACAGACACTCATATAAAAAAGCCTCCCGCTAATTTCAGGAGACCGTGCGTTTTTACAATGGCAGCGAGGCTAAAATTCCGTTGTACAGCTTCATAAAAATGAGGGCCAGGAGCAGTCCGAAGAAAATCCAGAACAGTGCTTCAAACACAATAATACCGATCATTTGTGGTGTTGTGATATGCGGGCTTAATTTATAGACAAAATAGACAATGTAAGCCATGGACGTTACTGCAAAAATAATCATAATGCCGGCTGCCGATGAGAAGCTGACAAGTGATATAAGACCGCCGATGAAATAAATAACGGCACCGAAACGGGCTTTTTTTAACAGTTCACCTTCCGTGTCATTTGAAAAGAAAAGAAGTGCAAGTTCGTTCGCTGTGTTTGCCAGCAGCTTTAATGTTGCGAAGATCATCGTGAAGAAAAGCATGAGGCCGCCGATCACGACGAGGTTCATTTCTGTTTTTGTAAAAAAATCGAGCATCCCGTTATATAAATTAGCCTTTTTCAGTACATCGACTACAAGAGCCTGTCCATACATTGCAAACGACAGGCTGAAAAGCAAAATAGCTAACAGCGGCATATAGCCGGTTAAATATGAATTTTTCATCAAAATGATTCTCTCCTGTCACAGTCAGTCACTGTTCATTATGCAAGAGGATGGTGATGATGACAAGTGATTTTCGATATTTTTTTGGAAATTAGGTACAGTTTCTGGCAAAATCCGCACAATTTTATTCCTACCTAAAAAATTTTTTTCAGCTAAAATAACTGTATTTCTTCATATTTATTATCAATGATTAACTTTTCAGGAAGATCGGATTATAAGAATGCACAATCATTTTGTTTACGCTATAATTTTAAGCGTGCACTAAACTTTAGGGGGGATTTCATTGTCTTTGCTTCACTGGGCCATTCTCGCTCCTTTTATATTGGCCGCATTCGTTCCTTTTGTGCGAAAAAAAGCACCATCTATACATACAGGCTGGTTCGTTTTCGTTTTACCCGTCGTCCTGTTTGTTTCGTTTCTTCAATACCTTCCTGTAACGATGAATAATGACTCCGTTTCGAAAACGGTTTCTTGGATTCCGTCTCTCGGTATTGACTTCACAGCATATGTTGATGGCCTCAGCCTGCTTTTTGTTCTTCTCATTACCGGAATCGGGGCACTTGTTGTGCTGTACTCCACCTACTATTTGTCAAAAACGAAAGAAAGCCTGCAGCACTTTTACGTTTATTTGCTTATGTTTATGGGGGCCATGCTTGGCGTCGTTTTATCGGATAACGTCATTACACTGTACATGTTCTGGGAATTAACATCTATTTCATCCTTTCTCTTAATCGCTTACTGGTTTGACCGTGATCGTTCCCGTTACGGGGCCATGAAATCGATGCTCATTACTGTATTTGGCGGATTGATGATGCTTGGTGGATTTGCTGTACTGTCGATCATGGGCGGTACATTCAGCATTCGGGAGCTCGCTGCACAGGCCCCAGAATTAAACAACCACCCTCTTTTCTTATTAGCGATGATCTTGATCCTGCTTGGTGCCTTCACAAAGTCCGCGCAGTTTCCATTTTATATCTGGCTGCCTGATGCAATGGAAGCGCCTACTCCGGTCAGCGCGTATTTGCACTCGGCAACGATGGTTAAAGCCGGTATTTATCTCGTCGCCCGTTTCAGTCCGATTTTTGCGTTTTCCAGCTACTGGTTCTGGATTGTTGGCGCTGTTGGATTATTTACTATGGTATGGGCATCCTTTAATGCGGTTAAACAGACCGATTTAAAAGGAATTCTTGCTTTTTCAACAGTCAGTCAGCTCGGATTGATTATGTGCCTTCTCGGAGTTAGTTCCGCAGCTCTTTACTTTGATTCGCTTGATGATAATTTGTACACAGCAGCGGTTATTGCGGCTGTCTTTCATTTAATTAATCACGCAACGTTTAAAGGAAGTCTTTTTATGGTCGTCGGGATTATTGATCATGAAACCGGCACACGTGACATCCGCCGTCTTGGTGGATTGATGAGTTTAATGCCTGTCACGTTTACGCTTTCTGTCATCGGTGCATTTTCCATGGCCGGGCTGCCGCCATTTAACGGTTTCCTTAGTAAAGAAATGTTCTTTTTATCCATGGTACAACTGACAGAGTTGAATTTGTTCCAGCTGGAAACGTGGGGCATGCTTCTCCCTGTCCTTGCCTGGATCGGCAGCGTGTTCACGTTTATTTACAGCATAATCCTTGTATTTAACGTATTCGGCGGGAAATTTCAGCCCGAAAAACTGGAGAAAAAACCGCATGAAGCACCAGCCGGCATGCTGATTTCTCCGATCGTTCTTGCCGCGCTTGTCATCCTATTTGGTTTATTTCCAAACTTGCTGTCTTACAGCTTGATCCAGCCGGCGGCGGCATCCATTGTGCCATCCATTATCCCGGCAGGTGATCAGCTTTACGTAAATATTTATTTTTGGCATGGCATTACAGTGGAATTATTAATGACGATCGGTGTAGTGGCTGTCGGAATTGTTTTGTATAAGTTTTTGCCGAAATGGATCGGTTTGTACGATTATTTCCCGGGAAAAGTCACGCTGAACCAATTTTATAATAGCAGCCTGTATGTGGCGGAACGTGGATCAAATTCACTGACAAAAGCCTACATGACCGGCTTTATCCGCAGCTATCTTGTTTATATATTCGCTTTTTTCATTGCGATTCTTGGTTTTACCATGTGGGCGAAAAATGCGTTCCGGTTTGATGCATCGAATACGGCGCCGATTGGTTTTTATGAAGCCGGGCTGCTCGTTGTGCTTTGTATTTCCATCGTGACGATTTTGATGGCTAAATCCCGCTTAACCTCGATTATTGCACTCGGTGCGGTTGGATACAGTGTATCGCTGTTTTTCGTCATTTTCCGCGCACCGGATCTTGCCTTAACGCAGCTTGTTATTGAGACGGTATCTACTGCTTTGTTCCTGCTTTGCTTCTATCATTTGCCGAAATTGTATCGGCATGAGGAAAAGATCGGCTTCCAGATCGGAAATGCGATCATTGCGGCTGGAGTCGGGATTATCGTCACTTTAATCGGAATATCCGCCCACAGCACGAAATTATTTTCGTCCATTAATGAGTATTACATTGAAAATACGTATTCAAAAGCGGGCGGAGAAAATATGGTCAATGTTATTCTCGTTGACTTCCGCGGGTTCGATACGTTGTTTGAAATTTCGGTACTCTCGGTAGCCGCACTTGGTATTTACGGATTAATTAAATTACGGATGGAGAAAGGCGGCGAGCAGCATGAAAACAAATGATGTGATTTTTCAAACCGTCGCTAAAGTTGTTTTCTTCATGATCATCTTTTTCGCCGTCCGTATTTTTTTCGCTGGTCATTATTATCCAGGCGGCGGATTTGTCGGCGGGTTGCTTACATCAGGCGCAATCGTTCTGTTATTGCTTGCATTTGATATGAAAACAGTGAAGAAAGGGCTCCCGATTGATTTTAAATGCCTGATTGGTCTCGGCTTGCTGTTTGGAGCCGGAACTGCCGCCGGATCTTTATTGTTTAACGTACCTTTTTTTACACATGCGTACGATTATTTTCAACTGCCGCTCTTCGGCAAAACATCGCTTCACACCGCAATGCTGTTCGACCTCGGTGTGTATTTTGTTGTCATTGGTGTAACCATGACCATTATTCAAACGATTGGAGAGAGTGAATAATGGAAATTTTAATGTGCATGATTGCCGGTCTGCTGTTTGCAGCGGCAGTCTATTTAATGCTTTCAAAAAGCTTGCTGCGGATTATTATTGGAACGGGTCTACTGAGTCACGGGACGCATTTAATGCTGCTCACAATGGGCGGATTGAAAACAGGTACTGTGCCTGTTTTAGGAGAAAATGCGGCGGCGTATACGGATCCGATCCCGCAGGCGCTTATTTTAACAGCCATCGTAATCAGCTTCGGTGTTACTGCGGTCTTTCTTGTTATCGCGTACCGCGCGTATCAGGAGCTTGGCACCGACAATATGGATCAATTGAGAGGAACAGAATCGGATGATTAATTTACCAATTTTGCCGATTCTCATTCCTCTTGCCGCTGCGATTGTGTTAATCTTTTTGTCTAAAAGCGTTTCTGCTCAGCGGATCGTATCCGTCATAGCCTCGACTGCAACGGTCATATCGGCCATTATTGTCATGGCTAAAGTGAAATCAGACGGCATTCAAACTGTCGATATGGGCAGCTGGCCGGCTCCGTTCGGCATTACACTCGTATCCGATATGCTCAGCATTTTGCTTGTATTGACGGCTTCTGTCATTACGCTGTGCGTCGTACTCTATTCATTCCGATCCATCGGGAGCGGACGTGAAAATTTTTACTATTATCCCATCGTGCAGTTTTTACTGCTCGGCGTGAATGGTTCGTTCACGACTGGCGATATTTTCAATTTGTTCGTATTCTTCGAGATCATGCTCATGTCGTCTTACGTGCTCATCGTAATTGGCGGGACGAAAATTCAGCTGCGCGAATCCATCAAATACATTCTCGTCAATGTCATTTCATCCGCCATTTTCGTTATTGCCGTTGGTTTTTTGTATTCGGTGACCGGTTCTCTGAACATGGCTCATATCTCAGTGCGTATTTCCGAAATAGGCAGTGAACCGATTATTACGGTTCTCGCTGTACTATTTTTAATCGTATTTGGCTTAAAAGGCGCTATTTTTCCGCTGTATTTTTGGCTGCCGGGATCATATGCGGCACCGCCCGCGCCGATCCTCGCTTTGTTCGGCTCACTTCTGACCAAAGTCGGGATATATGCGATCTTACGGACGTATACACTTTTCTTTTATCACGATCAGCCATTTACGCATGACATTTTGTCTATGCTTGCGTTATTAACCATTGTGGCCGGTGTCATCGGCGCGCTCGCCTATCGTGATGTGAAACAAATTTTAATTTACAATATCATTATCGCTGTCGGCATTCTGCTGTTCGGCATCGCGACGATGACGGAAGAATCAATTGCCGGAACCGTGTTTTATTTAATTCACGATATGATTATCAAAGCCGGATTATTTTTGCTCGGCGGGATTATGATTTATATCGCCGGCACATCGAATTTGAACAAAATGGGCGGCCTTATCCGCCAGTATCCATCGCTTGGATGGACCTTTTTACTTGCTTCGTTTGCACTTGCCGGCATTCCGCCATTGTCAGGTTTTACTGGTAAATTGTTAATCGTCCGCTCCGGATTTGCAGAAAGCGAATATGTCGGGTCAATTATTGTGCTGCTATCCAGTTTAGCGGTTTTATATTCCGTCATAAACTTGTTTATGGCCGTATTCTGGAAAACACCAGAAACGCCGCTGCCCGACGTGAAAAAACGGACAGGCTTACTGTTTGTCCCAGCAGCTGCGCTCGTCGTCCTATCTGTTTTATACGGTGTTGGAACTGAAGCGGTATATCCTTATGTGATGCAGGCTGTTGACGCCCTCATCCAACCGGAAATCTACATCGACGCCGTGTTAAAGGAGTAGATGGTATGTCCTTTCAAATTTTATTAAATGTATTTTTAGCGTTTCTCTGGATGTTTTTTCAAATGTCATTCAGCGCCCGCACATTCATAATTGGCTATTTATTGGGCTTAATCGTTATGATCGGAATGCGCCGTTTTTTCAGACACCGTTTTTACCTCCACCGGGTGTGGGCCGTGATCTATTTGTTTTTCCTTTTCTTGTTCGAATTGATTAAAGCAAATATCGACGTGCTTAAATTGGTTCTTCGTCCAAAGTTGAATATGCGTCCAGGTATTTTCGCTCTTGAAACAGAATTAAAATCGGATTGGGAAATAACCTTGCTGTCAAACTTAATTACATTGACTCCAGGTACACTTGTGATCGATGTTTCAGATGACAATAAAACATTGTACATTCATGCGATTGATATCGGCGAAGTATCGGAAGCGGTCGACAGCATTAAAAACTCGTTTGAAAAAGCCATTATGGAGGTGAGCCGGGGATGATCGACATCGCTTTAAAATTATCACTTATCATACTGGCCATCGCCATGCTCGGGCTTGTTTACCGTCTCGTCAAAGGACCCACAACACCAGACCGAATTGTGGCGCTTGATGCGATGGGTGTCAATCTCGTTTCCATCGCCGCTGTTCTCTCGATGATTCTCAATACGAGCAACTTTTTAGACATCATTTTGCTCATTGCGATTTTGGCGTTTATCGGAACGGTTGCTTACGCGAAGTTTTTGGAAAAAGGAGAAGTGATCGAATATGACCGTAATCAGTGACATTATTATTGTGTTTCTGCTGCTTGCAGGCGCGTTTTTAAGTCTCGTCGCGGCGTTCGGTGTTATCCGTCTTCCGGATGTGTATACACGCAACCACGCGGCGTCTAAGAGTGCTACACTCGGCGTTATGTTCATTTTACTCGGCACATTTATTTTCTTTCTTGCCAAGGACGGTTTTTTCAGCTCCCGCCTCCTTCTCGGCATTGCTTTCTTTTTTATCACCGCACCGGTAGCCGGCCACCTAATCAGCCGCGCCGCCTACAATTCCGGTGTGAAAATGTGGGATAAAAGTGTCCGTGATGACCTGAAAAATAAAAAATAACCTTAAATGGGTGTCAGGAAAATGTGCTTTCCTGACACCCTTTTTTACTCATATAACGTCTCTTCTTTTTCCCCATTTTCTTTATAGATGGCTAAAATGCCATCATGTTCTCTCACGTATTCCTTTACGTTTGTCAGCAGCTCCTGCTTCTTATCTCCAGAGAGGATTTTTCTCTTTCCATCTTTTTTCATTAAACACCAGCCGTCATCTTTTGATTTTACTTCATAATGCGGTCTCCCCGTCTCTTCTTTTCCAACAGAACTGCGTGCCCGGTCAATCGCAATGGCAATCGATCTACCTTCTTCGTAACCATCTTCAAGAAGTGCATTGGCGATTTCAATCGCTTTACGGCGAACAGCATCTGGCAGATTCTTCATCGAATCAGGATAGTCATTTTTGTTCCAAGGCATCAAAAATCCCTCCTTCATCGAAAATTTTCCCCGCTGAGCATTTGATAAACGTTATTTTTTCTGTACGACAGCCACCGTACAGCGTGACAGGCAAATGAGCGCCCCGTCCTCATCCGTTATTTTAATAGTCCAGACCATCGTTGTCCGGCCCCGGTGATCGATTTCAGCAGTTGCAGTAACGATACCGTCACGTTTTGATTTTATGTGATTCGCGTTTATTTCCAGCCCGAAACATAATTCCTTTTCATGGTCAATGAGCAGTGCCGCACCAACACTGGCAGCTGACTCTGCAAGAGCAACAGAAGCACCTCCATGCAAATACCCGAATGGCTGGCGGGTCCGTTCATCTACCGGCATCGTCATCACAACACGCCCTTCTGTCATTTCAACCATTTCTATGCCAAGCGCTTCCACCAGTGTTCCTTCTGTTTTAAAGTCCATTTCCCATTCCCCCTTATCAAAATAAAAGCGCCCGGTCCTATACGAAACGGGCGCTTTACTTACAGCACCATCGCTGCAATCCATCCAAAAACAATGACTGATATATTATAATGTAAAAATGTCGGGACAACCGTATCCCAAATATGATCATGCTGCCCATCCGCATTTAAGCCGGACGTCGGCCCAAGCGTACTATCTGAAGCCGGTGAACCGGCATCTTCAAGTGCTCCCGCCGTTCCGACAAGGGCAATGGCCGCCATCGGGCTGAAACCAAGTTCAAGCGCAAGCGGAACGAAAATGGTGGCAATTATGGGAACAGTTGAAAATGAGGAGCCAATTCCCATTGTAACAAGAAGCCCGACAACGAGCATTAAAAGCGCACCGAGAGGACGATTGCCGCCAATGGCTGCCGCCGAATTTTCAACGAGAGTTTCAACGTCTCCTGTTGCACCCATCACACTCGCAAAACCGGATGCTGCAATCATGACAAATCCGATAAATGCCATCATGCGCATCCCATTCGTTAACAATTGATCCGCTTCATTCCAGCGAATCGCCCTGAAAATATACAAGGCGATGATACCTGCCAGTGCGCCAAATACCATTGACTCCGTCCAGAGCTGGGTGGCAAGTGCTTCTGATTCAACCTGAACCGGCAACTGAGATTCATCATAATCACGCGGCTTCCGGTACTTGATTCATTTCCACTTCTAGACCACTTTCAGCCATATTCGTTACAATAATTTAATGGAAAATCTGTCCGAATCCAACCGGCAAAAGCATGTAGGGCGTGACAAGACCAAACGTTAAAACACTTGCCGTTAAACGGCGGTCAATCCGCAGCTCATTCATAATTTTAAGAAGCGGCGGGATTAACAACGGAATAAACGCGATGTGCACAGGCACGACGTTTTGTGAAAAACAAGCCATGATTAAAATGACCAATAAAATGAATGCTTTCGGCAATTTTTTGGAACGAGCTTCTTCTTTTTTGCCGATCAATTTTAAAACAAAATCAACGAGGGCTTCCGGCAGACCTGTATGTGAAATGGCGACTGCAAATCCGCCCAGCATAGCATAACTAAGCGCTACATTCGCGCCGCCGCCAACCCCTTCCGAAAAAGCGGCGATTGTTCCTTCCAATCCGAGCCCGCCGATCAATCCGCCTAATAATGCACCGGTAATCAGTGAAAAGACCACATTGACGCGGAGCAGGCTGAGTACGAGCATGATGATAACAGCAGTGACAACTGCATTCATGACGATATTCCTCCTACACTTTACTATATTAAAATACTAAAGAATCGTTTACACAATAGCAAACCGCCTGTCCGCTTGTCAATGCTTTTTAAGATAACGCTAAAATGGCCAGTGTGCGCGTCATAACGCCCGGTGACATTTCAGCGCTCCCGGCGATATCGAGATGCACCCATGGTGTCTCCTCCGCAAATTCACCGATAAAGCCGCCGCCCATAATCGCGTGTCCATCCCGTCCGGGCGAATTATTCAAATCCGCTACATCACTTTGGCGAATCCGCTTTTTATCGAATTCCGTGAGCGGCAGCTGCCAAATAAATTCCCCCGCTTCATGCGATGCTTCAAGCACTTGTTCAAAAAATGGCTCGTTATTCGTCAGTGCGCCTGTTTTATCTTTGCCGAGGGCAATAATGACGCCGCCTGTCAACGTCGCAACATCCACAATCCTGCCCGCCCGCTGCTGTTTTGCATATGTAATGGCATCCGCCAATATGAGCCGCCCTTCTGCATCTGTATTTTTAACTTCAATGGTTTTGCCTGACAGCGACGTGATCACATCATCCGGTTTAAATGCATGGCCGCTGATCACATTGTCAGTTGCCGGAATGACTGCCATAACCGGCTGATCTGGCCGCAGTTCGCCGATGATTTCCATGGCACCCAGTACTGCCGCCGCTCCCGCCATATCCGTTTTCATACCGACGATCCCATCTTTTGATTTGATTGAGTAGCCGCCTGTGTCAAATGTCACGCCTTTGCCGACAAACGTAAGCACATCATTCCAGTCCTCATTCGGCTTGTATTTAAGTGTAATCATTTTTGGCGGGGCAGCCGAACCCTGTGCGACCGCGAGAAATGACCCCATCCCTATTTTCTCCATGTCCTCCCGCTCTAAAATTTCAATATCGAACCCGTATTGATCCGCCAATTGTTGTGCATGATGGGCGAGATCAGACGCAGTCATCATGTTTGGCGGTGTGGCCGTAAGCCGCCTTGCTGTATTTGTCCCGCCGGCCATTGCTCGGCCGACTTCACATGCCGCTTTTACTTCCACCGCATCTGCTTCTGTCCACACATCAATCGATTTTAATATTTTTTCCGGTTCGTTGCCTGGCGTGCGGTAGCCTGAATAGTGAAAGCGTGCCATGAAAAAAGCTTCAAAAATTGCTTTGGCTGCTTCAACAGCTGTCACATTCTCATTAACAAATGAATCAAGCGCGACAGCAATCGATTCGAGGCCGTAGGTTTCTGACTGCTTCGCGGCAATCGTTACCGCTTCGTGAATCGTGTGAAAATCCGCTTCTTTTTCTTTCCCAAGCCCTGCAAACACGATACGCTTCGTTTGAATTTGACTCATTGTCGGGATAACGGCCGCCTGTCCTTTTTTTGCAGAAAGGTCGCCATTTTTAACAAGGCCGGTAAGATTTCCTTGAAAGGATTCATCAAGTGTTTTCAGAACGCCTTCAAATTTCAATGGCTTGTCGAATA
Organism: Domibacillus antri; assembly: GCF_001936625.1. Taxonomy (GTDB): domain Bacteria; phylum Bacillota; class Bacilli; order Bacillales; family Domibacillaceae; genus Domibacillus; species Domibacillus antri. The sequence continues at coordinate 36,397 of NZ_MSDU01000005.1, read as the reverse complement.
GTCCAACGAGGAGTGCGTCCGCATTTGTTTCAGTGAATGGTCCGTTTTTAATTGTAAACATATTGATCACCTCACGTGTTATTATAGTAGAAAATGCAGGAGTGATGCAGAATTTGAGGATTGTGTCGATTTGTCCAAGCAATACGGAGGTTTGCGAATATTTAGGGATAGACGATAAAATTGTGGGTGTCGATGACTTTTCGGATTTGGAGCGCGTAAGACTTGGCCCGGATTTAGCCATTGATATAGAAAAGCTTGAATCATTGAAACCGGATGTGGTGCTGGCATCACTCAGTGTGCCGGGAATGGAGAATAATGTGGCAGAGCTTGAACGGCGGAAGATTCCACATATTGTGACGAATCCCCATTCTCTCGATGACATCGGCGCATCGATCAGACAAATAGCAGATTCATGCGGGGTGGACGGTGCTTCTGCAAGTGAGCGGTGGCATCAGTCGCTCGAATCTTATCGCATACGCAAATGGAATCAACGTGTGCACGTGTACTGGGAATGGTGGCCCAAGCCCTTGTTCACCCCGGGGCGTACCAATTGGCTGACCGAAATGAGCGCGCTTTGTGGAGCGGAAAATGTCTTTGCGGATCATGAAGAAGCCAGCGTGCAGACAGACTGGGAAACGGTTCTCTCAAAAAAACCGGATGTCCTTTTTCTCGCGTGGGTCGGAGTCATGACGGAAAAAGTCAACATCGGTGTGGTGAAAAAGCGGCCGGGATATAATGGCCTGCCAATTCATGTGATGGAAGAGAAATACTTTTGCCGGCCGTCGCCGCAGCTGCTTGCCGGGCTTGAAAAATTAGATCAAGTAATGAAAAAAATCCGCTCATAAAAAAGAACCTTCAGGTGCCTCCCTGAAGGTTTTCTTTAAAACATTTGATAGCCTTTTGCACGGAGAAGCCGCATAACAAATCCGCTTACGACCGCGCCGAGAAAGCCGCATAATAATATCGTATTATCAACCGGCTGCAGTCCAACGATCCGCTCTCCGAGAATACGAAATGATTCACCGGCATTAAATATGTAGTCAAACGAACTGATGCCATCGACAATGGCAATCGTGACGAGCGGATAAATGAACGCCATAATCCAGGTCATCCGGAGCAGCATGTTTAAAATAAACCCGATGCCGAAAAAAAGCACAAAAAAGAGCAATGACGACACGAGCACAGTTGCGATATGCATGAAACGATTCCCCCTAAACTCATTACTTTTAGTTTACTGAACCGCCGCTGAAAGGTCAATGAACGAAAATGTGACAAAAAAGAAATGCGTAAGGTGCCTGTGTATCGGCGACAAGCATAAGACGATCACTGGCGAGGCGCTTTTTCCCTCCAGAAGGGATTGGCTTATGACCTCGAGCCGATGGCGCCTGGAGCTGGACAAAAAACACCTGCAGCGAGGGGGGTCACTGCCGGTGTTTTGCAAAAGTATTTCCGATTCTTCTTCACCTAAAGACGGAAATAATCTTTTCTTTAATTAAGATAACCATTTTCGACTACTTTTATTAGTATATTAATTTACCAAAAATGTAAATATCAAATGAAAAATCGGTATGAGGTGTAGCCAAACTGCGGACCCGGGTCTGGAATCTCCGGGCAGCCAAGTCCTGCAGTCACAAACAAATTCACAATGCTGCGAAGCAAAACGGATGTGTCCGGACTTTCTTCAAGCTCCGCTGCCGACATCCAGCGAGCATCAAGCAGTTCTCCTTCGTGGGCCGCCGGCTCTTTTTCTTTATCGGGCGTCATTTGAAAAATGATCATCGTATCACTCACATCATGGCGGATCACGCCAGACCGAATCCCTGCCACACCGCATACTGTCGCATCGATTCCTGTTTCCTCTTTCACTTCACGCACTGCCGCTTCATCTGCTCTTTCTCCCGCATCAACAAAGCCGGCAGGCAGCGACCACTGTCCCTTTAAGCCGCCATATCCTTTTTTAACAACGAGCCAGCGTCCTTCGCTGTCAATCACAATGCCAGCTGCTGCTAACCAAACTTTTCCCCTTTTCACCGGATCTCTTCCCTTCTGATAAAGAAAAAAACTCCGAATAAATATCCGGAGCTTTCATATCCATTTACATTAAAGTACGTTAAATTTACCTTTTTTCAGCACAAGAGATGGACCACCGATTAGGAAGAGCGCGCGGTTATCAACCATTTTCTTCATAAATGATGCTTTTGTGCCAGTAAGTTTCTTGTCGAATACAACGCCGATTGCATCGTCATCACCAAGAGAGCAAACTGTTCCTTTAAGGTGAGGCGTAAATGTTTCAAGGTCGCCTTCGCCTTTTACAAGTTTCACGATGTTGCGGGCACATGTTTCCCCTTGCTGCATCGCGATTTGTGCTGTCGGCGGATACGGACGGTTGATTTCTTCATTGATGATCAGTGAGCAGTCACCAATGACGAAAATGTCATCATGGTTTGGCGCACGAAGATCAGGATTTACTTTTACGCGTGCGCGCATGTTTTCAATGCCTGATTTTTCGATGATGCTGCTTCCGCGGACGCCCGCAGCCCATACAACTGTACCTGCTTTAATTTCTTCTGTTTCATCTTCGTCTTTTGCGACGATAATGCCTGTCTCTGTTGCGCCTTTGATCGGCGTGCCGATTTTGAACTCGACGCCTTTTTTCTCAAGCTGTGCCACTGCGTATTTCACAAGCTCCGGATCGAAGCCAGGAAGAACCATCGGCGCTGCTTCTACACAGTAAATGCGGACTTTTGAATAATCGATGTCATATTCTTTGCAAAGCTCTGGAACACGGTTCGCAAGCTCGCCAAGGAATTCGATGCCTGTGAAGCCGGCGCCGCCGACAACAAACGTCAAACGCTCTTCTTTTTTCTCTTCTTCATTTGCATATGTAGCAAACTGGAATTCAATATGATCACGGAGCTGACGTGCTGTGTTCACGTTTGATATAGTGAAAGCGTGTTCTTTCAGTCCTTCAATGCCGAACGTTTCAGACTCGCCGCCAAGTGCCACCACGAGGTAATCGTAATCAACTTCTCCCGTGTTCAAAATAACTTTCTTTTCTTCAGGCTTAATGTCCTGAACTTCCGCGCGGATAAATTCCACTTTGCTGCGGTTGATTACAGCATCCACATCGTAACGGACACGGTCATGATGCAATGTCCCGGCAGAAGCTTCATGAAGCCATGTTGTTTCATAGTGGTAATCATTTTTATTTACAAGCACAATGTTTGCTTCGTCAACAGACAATGCTTTTTGAAGACGGGTTACGGTAACAAGACCGCCATAACCGGCGCCCAATACTACAATTTTCGGCTTTCTCACTGTCATCTTTATCCACCTCTATTAAAATATTCGGTAAAGAATGTGATATTCTTCACGTATGGTTATAAAAAAACATGTTTCATTTTGACACAAAATGTTAACAATGTGCACAACTAGTTTTATCATAGACGTTTTGACATCGTTTTTCAAGTTATTTTGCCAACTAATTTCAGACAGGACTTGGTCTGAAAAGTTCTGTCTAATAAAGAAAAAAGAGCAGCGGGAGGTCACTCATTAAAAAATTGGGAGCTTGCGAAAGAGAAAAATTCCATTACTGTCAAGGTATTTACGCAGCTGGGAAAACGCTGCATATGAGGGAAACATAAAACGAATCGCCACTGGATGGGTGAAGCGTTAACGGCTGTGAATAACACAAAATCCTATATTGACCCATCAGTAAAAGTCCAGCCTTTGCACAATACTTGCCTGTTTTAAGTCAGTTAGTGCGGGTAAACTAACAATAAAAAGGGTGATTGACTATGAATGTGCTCGTTATTGGCGCCGCCGGTCATACAGGCCGTCTCGCCGTCAGCAGCCTGGCTGAAAACATTCAGCATCATGTAAAAGCAATGGTCAGAAAAACAGATCAAATGCGGGAGATGGAAAAGTTAGGCGCAAAGCCTGTTTTGGCCGATCTGGAGCAGGATTTCAGCTATGCGATAAATGATGTAAATGCCATTATTTTTGCTGCCGGTTCAGGCTCTTCAACCGGTCATGATAAAACCATTGCCGTTGACCGCGACGGCGCGATAAAAGCGGTGAATTTAGCTGTTCAGCACGGGATTACACGATTTATTATGCTCAGTTCTATGGGAGCTGACCGTCCGGATGCCGCTTCTGAATTTATTCGTCATTATCTTGAAGCGAAATACGCGGCAGATGCCCATTTAATGAAAAGCGGGTTGAATTATACCATTGTCCGGCCCGGATGTTTAACAAATGACTCCCCTTCTGGAAAAGTGGCGGCGGCTGTACAAATTGCTGACCGAACCGGAACCATTTCCCGCGCAGATGTGGCAGAAGTACTCGTACAATGCTTACTCGTTCACGAAACAGAAGGCCGCATTTTTGAAATCGTTTCCGGCGATGTCCCAATAGGAGAAGCATTGAGACAAATTTGATGAAAAAACCGGCTGTGTGCCGGTTTTTTCATAGGTGAATTTTTGTTTTCCTTGACCAATTTAAAAACCGTCCAGCCTCCGCCGGACGGTTTTCTTCTGGCTAACCAGCCATTTCTATTTGTTCTTCTTAAAAATTGCCGATTAAAAAATTGGTTATTGTTCATATTAGTAAAAAACAAAAAATGAGGTGGTTTTTGTGTATGATATGATCATGCTCCAATTTATCATTGCGTTCTTTATCGTTTTCTATGTTGCCATCCCGGCTGCTGTCATTTTACTGACGCTGAAAAATAAAAAAAGATACTAACCGCAAAACTTTATTTCATTTGCCGCTAAAAAACGATCTTCTTTTATCGAGTTCCAATGAACCGGTAAAGAAGATCGTAAATAGAATAACTTTTTTTAATGATTAGCTTCAGCAGTTCTCCGGTGTTCCCGCTTCTGTTGCTGTTCAGAAGGATGAACCGCAGCCGCATGATGCGATGGCGTTCGGATTGTCAATCGTAAATTATGCGGTATACGATCGAAGCCCCAAACGCTAACTTAACCGGATTTTCGCGATATATCGTAGCTATGTATTTTTTCGTTCTTACGTATTCAACGTAACGTGTATTGTTTCTTAATTATAACGGCGTGGGTTTCGTTGTACAAGTTATTTCCTGATTATAGGCACAAAAAAAGAGCCGCCTCGGAAGGCAGCCCTTTGTTTATTCGTTATGCTCCCCCCTCTACAGCCTGCGCCAATCTGCGATTTAAGAACGCGGAGAAGCGTTCCATTTCGGATTCGGTAAGCGACGGGCCGCCTGCATAGTTGACCGTCAGGTAGACGTTATTGACGCCGGACTTTCCTGCGCGATATACTTCTGCTTCCGGTCTTGGCAAAACTGTTTCCCCTTTGTGCAACTTGTAGAGCATATTATCCCGGGGTACAAAACGCTCGCCGTGAAATGCTGAACCATCTACGCCGCTATCTCCGCCTGGAATAAGGTTCTGCGCCCATTTCGACATGGACGGCAGGCTAATCTTCGGCATTGAGAAGCTAGTTATTTTACTTGTTAATGACTCCCAACGCCCTTTTGCGTCTGAAATAAAGTCGAGTAACGGCTGGAAGAAATTCTTTACTTTTTGCTTAGCTGCGTCCATTGCGCCACTGATTTTCGACTTTATACTGTCCCACGTTTCAGCCGTTTTTTCCTTCAGCGCTGACCACTTGTCTTTGATCCACGTCCACAACTCACCTGCCTTCGCCTTGACGATATCCCAGTTTTTATATAGCCATACGCCTGCCGCTACTACCGCGCCGATTGCAGCGATAATCCAGCCGCCAGGGAATAATAGCATCGACAATCGTAGTATCGTAAATGCAGTCTTCGCGAGTTTAAATGTCTTCGAAAGTACACCGAAGACGCTAATTGCTCCTTGTACTAGCAACACCACGGTCCCGATAATCTTAAACGCTGCAAACGCCGCCGCAACTCCGAGAATAGTCGGCTTGATGACGCTCCAATTATCCACGATAAAGACTGCGATGTTTTTAATCGCGTTGCCAACGTCTTTCAATACGACTAACGCACTCGATGCAAACTCCATAATAGCCGCGCGGTTCTCGTACAGCTTCGTCACGCCAGCGCCAAATGACTCAAACATCGATGCAAATGCCGTTTGTGCCTCAGACTGGAACTTCGCGAAGGACGAACTCTCCATAAACGCCGTTAGTTTATCGACCATCGGCCCGACCGAAGTGAGCGCCGCTTCGCCTAGCTTCCGGAATGCGGCCTGAACCGTATCCGTCAACTTGTTCCATTTTGCATATGTCGTGTCGTTAACCGTGCCGAGATATTCCGTAGTGATGCCAACGTCGTTCAGAATCTTATTTAACGCCGCCAGTTTCTCCGTCTGTGAAGCCGCCTCTTTCAATGGAGCCAACTGGTCACTCGTCAAGTTAAAGCGGTCTTTAATCGAAACTAAGTCGCCGCCTAGCGCTTCCTTAATCGCAAAGCCTGCACCCTCGAAGCCTTCCATCGGATTTAAGTACGACAGCCGCTCGGTTAATCCGACCATTTCTTTGATCTGATCCGTATTCTTCGTCAAAGTCGAGAATGATTGCGTTGAACCGAGTACATCTTGATAGGACATAACGGAGTTCATCGCTTTGTTTTCGATAAACTTCGTTAGTTCTTCGGCCGCCGCTTGGTCACCTTTGAACATCGCCTGTAAACTTACGCGGTTATAGTCGACTTTCATCGCTTCTCCGACGGTTGCGTTGAGGAGCTTTTGCGCCGCGTAAACGCCTCCGATAGCGCCTGCAAGCCCCGCAACAGCTCGCGTTGCACTGCCTGCGCCGGATTTCATCGACGATAGTCCTTGCGAAAACTGTTGATTTGTGTTTTTGGCGTTTTCTGTAGCGATTTTCAGCGAGTCCATTGTTTTGCGGATGTTTTTCATAGGACGCGAAATTTCATCTCGAAGACGGAGTACAGCTGTCAGGTCCATTGCCATTATGCACCGACCACTTTCTCAATAGCTTCGGCAATATCCGTTACCTTTGCACCCATCTTCTCGATTTCAGAAAAATCAACAAGGCGCTCATTATACGCCAATGCGAAAGCACGAACAGCCTCGATTTGTAACAATGCAAGCGCTCCAGCCTTCGCTGTCTTCTCGTCAAGGCTGCGCGACATTGATTCGAACACTAACTGGTGATTTGTAACACGAGCGATTTTGCGCTTACTGATTCTATCTTTCTTCATTCCGTTTACAACAGCTTGTGTATCGCTCATTAAGTTCATGATTTTTCTCCGATTTAAACTGTCCATTCTCTCATCCCCTTTGTTCATAAATAAAAAAGCAGCCCGCGTGGGGCCGCTCTTTATGCGCTGTATGTTGCGAGATACTTTTCTTTTAGCAACGAATAACGTCCGATCGTTTCTACTGTTTTTCTAGCGCAAGCAATTTCGAACAACTTAGACAACTCATCCGCATCGACGCGAATGTCATCCACGCTGATTTCATTGAGATTTTCGCCTTCAATTTTCGCTAGTAATGATTCATCGCCTGTGATGACGATTTGTCCGTTTTCACTGTGTAGAATTTTCAAGTATACGACCCCTTTTTTGTTTTTTTGCGTGAAAACGGCGCCGTGTCTTCGTTCCGAGGCGTAAGGTCACGACGCCGGCTTGCTTAACGGAGGTTGATGCGGTCTGACTTCCCGGTATGTCACGCCGGAGCCATTCAAACCCGCAGTTTTTTTCTTATTCGTATTCCGCGCTCAGCAAGGATTCTTCCATTGATATCAGCGATGTATTAACGTTTGCCGCACCCGGATTAGCTGCGAAGTAGGCAGCCGGATTTTCAAAACTCTGCTGAGCCGTTAAGCTGACTGTCGAAACATTGTCGGTTACGATAGAACTCCAAAAACGACCGTTGCGCAGTGCCTCGGCCGTCTCCATTGCTTTTAAAGCCTCGACTCCTTCCGGTCCGCGAGCTTTGGTTTTCGTTTCTTCAAATAGATCATTGAACTTGTAACGGGTTGGCATGTCAGCTTGTCAAATTACCGGCGCAATAAGAGAAGAAAACTCATGGCGGACGCGATCAACTAAAGCCTGCTCATCCGTGTTGGTAACAAAATCGGAAATCATTTGAAGCGCCTTTTTCGGATCACTCAGCATGACTTGCGTTTTTAATTCACCGAAACTCTTTTCCCAGCGAGCTGCTTTTTCCTCATCAACCTTTGGAAGCGGAGCATATGCGATCTTGTCAGCTGCTTTATAGGCATCATCCAGGTACTTACGATAAAGACTGACCTGGGATTCCGCGAGCTTCATAACCTCTATTTCTTTACGCTTATTAAGTGCGGCGATCAGTTTATCCTGACCTTCCTGCGTCAGTTCACGGCTTGATCGTATCTTTCCGGCTTCCTGATCGTATTTCTGGCGCCAAGCGCGGTAAATGCCCGTTGCTTCGTCTCTAGTTGCATGAGCCTTGTTGATTAGTTCTTTAATTTCTACGATTGTTTTTCCCATATTTATTAACTCCTCTTAGTTAGTTGTGTTTAACGATTGTCATTTTCATCAGCTTTTCGCGAATTTCGTCCGCTAGTAAATCAGCTAAAATAAAACCTTGTTTCTTGTAAATTTTCGGCGGTTTCCGTTTTTGTCGAGCCATTTACTGCTTCCCTCCTGTGATTTTTAATGAGTGAAGATCGCAAGCCTTAAACGGAGACAGTACTTTATAATATTGGGCTCGTGCATCCGAAACTTCTCGCTGCTTTTCTTCTGCAAAACGATTAAACTCGGCAACCGCCTCTTTTTCCGTATCTTTCAAGTAATCCGAAGATGTAATTAACACCTGCATTTTTTCGTGCATATCATCCGCCGCTCGGATAGCCGAGTCTCTAAGGCTGGTTAACTTGGACATTTCCTTTTCAGTTCCGGTGCCGTCGCGTCTCAGCTGATCGATTTCTTTCTCTAATGTGTGCGCTCGTTCTGCGAATCCTGACCACGCCCAGTAAAGGCCGTAGGAACCAGCGTCATGTACCGCTTTTTGCTTTTTATAGAGCTCTAATTTCTCCATCAGTTAGCCTCCCATTTAACAACGTTGCTGCTAGACAAGTACTGAATACGCCGCTTTGAAACATGCGGACCAACTTTTAGCCAGCCCACTCGATTATTTTTCGTGATTTTTACTAGTTTTGCGTTACGATTGACGCTCTCACAGACTGTTATGTGCATCCTGACCGAACCTCCATGTAAAAGTGTGTGTATTTGACAGATTTTCAAGGCGAAATGGCATCTCAGACGGGCTTTTATTACGTTTGAATACTAGCGGTAGGGTAAGTTATAAAACTGCTTAAATCGCTTTATTTTCACGATTATCTGCCTTCACATTAAACATCCTTTCAGCCGACCTCCGCTGCTCAATCGGAATCTTAAATTGAACACCAACAAGACGGTTTCCCTTGAAGTAATCCGCTAATATAATCCAATCCCGCTTATACCGCTTGATTCTGCGAATGAGGTCGCGATCCTCTGTATAGCCGCAGAGAAATCCGGTTTCAAACTTCCAAAGCTCGTTGTTCACCCAGTCGCCTCCTCTGCAGCCCATCCGGCCATAATTTTACGAATACGCTCGTTATTCCACTGGCGCTGTTCCTCTACAAATTCAGCCAGTACATTGCGGTAAGGAACGCCCCGACGCGAAGCCACTTGATGCATAAGCTCGTCCGCTTCTCGATGTCTTAGCCGAACCTCAAGAAAGTCGAGGAAATCACCGTCTTTCTTTTCCTGGTTACAACGGGCACATACCGCGGTGCAGTTGGAAATCGTATTCGGATGTCCTTTGCTCATTGGCAGTAAGTGTTCGAGGGTAAGCCGGTCTAGTCGATTGCAATAGCTACAGCGGCCGCCTGAGATCGTGAACAGATACGCCACATCATCGGCAGTAAGATCGCTGTACACTCCGAACTTGGCGGCTTTCTTTGCGGCATTACGTGCTGCAGTAGCCGCAATATTTGCTTTCGAGTGCATACGCCACTTTGCGCTCTGGCGTTCACAGGCGATACAGTAATGGCGGCCTGGATTATAGAATTCCTTTAATCTCTTCGTTTGGTCACAGCGGCTACAATGTTTCGTTTTCATCTCCCTCATCATCATCACTCCTCATCGTCTTCGTTTTTACCTCTCGATGCCCAATCGTTTTTCAATTGCGGCGATCGCGCGGTCTACTTCCTGCTGGTTTTGGAGACCGGCTCTTTTCAAGTCAGCCAGAACCGCGAGATATTTGATTAGCTCCATGTTTGTCAACGTCTCCACCTCCGAAAATGCCGGTTCCTCAATTACATAAAATTCCACCAAAAACGCTATTTACTTTACAAAACAGGTATGATAATATGATAATGGATAATTATTTTCATTTTGATTTATAGAGCCGAAAAAATATAAGTTCGTCATCAACAGAGATTTTCTCCTCTAATCGATACCGAACCGCATCTGAAATATTGCGTCTTTTATTCTCAATCGCCGCTACAGTGCTCTCGGAAATACCGAGGTAGGATCCGAAAGCAGACTGAGACATCCTTTTGGCTAAGCGGCAGTTTTTGAAGATAGAAGCATCCATTCATTTCCCTCCTTTTCCGTACACGAAGCCCCAAAAAAAAGAGCTTACTATGTCTCACCTATATAGGGAATTCTGCAGGGTATAGCGGCACATTCTTTCTTTGGCCACTCAATCTTTGCCGCATTTACAAACTTCGGCTCATCGATAACCTCCGAAATGTGACGGGTAATAACCGGATACACTCTCCCATCATCTTCCCGCACCTTTTCGCGCCCTTTAGTCCGGTAATTAAACGGCTTTTTATCAAACTCATCCCGTCCAACGTACGCCGGCTTTAGTTTACCGTTCATGCGCACCTTATCATGCTTCGAATCTTGCTTGTAAATCATCCATTCTAGGTTATCCGCAGAACGAGCGCCTTCACTCTTGTTCGATAGCCACCACATTTCATACGGATTGTAGAAGCCATATTCGAGGTCCATACGCTGACGGTCGCCTTTCCGACGAGTCTCATCCTCAAGACCGAGCACTTTCTCGTTATAAGCAGACCGGTTGCGCAGTCGATTCTTGAAACGGCCACACTGAGCGCCGCAGACTTTGGCCATTTTGTTTCTACTGCGGTCAATAAAGTTCGACTGGCAAATCTCGCATACTCTAACGCGCTTCTCCTCGTCTTCGGTTAGTTCGCCCATTTCCATAAAGTCGCGCGCCCCTTCACCCAACGGCGGCACCTCATCGTCAATCTCCAGCTTTCCGTCCGCATAATCTTTTCGCATCAAACCGAGAGCATGATCTTCCGCTAAAATGTAGTCTGTCAGCAACTCTACGGAAGATTTAACACGCGGCATCGGCATCATAACCTTCCGGGCAGGCATCGTGTGCTTGTAGCCCGGCTTTTGCAACGCCACAAAAAACTCCCACATTTCCTTCGCCAAGCTGTCCGCAATATCCAGACGCTCAAGCAGCCCTTTATTAGCCGAATGCAGTTCGTAATGCTGCGGATACTTATTCGGGTAGGAGCTTGCAATCATTTTCGCCATTTCTTCGTAACCTAGTTTAGTCGTTTTAGCTGCTGGTTGTTTGGATGCTTTAGTCGTTGTCATGTACGTTCCCCCGTTTTAGTTATTTTGGATGAAACTAGCAATTTCTTCGTTCAACGCCTGTGATTCCGCAAAAACAAAAACTAGCTGACCCCTTACCTTACGGCTCGGCTCGATGTCTACGAGCTGAAATCCCCTCGCCAACAAATGCCGGGCGATCCGCAAGCTCAACACACATTTCTGCTCCACCATAACCCCTCCTTAAAGTTCGTAATTACTCCATTCGTTGAGTAGCCGCCGCATTCTCGACGACGGGATATAAAGTTTGATAGACTCGCCATTCCTAATACAGCTGCGCCAGACCCACTGCAGCAAGTCCGAAACCGCAAGCAAATCTTCATTTACCGTGACGCCGTTATCCTGGAAGAACCCCCTTTCCTCCGGATTCATAAAGCGATTGTAGGCGTAAATGAGCGTATTCCGGTCTGCATACTGATTGGTAGCGCGGGCATTTACAGCTACGAATCCTTTTGAGTAACCTCTGCCAGCGAGCTCATAACGATAGTCTTTCAACGTCGTCCACATGACGTCTGTAGACTTCGCTTTGGCAATCCGTCGAACATACGAATACATACTCCTTTTCATCACCTCAAAATCTTCCGGATCCCGACGTGACAGCCAGCCCCGTGCAAAAGCAGTCCGACCCTCTCCGTGACGGTTGTGGTCGCCATCATAAAGGTCAATCAACTGACGCAGTTCCGGACGATTATCTGCTTTCGTATCATGCTCGATCAGCTGGCCGGCTTTAATGCTTTTAAGCTCATACGGTACCTGAAACAGCTCGAAGTAATACTTCTGAATCTGCGCCGGAAACAGGTAGGTCATGACGTAAACCTCGCTGAAAGCCCGGAAAACCTGCGAAGGAAACGCCCAAACAAGGAAACTATCACGGTGATAAAACAGCGTGCCAGCCCGCGCAAGCAAGCGAATGTCATCAAAGCGACCGGAATCATACTCCAGTTCACTGGCGACCCACTCGACGCGATTGTTTTCAATGCGGATGAAACTCTTATCGATAAGAAGGCGCATGTCCGCCTGGGAAACGGACGCTCTTGTAATGACGTCCATAACTTCGTCCAGCACCAGGACATAATCCGACGCCATAAGCAGATCAATTAACTCATCATCCGCCATTTCGAACAGCGCGTGCGTTGCAGCAATGTTAGCGCCATCCTCTACTAATCGCTTTAAACTCGTCAGCTTACGACCGCCCTCAACAGCGTTTGTCGGCGAAAAGAAGGTGCGATTCGTGACGGATTTTTTCACCCGTTCCACTTCGTCGAGAAATGGGGTAATGTAAATGAACTTCTTTTCCGGAGAAGCTTCGTTAATGTAGTCCAGCATGAAAGTCGTTTTCCCTGCGCCCATTACCGCATCGATCACTTTTACGTTTTCCATCGTAAGTCCCCCTTTTAATTCCGATTAATATTGTCGGTAATAACCCCATTCCGCTTAGTTACGCGTGCACTTTTTACTACCTTCTCTTTAAGGAAATCGTTTAGAAACGTTGATATGGCGCGGTTTATCGAGGGTGGCGTGCACTTTTACGTGCACCGTTTGACTAGCGCTTATTAACTTCGCAGGAAGATCACCTGCTCAGGCAGCCGGGCAAGCCGTCTGCAATATCCCTTTTCGAAGGTTTTCATACGATAATAAGAACCTACGATAATAGAGATTCAAGGACATGGCGGTTTTCCATGGACTTGGCGGCTGCTCTTTGCCGCGTGGTGTGTTCATTACGATTCCTCCCGATTTATTAGTTCACTTTATAAAGGCGTTTAAATTTGTCGTATCCGGTGTTATAGCGTGCAGATACCCACTCGTTGCCGCCTGCGTCTGGATGTGCCTTCGCACGAGCTTTCCGAAATGCGCGATCAACCTCTTGCACAGTTGCGGTTTCCGGAAGACCTACCATTGCAGCGAAGACAGCGAGCCCATTATCGACTAAAGAACCCCAGCTTTTTAATTGCTCCACCTCTTTTCTGTATGTTTCCGCTCCCAAGTTCCTTTACTGTAACTGCCATTTATACCGCCTCCATATCGATTATTGTTTCGCCGTCAACCCGGACAACCACACGGCCGACTTCGTTTGTGAATTGTTTCAGCGTTTCTAGCGCGGTTTCATACTGACGTAGAGTAGCGTCGTCTGTATTGCGTATGATGGTGCTATAGTTACGCAAGTATGAAAACCTTTGGACTAACTCCCGCACTTCCGAAGAGAACATCGCAGACATTGCCCGGAACTCTGTTTCGTCGTCGATCGGCGCCGTCCTCCCTTCCCCGCCAAGCTCCCCGTATATTTCACGATAAAGTTCGAGCTCGGCAGCGGTCTTTTCGTCGGTTACTTCGATGTATTCCGTTTTAGGCGACTGTCGTGCGGCTTGCTCCGCTTCCTTAAGCGCCTTTTTAACTTCGCGTAACTCACGGACGGTCATTTCGTGAACGTGCTTTTCGACTCCGTTGACGACGTGCGGCTGGTCGCGTGATTCTTCCGACATGGTTGCGATTTCATATAATACGTTCAATCCCAAATCTGACGACGTCGTCATTTTTTCATCTGTTAATTCGTTCACGACTTTCATAAATCTGTTCGCTTGTCGGTAAGGTATTCCGGCAGATTGTTCGACCCATTCGGTAAATTGTCCGTGCGCCAGGTCGTTCTCCTTAACGTGTTTCAGTCGGCGCCCGATTTCGAATATAGCCTCGCCTGCGACCTGCTTGTAAGCGTTGATTTCCGCTGTGATTACGTTTATGTCGGTACTTAATGAAACGGTAGCGCCGCCCTTCTGTACTTCAGTCATTTTCGCCAATCCTTTCTTTCGTGTATTTGGCGTAGGTTTAATATGCGTTCGGCACGCCCTTATTTAACGTATTGCATGAACAACGTTCTTTGTTGTGAAATGCCGTCCCGGTTTTGGACGCAATGTTTTATCTCGTTAATATTGGCTCTTGTTATTAATGGCTATAGTTAGTGTTACGTGTAGCCATGTTAGCTCTAGCCGTGTGCTCCTACGCGTCACTCGGCTGTCCATCGAATATTGCGAGCTGACTGACCGGTAGTATTGTGTATCTTGCGTTCTCCCAGCGTTGCGTGTCGTTTGACCGCGCCTGCTCCTTAATGACGACCGGCCGCCCCTGCCAGCGATAGTCACATAACGATTTCACACGTCTGTTTGCCGTTTCCCTTCGGATATTCAGCGCACTAGCGATTTGGTATTGCGTCGGATAACATCGACCCTCTGCGTCCATAAATGAAGCTAGTACGCAAAGTGTCTGCCATCGTTCCGCCCCCATGTCGGCGATCAATCCGTTTTTAACGGCTGATACGTACATCTTTACGAAAATTCGCGTTTCTGACTTGCCGCTGGTGATATCGTATTCCTGCTGCGTCTCTACTGAAACGAGTTTATTGTCGGACAATTTACCGCCCCTTTCCGTGTGACTTTTTCGCCTTACACTTATTAAAACCGTTTGCGCCCGCCCGTTTGGTTCATAAAATCGAAAATAATTTAAAAAACCTTTTCGCCTTACACCGTATTTGTTGCTCGTCAAATCCGTTTCGCACAATTTTCCGCAAACTTTTTTCGTAAAAACGTAAAAAAAAACGCCGATTGGCGTCTTAAATTTCGCATATACGTATATATCGTTGGGCTAGCCGTGTGTGGGGACGGTTTTATAAACTTTTTTCGCATTTACCGTCGCCGCATCGCACGCAACCGTAAGCATTCCGCTTTGACGTGCCTTCTACGCAACAATAATTCGAGCATTTCCTCCGAATACAATTCCGGTCTACACCGCATACCTAGTTCGTTTATACGGCGATCAATGCGCTGATTCTCTTTGCGATGATACTGAAAATCAGCTTCGATAGTTGCGTTATCCATAATCATAGCCCGTTCACCTCCGCGCAGCCAAGCGACCCTGTAGGCGTGTAGCCGAGCAACGCCGTCATTTGCTGCGGTGAAAGAGTCGCGATGATTGTTTCGCTTCCTGCGGTGCACACGTTGTAGAATCCAATTACCGTGCGTGTGTAAGTGATTTGTTTTGTCATTTTGACGACCTCCACTTCTTAATTTGACTACATAAAGTTGTCGATAAACATATATTAAACCGACTACATAAAGTTGTCAATAATTTTTTGACAACTTTTTTAAGTCAGAAGCGTATACTTGAATAATAAATATTAAGGAGGAAAAACTAATGCGTATTAAATCAAACTTAAAAACTATTCTCGACGAGAGAAAAATGTCAATTCGTGAACTTGAAAGAAAAACCGGTTTAAAGTTCGAAACTCTCCGTCGCTTATACAATGACACTACAGTTCAATATCATCGAGATGCTTTAGGAAAGGTATGCACAGTTTTAAATATTAGAATTTGCGAACTATTAGTGTTAGTGGATGAGGACGTTGAGGAAGAAATACATATGTAAACATAGAAAAGCCCCGTCTAATGCAGACGGGGTGCTTCTGTATTACTTTACGTGATTTTTATAAAGTTCATAAATACCAAGTTGAACAATTTCATCGTCATCTATATTGTATTTTTCTTTAATTTTTTCTAAGTAGTAATCTGTTATATCAGATGATACTTCAACGTTTAAGTTCTTCTTATTTCTTGCCATTGCTCTTAATGTTGATATCCAAGCGCCAATTTTATCAGTTTTCTTTGTTCGTCTGACTCCTCCCTGTATTTGCTGTCTTTCTTGCACATCATCGCTTCTCTTATACCAACATTCTCCGTCTTTGCCGTAACCTTCTTTTCTTAACCGATCCTCGATTGTACGCCTGCTTCTTTTAAGTATCTTCGCAATCTCTTCGGTCGTCTTTCCTTCTTCAAGCATTCTTACAATTTCCGGTGTGTAATCATAGTCTTTCAAACAAAATACCTCCTACGTAACTCTACGTAAATCACTTTACGCAAACGTATCGTACCAAAATACGTTACGCATTTCACTAGTCCAAATTATTCCACGTAAGCATTTACGTAAATTTTATCTTCACTTTATGCGTGAATCCACACTTATTAACGAATATAGTTATCCGATGGTAAAATATGGTCAAAGAGTTTTTTTGTTGCGCGCAAATTCCGTGCACCAGTTGCGGGTTATCCGATCGGGGTACTCTGGGGGGTCAGCGTAAATAAAAAAGCAACGGTCACTTCGCCGCTGCTCCTTTCTCTTCGTATTGTTTAACAAGCCGATAAAACTTCGTCTTCTTTACGTCAAGCAAGCGCATGAACTCGACAGCCTTTACTTGATCGGCTTTCCAACGCGGGTACACGTCAGCCCATACTTTACGCTGTGCATCCGTTAATTCCTCAACAGGACGACCTAGGTGCTTGCCTGCTTTCTTCTCGCGGTCAATGCCTTCACGCTGGCGCTGCCGGATATTCTTACGCTCCTGCTCAGCTACATACGCCAATAACGATAGGAACTGGTCTTCCATTAGCTTGCCCATATCGCCCATTTCACGGAATTTGCGGCTGTCGAATAACGCCTCGTTCTCAAGCACAATAATATCAGCGCCAATTTCCCGTGTGATATAGCGCCATTCAGCAATGACGGCATCATAGTTACGGCCCAGGCGATCTAGCGCGTCAATATAAACGAGGTCACCTTCTTGTAATGCCCGGCGCAGCACCGTGTATTCCGGACGATTAAAGTCCTTTCCGCTGGCCTTATCGACGTATAGATTGCGTTCTGCTACGCCCTTTGCATTTATTTTATCGAGCTGGCGCCCCTCGTTTTGATCCTTTGAGCTTACCCGTACGTAACCGAATACCGTCATTGTTATCGCTCCTTTTTCATCGTTAACATAAGTATAAACAAAACGTTCGTTAAGGTCAACGATAATTAAAGAACGTTCTATAATTAATCCCCGAACTTAAAGAACGCTATTTTATATACTAAATCGGTCATTTCCGATTGTTCCGTAAGGTATACCTTAGAGAACGAATAAAAAAGGACTATAACGGTTGCCCATTGTAGTCCGAACAGGGATAGAAATGTCTTCTTAGTTTATTCCGAATGATAATTATCGCGGCGGCGTAAGCCCCAGTGATCGCTCAAATCGGAAGTTTTCGGCACCCCCTGAGTTTTTCAAAGGCGTCCGTCTCGCGACCTTCCTGCCGGTGAAATGCACACTGATGCACAGCGATTTATTACGTATTCGGAAGCTAAGGATTCCGTTATTTCGCCGTTCAAAAAGTTTCCCATGGGTCTGCTTTTGGGTGTGCATGCCGGTAAAAACTGAACTATACTGCAGCGTCAAAATGTTCCGAGGGTCACGCGCCAAGACCTCGGTGCAGGTAAAACGTATAAAAAAGTGTAATGGACGCCCTCCAAAATGTTCGTAAAAGTGTCATTTTGTAACTACCCTTTAGATCGCTTTGAATGCCGATAAAAGCTGTTGCAACGCCTTTGCATCGCCTGCCAACGCCATTTCCGCATGTGTCCGACCCTTTGGTACTGTCTTGCGCAAGTATGAGCGGAGCATTTTACCTTTTTCATACTGGAAGTCCTTGCGTTGTTCCCAACGGTAAAGCTGCATGCGTGATATACCGACGAGCTCCGCAATTTCTGTGCGGCTCGGACGGCGGTTGCGGCCAGGTTTCTCGTCATAATATGGCTTTATCATAAGTTCCATTGCGATGTAATGTCGTTTATCCAGCGGCGGCACCTGTGAAGGCTGTTTGCTGCCCTTTTTCTTACGTTTTGTCATCCATTCAATACCTCCTTTAGCGGTTTGTATCAACTATGCTAAGAAACCTAATCAAGATTGTTCTAAAACTCCTCCTATAAAGAAGATTACATGGTAAAATAGTAATTATTTTCATATTAAATAGACTAAAAGGTTAGAAAGGTTGTACACATCATGAATGAATTATGGCTTAGCATAGGTAGTTTAATAGTTGGTGCACTTGTATCGCACTATTATTATCGACGATCTGTTAAAAAGAGCTCCTTAACCCCATATATTCAGTTCTCTTCTGCTCCTTTACGCGGAATAGATTCTACTGTACGCAAGGCTCTCTCAGTTAAATATCAAGATCAGGAAATTGAAAACTTATATGAAATTCAATTTTTAATAGCTAATACAGGTGATACGACAATAAGCAATATAGCGGAACCATTGTCTTTAACACTGCCTGATGGTTGCAGATTATTGGACGCCCATATACTTCACGTAAGTCCTGATGGCCGCAAAGTTACGCTAAATTTTAATAATGATAAAAATGTAATAGAGTATAATTTCGCCTTATTAAACAGCGATGACTTTTTCATTACTAAATTATTGATTAATGGAACTCCGAAAACAGAAGATTTTGCTTTTTCAATTGCAGCAGAAGAGTTACCACCTGTATTAAAAACAGCTTATTTATCACATGATTTAATTGGGCATTCAGAAGAGAAACGAGAATTCGAAATAGAACTTCTTGTTATGGGACTGGCTTTTTCCTTACTTGGTTTATCTATATTTAAAGTGGTTATTGATAATATCTCTCCTCTATTTTCTGGCAAGTTTAATTTAATAAATTTTATTTCAAATTTAGGCTTTAGTGAATTTGCTTTATTTTTAACTTCTATTGCAGGACTTTTTTTCACGTTGCTTGGAATTTTACTCAGTATAGGATCTTTTACAAACTTTAGCTTTCCAAAACAAAAAAGAAAATTTATAGTACCCAACGATAAAAAATATTTAAGATATGGGAGATTCCCTTTTGATTATCTTGAATCCCATAAAAGAATTGGTTAAGACCTTATTAATTCTCTCTAAACTCCCTTGATACTATATCTAAGGGTTTTTTGTCTTTATTATATTTTGTCTTATTGGGAGAGAACTGTTTGATATCTAAAGTCCTTTCTAACTACTGTTCTAACAGTAATTCTCTTGTCTTTTTAATAACTAAAAGATCCAGAATGCGATCAAACACACTGCTGTAATAACCAGCAATGTTGCGAATACGCTTCGTTTTGCACGCCATTACAGATGCTCGTAACGCTTCATATCCGGCATGTTCAACGTCAGCTTCTTCAAACGCTCCGTACTTAGTCATTGGCGTTGAATGCGCCTTATACACACCAAATAAACGACTAACGAGCGCCTGGTCGCCTCCGATAGTTGACGCAATAAACTCCTTAAATCGACGGTAAAACGGGCGGCACGGCGAAGCCCCATACGTATTCTTTAGAACTTTTTTAAGTTTAATAGAAGAAGCGGTTTCCTTTTCCGTTTTACTGGCTTCCGGCTTACTCTCACAAGGCTCTGCGTCTTCCTGCCGGCTGGACATGCACGGTTGGACAGTATATATATTTGCGCCCTGACCACCGCTGACAGGCCGTGTTGTAACGTGCTTAACAATAGCGCCTAGTTCGGCCAGCGACTTTAATGCCCGGTAAACAGTTTTAGTACTAACGTTAATACCAACAGCAATAGTAGCGGCTTTTAAATGTGCAGCGCCAGGATACTTTACAGCGTAATTGCTGACGAACCAAAGCACGCGAAATTCAGTCGCTGTAGTTAGATTGCGCCACTGATCGACGTGATGATTCAATTCCTGCACGCTGTCGAACGTTTTATATTCAGATAGATATAGCGTCATTTTAACGGCTCCTTTACGAAGCCACACAGCACACACGTTCTATCGAATAGACAGACAGGCAGTATTTGCGTTAATCCGAAATTTTTGATAAACTGACGTTGCGTAGGCGTCATTTGGTAACTCTTTAGTTTCGGCTAACGGGGTGCTGGATGGCCCTTTTTTTGTTTTAGCGTAATCTAGTCCGGAACTTCTTCACCGGCGAAAACTGATCGTGCTTGATACGTACATCGTCGGCAGTCATTTGAACGTAACGGCGTGTCATGTTTATCGAACTATGTCCAAGCAAGCGCATTAGTGTATAAGGATCGCCACCGTTTAAAATGTAATTGCGCGCTGCTGTATGCCGCCATGTGTGCGCTGTTGACCGAATCTCTTTGCCCACTCCCGTTATATCCCCGTAATACTTCAAGCGCTTATTCATCTGCGTATCCTGCACCTCGTCACCGTAGCAGGACAAAAATACCTTCTCTGCGTGCGGAAAATGGATGCGGTTCTCATCGATTAATTCCATAAGCAACTTAACGGTTTCAGCGGATAACGGAATAATCCGGACACGCCGGTTTTTATTAAAACGGGCTGCCAGCGTAACGGACCGGGTTTTTATGTCTATATCCTCCGGCTTTAGCGATAACAGTTCATTCATGCGCATCGCCGTATCTAGCAGTGTCCATTGAAAAACGTAGTCACGGAAGCCAACGTAACTGCGCTGATCGCAGGCGCCGAGCAGTGCTTCGACCTGTTCATCCGTAAATGATTTGATTTTATCCTCGTCGACTTTTTGACAGCGGATATTATCCATTGGGTTCTTGCGCACAAAACCTTCACGATACCAAAAGTTGAACGCCACTTTCAGCCCTCTTATGCGCATATTGATCGTGGCAGCCGACAACCCCTTGCCCTGGTCCGTTTGGATGTACTTGTGTCCTTTGTAACGCGGCGCCTCAACAGTAACGTAATGAATATAGGTGCGGCATATTTCCGTGGTGATTTCATGTACATACGTGACGTCATAGTTTTCCTCGGCGAGCCAACCGGTGAAATAACGCCACGTATTCGAATAGTCATCACGGGTTCTGTCGCGGATTCCTTCGCCTATCTTTGCAGTAATAAAGTAGTGGAACGCCGGTTCAAGTGCCATCGGTTGAATATCCGTTGAATCATTCGCTCGCTTTTCTACTTTCGTGCGTCTGCGTTTGATCGATCGTTCATCTGACATAACAAAAAACGCCTCCTAACGTATCGTTAAATACGTCAAGAAGCGTTTAAATAATAACTCGATATAGTCGCTTAGCCTGCTTCACAACGGAAGCCTGGCGCCTGCAAATACGCAAGCCCCACCGTTTAACTTACCGGCTGGCTAACGTTAGCAGTTCTCCGGTGTTCCCGCTTCTGTTGCTGTTCGGAAGGATGAACCGCAGCCGCATGATGCGATGGCGTTCGGATTGTCAATCGTAAAGCCGCCGCCCATGAGTGATTCTTTGTAGTCGACGACTGTTCCGTTTAAAATCGGCGCACTGTCTTTTGCGACCACGATATGAATACCATGCTGTTCAAGCTCAATATCATTTTCCTCCGCTTCCGGTGTGAAGCCCATTCCATATGAAAGGCCGCTGCATCCGCCGCCGTGCACAGCTACACGCAAAAAAGAGCCTTCTTCTTCATTTTGCTTCATCATATCTTTTATTTGAAAAGCCGCCGCTTCCGTAATTATGACTACTTGCTGCTCAGACAAATGAGATCTCCCCTTTCATTTTCTTTTAGTATACGGTTTATCCTGTTTTTCCTCAACTGAGCCGCTCAGCATATTTTTCCAGAAAAATTTTCAATCTTTTTTCCCTGTAACTATTGTATACTATTCATAAGCACAAAGACCCTACAAAAAAATGAACGGGAGGCTTATCTTATGTCAAACGTCCCTCCACTTTACGATAAAGAAACAAAGTGTCCATTATGCCAGCAATCATTTACCGCGACCAAAGTCCGGAAAAGTACAATCAAAGTCGCCGGCCAGGACACAGACTTAAAACCGATTTATGACAGTGATCAATTAAATCCGCTTTTTTACAATGTTCAAGTGTGCCGTCATTGCGGTTATTCTTTTACAGAAGATTTTACCCCTTATTTTGCACCTGGAACAGCTGATGTATTGCGGGCATCCGTTACGGATCACTGGGTGGAACAGGATTACAGCGGAGAACGGACTCCCGCAAAAGCAATCAAGAGTTACAAGCTCGCCTTGTACTCCGGCGTCCTGAAAAAAGAAAAGCATTTAACGCTTGCAGGACTGGCGCTCCGGACAGCGTGGATTTACCGTGATCTCGGACGAAAAAAAGACGAGAACCGGTTTATGTCCATCGCCGCGCGCGAGTATGAAGAAGCCTTCCTAACAGAAGATGTTGCCTCTAAAATGTCCGAAATGAAAGTGTTATATTTGATGGGCGAATTGAACCGCAAGCTCGGAAAAAACGATAAAGCCGCATCCTTTTTCTCAAAAGTGATTGAGCGGCAGCGAAATTCCAATGAAAAACAGATTATTGAGATGGCACGTGACCGCTGGCATGAGCTTCGGGAAGAAAAAAAGGAACATGATGAATCAGCATAATAAAAAACCGGGTGCATCAAAAAAGCCCCGGTTTTTTTGGCGTTTAAAACAGCCAAGTTTCGTCAATAAATGTGTATATGTTAGAAACGAGCTCGTCCGGTGTTGCACCGATGATGACTTCTCCGTTGACGAGTGCGAACGGTGAATCCGAGCAGCGCGTACAATAACTGAGACACCCGTATTCAATCACATCGAGATTAGAATCCCTCTCTAATTGTTCAAAAGCTTTTTGCGATCCGCTTGCTAAATTGCTGACGCAAAATTCGATAATTGGTTTCATAATTCAGGTTCACCTCACCGTTTCATTGTACTACCATTTTCAATTTGAAAAAAGCCGGAAGTTTTCCCTATGTCTGTTGTATAATAAGCCCATTTTCGTTATACTCGTTATGGATAAGCGGACATACATATATTGATGGACAAAGGAGATTTTACATATGAAAAATTTAGTTTTGCTCGGAGGCGGATACGGCAATATGCGAGTATTGCTCAGGCTGCTGCCAAATCATTTGCCAGATGATGTAACGATTACGCTTGTTGACAAAGTTCCTTATCACTGTTTAAAAACGGAATATTACGCCCTTGCGGCTGGAACCGCTTCCGATCATGAAGTGCGTGTACCTTTTCCGGAACATGAAAAACTAAAATTAATTTACGATGAAATTACCGCGATTGATGCGGATAAAAAAGAAGTTTCCTTAAAGACAAACGGGTCGATTTCATATGATGATCTCGTGATCGGCCTTGGCTGTGAAGATAAATATCATGATGTACCGGGTGCCGCCGAATATACGCACAGCATCCAGTCCATTCATAAGTCGCGCGAAACGTACCGGACATTAAACGATATGCCTGCCGGATCAAGAGTGGGTATTGTCGGTGCCGGTCTGTCCGGCATTGAACTCGCGAGTGAACTTCGTGAAAGCCGCCCGGATCTTGACATTAAATTATTTGACCGCGGCCCTCGGATTTTGAAAGACTTCCCGCAGCGTTTAAGCCGCTATATTGAAAAGTGGTTTACCGATCACGGTGTGGATGTCGTCAGTGACGCGAATATTACGCGCGTAGAGCCGGATCGCATTTACAATCATGAAGATGTCTATCCGATGGATGCAATCGTGTGGACAGCCGGCATTCAGCCAAGCCGGGTCGTGCGTGAAATGAACGTAGAAAAAGACAAATCTGGACGCGTGGTTTTGACGGCACATCATAATGTACCGGGCAACGAGCACGTGTATGTTGTCGGTGACTGTGCCAGCCTGCCTCATGCACCGAGCGCGCAATTGGCTGAAGAGCAGGCCGAGCAAATTGTTGACGTCCTGCAAAAGCGCTGGAAAGGCGAGCCGCTGCCGGAAAAAATGCCGGAAATGAAGCTGAAGGGCATTCTCGGTTCACTCGGTAAAAAACAAGGGTTCGGTTTTGTTGCGGACCGTGCCATTACCGGACGCGTGGCAAGATTTTTGAAATCAGGCGTCCTTTGGATGTACAAATATCATAACGGATAATTTCCCCAAATAAAAAGATCCTTTCCAATTGAAAAGGATCTTTTTTCCTGTCTTCCTGAATGTACATTCGTATTTGCCTGGAGAAACAACTTACGTGTTCCACCTGTTCAAACACCGGGTGTATATCCGTGTTTCTCCATTTTAGCAAAGATCGGTTTCAGCCGTGGATTTCCTTCTGCGACCATTTCATTTCCAATGAAAACGACCGGGTAAAATAAATCGTCCTCAATGACACGTGCCGCCATTTCTTTTTTCAATTCATCGTCCGGCGGTGAGAAAATATCAACGTATTCAATTGTGAACGGCTGGTCGGGAAATTTACGTGATATGGCGGCTTCCAGCCATTCATATGTGTCTTTGGACGACGGTAAATTCACGCAGCCTGCGCAAATCTGATCGGCTCCATAAACGGTTATTTCCATGAATTGTCCCCCTCTTTTCAATGATAAATTGATTTTTTAATTTAAAATCATTATAATATAATTATTGAAAGGAGACGATTAAAGATGCAAGAACAAGAAATGTATGGTGAAGTGCAAGAAGTACTAGATAAATTACGCCCATTCCTGCTGCGTGACGGCGGCGACTGCGAACTCGTTGATGTTGAAGACGGGATCGTAAAACTTCGTCTGCTCGGCGCATGCGGTAGCTGCCCTAGTTCAACGATCACATTGAAAGCGGGTATCGAGCGCGCGCTTCTTGAAGAAGTACCGGGTGTCGTTGAGGTAGAACAAGTATTTTAATGAAGAAGGAGCTGGCCGCACTGCGGATCAGCTCTTTTTCATTAAAATTGAAGCACATCTTTATTGACGAGCGTTTTTGGATGACGGCCTTCAAAAACAGCCTCAATATTATCACAGCACGTCCCCATCATCGCCATGCGTGTCTCTTTGGACGCACTGCCGATATGCGGAAGTGCCACCACATTTTTCATCGTCAGGAAAGGATGATCGGCATTGATCGGTTCTTTGTCGAATACATCAAGTCCCGCCGCCGCAATTTCCCCTGCAGTAAGGGCCTCAATTAATGCCTGCTCATTAATGATCGGTCCCCTGCTCGCGTTTATAAAAATCGCATCGTTCTTCATTTTTTGAAAATGCTCCCGTTGAAACAAGCCGCGCGTATCCTGATTCAGAGGGGCAAGACAGACGACAAAATCAGCTTCTGCAAGCAGCTCGTCAAACGTGCAATACTGGGCGCCAAGCATTTCTTCCGCCACTTCATGACGATTCCGGTTATGATACAAAATTTCCATATCAAATCCTGCTGCCCGTTTCGCGACAGCTGTCCCGATTTTCCCCATCCCTACAATCCCAATTTTTTTATGATGGACATCTGTTCCAACGAGCATCATCGGCGCCCAGCTGGTCCACTCCCCGTCTTTCACAAACTCTGCCGCTTCCATCATACGGCGCGCTGTGGCCAAAAGCAGTGCAAATGTTAAATCAGCCGTTGTATCGGTGAGCACATCTGGTGTATTGCAAATCGAAACACCGTGCCTGCTCGCTGCCTCCAGATCAATGTTGTCAAAGCCGACGGCCATATTCGCGACCACTTTTAACTGACCCGCCTGCGAAAACAACACTTCATCAACAGCATCGGAAATAACAGTTAACAATGCGTCGGCCTTCGCTGCTTTTTCAAGAAGAATGCTGCGTGGAACCGCTTTATCTTCTTCCGTCCACATCTCAACGTTATACTTGTCTGCCAGGCGCTCATAAATTTCATCCGGTACTTTTCTTGTTACATACACAAATGGCTTCACATACGCACCTCTTTTCTGATTATTCCGTAATTATTGTACCATTTTCCGTATGAGTATGTCACAATTAAGAAGGGCATGATAATGCTATACATGAATATACTGATGGAAAAAAGGTGTGAGAAACCATGACAATTGAAGAAAAACCAGTAATGAGCATGTCAGAGAAAACGGCGCGCCGGTGGATTGCGGAACGCGGTGTTAAAGTAGAAGACATCGCTGAACTCGTCATTTATTTACAAAAACCTTATCATCCGGAGCTCGAGCTTGCAGACGCGGTTGAACATGTAGAAGCTGTTCTCCGAAAACGCGAAGTTCAGAATGCCGTGCTGACCGGTGTACAGCTAGACATGCTTGCTGAGAAAAATATGCTGGAAGAACCGCTTCTGTCCATTATTAAGACCGATGAAGGACTATATGGCCTTGACGAAACAATCGCGACAGCTATCGTGAACGTATATGGCACAATCGGTCTAACAAGCTATGGCTACATCGATAAACAAAAGCCAGGCATTTTGCAGTTTTTAAATGATAAATCAACCGGTCAGGTGCATACATTTTTAGACGATATCGTAGGTGCCATTGCAGCGGCGGCGGCAAGCCGCCTTGCGCATCGTGCAGCACATACGGAATAATGAAAAAAGCGGCACACTAAACCTAAAAAAGGTTACTGCGCCGCTTTTTATCTATTTGTACCTAACGCAGGAACCGCCTTGTGAGTTCATCATCATTCCCTGCTTTCTTATTCCGCTTTGAAGAAATACGTCAGCGCGGGATATACTTCTTCACGCTTTTTGATGACATATGAACGAAACAGCGGATCGTTTATTTTTCGGAAAGCAGACATGAGCGGTGTCGTCCGATTGTACTGATTGACCTCTCCATAGCCAAACATGCGGCAATGGGGCAATAGTTTCTGCAGCAGCGTCACGCACTGCGGATTATCGGAAGCTAAATTATCGCCGTCTGAAAAATGAAAAGGATAGATATTGTATTGCTCCGATGAATACTTTTTTTCTATTAAATCCAAAACAAGTGCATAGGCTGATGAGCAGATCGTACCGCCGCTTTCCCCTTTTGAAAAAAAGTCATCTTCTTCCACTATTTTTGCTTCAGTATGATGAGCGATAAACACAATCTCAACCGTCGTATATTTTTTCCTCAAAAAGCGGGTCATCCAGAAGAAAAAGCTGCGGGCAATATACTTTTCAAAAGGTCCCATGCTTCCGCTCGTATCCATCATCGCAAAAATAACGGCTTTTGACTGCGGCGTTTTTTCCTCCGTAAATGAGCGAAACCGCCTGTCTTCCGGCAGCACCGGGAAAAAAGCCTGAATCCCTGATAATGAATTCCGTTTAAACGCGGCCAGCAATGTTTTTTTCTTATCAATCCGTGCTGTTACACCTGTTTTACGAATATCGTTTATTTTCCAGTCTGTAATAAAGGATGTCGACTTTTCCTTTTCGACTAAGCGCGGCAGCTCCATCTCTGAAAATAATGCTTCTTCTATTTCCGCAATGCTGACATCCGCTTCATAGTAATCTTCGCCGCGTACATTCCCCGCTTTTTTCCCTTGACCTGCCGCCTGTTGATCCTCACCCGCTCTTGCAATGGCATCCCCTACGTTCCCTTTTCCCTGCCCCGCATGACGGTTTTTCTCTTCTGTGTATCGAATTCGATATTCCTGCAATGAGCGGATCGGCAGTTTCACAATTCGTTTTCCGTCCGACATAATAATCTGCTCTTCCGTCACCATATCAGCCAAATTTTTTTTAATCGCTTCTTTTACTTTTTGCCGGTGCCGCTCTTGATCATCAAAGCCTTTTCGATGCAGGGACCAGTCTTCTTCAGAAATGTGATAAAATTTCTCCATTTCTTCGTCCTCCCGGTTTCATTTTTCAAATGACAGGGTATACTTACAAAAAATGAACATGAGGTGACTTAACATGAATTTTAAAGAGCGTGAAGTAGAGCCTGTCAATTCTATGGTCACAAATTTTGAAGATATGGAACAGCTTGGACGCCAAATGGAACGCCAGCGTACGAATGAAGAATTGAAGCAGCATGAACGTCAGCCGGACCCTGTTCAACATGACAAGAAAATAGATGGAAAACAATAACCCGGTCCGCATTCAACCGGGTTTTTTCTCGCTATCGATTCAATAAACCGCCGACGTAGCGAAGCAGTTCATTCGCTGATACAGAATTATAACCGCACTCATCAATAAGCCGTGCTGTCACTTCGTTCATCTTTTTCAGCTGCTGCTCATCCGGTGCAACAGAAGATGTCGTAATCTTCACCACATCTTTCAAATCAGAAAACAGCTTTTTCTGAATCGCTTCCCGCAGACGGTCATGCTCCCTGTAGTCAAACTTCTTCCCTTTACGCGCATAGGCTGAAATACGGATCAGCATTTCTTCACGGAACGACTTTTTCGCATTTTCCGAAATGCCAATCTGCTCTTCTATTGACCGCATAAGCCGCTCATCCGGATTCATTTCTTCACCCGTCAGCGGGTCGTTTAGCTTCGTTTTGTTGCAATACGCTTCGACATTATCGAGATAATTGTCCATCATCGCCCGCGCAGATTCTTCATACGAATACACAAACGCTCTCTGAACTTCTTTTTTCGCCGTTTCATCGTATTGCTTCCGCGCTTCAGAAATAAACTGCAAATATTTTGCCCGTATTTCTTGTGAAATGGACGGGTGGCTGTCGAGTCCGTCTTTCAGCGAGCGAAGCACATCCAGTGCATTGATCGAATTCGTCCCTTTCTTTATAATCGCTGCAGAAATCCGATTCATGACATAACGGGGATCAATGCCGTCCATTCCTTCATCCAGATGCTCTTTTCTCAGCTCTGCCGCATCAAGCCCTGTCAACCCTTCCACTGCCGCACCATCATAAAGCTTCATTTTCATGACTAAATCAATATTCGAACGGCTCGACTCTTTTAATCGAGTTAAAATCGTAAACATCGCCGCCGTGCGGAATGTATGCGGCGCAAAATGAACGTCCGCAGCTTCACTTTCATGCACCATTTTCTCATAAATTTTTTCCTCTTCCGATACTTTTAAATTGTACGGAACCGGCATGACAATCATCCGCGAGTGAAGGGCTTCATTCTTTTTATCCGCAATAAACGATCGATATTCCGTTTCGTTCGTATGAGCGATAATCATTTCGTCCGCCGAAATAAGGGCAAACCGGCCAGCTTTAAAATTGCCTTCCTGAGTGAGTGACAGCAGATGCCATAAAAACTTTTCATCGCATTTCAACATCTCCTGAAACTCCATCAGCCCTCTGTTTGCAATATTTAATTCACCGTCAAACCGATACGCCCGCGGATCAGATTCCGAACCGAACTCCGCAATGGTTGAGAAATCAATGCTGCCGGTCAAATCGGCAATGTCCTGTGATTTCGGATCAGATGGACTAAACGTACCGATCCCTCTGCGCCGGTCTTCCGAGAAAAAGATGCGTTCCACCGGCACATCCTCAATCCGGCCGCCAAATTCATGCTCCAGCCTGAACGAATTAAGCGGTGACAATGACCCTTCAATGCGTATCCCGTATTCGTCAAAAAATTCATCGCGCAATTCACGTGGAATTAAATGAAGCGGGTCTTCTGCCATCTGGCAATGTTTTATCGCATAAACCG
Organism: Domibacillus antri; assembly: GCF_001936625.1. GTDB lineage: Bacteria > Bacillota > Bacilli > Bacillales > Domibacillaceae > Domibacillus > Domibacillus antri. The sequence continues at coordinate 6,670 of NZ_MSDU01000005.1, read as the reverse complement.
CGCCGGCATCCGTCCGGGTAAATTGTTCCAATCCGCGCTTCAGCATTGACACAATGGTCGATTTCCCGCCGCCGACTGGCCCCATTAACAGCAAAATCCGTTTTCGTACATCCAGCTTTTTCGCTGCCGGATGAAAATATTCCTCGACAAGCCGTTTGATCGCTTCATCCAGTCCGAATAATTCGCCGCTGAAAAACGAATATTGATCCTTCTCAACACCGGCCGACCGGATCATTTCATGTATACGAGCATGCGCCGGCATCGCAATATGCGGATGTTTTTTCAATAAATCTAAATACTCCCGAAATGTCCCTTCCCAGCGCAGCTTTTCTTCTTCAGCACGGCACGATTGAATTTTATCTAATATCGTCATAAATAGCTCCCTCCGCTCCGCTCACAATGGGCGTATTTACCGGATTTTATGCAGACAACTCTCTATTTATGAAAAATCCGCTGTCACGATTTCGAAAAAAAGAAGCGTTCACAATGTTGTTTATTTCCGTTATAATGGATGAAGATATGTACTTTCACGTTGAAGGAAGGAGCATGAATTCATGAGACTATTAGGTGTTCTTGCTGTTTGTGCGGCGTTTTTAGCAGCGATTTTCACAGCGGGCTATAACGATAAGCCAGGCACAAAATAAAAACAACAAAAAGGCTGTACCGAATAAATCGGTACAGCCTTTTTAATGAAGTCCTGGAAACCCTTGCTGCCGCAGCGCTTCATACACAAGAATCGCCGCAGTATTGGACAAATTAAGCGAGCGCACATTGTCGTTCATCGGCACGCGCAGGCAGCGGTCAATGTTTTCCTGAATAAGATCTTTCGGCAAGCCGGTCGTCTCTTTGCCGAACATAAAATAATAATCCTGGTCCGGGTCGCTGTAATCAAATTTTGCATGATCCTGCACGCCGAACTTCGACAAATAAAACATATTGCCGTCTTTATTTTTTTCAAAAAAATCATCAAGTGAATCATAATACGTAATATTCACGAATTCCCAGTAATCAAGACCGGCGCGCTTTAACATTTTATCATCTGTCGAAAATCCAAGAGGCCGGATTAAATGAAGCGGTGCCCCCGTCGCAGCGCACGTCCGTGCAATATTCCCCGTATTTGCCGGAATCTCCGGCTGATATAACACCACATGAACAGCCACAAACCTTCACTCCTTTTCAAAACACCATTATAACATGGAATGAACCGTTTGAATCGCACGTTCAATTTCAAAAAGAACGTCCTCTTCTTTTTCTTGTGAAAGCGCCAAGTTCAGCGCCTGTTTTGCCTCTGCTCCTCCAATCTGGCCGATTGCATAGGCGGCGGTTCCTCTGAGAACCGGGCGCGGATCATCATTCAATACTTGAACAAGCGATGGAAGAGATGATTCTTCTTTAAAGTGAGCAAGTGCAATAATCGCATTGCGCTGAATCGGCTTTTTGCCGCGCCACGAGCCGGACATGGACCCGAATCGTTGTTTAAATTCTTTGTTGCTGATGGATAACAATGGTTCCAGCAGCGGCTTCACCTGTTCCGGCTCCGGTGTCATTTCTGCATGTTTAAGCACATGCTTTCCTTTATTCTCCGGGCAAACAGTCTGGCACGTATCACAGCCATATAAACGGTTGCCGAGATGTTTGCGGAACTCCTCCGGCAGAAAGTCTTTTGTCTGCGTTAAATACGCGATACAGCGCTGCGCATTCAGCTGCCCCCCCTGAACAAGTGCACTTGTCGGACACGCATCGATGCATTTTGTACAGCTGCCGCACTGGTTCTCTATCGGTGTATCCGGCTCAAATGGCACGTTCGTAATCATCTCACCGAGATACACGTATGACCCGAATTCCGGTGTAATGATCGCACAATTTTTAGCGCTCCATCCAATCCCCGCACGTTCTGCTACAGCCCTATCGGACAGCTCGCCAGTATCGACCATTGATTTAAAACGCACATCCGGCAGTTTTTCTTGCAAAAAAGCCTCCAGCATTGCCAGTTTTCTGCGCAGAACAGAGTGATAATCTTCACCCCATGAAGCCCTGCAAAACAATCCCCTCCGCTCGCCTTTTTTTCCTTTTGGCGCTTTTTCAAGTTTCGATGGATACGCCAGGGCAATGGCAATGATTGAACGCGGCTGATCGAGAAGAAGCGCTGGATTTACACGCTTTTCAATGTCTTTTTCTTCAAATCCTGACGCGTAGCCAAGTTCTTGATGCTGAATTAGTTTTTCCTTTAATTCCAAAAATGGATCGGCTGCAGCGAACCCGATTTTATCAATGCCGATTTCTTTGCTGTAGTCGATCAGTTCCTGTTTTAATTGCCGATACATTTTTTCACCTCTTCACAGAAAAAACAAGCAAACGGTTGACCCGCTTACTTGTTTAATCGTTCTTTTATTTCTTCAATTTGCAGCAGATGCCTTTTTTCATGTAGACCGATAAACGGCACCCACTGGCTGAGCGGCATTGGTCCGAAAGACGAATGCGGATATGATTTATTGTTTAATGTTTCTTCATCTGTCTGTTCAAGCAGCCGTAAAAGCTGATCGCGTGAAATGTACAGACGATCTTTCATTTGCTGGAGCGTCCGGTAATCATACGGAGGTTTGGCAAATTCAGGCGCATCTTTTTTGTAAGAGCGGTCGGTTGTTTTTTCAATTGGCTTCGGTTCCGCTTTTTTGCTGTCCGGGTTTTTCAGCTCCGAAGCGATCGCTTTCGTGATACCCTGTTCCATTAAATACAAATGGTCGAGTACTTGCATAATCGTCCAGCTGTCGCTGTCAGGACGTTTGTTTAATTTATCATCCGTCAGTCCATCCACTGCCTCAAGCAATTCATTTCGGTACTGCTCATTTTGCTTCAGGTGTTCAGAAAGCATATCGTCTTCCCTCCAGAATCAGTGAAAATCCCACACAGGGGTACTTAACATTATTTCACAATAGATCTGAAAAGTCGAACAATGTGCATCAGTTGTATATTTTGCCTCCAGCTTCAATAAATTCTTCTGATTTTTGTTTCATGCCGCTTTCCATAAATTCCTCATCTGCGGCGGCCTGTTTTCGAAGGTCATGAGAAATCCGCATCGAGCAGAATTTGGGTCCGCACATTGAGCAAAAATGAGCCGTTTTCGCTCCTTCAGCCGGCAATGTTTCATCATGATACTCACGCGCCCGGTCCGGATCAAGCGATAGATTAAACTGGTCATGCCATCTAAATTCAAAACGCGCTTTAGACAATGCGTCATCCCGCTTTTGCGCACCTGGATGACCTTTAGCCAGATCGGCGGCATGGGCGGCAATTTTGTAAGCGATAACGCCTTCCCGCACGTCGTTCTTATCCGGCAATCCCAGATGTTCCTTCGGTGTTACGTAGCAAAGCATCGCCGTTCCGTGCATGGCGATCATCGCCGCACCGATAGCTGAAGTAATGTGATCGTAACCCGGCGCAATATCAGTTGTCAATGGACCAAGGGTGTAGAAAGGAGCTCCCTGGCAAATGTCAATTTCTTTGTCAATATTCTCTTTAATCTTATGAAGCGGCACATGCCCCGGACCTTCAATCATGACCTGCACATCGTGTTTCCAAGCAATTTTTGTCAGTTCTCCAAGCGTCTCAAGCTCCGCAAACTGCGCTTCGTCATTTGCATCGGCAATGGAACCCGGGCGGAGGCCATCACCTAGTGAGACAGAAATATCGTATGCTTTTAAAATTTCACAAATCTCTTCAAAATGCGTATAAAGGAAATTTTCTTCATGGTGAGCAAGACACCACTGCGCCATAATTGAACCGCCGCGGGACACAATCCCTGTCGTCCGTTTAATTGTGAGCGGAATGTAACGAAGCAGTACACCCGCATGAATCGTAAAGTAATCAACACCTTGTTCTGCCTGTTCAATAAGTGTATCGCGATATACTTCCCACGTTAAATTTTCAGCGATTCCATTTACTTTTTCCAGCGCCTGATAAATCGGCACTGTCCCGACCGGCACCGGTGAATTACGGATAATAAACTCGCGGGTTGCATGTATGTTTTTTCCAGTTGATAAATCCATGATGGTATCGGCACCCCAGTGCGTCGCCCACGTCATTTTTTCTACTTCTTCTTCAATCGAAGAGCTGACAGCCGAGTTACCAATATTCGCATTTACTTTTACATGAAAATGGCTGCCGATAATCATCGGTTCATTTTCCGGATGATTAATATTAGAAGGAATAATGGCGCGGCCTGATGCAACTTCTGCACGAACCACTTCCGGATCCATATTCTCACGAATCGCAACGTATTCCATTTCCGGTGTAATGATTCCATTCTTCGCGTAATGCATTTGCGTGACGTTTTTTCCAGGCAATGCGCGGCGCGGTACGTGATTAAAATCGTGCTTAAACATCGAAGCCGCGTCTTTCGCTCCATTATCTTCCGGCTTCACTTCACGTCCGGTATATGTTTCCGTATCATTCCGCTCTTCAATCCAGCGCTCTCTTGTCCGCGGCAGCCCTTTATGTACATCTGCCACAAATCCGGGTTCTGTATAGGGACCGCTCGTATCATAGACCGAAATGGGTTCATTTTTAAATGTGCCCGCATCCGTTGTCGTATCAGTCAATTCAATTTTTCGAAACGGCACCCGCACATCCGAACGGCTTCCTTCTACATACACTTTTTCACTTGCAGGGAACTGAGACTGCAGTTCGATTTTTTCACTTTCCAGTCGATTCATCCTATTTTCCTCCTTTTAATAGCCGAACCGATCTGGAAGCACACAACTTTGGAAAATAAAAACGGGTTCTTTTAATAATTTAAAAGAACCCGTGAAATAGTGTGGTTAACGACTTATAAGCCGTCTCTCCCTACTTCCCTACGCTGGTATCAACCAGATCAGGTTCGAAGGGTTAAAGAGCCTTACAAGCGCGCTCTTCTCTCAGTCCGGCTAACGGACACCCCCAGCAGATATCAATATGAAACTGGTTACACTTTATCATAGACAAAACATTCTGTAAAGTTATTTTTCTCTTTTTATATGAATCGTTTGATTCTTACACCTTTTTAGGATGGATCCTGGGTCTTCTCTCTGTGGAACAACCCCTTCCGGCGGCCAGAAGGGGTTGTTTAATTCTATATGCGCGCATTGCGGATGACATTAATCATATTTTGATTAGGATATTTTAACTGCTCATACTGCTTAACCACTCTCTCCACATTATATTCAACACGTTCAATTGACGTACTGACTCGATTGTCTTCAATTTCGACGATAGCGTATGACGATTTTTTCATACCATCAAACGGAAGCCCTACACTTCCGATATTAATCAAAATTTTCCCGTTAATCGTGCGGATATACGGCTTATGAATATGGGCATATACATACACATCCGAATCGGTAGACGACATCAGGTTTGTCTTGAGCACTTCATCCGATTCCCCTGGAAGCACGACCTCAAATAAACTATCAGGCGTTGCATGAAAAACATTAATAGACAGACCTGCTGCTTCAAAATGTAATTCTGTCGGAAGCTCATGTAAATAATCGATATCATCTTTTTCTAAATGTGACGCAATCCAATCACGCTCGTTGTTCATCATTTCAAGTACGGAATCCGGTACTTCTCCCTTTTGAATACCTCGCACGACCCACTCATCTGCATTTCCTTTGATGACATTAGTATTCAATCCTTGTACCAGCTGCAAAGACCTCTTCGGTTCCGGACCACGATAACAAATGTCCCCAAGCACATAAATTTCATCAACTTCTTTTCGTTCAATGTCTTTCAATACAGAATCCAGTGCAACCGCATTGCCATGAATATCTGAAATAAACGCGATTTTCATTCATATACCGTCCTCTCAAATATTATGTATTTCTTTTATGTTATCACGATTATTATTGAAAAGTGAAATATTGCATACAAAAAGAGCTTCTACAAGATGTAGAAGCTCTTTTTGATGCGTACTAAACGCCGTTTATACCGGCGGCCGGGGTCGAACCGGCACTCCCGTGAAGGAACTGGATTTTGAGTCCAGCGCGTCTGCCAATTCCGCCACGCCGGCAATTTTTATGGAGGCGGCAACCGGACTCGAACCGGTGGTAAAGGTTTTGCAGACCTTGGCCTTACCACTTGGCTATGCCGCCTTATTATATGGAGCGGAAGACGGGATTCGAACCCGCGACCCCCACCTTGGCAAGGTGATGTTCTACCACTGAACTACTTCCGCAAAATGGCTGGGCTAGCTGGATTCGAACCAGCGCATGACGGAGTCAAAGTCCGTTGCCTTACCGCTTGGCTATAGCCCAAAAATATGGGGCGATCGATGGGAATCGAACCCACGAGTGTCGGAGCCACAATCCGATGCGTTAACCACTTCGCCACGACCGCCATAATAGTTTTCGATTGGCAGGGGCAGTAGGAATCGAACCCACACTGGAGGTTTTGGAGACCTCTGTTCTACCGTTAAACTATGCCCCTGTAAATGGTGGAGGGGGGCAGATTCGAACTGCCGAACCCGAAGGAGCGGATTTACAGTCCGCCGCGTTTAGCCACTTCGCTACCCCTCCGCAATATAAAATTGCTTTTAAAAAACGTGGTGCCGGCAAGAGGACTTGAACCCCCAACCTACTGATTACAAGTCAGTTGCTCTACCAGTTGAGCTACACCGGCAAATGGTGGCTCAGGACGG
>NZ_MSDU01000049.1 GCF_001936625.1 Domibacillus antri | reverse complement strand
CATTTGCGCCGGGCAGAAGCCACCAAGCGAAGTGCGGTAGAAAAAGAAAATCTCAATTTACTCTGTCCATTTTATTGACATAGTACCAGTGTGGACAATCTCATAAATGACAGGGCGAAGGATGGAGCGTACTTCATTTCAAGACTTCGTCCTGTTTTGCAATGCCTGATTTCTTGTAAACGCACTTTTCGTCCAGGCCTGCCCATGGGACAATAGGAGCTGACAGAATTGTCTCGGGATATAGCTTTGCCCTCCTTGCGGACACGAAAGTGTACTGCTTAAAAAGCCTGCTACCCATGGCTCATTATTGAAGGTCTAACCATTGGTTGCGCCACTAGCTGAAAGAGAGTGCAGCGCTCATGATGGTCTTTCCGCTTTTGAGTGCTTATGACGAGGCAGACATCGATGATTCCCATGGGCACCCAGGTCTGGCACAATTCTGATTATGATCTTCACCAGGAGGTGATTGGCATGTCACAAATGCTTGTCGGTATAGACGTGAGTCTTCGCTCACACCATGTCCATTTCATGCGTGCGGACGGGGCGGCACTCGCTGATTTTTCTGTTTCCAATGATCGTACAGGGGCGGATACCCTGATCAAACGTGTACTGGAGACGGCGGAAAAGAATCAGTGCGCCCATATTCAAATCGGCATGGAGGCGACAGACCAGTACAGCTGGCACGTTGCCCACTATCTTCAGGATCAGCTCAAAGGATACGAACCGGGTTACCGGTGTCAGATTTATGTGCTGAATGCCCGAAAGGTTGCCCGATTCAAGAAAGGATACGACACACTGCCGAAAAACGATAAAATTGATGCCTGGGTTATCGCGGATCACCTGCGATTTGGACGACTGCCATCTGAGATGAAAGAAGCGCACCATTACGCAGCTCTTCAGCGCTTAACGAGAACCCGGTTTCACATGATGAGGGAAATCGGTCGAAATAAAACCTATTTCCTCAATCAGCTTTTTCTAAAATTCAGCGGGATGCGTCAAGATAACCCGTTTTCGAATACATTTGGCACCACAAGCTTAGCCGTTATTGAAGAACTGGATCCTGAAACTGTTGCTGAAATGAGCCTTGAAGACTTAACGGCTTTCCTTCAGGAAAGAGGCAGGAACCGTTTTGCCAATCCAGAAGAGGTTGCCGCTTACCTGCAGAAACTGGGCCGTTCTTCTTTTCGTTTAAACAAAACGATGGAAGATCCGGTCAATCTGTCACTGTCTGTCACATTAAGCGTCATCCAGCACATGGAATCACAAGTGAAGCGACTGGATAAGGAAATTGCCAAACTGATGAAAGGCATTCCTCAAACGCTGACGTCTGTCAAAGGAATTGGTGATGTCTTCGCAGCGGGATTAATCGCTGAGATCGGAGATATCAGCCGGTTTAAAGATCACCACGCTCTTGCCAAGTATGCCGGGCTTTCTTGGAATCAGCACCAGTCCGGTGAGTATGAATCCGAGAATACGAGCCGGATGAGGACGGGCAATAAATATTTGCGCTATTATCTCATTCAGGCGGCGGAGTCGATTCGAAAGCATGATTCGGAATACAAAGCATTTTACTTAAAGAAATACAATGAAGTCCCAAATCACAAACATAAACGCGCTCTCGTCATGACGGCAAGAAAACTGGTACGGCTGGTGCATTCGCTGTTGCGCACCAACCAACTGTACACACCACCGGAAAGGAGACGTGATTAAGCGTTAGGTCACATCCTTCCAAAGCCCATCACCTTCCATTTTTATCCTTTTTAAAGACGGGAAATGAGAGGGTTCTTTGTCATGCCCAAAATTCGCTTTTCTTTTTGATGTGTTCTTTTTAATTTCCAATTCACTCGATTTTGGTGCTTGACATATTACCATTGGGCTATTATTTATCGGACGAAAACCAGCCCTTTTTATTGGCATTCTGCATAGGAAATGCCTCACACATGACCTTCAGCTCTTTGAAAAACTGCTTCAGATAAGATTGATCCGACTCAAAGTCAAAAAAACCTTTAGTTTCTTCATATATAACTACCTAATGTTTCATTATTCCATTGATGCACCACATGCTGCTCTCGATTCAGCACTTTTTGTAGATAGATCATCGTTGTGTGAATGTCTTCATGATCTAGTGCCTTCATGATTGAGTACACATCGGCCTTATTGATATGTGAGATGATCGCAAAGCTGTGCCTGAATACGTGGGCTGTAATTTTAATATGCCCTGAACGGACAAACGGAAGATCCACTTCTTTCAGCTGCCTGCTTAAAAAGTGAGCTAGTCCATCCGGGGTAAAAGGACGGCCGGTGCTTGTAATAAATAGCGGCTCATCGCTGCTGTTTGGAAAATCAACAGGACGAAACCGTGCTTTTCTATAGCGCAAAATACTATCCATTACCTTGGACTTTAAGGGGATTTCCCGCCGTTTACTTCTTTTTCCGAGAACAGAAAGATAATAGTCCCCAAATATACTGTCATAGCGAACATCCGAAACCTTTAACCGGCACAATTCCTCATTTCGCATTCCCGTTCCAACCAGCACATGAATAAGTGAAAAAACAATATGGTTTTGCCGCTCATGAAAATAATCCAGCAGCTGAATGACTTCTGCCGGTCCCAGGTCGCGGTTCGGCCGGTCCTCAGAGCGAACGGATGCAGAAAGCAGTCCTTCATGGATCGGCTTTTCAATATATCCGCTTTTATATAAAAAGGAAAAAAAGCTTTTCCAGATGAATGTTTTTCGCTCCATTGTAGCCGGTGAATAGCCTCCATTCCTTACTGCATAAGGGCTCTCCTCTGCAACCCACTTCTGATAACGGCGAATGTGACGCTTTTCTAAGCTCTTAAACAGTGAACCATCCACCAAAACCATATCTCGATGCACGAGAGGCGCAATCTCAAGCAGCTGTTTGACCATCATCCGAAGCTCTTTTTCATATTCTTTAATGGTCCGCTGTGACCGGTTTGCGTTTGAATTAATATTCTTTTCCTGATAGAGATAATAATGAAGCATGTCGCGATCATCAAAATAAGTGAAGTCTGGCTTCCCCTCTCGTTCCGCCTGTTCCTGCCTCTCCGTTAGATTCAGTATCACCTCATCCGGGTTCGCTGGAAAAAGCAAGTCTCCTTTTTCTATTTTCGCTAATTCATTCATCTCTAACACCCTTTTCTAATAACTAAATGTATCAGAATATCCATTTTTATTATAACCAATTATAGATATAATTTATATTGAATCCAATAATTAGTTAAAAGTTTATTTTGATTCAAGATATAATTTTAAATAGAGGATTCAAAAAATATAGCATTTGTTGAATTTAGTATGATAATTAATAAATAAATATTTTTTATATTTAATTACATTCTCAAATAAAATTAATTTTGATTAATTTATTTCAAATACTTATAATGATATTATTCAAATAATTAATAAAAATTTGTTTTCAATTTGTAGGATCGCAAATTACATCCCTTTCTCTTTAAAATGAGATTTTATTTTCCTACCTAACATAAGTGGAAATTTCTACTTGTGTTAGGTGTAAATTTGTGAGTATGTATTTTCTTTTTCTAACTTCATATTTACTGTTTCTTGTATTTATTTTCTCATTTACCATCGAATTCGATGAAACAAATCTCGAATTTGCTCTTCTATTTAAATAGTGGAAAATCAACATGTTCTAGAAAATGTAGAGCGAGTTCTAGGTGTACAGTTTGTCTTTAGCTGCTGCTAATTCAAACGTAAGTTAAAAATCTTTCATTTCAAAATCTATATGTAGATGTGTATCGTTTTTTCGTTGGTTAAAAGATGATTTTAAGTACATATATAATATAGAAGAAACGCGGTACTTTAAATAAGAATAGTAAGGAAGGAAAATAATGATAGATATATCAAATTGCTATACAACAAAGGAAGCAGCTGAAGTCTTAGGAAAGTCAGCTGTTACTATAGGACACTACATTCGAATTGGAAAATTGAAACCCGTTGAAGACATATGGGGCGGACACAGAGGATATCTTTTTGAGAAAGCAAAGGTGGAACAGTTAAAGGAAGAGCAGGAAAAGATGAAACCGTTAGGAATGATGACTGGTGAAGCTTCTGACTATTTAAAAGTTTCCAGAGCAGTTATTTTATCATATTTGCAGGAAGGTCTTATTCCTTATCAGAAGGAATTATGGAGGAACAGGGAAGTAACAATAATTGAAAAAAATGATCTGGATCTGTTTCAGGAGCAGCATAAAGAGCGATTGATTGAGGACCGTCTGAAGCAACGCACTTTCTATGACCGAAAAAATAATTATGCCTTCTATCAGCGATTCTCATCAAGCACAATCAATGAAGCGCGCCTAATTTGCAAATCTAATGGGATCTGGGGGTTTTTACTAATGGATTCTGGCAATGAAGTTTCTTACGAAGAAGGCATTTATAAATATGAGCTGTCGCCTGATTATTCTTTATCCTTTGGGAAACGGACTGGAACACCAGGATATGCTAAGTTATCTCTTCCTTTGAACCTTTCTCTGTCTCGGCAGTTTTTTGATCTACTGTACCAGCAATTTGACCTTTCAAATGTGTACATGGAATTTTCTTATGAAGAAAACAATGTGACGATCTATTTAAAGGATGCTTTATTTAATATGGTGGAGAATGCTGAAGGAATCACGCATTTTTTGGAGAGCAAAATGATTGAAGGTGAAGTCGCAGGCAACGCTGCTCAAATTCGTATCGAGTCATCAGAAAAAAGTCTTTCTATTCACTTGCCAACCAATATAAAAAAGAAAATTAAGCAGTTAGCCGAAGAACGCGGTACGACAATGCAGGAAATATCAAAAAAAATTATTTTAGACTATTTTAAATAAGAAGGGGCTGTTTATCGATTGCAATACTTCTGTAATTTTAAAATTAATTGAGGTGTTGCAATTAGTATTAGTACTATTATTAATATCAAATTTAAATAGGCTTTTGCTCATTTGCTTTAAATTTTGTTTTTGATTTATGTCAACGCCGAGTTACTTTTGGTTATTACGACGAGTTGGTGAAAGACGAATCCGATACTTGGCTGATATAATAAAGGAAAAGGAGTGACTTCAAATGCTCTCTATTTCTTGGCCTTCACCAGATCTCGATTTAGAACTTTTGCATGTGACCTCCACGGACGATTCCTTATTTTTAGCCGTAAAGCGTTCATCTACTTCCGCATCTTGTCCAGGCTGTTTAACACTTAGTCATCGCAAGCACAGCCAGTACTCACGTAAAGTGCAGGACCTTCCAATTGGTAGTAAGTCTGTCACACTGCTTCTCATCACAAGAAAATGGTTTTATGAGGAACCTGAATGTACGATAAAAATCTTTACAGAAAGATATGATTGGCTTTCATCTAATGGCCGCCGTACTGCCAGAGCCGAAGAGGTTTTACGTAAATTGGCTTTCGCAACCAGCTGTCTGTCTGCTGAAAAGGTAGCTCAATCGATTCATCTTCCTGTCAGTCATGATACCTTATTAAATCTAGTGCGTAAAACGCATATTGAACCGGAGGTTTCTCCCTTTTGTCGGGATTGATGACTTCGCCTTCTGTAAAGGGCATACCTAAGGTACGCTCATCTGTAACCTTCAATCCAATGCCCCATTGGCCATTCTGCCTGACCGTCTGCCCGAAACCGTTGCTCATTGGCTGATGCAGCATCCATTTATTCAAGTAGTCAGCCGGGACGGTTTTAACAGTTTCCGTCAAGCGATTACACAGGCGAATAATCAAATCACTCAAGTTTATGACCGGTGGCACTTTATAAGAAATGCCAAAAAGCAGCTGGATTCTTTTCTTCCTGCCTTGGTGCCAACAATGATTACATTAAAGGTAGAGCCGCAGTGCTGTAAACG
>NZ_MSDU01000048.1 GCF_001936625.1 Domibacillus antri | reverse complement strand
AAACGAAAAAATCCGGCGGGTACTTTTCAAGAACCCGCCGGATATTCTTCATTTAAGAGGCTTTTGAGACAGCCCCAATTTTTTTGTCATCCCTGACCTGATGCAGATTGAAAAAAGGCAGCTGACAAAAAGCGTAAATTTATGGGCACACCACTCAATCCCCCTGCATACAATACAGAGACTAACAAAGAGGAGGGACGCACATCTTGAGTCAATATCGCGAAATCATCACGAAGTCCGTCGTCGCCAAAGGCAGAAAGTACACGCAGACACACCATACGGTCTTACCGCCCAATAAGCCGTCCGGCATTCTCGGCTGCTGGATCATCAACCATGAATATAAGGCAAAAAAAGCCGGGGATAAAACAGAAGTATTCGGCACATATGAAATTAACGTCTGGTATTCCTATCATAATCATACAAAAACTGCGGTCGTAACTGAAAAAGTGGAATATAAAGATAAAATTAAACTTTCCTACCGTGATGATGACAGCAAGGGTGATGACGATGTGTGGGTAAAAGTGATTCAGCAGCCAAACTGCCAGGAAGCCGTTATCAGTGACTGCGGCACGAAAATTAACGTGCAGGCGGAGCGTGAATTGTCTGTAGAAGTAACGGGTGAAACGAAAATAGTCGTGTCCGTTAACTCGTTTGAAGATGAGTGGGAATGTGAGCGGGAAACGGCGGAAGAACATGATTCCAAATAATAGCGCAGCGGGAAGCAGACTGTTTTCCCGCTTTTTTCTGTGTGCTATACTAGCATAAGAAGACCGACAGAGAGGGATTAATCATGGCACAATATACTCCAATGATTCAGCAATATTTACGTGTAAAGGCAGACTATGAAGATGCCTTTTTATTTTTTCGCCTCGGCGACTTTTATGAAATGTTTTTTGACGATGCCTTGAAAGCGAGTCAAATTCTTGAAATTACATTAACCTCGCGTGACGGCGGCAGCGAAGACCGCATCCCGATGTGCGGCGTGCCCTATCATTCGGCCAAAGGATACATCGAAAGACTGATTGAAGCAGGGCATAAAGTAGCCATTTGCGAGCAGCGGGAAGATCCGAAGCAGGCAAAAGGCGTGATCAAACGTGAAGTTGTTCAAGTCATCACACCGGGTACGATGATGGAAGGAGCCGGTATTCAAGAAAAAGAAAATCATTATCTTGCGTCATTTGAGCGGTCCGGAAGTGAATATGCCATTGCGGCGGCAGACTTGACAACAGGTGAATGCCGTACAGCTGTTTTTCAATCATTTGACGGCGCACTGCACGAACTTGCGGCATACGGTGTCAAAGAAGTCATCACGAATGGCACGTGGACGGAGAATGAAATAAAGCAAATGATAGGCCGTCTTGGTGCGGTTATTTCCGTTGAAGAAAATACAGATGAATTTGAATTTGACGCGCTCATGACAAAATTAACGCATTCCTTACTGAGAAAAGGAACTGCCCGTCTTTATCATTACCTGCACCGCACGCAAAAGCGAAACCTTGATCACTTGCAGCCGGCAGAGCAATATGAAATCCGCGATTATATGAACATCGATTATTTTTCGAAACGAAACCTTGAATTGACGGAAACGATCCGTTCTAAAGGACGGAAAGGGTCGCTTTTATGGCTGCTGGATGAAACAAAAACAGCAATGGGAGGGCGGCTTTTAAAGCAATGGATCGACCGGCCGCTGTTAAATGAAGCGGACATTAACCGCCGTCTGGACATCGTGGAAACGTTTATGGCGAATTTTTTCGAACGGGAAGAACTGCGTGAACAGTTAAAGGAAGTATATGATTTAGAGCGCCTCGCAGGACGTGTCGCCTTTGGCAATGTGAATGCGCGTGACCTTGTTCAGCTGAAAAAATCACTAGGGCAAATTCCGCTGTTAACAAATCTATTAAAAAAAATTAATGGAGATGAAGTGCAGCAATTAGCGGACAAGCTTGATCCGTGTACCGAATTGTATGACCTGCTCGACCGCGCACTGATCCATGAGCCGCCTATTTCCGTGAAAGAAGGCGGCATGATCAAGGACGGATTCCATACACAGCTTGATGAATACCGGGATGCTGCACGGAACGGAAAACAGTGGATCGCGGAGCTCGAAAAAGAAGAGCGTGAAAAAACAGGCATTAAATCACTGAAAATCGGCTATAACCGTATTTTTGGCTATTATATAGAAGTGACAAAAGCCAATCTCCATTTCCTTGAAGAAGGGCGGTACGAACGAAAGCAGACACTCGCGAACTGTGAGCGGTTTGTGACGCCGGAGCTAAAAGAAAAAGAAACGCTTATTTTAGAAGCCAATGATCAAATGATGGAGCTTGAATATGAGCTTTTTTCTCAGCTGCGGGAGAAAGTGAAGGAATTCATTTCGCGTCTTCAGCATCTTGCCCGGACAGTTAGTGAAATAGACGTTCTTCAATGTTTTGCCGCCATCAGTGAATCGCGCCGGTTTGTGCGTCCAGTATTTTCGCAAGACCGGACGATGATCATTGAGGAAGGACGCCATCCGGTCGTAGAAAAAGTCATGGATGCCCAGCTGTTCGTACCGAATAATTGTCTGATGGGACCTGAACGGGACATGCTGCTCATTACAGGTCCAAATATGTCAGGGAAAAGCACCTACATGCGGCAGACAGCTCTCATTTCCATCCTGGCGCAGATTGGCTGCTACGTTCCCGCTGAAAAAGCGATCCTTCCTATTTTTGATCAAATTTTCACACGAATTGGCGCCGCGGATGATTTAGTTTCCGGCCAGAGCACCTTTATGGTCGAGATGCTGGAAGCAAAACATGCGATTGTCAATGCAACGGACCGCTCGCTTATTTTATTCGATGAAATTGGGCGGGGAACATCCACATATGACGGGATGGCACTGGCGCAGGCTATGATTGAATACATTCATACAAACATTAAAGCGAAGACATTGTTCTCCACCCATTACCATGAATTGACGGTGCTGGATCAGTCGCTTACACACGTTCAAAACGTTCATGTAACCGCTGCGGAGCAAAACGGAAAAGTCGTCTTTTTGCATAAAGTAAAAGACGGTGCCGCCGATAAAAGTTACGGCATTCATGTGGCGCAGCTGGCCGGTCTTCCGGAAGATGTGATCGCTCGTGCCGATGAATTGCTGCACTCTCTTGAAAATAAAAAAGACAAGCCGGCCGTCGTTAATGAAGGGCAGCTTTCGTTTTTTGACGAGCCTGAACCAGTGAAAGAGACAGCTCCAAAAGAAGAACAGTCACTCATTTCAACGCTTTTAAGCTATGACATTATGGAAATGACACCATTAGAAGCGATGAATACACTCTATGCGCTGCAAAAATCAGTGAAGAATCGAAACGGCGTTAAAAGATAATGTGAGAACGAAAAAGAGGTGATAAAATGGGCATCATTAAGCAGCTCGATGAATCGCTGTCCAATAAAATTGCCGCCGGTGAAGTAGTGGAACGTCCGGCTTCCGTCGTGAAAGAGCTAACTGAAAATGCACTGGACGCCGGCAGTACGGTCGTGGAAATTGACGTGGAAGAAGCGGGCCTTGCTTCGATCCGCGTCAACGATAACGGCGACGGCATCGATCCAGATGACGTCGAACGCGCCTTTTACCGGCATGCGACAAGCAAAATTAAAGATGAAAACGATCTGTTTCGTATTCGAACACTCGGCTTTCGCGGTGAAGCCTTGCCGAGTATTGCTTCTGTCTCCGATTTAATCATGACGACATCAACCGGTGAAGAAGCCGGCACGGAAATTGTTCTGTCCGGCGGTGTCATCCAGTCAAAAAAACCGGGTCTGGCACGAAAAGGAACCGAAATCGTTGTCTCTAATTTATTTTTCAATACACCCGCCCGTTTAAAATATATGAAAAGCGTGCATACCGAACTTGGCAATATTACAGACGTTGTTAACCGGATGGCACTCAGCCGCCCCGACGTCTCATTCCGTCTGCGCCATAACGGCCGCGAACTGCTGAAAACAAACGGGAACGGGGATGCGAAACAAGTGCTGGCGGCCATTTACGGAATCAGCATCGCCAAAAACATGATTCCAATCTCGGCTCAATCACTGGATTTTGACGTGTCCGGCTTTATTTCGCTGCCGGAATTGACCCGGGCCTCACGAAATTACATGTCGATAATGGTGAATGGCCGGTTCATTAAAAACTTCAAAGTGTCGAACGCTATTTTAGAAGGCTATCATACCTTTTTGCCGGTCGGCCGCTATCCGATCGTGCTGGTCAATGTAAAAATGGATCCGATTTTAGTCGATGTAAATGTCCACCCGTCCAAATTAGAAGTTCGTTTCAGCAAAGAACAGGAACTATGTACGCAAATCACTGCCGCTGTTAAAGAGGCGCTCCGTAAAGAAACGCTCATACCGGATGCTTTACCAACGTTAAAAAAACGAAAGGATTTCACCGAACAGCGTGCGTTTCAATTTGAGGCATCAAGGCCGTCTAAACCGGTGCTTCCGCCGTCAGAAGAAGTCAAAAAGCTGTATGATCCCGTATTTTACGATGAACCGGTAAAAGAACCGGCACCGATGATCCCATTTTCGGATGCGCCTGAACCACCGGATGTGCGCGAACCAGAACCTGAACGCGAACCGGAAAAACCGTCTGCTAAACGAATGCCGCCGCTGTATCCTATCGGGCAAATGCACGGCACCTACATTTTTGCACAAAACGAAAACGGCTTATATATGATTGACCAGCATGCCGCTCAAGAAAGGTTGAAATACGAATATTACCGCGAAAAAGTCGGACAGGTTGAAAATGAACTGCAGGAACTGCTCATTCCGATGACATTTGATTTTTCAGCGGATGAATGGCTTAAAATTGAAGAAAACCGTGCTTCTCTTGAAGAAGTCGGTGTGTTTTTAGAACCGTTTGGCGATAAGTCGTATATTGTCCGTGCGCATCCATCATGGTTTCCAAAAAATGAAGAGCGCGAAGTTATTGAAGAAATGATTGAAGAAGTGCTGCAGATGAAAAAGCCGGATGTGAAAAAAATTCGTGAAGAAGCGGCGATTTTAATGAGCTGTAAAGGATCGATCAAAGCGAACCGTCATTTACGGAACGATGAAATCGAGCAGCTGCTGCATGATCTGCGGGAAAGCGAAGATCCATTTACATGCCCGCACGGCCGGCCGATTGCGATTCATCTATCCAACTATGATATCGAAAAAATGTTTAAACGAATTATGTAAGGAGGTGCTTTATGTCATTTAATGGACAAAAAATATTGCCGGCTATCCGTTCAATGAAAGATTTTGAAAAAATGCTGGACATGAACTTTGAATACGGTGTGTTTTTAGATTTGCACATCGGCATGGTAAAAAGCGTGATGGATCTGGCGCGCCAGTACGAGAAAAAAATGTTTGTCCATCTTGATTTAATCAGCGGGCTGACCGGGGATGAACATGGGGTGGAATTCATCGCCCGTTACGCGAAACCGCACGGCATTATTTCTACAAAAGGGTCGGCGCTCATCAAAGCAAAACAAAAAGGACTTATTGCTACGCAGCGGGCGTTTATTCTCGATTCAAATGCATTAAGCCGGAGTGTGAAACTCGCGCAAAAAGCGGATCCGGATTTTATTGAGGTGCTGCCGGGTGTAGCGCCGAAAATTATTGAAGCGATCCGCCGGGAGACAGGTAAGCCGATTTTTGCCGGCGGGTTAATTGACACGAAGGAAGAAGTAGCGGCTGCGCTTAAAGCGGGGGCATCAGCTGTTACGACTTCTGATATTGCCCTGTGGAAAGAATTTGAAGGTGAATGAATGGGAGAGATGAGGATGTCCCATAAGTATGGGGGGAAGGCCGGATTCTGAGCCATTTAGGCCGATTTATCGATATGAAAGCCGGATTCCGCCTCTTGAAGGCCGAATTTACGGGAATTCGGCCCAAATTACAAGGAAACCGGTCCAAAGTGCAAGAAATCCGGTCATAGAAATGAAAAAGGGGTTTCTTATTAAGCTTTTGAGACATCCCCATCTACTTTCTATATCGATGGCCGGCTGGTCCTTCGCCACCTGCAGTTTATGGGAAAGCTCCACCTTTTATTATGCGCCAAATAATGAATATTCAGGAAGATTTAATCCTGATTCGAGTACATATTTTTCGATATGTTCGACCGTTTTCCGCAAAATTGTGACCCGGGCATATTTTTTATCATTTCCTTCGATTACATGCCATGGTGCGTAGTCGTGATCGGTACGGCGCATCATTTCTTCGGCCGCATCTGTATACGCATCCCATTTGTTGCGGTTGCGCCAGTCTTCTTCTGTTATTTTCCATCTTTTGAGCGGATTATTTTGACGTTCTTCAAACCGGCGCAGCTGCTCGTCTTTTGATATTTGAACCCAAAATTTAATCAAGATGTACCGGTCATCCGTCAACAGCTTTTCAAAATGATTGATTTCATCGTATGCCCGCTTCCATTCCTCTTTCGCTGCGTATCTTTCAATTCGTTCGACTAAAATACGGCCGTACCAGGAGCGGTCAAAAATCGCAATTTGACCATGCTGCGGGAGTTTCCGCCAAAAACGATGCATGTAGTGATAGCGCAATTCATGAGGAGCCGGTGCGGAAATCGGATGAACAACAATACCGCGCGGATCAAGCTGAGCGGTCAACCGTTTAATGGCGCCTCCTTTCCCGGCAGCGTCCACTCCTTCCATTGCAATAAGGAGGCCGATTTTCTCCCGAAACAAAAGCTGCTGCAAACTGAGCAGACGGCGCTGATATTTTTCGAGCTCTGTTTTGTATTCTTTCTTCTCTATAGACTTATGCTGCTTTAATTGATTTAAATTGACTTCCATTTCATCTCCTCCTGTTTTTATCATACCGAAAAACAGACACCTTTGAAACAATCGAAAAAACAATTGACACCGCTTCCATTTGCGTGTAGGATAAATATAAGTTCATAAATTTGTGAAAGAGAACATGGAGACTCACATTGACACCCGCCAGCGGGATCAGTGTGAGTTTTTTTGTTGTCCGGCCTTTTATGCGATCCCGGGTGCGTATAAGGCAGCGAAAAATCGAAAGGATGGATTTAAAATGACACCTTTTATGGGAGAGTTAATTGGAACAGCCTTATTAA
The DNA here is from genome assembly GCF_001936625.1 of Domibacillus antri. Lineage (GTDB taxonomy): Bacteria > Bacillota > Bacilli > Bacillales > Domibacillaceae > Domibacillus > Domibacillus antri. The sequence continues at coordinate 52,374 of NZ_MSDU01000048.1, read as the reverse complement.
TTATATTTGGCGCAGGGGTGTGTGCGAATGTAAGTTTAAAAAAATCATTCGCTGAAGGAGCCGGCTGGGTCGTGATTGCTTTCGGCTGGGGATTCGCCGTGACGATGGCCGTTTATGCGGTCGGTACTGTAAGCGGTGCCCACTTAAATCCGGCTGTCACCCTTGCGCTTGCTGTCAATGGTGCCTTTCCATGGTCAGATGTTGTATTATATGTAACAGCGCAAATGATCGGCGCGATGATTGGTTCAGCAGTTATTTACCTGCATTTTTTGCCTCATTGGGAAGAAACGCCGGATGCCGGTACGAAACTCGGTGTTTTTGCCACATCGCCGGCTGTGGAACGGCCGCATGCGAATATATTAAGCGAGATCATCGGAACATTTATTTTAATTACAGGGATTTTTACGATTGGTGCGAATGAGTTTACAGAAGGACTTAATCCATTGATCGTCGGTTTTTTAATTACAGCGATCGGATTATCACTCGGCGGAACGACTGGATATGCGATCAATCCCGCACGTGATCTCGGTCCGAGAGTGGCCCACTTTTTATTGCCGATTCCGGGAAAAGGGCACTCGAACTGGAAGTATGCATGGGTGCCGGTTGTGGGTCCGATTGCAGGCTCCATATTAGCGGCTCTTTTTTATAAAGGCTTTTTCTTAAATGAAGGGACAAGCGCTTTTTACATTGCACTGGCTGTATGCGCCGTCATCGTGATCTTGATTAAGTACGTGTCAGCCGGAGCCGTTGTGCAGGCTTATACGCAAAAATAAGGAGGAGTTTCACATGGAAAAATATATTATGTCGATTGACCAAGGAACGACAAGCTCACGGGCGATTTTGTTTAATAAAGACGGGGATATCGTTCATTCCGCTCAAAAAGAATTTACGCAGCATTTTCCGAATCCGGGCTGGGTGGAACATGATGCCAGCGAAATTTGGGGTTCGGTGTTAGCCTGTATGGCAACCGTTTTAACTGAAAAAGATATTCAAGCCGGACAGATTGAAGCAATCGGTATTACGAACCAGCGTGAAACAACGGTTATCTGGGATAAAGAAACAGGCCGTCCGATTTATCATGCGATTGTATGGCAGTCCCGGCAGACGGCGGATATTTGTACGGAAATAAAACAAAGCGGACATGAGCAGACGTTCCGAGATAAAACTGGTCTCCTTGTTGACCCCTATTTTTCCGGGACAAAAGTAAAATGGATTCTCGACAACGTGGAAGGAGCGCGTGAAAAAGCGGAACGCGGCGAATTATTATTCGGTACAATGGATACGTGGCTCATCTGGAAGCTGACAGGCGGCCAATCACATGTCACAGACTATTCCAATGCCTCCCGTACGCTCATGTTTAATATTCATACGCTCGAATGGGATCAAGAGCTGCTTGATATTTTAGGTGTTCCAGAATCGCTTCTGCCGGAAGTGCGTCCATCATCAGGTGTGTACGGGAAAACGGCGCCATTCCACTTTTTCGGCCAGGAAATTCCAGTGGCGGGTGCGGCAGGCGATCAGCAGGCGGCGCTGTTTGGACAAGCCTGCTTCGAGGAAGGAATGGCAAAAAATACGTATGGAACCGGCTGCTTCATGCTGATGAATACAGGTGAAAAAGCGGTGAAATCGGAGCATGGTCTTTTAACAACGATTGCCTGGGGCATCGATGGAAAAGTGGAATATGCGCTGGAAGGCAGTATTTTCGTGGCAGGTTCGGCCATTCAATGGCTTCGTGATGGATTGCGTATGCTGAAAAATGCCGGTGACAGTGAGCAGTATGCAGAGCGTGTTGCGTCAACGGACGGGGTGTACGTTGTTCCGGCCTTTGTCGGATTGGGCACACCATACTGGGAAAGTGACGTGCGCGGGGCGGTATTCGGATTAACACGCGGCACCGAAAAAGAACATTTTATCCGTGCGGTGCTGGAATCATTGGCGTATCAAACGAAAGATGTCCTCGAGGCAATGGAAGCTGACTCCTCTATTTCGTTGAAAACATTGCGCGTAGACGGCGGAGCGGTCAAGAATACGTTTTTAATGCAATTCCAAAGTGATTTATTGGATGTGCCGGTGGAGCGGACAAAAATTAATGAAACGACAGCACTTGGCGCCGCGTACTTGGCCGGTCTTGCGGTTGGCTTCTGGAACGACCGTTCGGAAATTTCCCGAAACTGGAAAATTGCACGCACGTTTGATCCGAACATGGAAGACAGTGTTCGGGATGATTTGTACAATGGGTGGAAAAAAGCTGTGAAGGCGGCTATTGCGTTTCAATAAACAGGTATGATACAATAAACTCAAGTTAATACATTGTCCGGAGAACTGGAGAGACCTGAAAGCAAAACAGCGATGACTGTTTTGCGATTTCAGGTCTCTTTTTGTTTTTTTCGGGTAAATGACAATCAAGGGGATGACGATATGAACTTTTCTAATTATAGCCGCAAAGACCATACGGACAAACTGAAAAATGACACATTTGATGTGCTTGTTATTGGCGGCGGCATTACAGGAGCCGGAATTGCACTCGATGCGGCGATGCGCGGCATGAAAACAGCGCTCATAGATATGCAGGATTTTGCGGCCGGGACATCAAGCCGCTCGACAAAGCTGGTGCATGGCGGGCTCCGCTACTTAAAACAGCTGGAAGTGAAAATGGTGGCGGAAGTCGGGAAAGAACGGGCGATCGTCTATGAAAACGGTCCCCACGTCACGAAACCTGAATGGATGCTTTTGCCGCTTCATGAAGGCGGCACATTCGGAAAGTTTACCACTTCCGCCGCTCTTCGTGTTTATGATTTCTTAGCCGGAGTCAAACGTTCAGAACGCCGTTCGATGCTGTCCGTGACTGAAACATTGAAAAAAGAACCTCTTGTAAAAAAAGAGGGACTTAAAGGCGGCGGCTACTATGTGGAATACCGGACAGACGATGCCCGTTTGACGCTGGAAGTGATGAAAAAAGCGGCCGAAAAAGGGGCGGTCTGTGTCAATTATGTGAAAGCGGATCGTTTCCAATATGAGAATGGCCGCGTCACAGGCATTGAAGCAGTCGATCAAATCAACGGCAGCCGCTTGACGATTTCCGCTAAAAAAGTCATTAATGCATCCGGTCCGTGGGTTGATTCGGTCCGCAAAAAAGACGGCGGTGAAAATGGAAAGCAGCTTCGCCTGACAAAAGGTGTCCATATTGTCATAGATGAATCGATCTTTCCGCTTCATCAGGCTATTTATTTTGACACGCCGGATAAACGAATGGTGTTTGCGATTCCACGGGACGGAAAAACGTACGTCGGCACGACTGATACATTTTACGAACAGGATCCGATTCGCCCGGATGTAACGGATGAAGACCGGGCTTATTTGCTTGATGCGATCCGCTTCATGTTTCCATCTCTCCATGTGAAAGAATCAGATATTGAATCATCGTGGTCAGGGGTCCGTCCGCTTATTTATGAACAGGGAAAAGATCCGTCCGAAATTTCACGTAAGGATGAAATTTGGGAATCGGAATCGGGCTTGCTCACCATTGCCGGCGGGAAATTGACCGGTTACCGTAAAATGGCGGAAACAATTGTCGATCTGGTGGCGAAACGCTTAAAAGAAGAGACTGGCATCATTTACAGTCCTTCGGAAACAAAACATTTGCCGATATCCGGCGGAGATGTGGGTGGTTCTGCGCACTTCCCGGCGTTTGTGAAAGCAAAAACAGCCGATGGGATGGCGAAAGGATTTTCAGAAGACGATGCCCGCTTTTTAGTCCAAATGTACGGATCGAACGCGGATCAGTTATTCGCCCATAAACATGAGGATAAGCTGCTGCCGGATGTGTTATACGCACAGCTTATGTACGCCGTTGAAAAAGAAATGGCGTATACACCGTCCGACTTTTTTATCCGCCGGACGGGTGCCCTTTTGTTTGACATCAAAACGGTCCATCAATATAAAGAGGCGTGTACGGACGTTCTGGCCGATTATTTCGGCTGGACGGATGCAGAAAAAGAAAAGCACGCTCTTGAATTGGAAGAGGAAATCGCCGCCTGTTCGTAACGGTCTGAATCCGCTATAATAAGGATACTGACAAATGAGAAGGCTGTGAGATAAGGTGACGAAAGAAAAAGTAGCGGTCATTATCGGACCGACTGCATCCGGAAAAACAGACTTAAGTATTTTTGCGGCGAAGCAGTTAAACGGGGAAGTGATCAGCGGGGATTCGATGCAAATCTACCGCGGGCTCGATATTGGGACGGCGAAAGTGACAAAAGAAGAAATGGACGGAGTGCCGCACCATTTAATCGATATTAAAAATCCGGATGAATCATTTTCCGCAGCTGAATTTCAGCGGCTCGCCCGGGAAAAAATATCAGAAATAAACGCGAGAGGCAAACTGCCCATTATTTGCGGCGGCACTGGTCTTTATATCCAATCAGTTTTGTACGATTATCAATTCGCCGGAGACGGGCGTGATGATGCAGTCCGTAAACGGTTAGAAGAAGAAGCGGAAAAAACGGGCGCCGCTGCCATGCATGAAACATTGCGGTCCGTTGATCCGGCAGCCGCTGCAGCGATCCACCCGAATAATGTACGCCGCACGATTAGAGCACTCGAAATTTTTTATACGACCGGCCGCCTGGCATCCGAGCAGCAAAGCGCTGAAAGGCCGGATGAAAAATACGACAGCGCCATTGTCGGCCTGACAATGGAGCGGTCTGTATTATATGCAAGGATCAATAAACGGGTAGATAAAATGATCGCTGCCGGCCTTTTAGCGGAAGCAAAAAAGCTTTATGACCTCGGACTGAAGGACGCGCCGGCTGTTCAGGCAATCGGCTATAAAGAATTGTTCGGCTATTTAAAAGGGCATCAGTCATTGGAAGAAGCGGTGGATCTTTTAAAACAAAATTCCCGCCGTTATGCGAAACGGCAGCTGACATGGTTCCGCAACAAAATGGATCTTGAATGGGTGGATATGACAGATGAAGCGCTTCGTGATGAAAAAAAACAACAAATTTGCGCATTGCTGGCAGGAAAGCTGAATCTGAGATAGAATAAGTAATAATGGATTTAGATAGAAAGAGGAGGACGAAGCATGAAACAGCCGATTAACATTCAAGATCAATTTTTAAACCAGCTGCGCAAAGATAACACGATGGTCACGGTTTTTTTATTGAATGGGTTCCAGCTCCGCGGCCTTATTAAAGGGTTTGATAATTTCACCGTACTGGTTGAAACAGATGGAAAGCAACAGCTCGTTTTCAAACATGCCATTTCTACATTTGCTCCTCAGCGCAGTGTCAGCTTGAATTTTGATGAACAAGAATAAGGAATACGGACCCGCTAAAACGCGCGGGTCTTTTTTTGTGCAGTTCGCATACATTTTAGGAAGAGGAGGGCGAGTCATGAAGCAGATCAATCAGCCGGGCCGCATTCATGTCGTCCTGCAGCCGAAAGAAAAAACAGCGCCGGCAGCGGAACCCGACTGGCGCCGGCATCCTGACCACGAAACACTTCTTGATATTGAAAAAGAACTGGAAAAGCTGATCGGCCTCGCCGATTTAAAAATACTCGTCCGTGAATTGTATGCCGCAGCGTACATTAATAAAAAACGAATAGAAGCAGGCATTGAGACAAAAGGACAGATGCTTCATATGATGTTCACCGGCAACCCAGGCACAGGGAAAACAACCGCGGCACGTATTATCGCGGCGATGTTTAAACAGCTTCGCATTTTGGAGAAAGGCCATTTTATTGAAGCGGAACGGGCGGATCTTGTTGGCGAATACATCGGTCATACAGCCCAAAAAACGCGCGATCTTGTCAAAAAAGCGATGGGCGGTGTACTGTTTATTGATGAAGCGTATTCGCTGGCGCGCGGTGGGGAAAAAGATTTCGGCAAAGAAGCGATCGACACCCTTGTGAAACAAATGGAGGACCATCAGAACGAGTTTATTTTAATTTTAGCCGGCTACCCGCGGGAAATGGCGCATTTTTTAACCCTTAATCCCGGTCTTCATTCCCGGTTTCCGATTTCCCACCATTTTAAGGATTATGACGTGGAAGAGCTGTATCAAATTGCCGAGCTGACGGCAAACGAAAAGTGCTATGATATTGATGCTGCAGCAAAACCGATATTATTGAATAAAATCGAGGAAGAAAAGAGAAAAGAAGGCTTCCGCTTTGCCAATGGGCGCAATATTCGCACGATGATTGAAAAAGCCGCGAGAAAACAGGCACTTCGCTTAATGAAAAAGACGGCGCATTCCAAGAAAGAACTGAGGCTGTTAAAAGGAGAAGATTTTTGAATTGTCACAATAATGACACATATGGTAAAATGTCGAAAAGGATGTTGATAATGAAGAAGAAACCTGTAAAAGAAAGAATCATTGAAACCGCGTTAATTATGTTTGAAAAGCATGGCTATCATGGTGTCACGGTCGATCAAATCGTCGATGAATGCGGCACGTCAAAAGGCGGCTTTTACCACAATTTCAAATCGAAAGATGAGCTGCTTTATCATATTCACGACGTCTTTATTTCCTATTTGCTCAATAAAGCGAAGGAATCGTATGATAAAGAAACCGAACCCGTTTCGAGAATGTGTGCGATTATAACATCGTTTACGAAAATCTTTGATCTGTATAAGCCGCACATTACCGTTTTTTATCAGGAAAGCACGTATTTAAAAGGACATTTTGAAACACAAATTAATGAAAAACGGGATCAATACCGTCAGCTGCTGCTGCAGATCATTCGTGAAGGACAGTCAGCCGGCGATTTCCGGCGTGAAGTACCCGCAGAAATTTCAACGATGGCGATCATGGGCATGATCAACTGGATGTATAAATGGTTTAAAAAAGAAGGAGAGCTTTCCCTTGAAGACATTGCCCGTATTTTTAACGACATGATGCTCCATTCCCTGCTGACCGAAGAAGCGATGAAGTCAGGTAAAGGAGATATGTTTCTTCTAAAAACAGAGCCGGTCAAATAAGAAGGCTCTGTTTTTGTTTGTATAACGAACAAGCACCTGTCCCGGGATTCAGGCAGGTGCTTCATTTTAAAGCTTTACTGTTCGTTTTGGCAAATGCCAGCTGTATTTATAAGAAAGTATGCGCAAAAACGTAATAAACATAAACAAAATGATGAGCTGAGCGGGTGTTTGTGTGCCGCTTAATGCGATAAATACACCGGCGAGCGCTGCCCATACACCGTATACTTCATTTCGCAAAAGTGCCGGCTTCCGCTGGGCGAGCACGTCGCGGACAAGTCCGCCGCCGCTTCCTGTTAATACCGCCGCCACAACGACGGCGCTGAGCGGGTGTCCCATGCCGGCTGCGTACAAAGCGCCCTGAATGGCGAAAGCAGACAGTCCGATCGCATCAAAAAAGTTGCCCCATACCGGCCAATGACGGAGCAGGTTTTGCGGAAACAAAATGACCGCTGTAATCGATAAAATCGCAATCGTAAAAAATTCTCCCTGTTCCCACAATGCAGACACGGGTACGCCGATTAATAGGTTCCTGATGGCTCCCCCGCCAAATGCGGTAATCATTCCTAATATATAAATGCCAAATAGATCATATTCCTCTTCCATTGCCACAATTGCTCCTGAAATGGCAAAAGCGATGGTTCCAATCACCGTAAACACATCCCATGTAATCTCCATCACGAACCTTCTTTCATCCGAAATGTTAAATGTTCGGCTTTTATTATAATACATGAATTGGCAAAGAGCTACTTTTTCTTTCAACAAAACGGTCCTTTTGCTATGATAAAAAAAGTGAAAAAGAAAGAAGGATTATAATCATGACCAGTATGTTTGATTTATTAAAAAACGGTGCTTTAATCCGTGAAAAAGCAGAAGAAGCCGAGCGGAAAATTGCTTCTGTACATAAACAGGCGGAGCAGATGGCTGAATACAATCAATTCCGTGTGCTGCAAAGCTTTCAAAAAAATCAGGTGAGCGATTTTCATTTTACTCCGTCGACCGGCTACGGCTACGATGATTCCGGCCGGGACACACTTGAGCAGGTATTTGCAGACGTTTTTGGAGGGGAAAGCGCGCTTGTGCGGCCGCAAATTATTTCCGGCACCCATGCCATTACGATTTCTTTGTTCGGGATTTTACGCCCGGGGGATGAACTCCTCTATATTACGGGGAAACCGTATGATACGCTTGACGATATTATCGGCATCCGTGAAGCTGCCAACGGGTCCCTGAAGGAATTCGGCATCAGCTACCGTCACGTGGACCTCAATGAAAATGGCCGCCCTGATTTTGCAAGAATTCGTGACAGCATCACGAATAAAACAAAAATGGTGGCGATTCAGCGCTCGAAAGGATACGCTGTCCGTCCTTCCATTACAATAGAAGAAATCGCTGAAATGTGCCGCTTTGTGAAAGAAATCAAGCCGGATGCTGTTGTATTTGTGGACAACTGTTACGGTGAATTTGTTGAAAAAACAGAACCGCTTCATGCAGGTGCGGATTTAATTGCCGGTTCCTTAATTAAAAATCCGGGCGGCGGGCTGGCCAAAACAGGCGGCTACATTGCTGGTAAAAAAGAATATGTGGAAAGCTGTTCTTATCGTATGACATCCCCGGGAATCGGTGCGGAAGCAGGCGCAAGCTTGTACAGCCTGCAAGAAATGTATCAAGGGCTGTTCCTTGCCCCGCACGTTGTGGCGGAAAGTGTAAAAGGGGCGATGTTTACAGCAGCCATGCTTGAATTGTTTGGCATGAAAACAACGCCCTCATGGAACGAACCGCGCACCGATCTCATTCAAGCTGTTCAATTTGACGACCGGGACAAAATGGTCGCGTTCTGCCAGGCGATTCAATTTGCGTCACCTGTCAATTCGCACGTCACTCCGCAGCCCGCTTATATGCCGGGCTATGAAGATGACGTGATCATGGCAGCCGGCACATTCATTCAAGGTGCAAGCATTGAACTTACGGCTGATGGTCCATTGCGGCCGCCATATGCCGCTTATGTGCAGGGCGGTCTCACCTACGCTCATGTTAAAATCGCCGTGACAAGCGCGATTGATCATTTAATCCAAGAAAATTATTTGTAAAAAAAGTTTAATTAAACAGGCTTCAGAAGAAAGACAAACCCGCTTTCAACTCATCAAGTTGGAGCGGGTTTGTCTTTCTTTGTTTCTGACGGCTAAAGTTTTCATTGACAGGGCAGAATAAAAGTAACTAGGAAAGAAAGGGATCTTATGCGATGCGTTCAATTTTTAAACGAAACAAGAAAAAAAGCAGCAGCAAAGACCGGCAAGAAGACAGCCAAGGTCAGTCAAAGCAACCCATAAATGCGTCATTATCGGCGAATCTTGACGTCATTAAACAAAAAACCGGAAACAGCTCGGATATCGTTTTTCGTACGTTGAAAATGGGCCGTCATTCTGAAATAAAAGCGGCCGTTGTATATGTGAAAGGAATGGTTGACAGCCAGGCCATTCATGATTTTTTGATTGAGTCCATGATGAATAATCGTGATTTACATGAAAAGCTGATTCGAGAAAAGACGATGGCCGTGATTACCGAGGAGGTTGTTGCATTCGGGGGGATCAAACCGGTCAGCGGCTTGGACGAGTTGTTATCTTCTTTAATGTCTGGTGAAACCGCCATTCTTGTTGATGGCATAAGCGAAGCGCTCATTGCGAGTACTAGAGCTGGAGATAAAAGATCGATCCAGGAACCGACGACGCAGCTGGCAATACGCGGTTCAAAAGAAAGTTTTATTGAATCAAGTGAGACCAATATCGCAATGGTGCGCCGTATTATTAACAATCCAAATTTATGGGTGGAGTCCATGAAGCTGGGAAAAGTGACAAAAACAGACGTTTCGATTATGTATGTCAACGGGATTGCCAAAGATGAAATCATCAAAGAAGTGCGTCAACGATTGAAGAAAATTAATCTTGATGGAATTCTTGAATCGGGCTATATCGAACAGCTCATTGAGGATCAGACCATGACCACATTTCCAACCCTTTATCATACAGAAAGACCGGATGTCGTCGCAGGTAACCTTCTTGAAGGAAGGGTCGCGATTTTTGTCAATGGAACGCCGTTTGTCCTGCTCGCTCCTGCTGTATTTATTCAGTTTTTTCAGTCTGTCGATGATTATTATGCTCGCTTCGATATCGCGACCGCCATTCGCTTTTTACGGATCTTTACTTTTTTTATCTCTATTTTAGGACCCGCCGTTTACATTGCGGCCACAACCTTTCATCAGGAGATGATTCCGACGGGGCTGTTAATCATCGTGGCTGCGCAGCGGGAATCCGTGCCTTTCCCGGCGTTTGTCGAAGCCGTGATAATGGAAATTATTTTTGAAATTTTACGTGAAGCAGGTGTTCGAATGCCGAAAGCGATTGGTTCGACCATATCCATCGTAGGGGCACTTGTCATCGGTCAGGCCGCTGTGCAAGCGGGGATTGTTTCGCCGGCGATGGTGATTATCGTTTCCATTACAGCGATTGCCAACTTTGCCACTCCTTCCGTAGCCATTGCCATTTCTGCCCGTTTGATCCGGTTCCTCTTCATGGTAAGTGCTGCCACATTCGGTTTTTATGGAATTATTCTGGCGCTCATTGTGCTGACCGTTCATTTGTGCAGTCTTCGTTCATTCGGCATCCCATATATGTCGCCGCTTGCTCCATTTATTCCAACAAATGCAGGCGATACAATTGTCCGAAAACCATGGTGGATGTTTAAAGAAAGACCACGGTTAATGGCGGCGGGAAATAATGTTCGTTCGGGTGAAAACCAGCAGCCGCAGCCTCCTGAAGATCGAGAAATAAAAATGAACGCTGGAAAAGGTGAACGGAATGAATCGTAAATGGATGTTTCTTCTCATCATATTAATAAGCGCGGTCTTTTTATCAGGGTGTTGGAGTAAAAAGGAGTTAACAGACCTTGCGTTCATCTCAGCGGTCGGCATTGATAAAAATGAAGACGGGAAATATGTCAAGACCATTCAAATTATTAATCCTGGAAACGTAGCGGGGGGGCTGCAGGGTGGCGGGGGCGGACAAGCGCCATCCGTTTCCGTATTTACCGCAACAGGTGATAATATCCTCGAAGCGCATTTCCGTGCTTCCACAAAAATATCACGAAGATTGTATCAAGCCCATGCCAATCTGGTAGTGATTGGTGAACAGCTGGTAAAAGAAGAAGGCATCACAGATATTTTTGATGCTTTTGAACGGGATCCCGAGTTTCGGCCAACGACGACGGTTGTTATTGCTCATGATACAAAAGCTGAGGATATTATAAAGACGTTGACCGCCATTGATAAAATCCCGGCGGACAAAGTGATCAATACATTAAGAACGACTGAACAAGCGTGGGGTGAAAACATAAATATCAATATTCAAGAAGCGATTAATACGCTGGAATCTCCAGGAAAAGAACTTATCCTGACCGGTTTTCGATTAAAAGGGGACGCCGAACAGGGAAAAAAGATGGAAAATATTCAGTCGTCCACTCTTGATGCTTATCCGGAAGCCGATGGGATTGCTATTTTTAAGGAAGGGAAGCTGATCGACTGGTTTCATGAGGAAGAGTCAAGAGGAACTGTATGGATACTTGATAAGATGAAAGAAACAGATGTGAATATAAACTGGGAAAATGAAAAAGAAGCGATTGGCTATCACGTCATCCGTCAAAAAACAACCGTCTCAGCGGACGTGAAAAAAGGCCGTCCTAAGATGACCATTGATATCCGGGCGGAAGGAGATATTCGTGAGGTCACAGTCCCTGTGAACTTGAACGACCCACACGTACTTTTGTCCATAGAAAAGGCAGTGGAAAAGGAAATCAAGAAAGAAATAGAAAAGGCCGTTCAGCGTGCGCAGGAAAATAAATCAGATATTTTTGGATTTGGTGAGGCGGTCCATCGTTCCGATCCGAAGGCGTGGAAAAAATTGAAAAAAGGTTGGAGTGATGTCTCCTTTCCGGAAGTACAAGTGGAAGTCAAGGTAAATGCTTTTATACGCCGAACGGGGTTGCGAAACAAATCGTATCTTTATGATATGGAAAAGAATCGTTAACGAAAGGGAAGTGACAAGGAAGTGGAAAAGGCAAAAATCAGCGCCTATCAGCTGTTCGTCCTCATAGTATTGTTTGAGCTTGGAAGCGCCTTATTGCTTCCTCTTGCCATTGAGGCGAAGCAAGATGCCTGGCTGGCCATTCTTATAGGGATGGCAGGCGGATGTTGTTTGTTTTTCATATATTATGGCCTTTATCATTACTATCCGGATATCCTCCCGACAGAATATACGCAAAAAATAATCGGGAAATTTCTCGGCCGGATCCTGTCTTTCCTTTATATTCTTTATTTTATGTATCTCGCAGCCAGAGTACTGCGGGATTTTGGGGAAATGTTACTCATATTTGCTTATTCAGAAACACCTTTGTTTGTTACCAATTCGTTGTTAATCATTGTCATTATTTATACCGTACGAAAAGGAATCGAAGTTTTAGCAAGAACGGGTGAGCTGCTCTTTGTATTCATCGGCCTGCTGGCGGTCAGCGGGTTTCTGCTGATCACTCTTTCTGGTGTAATCCAGGTGACCAATTTACAGCCGGTACTCGAAAATGGGATGCTTCCAGTTGTGAAAACAGCGATTACGCAAACCTTATATATTCCATTTGGAGAAATCATCGTATTTGCCATGATTATTCCTTATTTGAACCGGCCTGAAAAATTAAAACGAACAGGTTTGTACGCTCTTGGGGTAAGCGGCTTCAGTCTCGCCCTGGTCATGGCGATGAATATCAGCGTTCTCGGTGTAAGCCTTACAGCTCGTTCACAATTCCCCCTTTTGTCTACTATACAGACAATTCAGGTGGAGCAGTTTTTGGAACGTCTTGATGTCTATTTTATGCTTACCTTGGTCATCGGTGGCTTTTTTAAAATAGCTGTGTTTTCCTATGCAGCTGTCACGGGAGCTGCAAACTTGTTTAATGTGAAAGAGCCATCACGTCTGGTGTATCCAATCGGGGTTGTGATTTTACTGATTTCGATGATCATTGCAAGCAGTTTTTCTGAACATATTGAGGAAGGAGTGAAAGTGATTCCTCTTTACGTGCATCTGCCTTTCCAAATCATTATTCCGACGCTGCTGCTGTTTGCCGCTTATTTGAAAAATCGGAATAAAAACCTCAACTAAACCAATTGGAGAGTAGAAGAATGAAAAATTTGGGTATTGCGCTTTTATTGTGGACCGCTTTAGTATTGTTTTCACTTAGCGTGGATGTCTTTTTAGGTTTTGGTTTTACCACCTCACTAAGAAATGCCTTTAATCCTTTTCTTGTCATGGATATAGCTGAAATGGTGATTTTCGCTGTATTCATTTTTTTCTTAGTGGTTGTCCCATTGGTTTCTTTTTTTCGGAAAAAAATGAAGGAACAAGATTAACTCAATTGTTTAGTCAAAAAACTCTTCTTGAAAAAAGAGAGTTTTTTTATGTTAAAAAACATAACATGTTATTGACAAATAAAATGACATGATTTATAGTAAGTGTATCAGAGATTAAGAGGAGGGGAAAACATGAGCAGCCAAATACGCCGGACGATGCCGCTTTTTCCAATGGGAACTGTTATGAAGTTAACCGATTTATCCGCAAGGCAGATTCGCTATTATGAGCAGCATCATTTAATTACCCCGGATCGTTCTGATGGAAACCGGCGTCTCTATTCATTGAACGATATTGACCGCCTGCTCGAAGTAAAAGACTTGCTCGATCAGGGCATCAACATGGCCGGGATTAAAAAAATTTTGCTGAAAGATGAATCACAGGCAGTGCAATCAGAAACAAAAGAAAGTGGCGCGAAGCCGAAAAAAGAGTTCACCGATGAAGAATTGCGGAAGCTGCTCCGGAAAGAATTAATCAATGCCGGCCGCTTCAACCGGTCTTCAGGAATGGACAGACGGTTTTTCCACTAATCTTTTGCCATACAAGGTTTTACATATTTGAGGAGGAATGAACGAACATGAGCAAGTATACCCGCGAAGACATTAAACGATTAGCTGAAGAAGAAAACGTAAAATTTATCCGCCTTCAATTTACGGATATTCTTGGAACAATTAAAAACGTTGAAATTCCAGTGAGCCAGCTTGATAAAGCACTTGACAATAAAATGATGTTTGACGGTTCTTCGATCGAAGGTTTCGTCCGCATTGAGGAATCTGACATGAACCTTTATCCGGACCTTGATACATGGGTAGTGTTTCCTTGGACAGCTGAAAAAGGCAAAGTGGCACGTTTAATCTGTGACATTTACACGCCGGACGGCGAGCCTTTCGCAGGTGACCCGCGTGCCAACTTGAAACGCATTTTAAAAGAAATGGAAGAGCTTGGCTTTACGGATTTCAACCTCGGACCTGAGCCGGAATTCTTCCTCTTCAAATTGGATCAAAATGGCGAACCGACTCTTGAATTGAACGATAACGGCGGTTACTTCGACCTTGCCCCAACCGATCTTGGCGAAAACTGCCGCCGCGACATCGTGCTTGAGCTGGAAGAAATGGGCTTTGAAATCGAAGCATCTCACCATGAAGTTGCTCCAGGACAGCACGAAATCGACTTTAAATATGCGGATGCAATCTCAGCTTGCGATGATATCCAAACATTTAAACTCGTTGTTAAAACGATTGCACGCAAACACGGCCTGCATGCGACATTTATGCCAAAACCATTGTTCGGTGTGAACGGTTCAGGTATGCACATGAACTTGTCTTTATTCAAAGACGGCAAAAACGCATTCTTCCAAGAAGATGGCGAGCTTCAATTGAGCGAAACAGCGTACCAGTTCATCGCGGGCACAATCAAAAATGCAGAAGCATTCACAGCGATCTGCAACCCGACGGTTAACTCGTACAAGCGTCTTGTACCTGGCTACGAAGCACCTTGCTACGTGGCATGGTCAGGCCAAAACCGCAGCCCGTTAATCCGTATCCCGGCTTCACGCGGCATGAGCACGCGTGTAGAAGTACGCTCTGTTGACCCGGCAGCGAACCCATACCTGGCTATGGCTGTTCTTTTAAAAGCGGGTCTTGACGGAATCAAAAACAAAATGACTCCGCCGCCGGCAGTAGACCGCAACATCTATGCAATGGACAAAGAAGAGCGCGAAGCAGAAGGCGTACGCGACCTTCCGGCAACACTTGCAGCTGCCCTTGACGTCTTGAAGAAAAACGACACAATCAAAGACGCACTCGGCGAGCACATTCTTGAGCACTTCATTGAAGCAAAAGAAATCGAATGGGATATGTTCCGCACACAAGTTCACCCTTGGGAGCGCGAGCAATACATGTCAATGTATTAATAAGTTAAACCCCTTGAGCCGTGTGGCTTCAAGGGGTTTTTCTTTGTTGGGCAAATTTTAGTTTTTAGTCCTCGTTCTCTGCTTTGCCCAACTTTTGCCCATCCTTTTTCGTAAAAATTTTTCCCGCAAAGACATCCTTCATGTAATCTTCATAGCGATCCATCTGCTGATCTTCTAATTTTTTTGAGAGATGGGCATACACATCAGACGTGATTTCAATGCCGCCATGACCCAAACGTTCCTGAATATACTTCATGTTTGCATCTGCTTCCATCTGCAATACAACGTGCGTATGGCGCAAAGAGTGAATCGGTAGCCGGGGATGGTCAATTCGTTCAAGCGACTTTTTAAAAGCGTTGAACAGTGATGATTTTGGGATGGGCGTCCCGTCATTTTTGCAAAGAACCAGATTTAATTCGTGGCAATAGTCGTCTTCCAGCGCCAGCTTGTTTTGGTTTTGATATTTTAGATGCTCCTGAAGGGCACGTGTGAGCGTTTGACTGATCCGGATTGTCCGGTCAGACGGGTACGTCTTCGTATCGCCAAAAAGTACTTCCGGATCTTTCGATTTGTACGCCTTGTAATTAAGTGATTTATGAATGCCGATTGTGCGTTCCTTGATATTGATGTCACTCCATTGTAACGCTCCGGCTTCTCCTTTCCTCATTCCAGTTTCGATCAAGACCATGAAAAAGATCCAGTACAGATACCCATATTTATAAACTTCTTTCAAAAAAGGAGAAATGTAGTTGGAATCTATAAATTTGATTTCGCGCTTTTTCTCCACGCCTTTTATCGTTGCTCCTTCACAGGGGTTATACTGAATTTTCCGGAGGCTAACGGCTTTTTTCATGGCTCCATACATCGTGCCATGAACAATCTCAACCGTCCTGCGGCTGTATCCGGCATCATGCAGGCTGTTTAAGAACTTTTGGTATTTCGTCGGCGTTACACTTTTGAGCGGCAGTTCTTTGAAATAAGGGACGATATGATTTTTAATGCTGTTTTCATGTGTATCGAACGTATTTTGTCGAACAGTCCCTTTTTTATATTCGTGCAGCCATTCATACAGGTAAGCTTTTAAGCTAATATTCCTCTGCTCAAATCCATCTTCCAGCTGCCGTTCCATTTCACGGGCAGCAAGCTGTGCTTCTTTCTTCTTCAAAAACCCTCCTTTTGTTTTTTCGCGCTTCTTTTGAGTAAAAGGATCTTTGTAAACAATCCGATACTCCCATTTATCACCGCGCTGGCGAAAACTGGCCATAATATGTCAGTCCTTTCATGAAATGAGTGTAAGAAAAGCAGCTGTCCAGATTAGGAGGGTGCTTAATTAATAAAAAAGTTTTGTGAATTTTATAGAGAAGGGTTTTTCGAAAATCCTTCTGATAATACAGTAGTTTGTCCTGCTTTTTCTTTAATTTTCTCCCAAGGTTCGAGTACTCCATTTCTTAAAAAGGTACTTTGGCAGCCGCAAACATGACAGTGCCTTTGATTAGGGGATAATACTGCTTCGCAATTGAATACAGGTGCATGGTTTGAATAATAACTTATATCGTCACAGCGATTTACAACTTCTAAACCGCATTGAGGACAAAAGTCTCCTGCGGGATGCATTTCCTCATTTAAACATCTGGGGCAGATGTTTACTTTGCCTGATTCATCGGCACTATATACAACTGGATAAATCATTTCAATGTCATCTCCTTGATTTAAAAATAAAGTACGAGTTAATTGATCACTTCCACAACATTCACAAAATCTAGCTGTCTCAGAAACAAAGCTAACATTACAATTCTTGCAATATTTTTTATTGGATACCTTAAAAACAAACTGTTTGAAACGCAATCCAATTTTTGACCCTAGAGAATAACGCACACCGATTTTTTTTCCATTTTTATAAAATTCAAAGGTGTGTGTAGAAGCTTCAAAGCTAATGTTGCATAATTCACCAATCAAATATGTATCCCAATGAGGCAGGTTCGTTATTACGACAGGAGGGGCTAAAAAATTTCTTGCGAAACAGTTTGCTTCTTTTTCATACATATCATATTCTTTATCTGGAACTCCGCCTCTGCCTAAAATAGATCTTTGTGATTTTAAATTGTGTTTTAACATATAGTGTCCAAGTTCGTGTGCAATAGTCCATCTAATTCGAGCTTGGTTTTCAACTTTTTCGTTGTATAAAACTAGATAAATATCTTGTTGCTTCCAATGAAAACAACATCCTTCATCGCTTCCCAGTAGTCGAATTGTTTCTTCGTGGGTGATGCCCCATTCTTTAGCAAACCATTTATAAGGTTTAATCTTCAAATCCTTGAAATGTTTATCTATTTTGCGGACTTTTACAGGTAATGCTGTAATATTTGCAATTTCGTGTAATTGGTATGCAGCTTGTTCGGCTTTTTTAAAATTCGGTTCAAAAATCATCCTCATCATCGTCATCCTCTTCACTAAATGCTTTTACAAAAGAAAGTTTCATAATCTGCATCATTCGATTCCAGTCATCTTCTGACATGTTCTTTCTAGCCCGTTGAATCGATGAGATATCTTTATCAGATGTTGCGGATTCATGCCATTCTTCATCACTCAACCCTAAAATATAATCTGTCGAAACTTTAAACAATTGTGACATTGCCATTAATACGTTTCCTGGAGGAACAACTCTTCCGGCTTCATAGTTTGCAATGTTAGTTCTTTTCATTCCGAGTTTTTCCGACATCTCTTCTTGAGACAATCCTATTCCCAATCTTTTTTGTTTAATCCGCATTCCCATAAGCTTTTTTTGTTCTTCATTCATTACGTTATCTCCCTAAAATAAAAATTTTCAATTAAAATGACGTTTTTAGGGTTGACGTTTATTTAAATGACGTGTTATGCTTTGGTTGTCAACGAAAAGCACAAACAAGGAGGTGATCGAATGGTCGATTCTCGACGAAGAGATCGGTTTCGATATTACCGTCGTCAGTTTAAAGTATCCCAACGGAAGCTTTCAATGGATCTGAATGTAAGTGAAAGCCACATTAGAAATATTGAAAGTGGTCGGGGCAACCCGGATGCCAGATTATTATTCAAATTGGCAGCTTATTTTAACACGACACCAGAAAATCTCTTTCCAGATCTGGCGGATGTGGAAGTTAGGAGAACAACTGGTAATAAGTCGATGTCATTATTATAAACCGTCATTTAAAATAACGCAACAGAAAATGTCATTTTATTTGACGTTATTTATTATGCCCACTTGAGGAGGAATAACTGTGAATCAAAATGGTTTTGGAATGGGTGCTTTACAGCCATTCCGGCACGATGCTGATAATCCGTTGATCAAAACACTTCAGTCGGAAAATGGAGACATCATCATTAGCGGTCGTGTGCTGCATGAATTTTTAGAAGTGAAAACACCTTATACTCAGTGGTTCGATCGAATGACCACATACGGATTTGAAGACAATATGGATTTTGTATTGGTCTCACAGAAATGTGAAACCAATAATCCGCGTAACCCTTATACAACAGTTTCAGACCACCACATCAAACTCGATATGGCCAAGGAAATCGCGATGATCCAGCGCTCTGAAAAAGGGAAGCAGGCTCGTCAGTATTTCATCAGCATTGAAAAGATGTGGAACAGTCCTGAAATGATCATGAAGCGTGCGCTGGAAATCGCCAATCAGAAAGTTCAGCAGTTGACCACAAACAACCTGGTGTTAATTCAACAGGTGAACGAGTTGCAGCCGAAAGCCAGTTATTACGATATGGTGTTGCAGAACAAATCACTGCTGTCCGTCAGCAAAATTTCAAAGGATTACGGCATGAGTGCACGAAAAATGAATGTAGTCCTGCATCAGCTTGGCGTTCAGTTCAAACAAGGTGATTTGTGGCTTCTCTACGCCAAATACCAGGACAAGGGTTACACGCAGACTTCTACTCATGTGATCGATGCGGACCACTCGAAAATTAGCACCAAATGGACACAGAAAGGGCGACTTTTTATTTACGAATTGCTGAAGCGTGAAGGGATTTTGCCTTTGATTGAACGTGATGAAGCAGAAACGGGGTGATCAAATATGTTGTCTGTGCAGATCGACGAGGCAGTGGTGGAAAAGCAGTTTCGCGAAGAAGTACAAAAGCGGATGGAGCAGCTGGATCGAAGCCGGCTTTTGTGGGATATGAAAGAATTATGCAGGCAGACTTCCATGAGCGAATCATTTATCAAAGAACAGTTTTTCTACGATAAACGGTTTCCGAAGGTGAAGGTGGGCCGTAAGTGGGTAATCCCAGCGAAGGCTGCAGAGGAATTTATTATCCAGTGGCTTTCAGAACAATAGGAGGGGACAAGACATTGATCAGTTTTATTATAAACATTTTATACGCCATCATGGTGATTTCCTGCACCATCATTGTTTTCGAGTTTGGACGCGCGTGGGAGTATGCGAATCCAACGGTTAAAAGAAAGGATCTTGATGCGGAATGAGTCATTTCCAATTGAATAAAGATCTTCCCAATCATCCGGACATCGTGCGCATGGAAACGGATGGCTTTATCGAAAATCCATTTGCCGGTACCGATTATTTCGGAGACGAAATCCATGTCGGCGATCCGATTGTTGAGATCGAGGGCGAAGTCATTTTGGGGAGCAATCTCGAATTGTATTTGATAAATGTGTTATTTGCAGAATTCAAATATGCGGAATGAAGGGAGGTGGATAAAATTGAGAAATGTCCTATTCGGTGTCAAACCAGATACATTAAAAAATCTGGTCGAAAGAATTGAACAAAAGAATCCTGATCGCACTCCAATATTAGTCCCGTTCGTTGATGTAGTAACGAAAGCTCCGACAGGTAGGGGAAAGAACAAGGATTATCATCAAATCAAAATTACAGCGTTAATACCAAAGGATGCAATTAAAGGAGAAAATGCAATTTTGGATTTCGGCGGTTTCGTTTTCATGGATATTGATTCGAGGATTGTCGCGGATCATTTAAAAGGAGGTGAGTAAGGAATGGATTTAATTATTCAGAAGCCAATTTTTAATCCGGACTTGCAGGGGATGATGGTGCTGATTCAAGGCGCAGATGCAAGGGGCTTGGAGCGAGACGGTGTCTTTTATGTCCGAAATGCTTTTGAACATACCCTGAACGTCCGGGACATCTTTGGTAAAGCGCACGAACTGAATATCGAAGACTTTGAGGAAAAACAGGAAGGCTCTTCATTGGTTCTGAAAGTGCTGCCAAAGTAAAAAACCCACCGCGCCAACGGTGAGTCGTAGAAGGTGACAGCCTTCAAAAAAACTATACACGCTTATTATAACGCGAAAAGGAGAGTGAAACCAGTGGATGTAAATGTCACTGTGCAATATAAGCAGTCCGAGATCAACGGCCTGTTCAACGAAGTGGAAAGCTTGAAGAAGCAGCGTGTAAATTTGAAAGATCAGATCGATGCGAAAACAGAAAAAATCATTGCTCATATTTTAAAAAATGGAAACGTTCTGGCTTATAAAGACAACGTGCCACACGTGCTCACGGTTGTTGGCCGGACAAGCACTAAATTCGATAAAGCGTCTTTTGCCGATCGTGTAGGTGTGCCGCAGAAAGACCTGAACCTGATCGGTGTAGCTGAACTGGTTGAAGAAAAGAAAACCACTTCTGATGAAATGGAAGAATTTTTGATCGATGAATCCAAGCAGGTGCTGAAAGCACGCAAGGCCAAAAAATCAGACATTGATCTGTTAGGAGGTCGTGCGCTATGAGCGAATGGCTGACAACAGGGCAAATGATTGATCGGATTCTTGAGGGTGAAGTCGCAAGAAATACATTAGGTCAAAGAGTGAAAATCCATTCTTCTGGTGCGCTGGTCTGGTTCGACAATGACCAAATGGTTGATCTGAACAAGAGGACTGTAATGGAAAGATGGCAGATCCTGCCGAATTACGTTTCTTTCGAAGTGGCAATGGAAGCACTAAAAGAAGGGAATGACGTAACGTTTCATCCTGAAGGGCAGCCTAAAAAGAAAATCACTCCTCCCCAATTCATATTGTTACGGATGGAATGTATAGAAATCGGTAAATATTCGCTCAGTAACCTGATTAACGGCAAATGGTCCATCGTGGAGGACAAGCTCGATGAGTAAAAAAACAATTGAAAAGCACATCGAAAATCAAATCAAGAGGTGGCTGGAACAGCATGGCATCTGGTTCATGAAAGTGCATGGCAGCATGTATCAGAAAGCCGGCGTTCCGGACATTCTGGCATGCGTAAACGGAGCTTTTGTGGGCATTGAGGTGAAACGGCCCGGCGGTATTGTGGCGCCTTTACAAAACTGGAACATCGATGAAATTCAACAGTCTGGAGGTCATGCATTTGTCGCTTATTCCGTTGAAGATGTTGAACGAGAGCTTCGTGATCGACTCCTTATTCAATGACCAATCCATGCTGTATGACTTTCAGAAGAAAGTTGTCTTGGATGCGGGTCGTTCACACTTGTTCGCCTGCGATACCGGTACCGGCAAAACGATCATGTCGTTACATCATTATTTGAAAAATTCGAATGGAGAGCCGTTGCTGATTGTGGCGCCGCCTCAAAAAATTCTTGAGGGAGGCTGGGACCGGGATATTCAGAAAGTCTGTGATCATTACGGTATTTCCCTTTCATACGACACGATGTCTTATGGTGTCATCGCACGCAAAGCGCCGGAATACAAAGGCTGGTTTGTGATTTTTGACGAATGTCATTACGTCAAGAACAGCACATCTCAGCGTGGAAAGGCTGCGGCTAAATTGATCAAGCAGTCTTCCGGATTCAGCCTGCTGTCTGCTACACCGTCGTCGAACGGCTGGGAGGACACGATCAATTATTTCATCATGTTTGGCCAGTACAAAAATAAGACAGACTTCCACCGGCAGCATGCGGTATGGGGCACGCTTTATCTTGGTCAGAGGACTGTTAAAAAGGTCGAAGGGTGGAAAGACGACCATCTTTTAAAAGCAAAGTACCAGGCGATCAGCACCAAGCTGTCAAAAGATGAGTGTCTGGATCTGCCGCCACTCGTCTATGAAGATGTTGTGTTCAAGCGTTCGACTGAATATTTGAAGATTAAAAAAGACCGGCTGATCGAAAAAGACGGGGGAACCATTGCCTTTGATACGCAGCCGAAATTGGCACACGGTTTGCGCTATTGGGCAAATCAAAAGGACAAGCTGTCTTACGTTGAAATGCTGGCAGAGGGTACAAGCGAAAATATCGTCATCTTCTATTATTACCAGCAGGAAAAAGAGGATTTGATCCAACTGCTTGGAAAAAAGAAACGGATCTATGAAGTGAGCGGTAAAAAGTCAGAGTTGCCGCCTCATGAAACATGGGATCAGCTGAAAGATTCCGTGACACTCGTTCAATATATGGCCGGGGCGGCGGGTATTGAACTGCAGTATGCCAACATCGTCGTTTTCTACACACCAACTTACTCATTCCAGGATTACGAGCAGGCATTGGGCCGTGCTTATCGGAATGGCCAGACGAAGAAAGTGACTGTGTACCGGTTTATGACCAAAGCAACCATTGAAGAAAAAATTTACGAAGCGCTGTCTGCGAAGAAAGGTTTCACGGATGAGCTGTTTGAACAATACATTTCCGGAAAGGGAGAATGAAACGATATGTTCACCAAAGCAGATAAAAACGTAACCGAGCATCGCGGTAAATTAGTTGGGGGATCGGATGTGCCGGCTATCCTTGGTATCAGCAAATTCGCCACGCAATATGAACTGGCACTCGATAAAACAGGAATCAAGCCGGCTGAATTTAAAGGCAATGAATATACCGAATACGGCAACGCTTTGGAGCCGCAGATTCGCGACTATATCAACGCATTAAACGAAACATATTTTCGTCCGGATACCCTCATCGATCGAACCAAAGGCATCCGGTCCAATACCGACGGATATGATCCGGAAGCGGGGCTGATTTTGGAAATCAAGACACATGGTAAAACGTTAAACATCAAACCGTATGTGGCGCAAATGCAACTGTACATGTACCAGTTCGAAGTACAGATCGGATGGCTGGCATTATATGAGCGGCCGGATAATTTCGATGTAGAGTTTGATCCGGAACGTCTGAAGATCGAAGTCATTGAACGAGATGACGAATATATCGAGCGCATTTTAAATGCAATTGAAACCTTCTGGATTCGGTGTGAATTTTTGAAAGACCGTCCGGATATGAACGCGACTGAATTTATGGCTATCGGTCAGAACGAAGTGACGGTGCTGATTGATAAACTTGCAGTCATGGAACGTGATCTGATGCAGTTTAAAGCACTGGAAGCGGAGTATAAGGATGCGAAGCAAAAACTGTATGACGCAATGGAAGAGTACGATATCAAGAAATTTGAAACAGACTTCATGACGATCACGCGCATTTTACCGACAACGTCGGAGACGTTTGACAGCACTAAATTTAAAAAAGAGCAGCCTGATGTTGCGGCACAGTATATGAAAACATCGAAGAAAAAAGGCTACGTCACTATCAAAGTAAAGGAAGCGTGAGGTCATGGGACAAGCGACGAAGCAGCCAAGTAAGGAAAACACACGTCTTTTACTCATTGCCCAAATGAAGCGATGTATTGAAATTTTGGAAAATGAGCCGGCTTATCCATCTTATTTATCAAGGAGGAAAATAACCAATGACACTCTTACCAAAAAATGAACCGAAGAAAACCATCGATACCCCACGAAACTTTTTCATATGGGGTGCGACGATGTCGGGCAAATCATACTTGGCATCTGAATTTCCGAACCCGGTCATTTTTAATACAGATGGGAATGCGGACGTAATTGAAACACCGTCGGTTGATTTGAAGAATGCACGAAATAAACAGACCGGCGCTATCGAATTTTCAGTCATCGATCAGCTAAACCAGCTGCTCATTGAATTGGAGCAGGGCGGTCATGGATTTGAAACAGTCGTCATCGATGTGGTGGATGACCTGGTCACATTGATTGAACAATTTATCTGTGAATCAAATGATGTGACATATATCGGAGATATTCCATACGGCAAGGGATTCGGTCTCTTTAAATCGTACTTCACTGCACTTGTTGTGAAATTGAAGTCGCTGCCGATGAACGTCATTTATGTTTCCCGGTATGCCACGGTAAATGAAAACAACGTTGAAAAGCCGATCCCGTCTCTTTCTCCTAAACACGTAAATGTAGTAAATGGGAACTGTGATTTGAATATCATGACGCAAAAGATCGGCAAAAAGCACCTTCGCCGTGTGGTGGATCGTCGGAAAAATTATCAGCGCGACTGGATTCAGGACGAACGCATTTTGAACATCCTGGACAGCGTGGTCGGTGCCTTTGACAAATCGCAGAGTGCGACGAAAGAAGAGGCGACTAAACTCGTATCAGATTCAGAAAGCAACGAACACGCGAAAGCTGAAGCACTTGCAGTCGAAAATCAGCCGGCACCTGAACCGAAAGCTGAAACAAAAGTGGAGCCACCAAAAGTCGAAGGTCCGACGCCAAAAACAGCACAGCCGCGCGCACCACGTCCGCCACGGGTGAAGTAAATGATTTGCCCATATTGCCAGAAAGAAGCTGGATTTCTTTCCAGCAAAGAATATTACGGAACCGATTATGGAACCAACCTGTATGTGTGTCGCGCTTGCGATGCACGGGTTGGCACCCATAAAAGTTCAAAAAGAGCGTTGGGCACGATGGCAAATGCAACATTGCGTGATCTGCGAAAAAAGTGTCACCTTCTATTTGATCGAATGTGGAAAAGCAATGAAGTGAGCAGGTCGGGCGCTTATATTTGGCTGCAGGGAGCAATGAACCTGCCCAGTGAAAAAGCGCACATCGGTATGTTTGATGAAGAGCAGTGTAAAAAGCTCCTTCACGTTTTGAAGGAAAAGCGTATTGCTGACTTAAAACAAAAAGGCCGAGAGCATGCAGATCGCTTGAAAATTTCTGAATAACTTACAAAACTAAACCATTAAACAAAGGAGTTTTCCTGTTATGAACTTAAAAGAATTAGCTGCCAAAATGGCGTCCGAAGGATTTGATCCCAAAACAGCTGTTGTTGACCAGGATGATTATAATTTCCCGGATGGTGTATATGATGTCGTGGTCGAAAGCGTGGAGCACCGTGTCAGCGACAAAGGAACGGAATGGATTTCAATTGCCCTTGAAATTCTGAATGAAGGCTATGAGAAGCGAAAGTATTTCGCCAATTACTGGCTGACGGAAAAATCACTCGAGCGCACGATCAAGCGATTGTGGGCAGACGCGGAGCAGGTTTTCGGTGTTGAAATTACGATTGAAGATATCGGCAACATCGAAACAGACTTTGTTGAAAAAATGCAGTCGGCGCTTGGTATGCAGCTAGAGCTTGATCTGAAAACCAGCCGGTACAAAGATAAAAAAACGAACGAGCAGAAAGAATGGCAGAACTTTAAATTATCCGTTCAGACACCGTTTTAATCCGGAAAGGGTGATCAACCATGTTCACAGTCTATGACATTGAAGTGTTCCCGAATGACTGGATGATCGTCTTTCTGGATACGGAGACCGGCGATATTGAACGAATTCACAACGATAAAGAGGCGCTGATGAGCAAAATTCAGCGCCTTTCTTCTCAAATTTTAGTCGGCTATAACAATTATTTTTACGACGACATTATCCTGGCCGGACTGATTAAGGGAGATGGACCGTATGAACTCACGCAGAAAATCTTCCGGAAAGAGTGGATCAGCCATCGCTTAAATATGGTCACGCTGGATGTGATGCAGGAAGTGCGGCAAGGGTTATCACTGAAAGAAGCCCAGGCAAACATGGGCATGGACATCGTGGAAACACCGGTTGATTTCGAAAAGGAAGAACTGACTCCGGAAGAAGTAGAGCGTGTCTTTCAATACTGCGAAAATGACGTTCGGACCACGGCGAATCTGTTCCAGAAGCGGGAAGCCTACTTCACATCGAAATTTGAAATTGTCGATACGTTTAAACTGCAGGTGTCAGCTGTGAAGAAGACACGAGCCTCTTTATCAGCAGCCGTACTAAAAGCGAAAAAGCCAATGAAAAAAAACGGATGGAATGCGAATCCGGACGATCGTCTTCATCTGACATTTGACAAGCGGCTGAAATTAATGGAACTTCCGGCTGAAATCGTTGAGTTTTATAAAAATATCGAAATGGCCTTCAATCATGGTGAAAAACCGGAGGTGCTGGAGAAAGAAAAACTGGACGTAGAAATCAGCGGCGTGCCGCACACATTCGGTTTCGGGGGACTGCACGGGGCGCGGGAGAATTTTAAGCATGAAGGCGATATGCTGCAGATCGATGTTTCGTCTTTTTATCCGGCGCTGATGATTAATAACGGATTTATCAGCCGGCGGGCCAAATCGCCAGAACTGTTTCGACAACTATACCAGGACCGGCTGAGATTAAAGGGTGTCAAAGACCCGAAGCAGGAAGTATACAAAATCGTGCTCAACGCCACGTTTGGCGCGTCAAAGAACGCCTTCAATGATTTATATGATCCGCGGCAGTTTAACCAGACCACGATGAACGGCCAACTGATTATGACACATTTACTTCTTCTGCTTCAGCCGTTTTGTGAGCTGATTCAGTCGAATACCGACGGAATTATCGTTTCGTATGACAGGGAGATGCGCGGCATGATCGATGAAGTCGTGAAACGCTTCGGTGTTCATTATGAATTGACGCTCGATGTGGATGAGGTCGCGAAAATCGCCCAGCGCGACGTGAACAATTATGTGGTCCAGTTTGCGGATGGATCCATTAAAACGAAAGGTTGCTTTCGCCAGCATGAAGACGGCGACTGGGAGAGAAACTCATTCGCCATCGCCGACAAAGCGCTCACTGATTTTTATATGTACGGGACGCCGGTGCAAAAAACAGTTATCGATTCTTTCAAGACAGGCAGGCTGGATCTGTTTCAGATCGTCACAAAAACAGGCAAGTTTGACGGCATGGTGTGGGAGCGCAATGGTCAAATGGAGCCAATTCAAAAAGTCAATCGCCTGTTTGCGTCAACGGACCGATCAAGCGGTAGCGTGTATAAAGTGAGAAATACATCCGGGACTGACAAGCTTCATAAAGTGGCCGGGGCCCCTGAAAAGGCATTGGTGTGGAATGAAGCGATTGATGCATTAAATAAGAGATTCATTGATTTGAACTGGTATGTCAAAACGATACAAGGAATGATTTTTTGAAAAGGATGGTGTGTTGATGTGGAAGCAGCAAAAGTAATTTCAGAAGCGCGGCTGATCGATGGAGAAATGATGACGATTGAAGATATTCTTGAGAAAAAAGGGTCATTGATGGGCTTTTTCGCAAAGAAATATTCGATACCTGGAAAGCGTGTCGGGTTGGATCGGGACGACATAATGAGTCTGATAAGAGAAGCACTTCTAACGGCTTTTGATGAATATCAGCCAGAGGCAGGTTTTAAGTTTTCAACCATTTGGGGCATAAGTGTACGAAATAAGGTTTTCTTGGAAATTCGTAAAAATGAAAAGTTGTATATGCCTCATCATGCTTACGTAATGGCGATTGAAGTCAAGTCCAGTCTTGATGAAAACGTGACGGTTGAAAAGCTCGTTTCAAAACATAAATGTGCTCCCCGAACAGCGAAGGCGGTCCTTCGCCATGTAAGAGCACACTATGATTCATTAGATGAACCGATCGCCGGCAGTGAAGGTTTGACCGTCGAAAATTTACTTTCAACTGATGATGACGAGTCCTCAATTATAGTACGTGACTTTTTGAGTCATTTGTCAGGCGAACTTTTGTTAATTTTAAATTATCGATATCAGGGCAAAACGTATAGAGAAATTGGCGTAATCATTAATAAAAGCCGGTCCTATGTGTATGAAAAAGTGAAGGAGTTAAAAGAGCTTTGGCTGGAGTATGAACAGGAAGAGGTTACTCAATAAGCATATGAAGGGTTGCTCGGCTGCGTCCCTTTTATGACGAATTTGAATCAAAATATGTGGAAACGAGGTTTATTAAATGGATGAAGTTAAAAAGTGTGACCATCGAGAAGCTATTAAAATGCTTTTCAAAGGTGCGTATGTGTTCACTAGAACAGAAAACCATATCTATCAATACCGAAAAGGATGTCGCAAGTGTAATAAGGCGATGAAAGACGGTAATTTCTGTAGTCAATGCGGAAGTAAATTAACTGAAAAGATGAATGTGCGAGTGGGTACAGAAGTAACGAATTTTCGCCTGCGTTACTTCGGCGATGAACTTTACATGGAGACAATGGGTCCGAAAGAAAGATTCTTCGGCGAGCGTAAGAAGTGTACATTCACACTCGAATTCTTCATGAAACAAAAACATTGGAGTTGGATTTGGTAATAATCAATCCGACCATTATGCGGCGCAGAAGACATAGATGAAATAATAATATTCGACGAAAAAAAGGGATAAATTATTATTTTATTTATATGAGGCCGACATTGGTCCCTTAGACAAGGAGCAATGCCGACCTCAATGAATGTGCCGTCCATGAACAGTCCATGACGGCTAAAATATTTTGTTTTGTGAATCCCTAACCCATTTTTTGAGTTTTTTGATCAGACGTTTCTTCCATCGTTTCTTAAGCTTTTTGGTGCTTTTTTTAATTATTTTCGATAACTTCTTGATTCTGTTCAAAACAGTTTTTGTAATAATGACAAGTACAACTAAAATGTCCATTGTTTCATCCTCCTTTTATATAAGAGGACGGACATTCATTGAGATTGCCTAAGAAACTGTTAGAAACTGTCTATTCAGGATTTTATCACAGAAGAAAGGAGGGAACAATCGTTAATGGGCCAATCTAACAAAAAATCTTCTATTCTTAAATACATCGAACTGGACGGCAAAGTGCCGAAACACTCTTTTGATATTTTTAGCACCGATCACACCAATTACAAAGACGCCGGCGTAATCTTAAACACGAAATTGGTCGTTGTGGATTTCGACGAACGGTCAAAGGCTGCGGATGTCATCTTCGACACGTATCCGACGTTAAAAGTACATACGTCCCGCGGCTTTCACCTGTGGTATAAGCGCCCGACGACGGAGCAGATCAGCACACCCATCCGGAACTATACCGGGAAGCTCACGGTTGGCGGTGTAAAAGTTGATTATAAGACCGGTACCAAGTCACAGGCGACGATTAAACAGAATGGACAGCTGCGGAAGATGGAAAACGATCATCTATTGTACGATTTAGATTCTCTTCCGGAGCTGCCATTGCTTCTGTGGCCGTCCAAATTAAAACATGACCTGTTGGGTCTCAAAGAACATCAGGGACGAAATTCAGCCCTATACAGTCATTTGCTGACATCTGCCGAACAATATGCACTGGATAAAGAGACACTTGAGACATTAGCGGGATTCATCGATCATTACGTGTTCGCGGATCCGATGGGTGACGAAGCCATGACTGTTCTTCAGTCTGTGCTCGAGAAAAAGCCGGTCAAGAAAAAAGAAAAATATCTCGATGCCAAAGACATGGTCATGACCAGTGAAGTGCTGACCGAACGCCTCGACATCCATTATTATTCCGGCCGGCTTTTCTTCAAACAAAAAGACCGGTATATCACCGATGACAATAAACTGCTGCGGGAAATTGACCAGCACATTCAGCTGAAGCCATCGAATCATAAGCAGCTGCTTGACCTGTTTAAAATCAAGGCATCGCTCGTGGAAGACGGGGATTTTCCGGTGATGCTTCCAGGTGGGTATGTCATTGATGAAGGCGAAGTCATTCAGATTGATGCCGGCTTCACGCCATACTTTCTCGATGCCCGGTACGATGAGCAGGCGTATGACAAAGACGTGGATGATTTTCTTAATTTCTTAGCGAAAGGCAGGAAAGATTTAAGGACCGTTATCGAAGAAATGCTTGGCCACATTCTCATGACGAAAGGATTTCCACATAAAGTGTTTTTTCTTTATGGCCCGAGTGCCTATAACGGAAAATCGACTTTCATCAAAATGGTCAAACGCTTCACAGACAGCCTTCACACCGGCGTGCCACTCGACAAATTCGACGATGACACATCCATATACAGCCTGGTCGGAAAGCTTGTAAACATTGCCGATGATATTAATGCTTCATACCTGGACAAGTCATCAAATTTCAAGACGCTGGCATCCGGGGATCCGGTCATGGTCCGACCGATATATTCGGCAGCCACGATGGTCGAAAATCGTGCGACACTCGTGTTTACTTGTAACGAGATGCCCATGTTCCGGGATAAGTCCGGGGGCGTGGCCAGACGGATCGTTGTCATTCCATGCGATAACAAAGTGACCAAGAAAGACATTCACATCGACGAAAAGCTGTCTACGGTCAATGCAAAGTCCTATCTGTTACGCCTGGCATTGGAAGGCGCTGCCCGTATCCGTGGGAACGGCGGTCACTTGACGGAATCCGAAACGATCAACCAGCAGACGGAGGAATATTTCATTTCATCGGACAGTGCCCTTTCTTTCTTGCAGAACTATGACGCGGAGATTGAAGGGAAAAAAACACGCGATATTTATGCAATGTATGTGGCTTATTGTGAGGATGAAGGCCTGAAAGCGTCCGGCAGCACCGAGTTCGGCCGGCGAATGAAGAAGGCTGGTTGGGAGTCAAAGCAAAAGAAAATTGATGGGAAAAATGTACGTATTTATGCAAGGGATCAAAGTGAGGAGTAACAGATAAGGTACCGGGATGCACCTTAATATTTGTTACCTTAATCAAACACAGTATTTTCAAGGGTTGAGCACGTTTTTTCTAAAATTAAAGGTAACAGATGTATTTTTCGATCTGTTACCGTAACAAACCCTTATTATATATAGTTTTATCTCTTATTTATTTTTTAAGTAACAAATAATAATAGATATTAGTATAAAAAACAAAAAAAAAGAAGAAGAGATAAAAAAAGAAAAATATAAAAAGGATGAGCAAAATATCTGTTACCTGCTACCGGATCGTGTTGAAGCGCTGATATAAAAGGATTTTGAGGTAGCAAAAGAACTGTTACGATCCTGTTACTACATTTGTTACCGACATAAAAAAAGAAAGGGCGTGCTGAAACATGGAGATTATGAAAAACTATGCAGATCTTGTGCGGCAGATCGATGTGATCCAGCTCCAGATAGAAATGCTGCAGGTGGATCGGGATTTTTGGTACGGCCGTAATTTTGGCGTTGAAGGCAGGCTGCCATTCACTGGACGAGGCGCACAGGAATATGGCATTCAAGTGGCTGCTGAAAATACAGATCGAATTAATGTGAAAATAAATAAACTGCAGGAGCAATTGGATTTCTGCCTGCAGCTGAAAGAAGAAATGGATGACAGTATTAATGCACTGAATGGGCTGGCATATCGTATTGCCCGCATGCGCTTCATTGAAGATAAATCTTATCAGGAAATAGCCAAGGAGCTTGGCTATTCATATGGCTACATTCGTAAA
The DNA here is from genome assembly GCF_001936625.1 of Domibacillus antri. GTDB lineage: Bacteria > Bacillota > Bacilli > Bacillales > Domibacillaceae > Domibacillus > Domibacillus antri. Next base: position 20,557 of record NZ_MSDU01000048.1, on the reverse strand, counting down.
GTCGTATCAAAAGCCAATAAGGAACGGCATGACCAGAATAGCCAGAGTGATCCCGATTATATCCAATAAGGAGTGAATTATGAAAGCTATCACTATTAAACAGCCGTGGGCGACACTCATTGCATTAGGAGAAAAGAGATTTGAAACACGTTCATGGCAGACAAAGTATAGAGGTCAGATTGCTATACATGCAGGCAAGTCGATTGATAAAGAGGCTTGTGAAGATACGTGGATTAAAAGCACGTTAGCGGAACATGGCATCAGATCGTATAAAGATTTGCCGACAGGCGCCGTATTAGCAATAGCGGAAATTCAAGATTGCCACAAAGTAGTTACTAACTTTTGCAATCAGATTGCCATTACAACCGGTCCTGGTATAAGCGGATTAGAAATTAAATTCGGCGACTATACAGAAGGCCGTTTTGCCTGGGAATTAGACAATATAAAAACATTACCTTCACCAGTTGATGCTAAAGGGAAATTGAGTTTGTGGGAGTGGGATCATGCCGATGAAGCAAAAAGAGGTAACAAAGAGGGAACAGCTTTATAGACAATATGCGTATATACTGTAAGTAAGCCAATGTAATAGGCTGACCCATATTGATCCAAACTGTTTCATCCTCCTTTTTCGCCCCGGCATTGGTGTCGGGGTCTTTTGTTTGTCGATATTTGTCGAGCGATTTTTGTAGGATAATTACCTTTTTCCTAGAATTATGCAGGAGAAAGGGAGAGTGAGGAAAATGATATTTACAATTGATGTATCAGAAACTATTTATACATCACACAGATTAAAAAAAGATGGAACTTTTAAGGAATTTAAAGGTGATGAACAGGATGTTCACGAAGATGATATGATCTTTGAAAGCTATTATGATGCTAAGTCCTGGGTCGATAAAACAAAGCACATTGACCTTGATGGAAAGCAAACTGAAGTTAATCCTGTAGTATCCAATTTAATGGATCCTGTAGTCTCGGTTCGTCCGCATCGAACAGGAAAGCCAATAAAGAATTTTATTACTGAAGAAGATTTGGAAAAAGTCCTAATTGAAGGTGATGATAACTATAATAATTCATTGGTGATTGACTTTAATGGGAACCTCCATTTGAAGCGATTCAATGACGCAAAACATGGCCCTTATGCTGTTCGTTTCGAAACATTCGTAGCTGGAAATGGATATGTAGGTTCGGCGAGCAGTTTAAGTCACACAGAGAACACTTACCTTAGTTTATTAGACGGTTGGTTAAGTCACCTAAAAGGGCACGATAAAGTATACAGGGATTACCCAAGTAGTAAATCTAAAGAACAGCTCTTACAGGAAATACAAATTGCTTTAAACGATTTATAATTCAAGCACCTTCACCAGAGGGTGCTTTTTCTTATGCAGTCGAGAAATCGGCGACGCTACTGGGTTGACGGGTCCTTCTGAGGGGGATGACCCTATGCGGGTCTGCGAGGCCCCGAAATTCTCCTCCATAAAATAAAAAAATTCGACTTCGGAACTTCGGAATTGAGGTGATTGATTTGTATGGGTATAAAGAACTGGGTGGCGTTGTGGTGGTATCAACAAAACAGCTGGTTGAATTGCTTGAGATTAGCGACAGGACGCTGACGGATTGGAAAAGGCAAGGATTGACGCAGCACAGTAGAGGCTGGTGGGATTTGAAGCACGTACTCAAATGGAGAGGACTCATTTACAATGATGATTCCGAAGAGAACAAGGCTGTAAATCTTCAGAAAAAGAAATTAGAAGCCGAAATTGCATTTAAGGAAGCCCAATCCGATCTTTCAAGGCTTAAAGCCGATATTGCGAATGGAAAATACATTGATAAGGAAATTGCCGAGGCAGAATTGTCTCGGTTTTTCCTTATCTTTAAAAAATCAGCTATGTCTTTGTCTCGAAAGCTGGCATCCGAAGTTGGACCTTATGTAGAACCGCTGGAAGCCAGAAGAATTGAGAAGATGCTGGCAGATACAATAAACGATGCGTTGGAACAGATGAGTGTGGACGGTGTTTATCATGCGAAAAAGAAAAGAGCATAATTGGCCGGACTTTATCAAGCAGCCCCTTCGCTATTTGAAACCGCCTGAAAATTTAACTGTAAGTGAATGGGCCGTGAAATACCGTGTTTTGGATGGAAAGTCATCGGCAATCCCTGGAAAATGGAGCAATGATGTCACTCCTTATCTTAATGACATCATGAATGAATTTAATAATGTCGAAACAGAAGAAATTGTATTCGTAAAACCGACACAGGTTGGCGGCACAGAAGCGTTGCATAATATGCTGGGCTACGTTATTATGCAAGATCCGAATCCGGCCATGATCGTCTACCCGACAGATACATTAGCGGAAAGTGTTTCGGAAAACCGGATTCAGCCGATGCTACGTGTTTCGCCGGAATTAAAAAAGAAATTCATTGAAGCGGGATCGAGCAGACTGGAATTGCAGTGCGAAGGCATGTACATCACATTGAGCGGGGCCAACTCTCCATCTTCTCTTTCCAGTAAGCCGATTCGTTTTCTTTTTCTGGATGAAGTCGATAAATATCCCGGTGCCAGCAAAAAAGAAGCAGACCCGATCAAGCTTGCCCGCGAGCGGACAAAAACGTTTCCGAACAAGAAAATTTTTCTAACGTCAACGCCAACTTTAAAAACAAATCACATCTGGAAAGCAAAAGAAAACGCGGATGTGGTGAAACATTATAAAGTTCCGTGTCCTCACTGCGGCGAATACATCGAATTGAAAATGCAAAATATTCGCTGGCCAAAAAAAGACGGCATGAGCAATGTAGACCGTGCGGAATTTGCCAATTATGTCTGTCAGGAATGTGGCTGCATCATCACCGATCAGCACAAGCCGCAAATGCTACGGTTTGGGCGGTGGGAAGTTGTTGAGAAGCGGACGGAATTCCCCCGGAAAGTCGCCTACTGGATGAATACTCTGTATTCGCCGTTTGTGCGGTTCGGTGAAATTGCGAAAGAGTATTTGACCACGAAGGATGATCCTGAAGCGTTTCAGAATTTTATTAACTCGTGGCTGGCCGAACCGTGGGAAGACACGAAAATGAAAACGAATGCTGATATGGTTATGGAAAGACAGACTGATCATGAAGAATTTGAAGTGCCGGACTGGGCGGTTATGCTGACGGGCGGTGTCGATGTGCAGGAAACGAGCCTTTATTGGACAATCCGTGCATGGGGGCCGTATTTAACGAGTCAGAACATTGCGCATGGTCAGGCGATGAGTTTCCGTGAAATCGAAAACATCATGAACGTTGAATATAAGAATCGGAGCGGCGAAGCGTTCATGGTCAATCTTTGCGGCGTCGATTCCGGCGACCAAACGGATGATGTATATGATTTTTGTGCGACAAACAGCGAATGGGCGATCCCAGTCAAAGGGGTGGCGAATAGCTATGCTCATTTTAAAATAAGCACGATCAACAAAGTTTCTTCCCGTGCTCATGGAACCCGCCTTTTACTTGTCGATGGTGGTAAGTATAAGGATATGATCGCTTCACGGCTGCAAAAAAAGAACGGACAAGGCTCTTGGATGGTGTACAAAGACTGTGACCGGGAATATGCCGAACAGGTGACTGCGGAACACCGGGTCAATGTGAAAACAAGCGGTGGGCGAAATGCTCAGCGCTGGGTACCGAAGACGACGCATGCTGACAACCATTATCTTGACTGCGAAGTATACGCTCTTGCAGCAGCAGATGTTTTGAACGTCCGGACCATTCATTTAATGCAAGAGGATGAAGATGCCGATAAAAAACCGGTTGAGCATCCACAAAATACTGATGCGATGAATTTCAATGATTCGTGGCTTGGGAAAAATAAATGGCTGTAAAATTGTAGGGGGTGATAATGAATGACATTGGAAGAACAACTGCAACAGGTGAATGAAGCGATTACGGCCATTGAAGTGGGCGGTCAAGAATACTGGATTGAAGGCCGGCGTTTAAGAAGAGCTGACTTGGATCTATTGTATAAAAGACAAAAACAGCTCCTGGCACAAATCAATTATGAAAACAATCCGGGATCAGTATTTCCAAATACATCTGTAAGTGTTTTTGACAGGAGGTAAAAAGATGGGATGGCTTGATAAAGCGATCGCACTAGTTTCACCGGAATCAGCTTATCGTCGTGAGGCATGGCGGAAAGCGTACGAAGAAATTCGAAACTATGACGCCGGCGCAAATGATCATCTAAATGCCGGGTGGCGTGTAGTGAATGCGACCGCCGAACAAACAGATAGCGTTTATCGAGAAACAATTAGGGCAAGAGCGCGTGATCTTGAACGTAATTCGGATATTCAGGAAAGTATTGTTGGTGCTTTTGAGCGAAACGTCGTCGGCAATGGATTTAAGCTACAGGCGAAAACAACTGATGAAGAGCTGAACGAAACGATTGAAAAACTCTGGAAAGAATGGTGCAAACCTCGAAACTGTGACGTGACAGCCCAACAAAGCTTTAATGAAATGTGCCGCATGTCCGTTCGACGAAAGAAAGTCGATGGCGGTATCTTTATAATCAAGCGGTATACGCGAGGCGGTATTGTTCCTTTCACCTTGCAGCTGCGGGAAGTGGATGATTTAGACACGATGCAGCAAAGTAGAAGCGGGAGAATCATTAACGGCATCGAGTACAATGAATTTAATAGACCGATTGCCTATTATTTTAAAAACTATGACATTCATGGTTTCTATTCCGGAAAATCAGACCGGATCGAAGCGGATGATGTCATTTTTTTATGGAACAAAAAGCGTCCGTCTCAAATTCGTGAAATGTCGGAAATGTCCCCGACGATCAGTCGAATCCGCGACACAAATTCATACATGGAAGCCGTGAGCGTGAAAGAACGGGTTGCGGCCTGCTTGTCTGTTTTTATTAAGCGGCAAGATCCGACAACAGGCGGAATTGGGCGGCAGGGCAGATCAGGAACGACTGCTGCTGGATATGAAGGCAAAACACTCAGTCCAGGAATGATCATGGAATTGAATCCGGGCGACGATGTTGTAGCCGTGAATCCACCGGCTCAAGGAGCAAGCGCCGCTGATTTTGTCCGCCTGCAGCAACGATTGACCGGGAGCGGGCAGGGGATTTCATATGAAGCTACAGCTCGTGACATGTCACAAGTCAATTACAGCAGTGCCCGCCAGGGATTGCTGGAAGACTTCAAAACGTACCAAATTGAACAACAGTATTTAATTGACCACATGCTTTCCGAAATATATGAAACGTTTTTGATTTCCGCTGTTTTGAGCGGTGCAATTTCCATCAAAGATTTTTGGAGCAATAAAAATGAATACTTGAACCATGAATGGGTATCACCTGGAATGAAGTGGATTGATCCTATAAAAGAAGCAAATGCCAATAAAGTGTCGCTTGAAACGAATCAGACGACGCTTGCTGAAATCGCTGCATCTGCTGGCCACGACTGGAAGGAGGTGGTGGATCAGCGGGCGAGAGAAATTGACTACATGAAAAAGAAGGGGGTGATTGAGGATGACGAAGGATAAGGTAATGCAGCTAAATCGTGATGCCGCCATTGATTTTCGGGCGGTCGATGAAGTAAAAAGGCAAGTTGAATTGAGTTTTTCTTCTGAAGAACCATATGAGCGATGGTTCGGACTTGAAATTTTAAGTCATTCAGAAGGGTCAATGGATTTATCCCGCCTCAATGAAATTGGATGCCTGCTGTATAACCATTCACGAGACAAAGTGATCGGCCGCATCGATAAAGCATGGACGGAAAATGGACGCGGTAAAGCGCTTGTCACATTCGATGAGGATGCGGACAGCGATGTAATTTATCAAAAAGTTAAAAGCGGCACATTAAAGGGTGTCAGCGTCGGCTATCGCGTTGATAGCTGGGAAGAAGTCGCGGCAGGAAAAACATCCAGCGATGGTCGTTTTACTGGTCCATGCAGCATTGCGCTGAAATGGCTGCCGTTTGAAATTTCGGTCGTGTCCATCCCGGCAGATGCAACGGTCGGCGTCGGCAGAGAGATGGAGATTCCGTTTTCGAATACTTCTGCTCCAGCGGAGCGTTCGGAACCAAAATCTATTTATTTTAAACAATTGCAGTTAAACAATAATTTTATTGGAGGTTTCCAAGATGAATCTTAAAGAAAAATTAGCACGCCAGAAAGCTATTCTTGATAAAGCAAAAGCAGAACAACGTGATTTATCAGCTGAAGAGCAGCGCGAATTTGATCAGTTGCAGACGGCCATCGAAGCGATGCGGGACGCTGAACCCGATCAGCAGCAACAAAAATCGGGTCCAATCAACGTAGAAGATATTCAGCGCCAGGCGATGGAAGTGGAGCGTCAGCGTACGCTTGATATCGGCAATCTGTGCCGCAGCTTTGGTTATGATGCAGATGAATATATTAAATCCGGCAAAACAATTGATGAGGTTCGGGCGCTCATCCTTGAAAAACAGATTCAGGAAAAAGCACCGTCAAGCGTTGGAGTTATTCGGGATGAAGGAGACAAATTCCGTGATGCCGCACGTGATGGCTTGGCCCTTCGCGTAGGACTAGATGTTGAAAAGCCGGTGGGTGGCGCGAATGATTTTCGCAATATGTCACTGCGCGAATTGGCAATTGAGTCCCTTCGCCTGGAAGGCGTGGCAAACGCTTCTCGTCTCAGCAATGATGATATTCTACGCCAGTATATGACACCGACAAGCTTATTTACCGGTATCATGGACCAAACGGCGCGCACAGTTTTTGAAAAAGCATACACAGATGCTCAGACAACATATCAAATTTGGACAAAGAGAGGCACATTGCGCGACTTCCGTCCGACTAAAACATATACAGTGGGTACTGCCGGCGAGCTATTACAGGTGCCGGAAAACGGTGAATTGAAGCACGATATGGTCAATGCGGAAGAAGGACCACAACGCCAGCTTCTTACATTCGGCCGTCAATTTTCTATGTCTCGTCAAGCGTTCATTAATGACGATGTTGATTTTATTTCGACAATGCCGGCTCTTTATGCTCAATCAGCTCGTCTGGGTATTAATCGTCTTGTGTATCAGCTTCTTGCAAAGAACCCTGCGATTTGGGATGGTAAACAGCTATTCCATGCGGAGCACGGTAACATTTCAGGTGTTGCGTCTGCACCAAATGTAGAATCCGTGTCTGATATGCGTATTAAAATGCGGAATCAAAAAGCCGTGGGCGGAGACGTAAAAATGAACATTCCGGCACGGTTCATGATTGTACCGACTGCTTTAGAAACAGTAGCGGGTCAATTTATCGGTTCTACTGTGGACCCCGCTCAAACGAATCCGAATATCAAAAATCCATTCTTTAACTCTTTTACAATCGTCAGCGATGCGGAATTGGATGATGCGACGGCCAATGGCGGAAAAGAATGGTATCTCACTTCTGACCAATTGCGCAGCCCGATTCAAGTAGATTTCTTAAACGGAGTCGACATGCCGACCATTGTGATGAAACAGCCGCCAGCTGGACAGCTCGGTTACATGTGGGATATTTACATTGACTACGGTGTTACGATTGTCGATTACAAAACAGCTGTTAAAAACAACGGCGCTGTATAATTAACGAAAGGTGGAAAGTAAAATGTTAAATAATCCTAAAACAAGTTACATTCATCGCGGCGAAACGATTGATTATAAAAATAATGGTACTGCTGAAATTAAATCAAACGATGTCGTTGGCCTTGCAACACGCATTGGTGTGGCAGGGTGCGACATTCCTGTTGGATCCGCCGGTAGTGTACATGTTATTGGAGTGTTTGATTTACCGGCTGTGACAACAGAAGCATTTACAGTGGGACAAGCTGTATATTGGGATGGAACAGCTCTTAGTTCAAATGCTACGGGTACTGTTCCAGCTGGGTGGATTATAGAAGCAAAAGCAGCGGCTGGAGCTGTTGCTCGATTGAAAATCGGATAAAGGGGTGAGCTCATGAAGATTCTTAAGGCAATACAGCCAGTCTTTATTAACGGTGTTGTAATTGATCCGGGTGAAAAATTCTCATGTGATGAAACTCTTGCTGAAAAATTCATTGAAAGTAAAGCAGCGAAATCAATTGTTGAAAAAGATAAAGCAGATTCACAAAAAAACGAACTTCTTTCTTTGACAAAAGAAGAATTGTTAAAAATCGTTGAAGAAAAGGGTATTGAAGGTGTTTCTCAAAATACCAAAAAAGAAGATATTGTCGATACAATACTTCATTTTGGTGAGTCGCAATGAATTTTAAAGAACAGCTTCAGCAAGATTTAAAGATTTTTTTGAATACTGCTGAATTTGCGGATATTCACACGATTGATGGCGTAGCAACGCCAGCACTTATCGATACAGACTTATTGAGAGAACGATCGGACAATGAACATGCGGACGGCGTGTTTTTTTCCAGGATCGTTCTTTTTGTTGAAACAAGTGTACTGGGATATCAGCCAATTGTAGGTAATTCGCTGAATGTTGACGGTGATTTATATTTCGTTCTTAAATGCGCAGATGTAGACGGACTGTATCGTATAGAACTGGGGGCGAATGAGTCATGATCACATTGACGGTTGAACAGTTAGAAAAGGCACGTGCGGCATTAATTGAAGTACCAAACGGATTGCCAAAAGCAGTTATGCGGGCAGTAAATCGATCTGCACAAAGTGCCCGGACGGAAGCAGGTCGTGCTGCAAGGCAGGAATACCACATCAAACAAGCGGACGTTACATCGACTATCCGCATTCATCGTGCAAGCATGGGGGATTTCGGGGCATCGGTTGTATCAAAAGGCTCCGTTATTCCTTTAATTAAGTTCCGGGTAAACCCGAAAGCACCAAATCCAAAACGAAAACGACCGATTACGGCTCGTGTAAAAAAAGGCGGTGGCGGACCGATACCTGGCGCATTTGTTGCACAGATGAGAAGCGGCTACATTGGTGTTTTTAGCCGTGTTGGTAAGCCGCGTCTGCCTATTGAGCAGTTGTATGGGCCATCCATTCCTCAGATGCTTGGCAGTGATACAGTTTCTGCTTGGGTAGAAAACAAAGCATATGATACGCTGCAGAAACGTCTGGATCATGAAATCAGCCGTCTTGTGGGAGGGGCGTCATGACCATTAATGGATTGGTTGATGAATTAGTCGTTTTTCTTGAAAAAGTTGTGAAAGAATATGATTTAAACACAAACGTTGAAGGCTTAACAAAAGCGCCAAAGGTTGCAGCAGGCTTCTTGGGTGAAAAACAAAAAAGGATTCAGAGCGGTGATCCTTTGCCTGATTTCCCGTATATTTTAGTTCGTTTTTTAACATCCGAAATTAATAAAAAACAAAAAACTGGTAAAGTTCGAATCTTAGCAGGTACGTATTCCGAAGACACAAAAGAAGGATGGCGTTACGTGGCAAATGTTTTGACTCGTGTAGAAATGAAACTGTTGAATAGACCATCATTTGGTGCTTTCACACTTGATACGGATCAACCTATAAAAACGACGCTTCCTGAAGAGCAACCTTTTCCCGAATGGGTCGGTTGGATAGAAGTGTCGTTTTTAATGCCGCGCATTCAAATTGAAGATGCAAAATTAAGAGGAGGGCAATTCGATGACGAATTCTGGAACGGATTCTCAAGTTAATCAAGTAGATAAAAAATCAGAAGCAACAGATACAAACTCAAAAACACCTAAAAAGCCTGTTGAAAAAAGACAAAATGTAAAAAGGAATGAACAAGAATCTCTTATTTATTGCGGGCCCAATCTGCCGAATAATATGCTCCAGCGTTACGCAGTGTTCATTGACGGGATTCCGGAGTATTTAAAAGATGAAGTGACAAAATGTGAAGAAATCAAGATGTTGTTAGTTCCTGTGGAGAAATTTGCGGGAATTGAACAAAAAATCGGACAGAATGGAACAGTTGAAAATGCTCGATTTAAAGCGGTCTTAAAATATTTAAAAGAACAGGCGGTGTAATAAATGACCTATAATCATGGGATCCGAACGACAGAGAGAAGCACATCCGTAAGCACGGTGGCTACCGTGGTTGCTGGTTTACCGGTTGTCATCGGTACAGCACCAATTCATTTAGCAGAAACACTTCCATCCATTTATGAGCCAATCTTAGTTTATACAAAATCAGAAGCTATAGCTAAACTTGGTTATTCGGATGAATGGGGTAAATTCACGCTTTGCGAGTTTATGAAGTCACACTTTGATTTATTTGAAGTGGCCCCCGTTGTATTTATTAATACACTTAATCCGGAAACGCATACAACAACCGTTACCGACGGGGCAACTGTTGCGGAAAATGGAGTGTATAAAATTAATCAAAGCGGTGTTTTACTCAATACAGTTACGGTCAAAGCGGGGACAACTGCAGCTGTAGAAGGTACAGATTATGTATTGTCTTTTGATGATGCCGGATACGCTATCATTACACCGATTACGGGGGGTGCTTTAACGTCAGCTGCTGCAGTAACCGCGTCTTACAGCTATTTAAATACTACTCTTGTTACAGATGCAGATATTATCGGAGGAACCAACAGCACAACAGGACAAGCTACCGGATTGGAACTTATCAATAGTGTATTTCCTAAATTCAGACTTGTTCCAGGACAGATTTTAGCACCGGGATTCAGTCAAAAACCATCAATAGCTGCCGTCATGGCAGCAAAAGCAACGAATATTAACTCTGTTTTCAAAGCGGTGACATTAAATGATGCCGATACAGAAGCCGCAGCAGTTTATACGGCTGTTCCGCAGTGGAAAAACGATAACAATTATTCGGCTCCTGCTCAATTTGTGTTTTGGCCAAAAGTGAAAATGGACGCGGACATTTACCACCTATCGACGCAAGCCGCGGCTGTTAGTTGTTTGACGGATGCTGTTAATGGTGACATTCCATTCGTGAGTCCGTCTAACAAACCGATTAAAGCGGTGGATACCGTACTGAAAAACGGACAATCCGTCACTTTAGATTTGCCAAAAGCGAATTACTTAAATGGTCAAGGTATCGTCACAGCGCTGAATTTTGTTGGTGGATGGAAGTTATGGGGGAATCGAACAGCAGCATATCCAGCTAGTGGCGATGTAAAGGATAACTTTATACCTTTACGCCGCATGTTCAACTGGGTAAACAACACAATTATTCTTACGTTTTGGGAAAAGGTTGATAACCCGTCAAATCGGACTCTAATTGACAATGTAGTAGATACATTGAACATTTGGCTTAACGGTCTTTCTGCCCGCGGAGCTCTATTGGGCGGTCGTGTGGAATTTAGACAAAGCGAAAATCCAACGACGGATCTGGTAAATGGAAAAGTGCGGCTGAATGTATTTATCGCATCTCCGACTCCGGCAGAGGATCTTGAATTTATTCTTGAGTTCGATATGTCTTATTTAGGAACTTTATTTAATTAAGGAGGAATAGTACATGGGAGTAAATACAATACCGGAACGTCTCATTCAGGCGCGGGTATATATTGATGAAAATATTGATACTAGAGCCTTGGCAGATGTCACGCTTCCTAATTTTCAAAACATGACGGAGACGGTAAGAGGTATCGGTATACTTGGAGAAGTGGACACCCCAACGATTGGTCACTTTCAAAGCATGCAGCTACAACTGTCATGGCGATCAATTGTAAAAGAACTATGGATGCTTCTTGGTCAAAATGTCCATAGTTTTGATATTCGTGCAGCATTACAAGTCAATGACGCAGCTACTGGCAAAGTTGGCGTATCGAAGTTGCGTGTTGTGGTTCGCGGTACAACGAAAAATCTTGAGCCCGGTAAGCTTGAAACGTCAACCCCAACCGAAGGAACAACGGAAGTAGAGACCGTCTATATTAAAATCGAACAGGACGGAGAGACGCTGATAGAGCTTGATAAATACAACTATAAATTTATCGTTGACGGCGTTGACCAGTTCGCAGAAGTTCGTCAGGCATTAGGTTTATAAGAAAGGGGAGATTTTACATGACAGTTGTGAAATTACGTAACGCAATTGAAATCGATGGAAAGGAAATTAAAGAAATTAATTTACCTTTGGAAAATCTTACAGGTAAGGATGTTTTGGATGCTGATCGTGAAGTTCGTTCAAAAGGATTCGGGGGAATCGATCCTCTTTACACACAAGAGGGTCTTTCAATTTTAGCGGCGAAAGCGGCTAAAATGATTCCGGATGATCTGGAACGTTTATCTATGTTTGACTTCATGGAAGTAACCGGACAGGTTGCACTTTTTTTAGTGAGATCGGAATCTCCAAGCCAGGAGATCTCCACGAATACCGAAAACTGATTTTGAAGGTGGCACGAGTAAATTATTCGCCACCTTCTTTCTTTTTATCAATGCCGTTTGAAGAATTGGAATTGTGGCTTGATGCCACAATTGAAGCATCGAAGGAGTTGAGTCCGAATGGCTAAAAAGGTTTTTGAAATAAGTTTTAATATTGCTGGCAGCCTGGCTGGCTCCTTCCGTTCAGCTTTCTCAAGCGCAAATAAGGAATTAAGCCGGCTTAATGATACGACTAAAAATTTAAAATCTGGTCTGCGAGACCTGGACAGAGCTTATAAAAACGGCTCTATTTCAGCCTCGCGGTACCAGTCTACACACGCGCGTTTAACTAAAAACATGGAACGCGCAGCGCAGGCTCAAAGTCGTATGGCCGAAGCGCAGAGCCGTCGACAACAACTTCAAAGAGATAGTAGTGAGGTTCGAGGTCAAATTGTTGATACAGCGGCTGTGGCAACCCCTTTAGTAATTGCCACGAAAACGGCTATGGATTTTGAAACGCAGATGCTCGGTGTCGCGAAGCAAGTAGAGGGGGCACGAGATGGCAATGGAAAACTGACATCCACCTATTATGAAATGCGCGATGAAGTCTTTAAGATGGGTCGTGAAATGGGTGTAGCGAATGGCGAACTTGCTCAGCTAATGGCTTTCTCAGCAAAAATGGGCGTTCCTAAAAACGAATTAGTCGGCTTTACAAAAATTGTTGCAAATCTCGGCGAAGCGTTTGAGATGGCACCTGAAGAAATCGGTACATCTATGGGGAAGCTGGCCAACACATTTAGTATAAAGCCTTCTGAAATTGGCGGTCTTGGCGATATCATCAACTATTTAGATGATAAAACACTAGCGAGCGGCCGCGGAATCGTCGAAACAATGATGCGGATATCCGGTCAGGGTAAAGCATTAAATATGACTGAGAAACAAGTAGCTGCACTCTCCAGTACGTTTCTATCACTCGGTAAAACGGAAGAGGTTGCAGGTACCGCCGGTGTTGCGTTGATGCGTGAGTTAGCATTAGCGAAAGAACAACCGGTGCGCTTTCAAACAGCCATTGAAAAGTTAGGCATGACCTCAGAAGAAGTTTCTAAAGGTATGGCTACAGATGCGCAAAGCACCATTCTCAAGGTTCTCGATTCGATCAAGAAGCTTGATCGTGAAACACAAACGTCTGTTTTAACTGGATTGTTCGGCAAGGAATACGGCGATGATGTTGCTGTTCTTGTCGGCGGACTTGAGGAATATCGAAAGCACTTAAAGCTTGTGGATGCAGAAGAAGCGAAGGGTTCCTCTCAGCGTGAGGCAGATGCTCGTAATCAAACTAGCAATGCTCAATTGCAAATGCTGAAAAACTCTGGAACAGAAGCAGCCGTTAAAATTGGTGATGTTGTACTGCCAACTTTAAATGAGGGCATGTCGGCTACAGCCGACTTCACAACGAAACTCGCGGATATGGCAGCTAAATATCCGGATGCCACAAAAGCGATTGTCGGGACCGGAGCCGCACTGGTGGCCGCGCGATTAGGTTTTCTTGGTTTGAAATTTGCTGTCAATACCGCGATTTCTCCTTTATTGGCAGCAAAAGAATTGCTTGCTAAAGGCAGGGTCAACGCGGCAAATCGGGCAGGTAAGAAATCACTGAAGAATATACCGAAAGGGCCGGGACCGGGTGGTGGAGGAGGTACTGCACCAATACCAACAAAAAAAGCACCTGTTGTTCAGTCCGGTGTTCCGAAAAACAGCGCTAAGGGTAATGTAGTCCCTTTCCCGCAAAAAGGAGCCAAGATACAGGCAACAGCAAACAAAAGTTTATTAAAATCTTCCGGAAAATTAGCGAAGTTCGGGGGTGTTTTAGGGAAAGTAGCCCTTCCATTAACACTTGCAAGCGAAGCTTATTCCATTGCTAAATCGAATGACAAAGTAAAAGCTACCGCTCAATCTGCAACAGGGCTTGCTGGAGGATGGGGCGGGGCTAAGGTAGGAGCGGCACTTGGTACAATGCTCGCTCCTGGAGTCGGTACGATACTGGGTGGTTTGGCGGGTGGTGCTGTTGGTTACCTAGGCGGTAAGTTTTTAGGAGGAAAAGCCGTCGATGCGGCCCGAAGTAGTAGTGCGAATACTCAAATAGCATCAGGTGCAGGAAAAGTAGAAACAGCCGGTCTGGATTCAGCAATAAAACAAGCAGTGGCACAGGCTAAAATAGTGGCCGGTAATCTTACCATCCTTGCTTCCATTACGGCTCAATCTTCCGGCTGGGTTGTAGGTGCCTTTTATGGGTTACAAGGTAGTGGCCAAAATCTGAACTCAAGTATGTCTATTCTCGCTTCCATTACAGCTCAAGCCAGTGGATGGATGGTCGGAACATTTTATGGTTTACAGGCACACGGCATGAATTTAAATAGTAGCTTATCCATTCTTGCTTCTATTTCTGCTCAGGCTTCTGGATGGGTGGTCGGTACGTTCTACGGATTACAAGCACACGGCATGAATTTAAATTCAAGCATGTCTATTCTGGCAACGATCACAGCACAAGCAAGCGGCTGGATGGTAGGAGCGATTTTTCCACTTACTGCAGCGGGAAATATGGTTCGAGGAAATTTATCCATTCTCGCTTCTATCGCTGGTCAGGCATCGGGTTGGGTCGCATCGATTAATGGTATTCAATCAGGTGCAGCTGCCGTGAAATCAGCGCTTAACTCGTTGGCTGCCCGAATCGCTTCTGTTCCGACACCAAGTGTATCAGCATCGGTTGGTGGAGCGAAGCCGAAAAAATATGCTCGCGGTGGCATTGCAAGGAGCCCGCATGTAGGGATGGTTGCAGAGGCAGGTTATGACGAGGCGAACATCCCGATCAGGAAGCGGGATCCGCGCGCTCTAAGTTTATGGAAAGAAACCGGAAGACTCATTGGTGCTGGTTCTTTATTTGAGAAAGGCGGTAAGATTTCGGCCGCATCATCAGGTGGAGATTCATTCACCTATGCGCCGGTCATTAGCGGTGTGAGTGAGCGCGAAGTTGAACCAATTCTTAAAAGAGAGAGAGCCAATTTTGAACGTGATATGAAGAAATATAAGCGGAACAAAGAAAGGTTGTCGTTCAAATGAAACAATACACGACAATAAAAGGCGATACATGGTCAAGAGTTGCGTATAAAGAGCTTGGGAGCGAGTATTTATTCCCCTTGCTGCTGGACGAAAATCAAAAATTTAGAGATTTTCTAATTTTTCCGCCTGGTATCACTTTAAATATACCGGATATCGTTGATGTTGAAACGGTAGATAATCCGCCGTGGATGAATGATATTGTTGAAGAGGATGAGGAAGAACCTTCAGGAGTCGATAACGATGTTGGGGCGTAGAACAACACTCGGGCTCCGCTATCTTAATCAAACAATTGATCAATATATCCACCCCTTTTTAAAAGAATGGGTCATAACTGACAATTTAAGTGGAGAAGCGGACAGCATTGACATTTTCCTCGAAAACAGCCGAAAGCTTTGGCAAGGAGCATGGCGGCCGGAGCAGGGAGCAGTACTTGTTGCGAATATTAACCTGCTCTATTGGAATGGCGACGTAAAGATTGAAAAGAAACCGATGGGGCAGTTTGAAATTGACGAATTTGAGATAGATCCAACAGGATTCCGCATGGGTGCCATCACTTTGCCGCCTACATCCAAATTGAGAGAGCGTCATCACCGTGCTTGGGAGAAAACGAGACTTGAAACCATAATGGAAGATATTGCGAAGGTGAACGGATTAAAACTTTACTATCAAACCGACGATAGCCCGGAAATTGAACGGGAGGAACAGTCCGGTGAAACGGATATCGAGTATTTAAAAAAAATAACGGAAGATGCCGGTTTAACGCTGAAAATCAGCAGAAATACGATCGTTGTTATTGATGAAGCGAAACTAGAAAAAGCAGTAGCACAAAGGACTATTAATGCAAAAGATGTAAATTTAAAAGATTTTTCTCTTGATGAGTCACTATCCAAGCAATACCGGGCGGCTAAAGTCACATATAAAAATCCCAAGAGTAAAAAGACCATCAGGCATACCTTTGTCCCACCAAAGGCCATTAGGGCTGGCCGGACATTAGTGATTAATGAAGAGGTGAAAAATACGGCAGAAGCAATGCGTTTAACAAAAAAACGCTTGCGGGCGGCGAATAAGGAAGCTTGTACGGGCTCGTTCCTTTTCGCTGGAATTCGCGGCTACTATGCCGGTATGACGGTTAATGTAAAAGGATATGGAAAATTCGATGGGAAATACATTGTTACAAAGGTTCGGTACTCTTTCTCTGCTGAAAACGGAACGGAAACATATATTGAAGTTCGTCGATGCCTGGAGGGATATTAAAGATGAAAGATATTATTCGCGTCGGAACAGTTTCTTCTATATCAGGATCAACCGCTCGTATAACCTATGATGATCGAGAGAATGCAGTCAGTTCAGAACTGCCGATCGTTCAGCGGGGCGATGTCTTTCAGTTGATGGTCGGTGATCAGGTACTTGTTGTTTATTTGCCTAACAGTAAAGGTGAAGGTTTTATAATCGGGAAAGTATGAGGTGGTGAGGAATGGGTGTAATCGGAAGTTTTTTAGGAGTTGTGTTTGAAGTATCTTCCGCAAAAGTTTTAACATTAGATGACTTCGAGCGGTTCGGTTCGGCAAACTGGCAGGAACATAAAATTGTGTCACGAAAGTCTATCCTAGAATTTATGGGGGCAGATCTTGAGAAAATCAAATTTATTATTCGCTTATCTGCATCGCTTGGCGCTAATCCATCAGCAGAAATTCTGAGATTACGCCGGGCAAAAAATGACGGCATCACATCTAAATTTATAATGAGTAACGCATCCATCAGTGCCTCTAACTGGGCAATAGACGAAATAAACGAAATTTACCGAATCCGTGATAATGAAGGACGGCTCATATCGGCGGATATTGAGTTGTTATTAATAGAGTATCCCATTCTATATAAGCCGCCACAGAAGGTAAAAGCTTCGTCGATAAAATCCAAACCAACAAACGCATCGAAAAAAGGGGCGATCGGAAAAGTAACTATTAAAGCACCACTCAACTTAAGGAGCGGGCCTTCTTTAAAATCGAAAATCGTTCGCGTTTTAAGGAAAGGACAATCATATAAAGTATATGGCAGTAAAAAGACCGACATTACATGGTATGCGTTAGGCGGGGGCGTGTATTGTTCGGCAAATACAAAATATGTAAAGTTTGAAAAGGTGTGAGTGTAGATGGAACTTAAACCTTTTGAAATATCATCAGAGATTAACTGGGGAGCAACGGGAGAAGAGGCAGCTAAGCAAAATGTCCGCTTTCTCTTGTCTGTTTGGCAAACGGAATGTGTCTTAGATCAAGAGCTTGGATTGTCAGGGGAAACTGTGGATGCTCCGATAAACAATACAGTCGAGGCATTGATTTCTAGCGAAATTATTCAACTGATTGAATCCCGCGAACCTTATTTTCGGGTGCAGCATGTCAAATATGAGAAGAATGAAATAAATGGACAACTCATTCCAGTGGTAAAGGTGATGAAAGCGGATGGTACGGTTTAATCTTCCGGATGTGCAGTTTGTAGATAAAGATGTAGATGAAATTGAAACAGAGATTGTTGCGGAAGTGGAGTCTAAAATGAGTATTTCACTGTCACAAGCAGATCCACGGAGACAGGTTGTTAAAGCGATCGCATACGCGTTTTCTCTTATGTTTAATAAAATCGACTACACAGCGAAACAGACGACTTTGGCTTATGCCGAAGACGATTTTTTGGATATTAAAGGAGCTGATAAAAACGTGCCACGTCTGGAACCAATTGCAGCAACAAGCGTTTTCCGGTTTGAAGTCAATCCGATTGCGACAATGGTCATTCCCGCGGGGTATCAGATATCGGCCGAAAATGACAGTACGATTATTTTTCAAACGACAGAGTCTGTGACGGTGGATTCTGCAGCCACTCAGATCGACCTTACATTGACTTGTACTCAAAAAGGTGTGATCGGTAACGATTTCCTTCCTGGGCAAATATCTAATGCTGTTAAACCGCTCTCGTTTGTATCCAAAGTGTATAACATCACTACTTCATCGGGCGGCGCTGACTTAGAGGACAATGATCCTTATGCAGAGCGTATTCGATTGTCGAATGAACGTTACAGTACAGCAGGACCAGACGAAGCGTATATTTATCACGCGAAATCGGCAAATCAGTTAATCGTCGATGTAGCTGTTGATTCGCCGTCGGATGGCGTAGTTAGGATCGTACCGCTCATGGCAAATGGGGAAATACCGAACCAGGCAGTTTTAGATCAAGTGAGCGAAAAGTGCAGCGCTAAGAAGGTGAGACCGCTAACGGATAAAGTTCAAGTCGTCGCACCTGAATTAGTCCCTTACACAATTACTTTGGAATATTTCATTTCTTCTGAAAAGGAGAGTATGACTGAATCCATTCAAGCATCCGTACAAAAAGCGGTTGAAGAGTATCGTATATGGCAAAAAAGCAAATTAGGCAGAGGGATTGATTCTGGTGAGCTCATTGCTCTTGTTAAAGAAGCGGGAGCCTCACGTGTGAACCTTACGGCTCCTGTTGGATATACCGCATTGTCAAGAATACAAGTTGCATCAGACACAACAGTGACTGTCACATATGGGGGGTTAACAGATGACTAATTCTTTAGAAAATATCGATCTGAAAAAGCTGCTGCCGACTGCGTTAAAAAATGATACTTTCACTGTTGCTCTTGCGGATGCGCTTAATACGCAATTAAAAGATGCGTTGCAACGGACGGATATAGTTGATCCTAAAAAAACCATTCCGGCGCATCTCCTTGATTTTGTTGCGTACGAAAATCATGTTGATTTTTATGAACCGTCTTTACCAGAAGTGGTTAAAAGGGAACTCATCGCAAAATCAGATTATCTGCATGAAATAAAAGGGACGCCTGCCGCTGTGGAAGAACTGATCACAACCATATTCGGTGAGGGATTGGTAGAGGAATGGTTTGATTATGATGGACTCCCTTATCATTTCCGTGTGGTCACAAATAACGATGAGGTAACGAATGAACGAGCTCATTCCTTTATTAAAGCCCTAAATACCGTGAAAAATCGCCGCTCTGTCCTGGACAACGTGATTATTCGTCAAACAGAGCACATGGGTAATTATTTCGGCGGTGTCGTCCATATTGGTGAGAATATATTAATTAAGTAGGTGATGAGATGAGTGCTTTTGGCGGCATTATTTTTACAAATCGAGGGAAGAATTTAATGTCAAAGGCATTAGCAGGAGTGCAGCTGAACTTCACTCGAATGGCTGTCGGTGATGGAACTTTAGGAAGCAGTTCTATCTTGGCCCTGAATGCGTTAAAAAGAGAAATCAAATCTCTTCCCATCGCAAAATTAAAAACTACTCCTTTTGGAAAAACAACGGTCGGATCTTTTTTACGAAATGCAGACCTAACAGAAGGATTTTATTTTAGAGAAATGGGGATTTTTGCCAACGATCCAGATCAAGGCGAAATCCTTTTTTGTTATGCAAACGCTGGTGATTTAGCTGAATATATTCCGCCGGGTACCGGTACCGATGTGATAGAAAAGAATATAGATGTACAGATAACAACCGATAATGTAGCGAATATAACGGCCGTGATCGATGAATCACTCGTCTTTATTTCAACACGAGAGAAAGGTACGGCCGAAGGTGTTGCAACCCTAGATGTGAATGGAAGGGTGCCAATTACACAACTAAGAAATTTACAAGAAGAAGACGAAGCCCGCCAAACCGAAAACATCGGCTATGGAGTACAGTCCGGTTTAAACACAACAGCTTCAGCCACGCCGGATATGAATGTGCAAGTCCAGCCCGGTGTTATTTACATGCCGGACGGGAAACGGTTTGCCTATACTGCTGCGGCAACAATTACTGTAACAGCCGCGGACTCAACCAATCCGCGTGAGGACATTATTTTTATCAACGAGAGTGGCGTCATCGAGTATATAGCCGGCACACCTGCCGCAACACCGACCGAACCTGCTTTACCTGCCGGAGCGATGCATTTATCTACGGTGCCTGTCCCGGCCGGTGCAACGGCAATTGATCAGAGTATGATCATCGATAAGCGGAAAATGCTTAGAAGCCTGCCCGAACTTGACCAGGAAGTTACGACGCATAAGTCCGATACTGTGTCGCACGTAACACAAGTCGATAAGGAAAAATGGAATGCGGCTTCTCCGAAGTCGCACGATTTAGAAATACGCTATTGGATGTGGACGATTA
>NZ_MSDU01000047.1 GCF_001936625.1 Domibacillus antri | reverse complement strand
ACTCTGTCCATTTTATTGACATAGTACCCCTACTTATCTCAATCTGAATGAACCACCTGTATTTTCACGCAGGCGCTTTAAGGCAACAGATGTATTCAAAGAACAGATCATTGAACTCGAACAGGCTGGGAATACCGTGAAGAAAATCTTCCACACGATTCAAACGCAAGGATATCAAGGGACACTCTCTGCCGTCAGTACCCTTGTGATAAAAATCCGGAAAGAGCGTAAATACAGTTTACAAAGAAATTCGCAAAAGCGAATAAACAGAAGACAGCTTGGTTCCTGGATTTGGAAATCAAATGAAGAACTAAGTGTGGATGAACAAAGTCATCTGATCCAGTGTTTTGAAATGTACCCGCCTGTTAAGTTTCTTTATGACAATATCCAGGTCTATCGTAAAGCAATAGAAGCAAGGGATTGGGACATGTTTTTGAGCTGGCTCCGTGAGCAGTTATCCAGCAGGGAAAATGCTTTTTACCATTATGCTTTCAGGCTGCGGAGTGATCTTCAGGCTGTGAAAAATGCCTTCCTCACCCCATATAGCAATGGATTGCTCGAAGGGCAAATTAATCGGTTAAAGACTATTAAGCGCATGACTTATGGAAGAGCTGGTTTAGAAATATTAGAGAAAAGAGTTCTCTACAGATTGTGAAATTATTTAAAAATAATTTGCGTGCCTATTGACCTTACCTTACAAATCAATTCACCAGAATTGCGTAAGAACCATGTTCATCTTGACATTTATATGGTGGGACCATCTTATCGAATTTTAGAAACAAAAGAGTGGATTGAAAATAGTCAATCTTAGTGGCTCAATTTTTAATTAATAAATGGCTCACTTTTCAGTTGCGAAATACACACGATAGATTAAATGAAACATTTCTCTACTCTCTTTCTTGAAAAAGACTAAAAATGACTCTCTCATCACTGTATGATAATAAAAAACTTGTTGAAGCAGTGATGGAGGGCTGAAAGGTGGATAAATGGGAAGTGTACATGGAAATTAATCAATTATTGAAACAGGGATTCAGTAAGACAAAAGTGGCTAAAAAGCTGGGGATCTCACGATCTACGATCTATCGATATTTGAAGAGAAACCCGAAAGAGATGGCGGAATGGATGGATTCCATTCAAATGAGGGAAAAAAAAGCTGGATGTACATAAAGACCGGATTCTTTCCTGGCTGCGCAAGCATCCTGATATGAATGCATCCCAGGTTTATGACTGGCTGCTTGAGCGAGACTCTTCTTTCGAGGTGTCAGAAAGCACAGTACGAAATTATGTACGCGTCTTGCGGGAAGAGTACCAGATTCCAAAAGAAACGGCTCCGCGTTCTTATGAGGCTGTTCCAGATCCGCCAATGGGCGAACAGGGACAGGTTGATTTCGGTACAACCCAAAATAAAAAAGTCTCCGGAGGAGAAATCAAGCTCTACTTTATCGCATTTGTTCTTTCGCACTCTCGCTATAAGTACAAGAGATGGCTAGACCGCCCATTTACAACGAAAGATGTGATTGAAGCGCATGAGCTGGCTTTTCAGTGGTATGGCGGAATGCCCAAAGAGCTGGTATATGATCAGGACAACCTGATTGTGGTGAGCGAGAATGGAGGAGATTTAATCTTAACAGAAGAATTCCAGACATATCGTGACAAGCGCGGATTTAACATGCGGGTATGCAAGAAGGCAGACCCTGAAAGTAAGGGAAAGATTGAAAATGTCGTTGGTTTTGTTAAATCTAATTTTGCGAAACATCGTGTTTTCCATACAATTGATTCATTTAATGACCAAGGCGTTAGCTGGCTGAACCGGACAGGAAATGCAAAAGTCCATAATACAACAAAAAAAAGACCGGCAGAAGTGTTTCTCGTCGAAAAGCAACACTTAAAGCCAGTCCCGAACATGATACAGGTTCATCAAACCTATGACAACAGTATAGCAAGGTCCGTGCGTAAGGACAATACCGTACGGTACTTAGCCAACCGCTAGTCCCTGCCGCTTGGAACCTTTCATAGGCATAAGGAAGTCCGTCTTTTGGAAACAGATGACCAAGAGCTGGTGATTTCAAGCATGGATGGAGAAATATTGACCATGCATGTGATCTCTCTTGAAAAAGGCAAACTTATTTTGGACAGGCAGCACCAAAGAGACCGTTCGAAAGGCATCAATGCGTACATTCAAAGTATTGCATCCTGTTTCGAAAATGATAAGCTGGCAGCTGTATTCCTGGAGAAAATTCGTGAAAAGTATCCGCGCTATGTGCGCGACCAACTACAAATGGTGGCGAGACAGATTGACGTTTATCCAGCTGCGCTTGTGCAGGCAGCGCTTGAAGAGTGCATGAAACGGAAACTTTACAGTGCAACAGATTTTAGCGATGTCATTTCATACCTTGAGCGACAGCGAGTGTCTCATGAAACATCGGCTCATTCCTCTGTCTCTAAGGTGCCGCCATCCCCTCTTTCTTCTTCATGGGTTATGGAGACCCAAGCAGGAAAACGTGATATGGACACTTATTATGCTATATTGGAAGGGGATGGAAATCTGTGACGCAGCTGACAGAGTTAAGAGACATGATGAGAAGCCTGCGGCTTTCTGAAACAGCCCGCCAGCTGCCTGAACTGCTTCAGGCAGCTGAGCAGCAAGACGCTTCCTATGCGCATTTTTTAGCAAGTGTAATGAGCTATGAGCAAAAGAGGCGGGATGAAAAGCAAGTGGAAAAAAGGATGAAGTGGGCGGCATTTCCGGATCATAAGACACTGAAGGAATTCAATCTGGCGGAGCAGCAGTCTCTAAGCAAAAAGCAATTAAACCAGCTGGCAGATCTTCTGTGGGTAGAGCAGCTTTACAACCTGGTCCTCCTGGGGCCGCCAGGCGTCGGCAAAACCCATCTGGCCATCGGTCTGGGTATTGTCGCTGTTGAGAGCGGGTACAAAGTGATCTTCACATCAATGGGTGATCTTGTACAGGTGCTAAAAACGGAGGAAATCACAAGAAAGTCGAAAGCACGGCTTAAGCGCATCCGCGAGGCGGATATCGTCATTATCGATGACCTGATGTTTATGGCAATGGACCAGGAGGAAGCAAATTTATTTTTTCACCTGATTAACGACTTGCATGAAAAGGCATCCATTATTTTGACGTCCAATAAGGCCCCAAAGGAATGGGGCGAATTATTGGGAGATCCGGCTATTACAACGGCCATTTTGGACAGAATTGTCCATCGTGTGGAAATTCTTCACTTGAATGGCGACAGCTATAGAATGAAACACCGCAAAACGATTTTCGGCTCGGAGAATGTTTCAAATTAAATATCGTAGATTGTGTCTTTGGTATTGACGGTCACAGCTTCCCATATACTATTTGCCAATAAATTCACTTCCCAAGAGTTTTCAGCTCTCAACTGACTTTTTTATACTAAGCTGCCTGGTTAGTTTATTAAGAAACGATCCTATTATCCTGACAGAAATTTTGATCAATCTTTATTCCGAATTATCAAACTTTTTTTCAAAATGGTGCGAATTTTTTATAAAAATTGCAATGTGGGGAGTCTCATTTACAAACAGCCAGACTTTTTGCTTCTTTATGCTTATGTCCGCAGTTGGCTAAAGGTAAATGTTCTCGATGCCCAGGAGACTGCTTTAAACATACTTGACACCTGCAGATCCTCGATCCAAATCACATTGTGGCTTTTAATAATTTCAGATGAGTCCTTGTGAAGTAAAATCAGCTTGGATGTTCCGGATTTTCTTATAGATGCATGCGACTTTCTACTTCTGCTTCTAGTAGTTTTTCGCTTCCTGGAGCGGGAGGGAATGTGCTGTTCTTTAGCAACCTTCTTTTCCAGCGTACGTAACCAGGGGGACTTTAGATACATGGTTCCCTCAGACAATACAATAAATTTTTTCAACCCATGGTCCAGTCCAACAATAGAGCCGGTTTTTGGCTCTTAGGAGCACTTTCCGTTTCCGCTAGCAATAGTTTCTGCTTTGTTCTACATGAGTGGCACTTAAAATTCGCCCATCTACTTCCCGTCTTTTATTGAAGCGGACGAGTCTAAGCTTCGGCAGTTTTATTTGCTGATCTAGCACAGAAATATCGCCAGTTGTCTATTTGATCGTCTACGATTGGATAAGATCGCGCTGTACCTTAAAACGCGGCTCCATTTTTGACTTTATTCAATGAAGCACTTGTGAAGCCTAACAGCCAATACGGTTGCCTTTGCCTTTTTTAGTTCAGACAATTTTTTATCCCTTAGAATAAAGAGTGTGAATTAAAAGAGAATAAATCTTAGACAGCACTTTCTCTCCCTGCTCTCCGCTTTAAAAAAAGAGGTGCTCTATTTGATAAGAGGCCACTTTAGCTGCCAGCAAAGTTTTCGATTAGATTATTAGAGTATACTCCTGGATTTGAGGAAAAAAATGTTTTATAATCGTCTTTGAATAAAATAATTACGTGAATTTTACACACAATGCAAAATTCAATATTCTTTCGTTTAAATAAAAATTAATAAGGTATCTCCTTTTCAGAAAATGCATACATTTGTTCCTCTTTTGCTATCAATTCTGCTATGTCTTTTCGCCAGTTTGTCCCCTTATCTTTCATAGTTAAAACAGCATCATTCTTTTTTTCGAGCCAGTTGAAAATTAAAGGATGGCTTTCAAATGCTTCTTCTCGCTTTTTGTACGTAAACATATTCATAAGCGTCCCATAAAAATAGCCTTTAAAATCTTTCTTGATTTTTCGATGCTTATGGGCAAAAACAGTCTGTTTGAATGCATCTATCGCGACATTCGTGTAATCGGTAATTGGATTGGCAAGGCTGAACTTCTTATATGCAAGCAAGACTTTCCCCCAAAGTGAATAAACATTTTCTGCCTCATTGAAAAAAGGCTTCACTGCTTTTATAAATATTTGAGGAACATTTTTTGGTGTATACGTGATTCCCAGACGGTTCTCTTTACGTAAGATTTTTAAGAGATTTTTATTAAAAGATAAATACTTGGTAGAAACTTTTTTTAGATGTTTCTCCCTACTCTCACAAGGGATTTCATCGTTTTCAGCTTGGAAATCAGCTTGGAAATCATTCAATTGAAGCAGCTCTATCCATTGTTTAAAATATGGATGTTGAACGAACAAATGTATTGGTGCTCCTAAACCATTTTGAGTGGTTGAACGGCGGTATACAGTTTTGACAAGTCCATGATCACGAAGCTTTTTAAAGATGTTACGGATCGTTTTATCAGTAACATTAAATCGCTCAGCGAAATACTCATCACCGGCAAAGCAATATCCCTTTTCAGCCGCAAACCAGCAGATCATCTCAATAGACTTTCGAGTCCCCTCTTTTAAACGGTAAAATTTTTCACCGTATGCTGCAATGACAGAATGTAAAAGAGATAGCTTTGTTTCTTGCTGCTGTGCATGATTCACCGTGAATGGTTTATACTGCTGCATTGTTTGAAATTCGTCGTTGGACAAAATTTTATGTTCACACATACAGAGGAGCTCCTTTCTAACAACAAAAAAGGCGTATTTACCGGTAAATACGGTAAACACGCCTTTCTGAGTTCTCAAAAAGGGCAGACTTTCCCATTGATTTAAAACGTTATTTATCATAAAATACAATCATAAATAAGTTATCAAAGGTAAGAGCAGGTGTTTACCGTGGTTGTGCACGGTGGACGGTTAAGGGGTGCTACCAACACCTACTTAACACGCTTTTGCCTTTTTTATTTTGTTTTTAGTTTTTTGATAAAAATGAATTTTATTTAGATAGATAATGCAAGTTAAGGTCTCTTCTATTTTAAGATTAATATTGTATTTGCTGTCGATACTTCAGATCTCGATGATAAGTGACAGCTTTTTTCTATTGATCTCACATTACAATAAATTTTTAGACTTGTAAAACGCATAAAATAAGGGTTTTGCGCCTTTTTTCTCGCAAAAGTAGAAATTTCCACTTATGCGAGAAATAATCACTTTCCTACACAAGTAGAAAAGTAGAAATTTCCACTTATGCGAGAAATAATGACTTTCCTACACAAGTAGAAAAGTAGAAATTTCCACTTATGCGAGAAATAATCACTTTCCAATTTCTACTTGTGCGAGAATATTTGTGTATATATCATTGTCCAAATGCTTTTAAATCCTCCTTCTATACAATATAAGAAATCAAAAAAGTAGAAATTTCCACCTATGCGAGAAAGAATGACTTTCCTTCACAAGTAGAAAAGTAGAAATTTCCACCTATGCGAGAAAGAATGACTTTCCTTCACAAGTAGAAAAGTAGAAATTTCTACTTGTGCGAGAATATTCTGTCGAAATGAATGAAATATTACAATTATGTTACAAATGTGTATGGTTATAATAAATAGCGATACAGCCTTTAATTTAACGAAATCCTTTCCAATTATTCTTTTCATCATAGTTCTACTTATGTTAAGATATACAAAGGTGGAAATTTGTTAGGTGGAAATTTGTTCAGAATTTGAATGTATGTGAAAGGGAGATTAAAATGGCTGCTAAAACAATTGTGGTAGGAAACTTTAAAGGTGGAGTGGGAAAAACAAAAGTTGCGGTTATGGCATCATGGGAACTTGCTTATGAGTTTAATAAAAAAGTGTTATTGATTGATATGGATCCTCAAGCTAATGCCACTACTCTTGTTGCACGTTCATCTGGAATTAGTAATATAGGAGCTACAATTTTTGAAGGGTTTAACGCAGGCGATTTATCGAATACGATTATAAACGTTAATGAAAATCTGGACTTAATCCCTGCAGCAGTTTCATTTAAAAACTTGCCGAAATTTTTATACAGTAAATTTTCAGAGGATATTCAACAGATCACTTATTTAAAGCAGTTGCTTGAACCTATAAAGAATAAATACGATTATATTTTCATCGATGTTCCTCCAACTATCAGTGATTATTCGGACAATGCCATGATGGCTGCGGATTATGTTTTAATCATTCTTCAAGCCCAAGAGCTCTCTTTGGAAGGTGCAGAAACATATGTGTCCTACCTTCAATTTATGGCGGATGAATATGATGCAGATATTCAGGTAGTCGGTGTTCTTCCAGTATTGCTTCGCGCTGGCGGACGAGTAGATATGTCTACTGTTGAGAGAGCACAGGATATATTCGGGACAGACAACGTCTATGAAAATTATGTTAAGCACCTGGAACGCTTAAAGGCGTGGGATGTAACCGGGATTGCTAATCAAGATCAGCACGATAAAAAAGCTCACCAAGTATTTATCAACGTCGTACAGGAAATGCTGGAGAAAATAGACCATTTTGAAGGTGAAGGTGACCTGGATGAGTAACAACGAAAATATAAAAGGTGCTTTAATACAGACCAAAAAGAAAAATAAGATGCCTAAGCCTGAGCCTATTCAATTTAATCAGTTAAAAGATCCTTTTAAATTTTCACCTGCAGCCTCTTCAGCAGATAAAACAGAAATAAATGAAAAAGTTGAGAATAAATTCGAATCTCAGGCGACCAAAAAGCAGCCCGAGAAAATAAAAATGGATCCTCCAAATCCCGAGGAGAAAAAAACAAGAAAATCAGTAGTCGGAAAGAAAAATGCGGTTAAATCGATAAAGGTTCCGGCAAAATTACATACACAAATAAGTGTATTGGGGAAGTTTATGGATGAATCAAAAACATATGCTATTCTCGATCAATTGATTACTCATTATGTTTCGACTGAATTATCAGATCGCCAGAAAAAACAGTTTGAGTATATGAGTGAATTTTTAAACGAAAATTAACAACCGTGCTGCTAACTAAAGTGAATGTTAGCAGCTTTTTTCTTTCATACCCCTATTGGAATATTCTATGATTGCTGTTTTTTGCTATTCACTACCTGTCCCCTCCCCATTTTATTTTCCATCATGCTCGAAAATCCTATGACATTGAATTAGATTACGACCGAACTTGAAAGCCAATCAAGTAATTGTTAAATCATTTTCCTTCATAAGTAGAAATTTCTACTTATGAAGAAAAGTTTTTATTTCTTGCACAGGTGGAATTATGTATTTATCCAATTTGATAAAATTTTTTTGATTATTAGTAGAAAAACCTTGTTAAATCAACGTTTTAAAAATGCTTTAAAGTTAACAAAAGTGGAAATTTCTACTTTTGTATATTTTAATGGATGGATTTCTTATTTCATACTGACATTAATATGATGACTGTTTTTGACTGTGACCTTTATGACAGCTTTAGTCCCTTTTTTATCATCAATATGAATATTAATTAAAACATCCAGTTTATTTTAAATCGAGTATTCACGTTGCAACTAAGGTTAGCACTATTCTTAACTGCTATATTGTTACTGATATAATAACGAATCTTGGTCACAACTCTAATGTAATTTTACTTCAGTATAAATTTTAAGTAGGAATCTTTACTGCCGTTAGTACTAACGTTAGTTTTAACATCAATACTAATAGTAAGCTAATGTCTCAGCATAAGGATGCTTTTGAAAGCCAGATCTTCTTCCTTTTAAGATTAACATTGTAATTAGTACTAATTTTAGTATTAATATCAATAATCATATGAACACTGTGATTTGAATTGATCATAAGCGCAAGTTTAATTATTTATCAGATACTAGTATTAAAATTTTTTCTAACACGAATATTATAGTGAGACATTAATATCCTATTTAAAAACCTATTTTGAAAAGTGTACAAGAACATAATGTGATTTTGAATATTGTGCAGAAGGGGAGAATAAGGGGGCAAAAAAGTGAAAGTGATTGCTGTTAACAATAATAAGGGCGGTTCTTTAAAAACAACTACAGCGACTAATTTAGCGGGCGTGCTGGCGTCAGAAGGGAACAAAGTACTCATTATAGATTCAGATAATCAAAGCAATGTCAGTCTAACTTTTGGAAAGAATCCGGATGAATTTACGGAAAGTCTGTATGATGTATTAATTGAAGAGCTGACTCCATCTTCTGCGGTTGTGAATGTTCATGAAAACTTGGACATTTTACCGAGCAACGATGATCTGATTGGATTTGATTTTGAAGTGATCGGCAATAACAAAAAATATAAAACACCGTTTACCATTATGAAAGACACGTGCAGCGAATTGAAGAAGGATTACGATTATATTTTAATCGATACCCCACCTTCACTGTCACTGATGGTGGGCAATGTCTTTGCTTTTGCGGATTCTGTATTGATTCCGTTTTCCCCTGAAAGCTACTCCATGAGGTCTTTGGTGAAAGTTCTTGGAACCATTGATGATTTTAAAGCGCAATTCAATCCTTCCCTTCATGTGCTGGGTGTTGTCGGCACAATGGTCAATTTTCAAACGATCTTACATCAGCAGGTCATGCAGGAAACAAGAAGATATTGTGCAGAAAGCGAAATCCATTTGTTTGATGCCTATATTCCTAGGAGTATCCGCTTTGCGAGCAGTGTTGCTTATGAAAATGTGCCGGCAACATTGGGAAAGAAATCGAACGATGTTGCGAATAGTTACTACGAGCTATGGAAGGAGATCCAAAAAAATGAGCAAACAAAGTAAAGGGTTAGCGGGGTTCGGTGCAGTTGCTAATGAGCATAACACTAATAGACGAAATGAAACTAACATCAGTACTAACCAGGATACTAATGAGAACATTGATCATAATATTCATGAAGAGAACCAATCAGCTGCAAGTCTAAATGACATTTTGGATTCAGTGACGAATAAACCCAAACAAGTAAAAAAGAGACAGATCAGCACGTATATAGATGAGGATGTTGCACGGAAATTGGATAAGTTCGGGAAGGAACACGGGAAGGGAGCAAAATCGGAGCTGATTAATAATTTTTTGAAGAATGTTTTAAAGTAGATAAGAACATACAAAAAAGCTGTCTGCAGTGGAAAGACATTGCTGAAGAGACCGAATAAAGTGAGCTGACGGTCGAATTACTTTAAATCATAGTCGGAAAAATCTTTATTTGACTGTTAAAAACTTTTTTAGCTGTTTGCCTTCTCCAGCAAACCATACGATAAGTGCGAAGCCTAACAATAACTGTTGTGCCTCTATCTATAATGTTTAATAATTGGATTGGTATTTTGGGGATATTTAGTAATGTTTGCGCCGTCATGAAATCAATACGCCTGTATAAGGTGTTTGTTTTCATGATGGTTTTTTATTTTTAAAGGAGGGATCAAGTTATTAACAGTAATTTGTTAAAAAACAGGCCAACTTCTTTTAATTTTATTTGCAGATAAACAAAGAAAAATATATTATGTTATTAACACGATGTTGAATAAAAGGTTATGGAATGAAAGGGATGATGAAATGAATATTCAGGCTGACCGGAGGGAATTGATTGAAACAGCGAAAGGGAAAAGGAAAGCAAAGCTATTTATTAAAGGTGGAATAGTATTAAATGTTTATTCGGGGGAAATGATCAAGCAAAACGTAGCAGTGCTTGATGATACAATTGCTTATGTTGGAGAACGAGAAAATATGATCGGAAATGAAACGACCGTCATAGAAGCGAGTGGTAAATATATCTCTCCAGGCTTTATAGAGGTTCATGCACATCCATGGGTGTTTTATAACCCTATCAGTATGACCGAAAAAGTGCTGCCGCTTGGCACGACTACATCAGTGAATGACAACTTGTTTTTTTACTTGCACATGGGGGCGGACGGCTTTAAAAAAATGGTTCAAGATTTGCGCCAAATGCCTGGTAATTTTTTCTGGCTTGCCCGCCTTGTTTCGCAAGCGGATTTTGAGGGGGAGAGGGAATGGTTTGATCCGGAGAAAGTTCAGCAGCTTCTCCACCTTGAAGAGGTCTTGGGCACGGCAGAAGTGACAAGATGGCCGCTTTTATATAAAGGGGACCCCTTTTTACTTGATACGATGGATACAGTGCAAAAGATAGGAAAAGTAGTAGATGGGCACACAGCAGGCTGCTCCTACGAAAAACTAAACTCAATTGTGGCAGCGGGGGTCAGTGCGTGTCATGAAGCCATCACCGCCCAAGAGGCTCTTGACCGTCTGCGTTTGGGTATGTGGACGACACTGCGCAATAGTTCTTTGCGGCCGGATCTGCCTGAAATTATTAAAATTTTGACGGAAGGGAAAGTCAACACGAGCCGGTTGCTCATGACAACAGATGGACCCCATCCATCCTTTATTGAAAAAGAAGGGTTTGTAGACGGATTGCTTCGACAGGCAGTCGCTTTAGGTGTTCCTGTAATGACAGCGCTTCAAATGGTCACAATTAATGCTGCCGCTTATTTGCGGCTTGATGATGTGATCGGCGGAATTGCACCTGGTCGCCGGGCGGATTTGTTAATATTGCCGGATCTTGTTGATTTTCGTCCGGAACTCGTTATATCAGGCGGCGAAATTGTAGCGGAAGAGGGAACACTGAAAGCAGATATGCCATCCATTAATTGGAATGATTATGTGGTCAGAGAACCTTTTGCTTTTTCACAGAGTGTGCTTAGTGATTTAACGCTCTATCAGTACCCGCATACGGATGAAGAAGAAGCGGTTCCCATTTCGTACTTTCGCAGCAATGTCATTACGCAGCGGAAAGAAATTCAGCTTTTGAGTGTAAATGGATATGCGGATATTTCAAGTCATGAAGGGCTGATGCAGGCGGCGCTCATTGACCGGGAAGGAAAGTGGGTTTCAAAAGCGATATTGGAACGGTTCGCCGTTACGCTTGATGGGATGGCCTCGACATATAACACGACAACTGAACTGCTTGTTGTTGGCCGGAATTCGTCTTCAATGGCAAAGGCCGCTTCAAGGGTGCATGAGATCGGCGGAGGCATTGTCGTGGTCGATGGAGATGACATTGTACTTGAAATTCCATTGCCGTTGACAGGAATGATGACTGATGATCCGTCATTTGATAAAGCTTCATCCTACCACGAGCAGCTTTTAGAAGCGGTACGAAAACGAGGCTTTCCATTCCATGATATTTTATACACGCTGCTGTTTTTAACATGTGACTTCCTGCCGGGACTGCGGCTCGTTCCGTTTGGGCTATATGATGTGAAAAAAGATGAAATTGTGCTTGAAGCAGAGCCGGGCCCATTGATGCAAGTAAATAAAGCGTAAATGAAAAAAGGCTGTCTTAAAAAACTTGAGACAGCCTTCGTTAATGAAGTTTTGCTAAATCCTTCAGTTTCTGAGCAATATTATTTAATTCCTCAATCGATGCAGATAATTGTTGTGAAGCAGCAGCTTGTTCCATTGAAAAGGAACTGGACTGCTGGATCGATTCAAGAATAGCGTTTACAGTAGATTGGACATTTAAAATTTGTTGCTTGATGGTTTTGGATGATTCACTTGACTTTTCGGCCATTCGGCGAATTTCTTTTGCTACAACACTAAAACCTTTGCCGTATTCACCAGCATGAGCAGACTGGATGGAAGCATTTAGACCGATCATGTTTGTTTCTTTGGCAATTTTTGATGCGAAATCGGTAATAGCGGCGATTGATCCCATTTCTTCTTTCATGACATCTGAACATTCAAACATTCCTTGATTCAGAACGGCGAGCTCTTGCGAAGAAGCGGAAAAGGATTGAGCACTGGCACTTAACTCCTGTACCATAGCGGCAATATTTTCTGATAATAAGAAGATTTCGTCGTTTTTTTCTTGTGAATAGCCAATTGAAATGCAGCCAATGACTGCTCCCTTTTCAAAAATGGGTGTACAGACAGCAATATGAGCAATTCCGTAAAGTTCCTTATTCCCCTGGCGGGTGATCTGCTTTCTTTGCTGAATCGCCAAACCGGAAATGGAGCCTTCTTTTACCGGGTACCCAACATTAATAGCCATTTTCAACGTCTTGCTGGGAACGGAAACGATGAATTTCTTTGTGTCTGTCACTGTGTAATGGCAGTCATCCAGCACGAGCTGATGAAAGTATGGACCAATAGTAACAAAGTGATCCAAAAGTGACATAGCTTTTTCCTCCTCTTAGAAGACGCGTAACTTTTATTATTCAAATTTATTAGGATTACCGTCAAATGGTTCATCGGAGACGCGGATTGAATCTGTCGGGCAGCCTTCAAATGCATCGGTCAAGTTATCTTCCCATTCCTCTGGAACGTCTGTGATGCCTTTGTTTTCATCTAAAATAGCTTCAGCAATTCCTTCATCATCATAATCGAAAAGATCTGGGGCGGCGGCCCCACAAGCAATGCAAGTTTCTTTGTCTACAATTGTATACTTTGTCATTTTAAACCCTCCTCCAGCTTTTTGATTATGTTTTTATTACGATATGATTATTAACATTATGATAATAAAATCATTTGAAAACTGTCAATCTTAATATTTATTTTCGGTATATGTACTTTTTTATTAACTATTCAAAGGGATTTATCTGAAAAGTAAGATTCTTCTTGACAAGAAAAAAGAGGGTGTTTTAGTATTATGTTATATTAACGAAAATTAAAAAAACATATAAATTAAAAGGGGTGGTGCTATTGGATGGCTACAATGAAGAGGTTCATTGCCCATTTTGTGAATCGGATGATGTCACGCTCATGTCTCTTTTCGGATCAGCCCAGCTTGTCCGTCAGTTTTATTGCAATAAGTGCAAAAGTGCTTTTGAGTTTATTAAATGGACAGAACACAGCCAAGGTGAAGAGGAGGTATCGAAAGTGGCTAACCATCGGAATGAAGCGGGTGTTGTTGGATCAGGCACAATGGGGGCAGGCATTGCACAGGTTTTAGCTGTTTGTGGATATAATGTCATTCTTTTTGATGTAAAAGAAGAAATTGTTTCATCAAGTATTACCGGTATTCACCGTCGTCTTGACCGTTTGTCGGAGAAAAATAAACTGACAGTCGAACAAGCAGAATTAGCAAAAAAACGGCTTCGGCCGGTAACAGCCTTAAGTGAAATGAAAAACTGCCAGTTTGTGATCGAAGCAGCACCTGAAAAAATAGAAATTAAAAAAGAGATTTTTATGGAACTCGACAAGCATTGCATCGAAGAAGCGATACTGGCGACCAATACTTCGTCATTTTCTGTTACAGAAATAGGAAGTATTACGAAGCGGCCAGAAAAAGTAGCAGGTCTGCACTTTTTCAACCCGGTACCGCTTATGCCCCTGGTTGAAGTCATCAAAGGTGAACGAACAAGCGGTAATACCATGCGGAAGTTAACAGAATTGGGTCGCGAAATTGGGAAAATCCCCGTTTCGTGCAGCGACACTCCGGGCTTCATTGTCAATCGAATCGCCCGACCTTTCTATAATGAAGCGTTAAAGATTCGGAATGAAAGAACTGCTTCAGCAGAACAAATTGACCGGATTATGAAAAAAGCGGGCGGCTTTAAAATGGGTCCATTTGAGCTTCAGGACTTAATCGGCATCGACATTAACTTTTCAACAACTGTTTCAGTGCATGAAGGGTTCTATGGCGACAGCCGGTTCCGTCCAAACTATAGCCAGCAGCGAAAAGTGCAGGCCGGACAGCTTGGCCGAAAGTCGGGCAGGGGGTTTTATTCTTATGAAAGCTGATATAGGAACAGGATTAAATAGGGTAATGTTGACCGGTTCGGCTTTGCTTGTTGAATCAATGAAAGCAGATCTGCAACAAAAAGGATGCCATATAGTAACGGAAGAAAGCTTAGCGGGAACCTCGGAAAAGGTTGATGTGGTCATTGAAACGATTACTCAAAATACTGAAGAAAAAAAGCGGGTTCTCCAAGACATTGAAAGCAAGGTAGAGGCAGAGACCTTAATTCTTTCTTCGTGTATTAGCATATCCATAACTGAAACCGCTTCCTTTTTGTCGCATCCAGAGAGAGTTATTGGAATTGGATTGTTCGGCCCGTGGTCTGAGCTTTCTTTTATCGAAGCGGCGGCTGCACTACAGACGGAATCTGTTTATAAAGAACAAGCCGCAGCTTTCTTTGAAATGATTGGAAAAGAAGTTGAATGGGTGGAGGATGAAGCGGGTTTTGTTTTTCCGAGAATCTTATCCCTTATTATTAACGAAGCAGCTTATGCGCTTGGAGAAGGAGCAGCGAGTGCAGAGGATATTGACATGGCAATGAAAAAAGGGACAAATTATCCATTCGGACCGCTTGAATGGGCGGACAAAATCGGAATAGATGAAGTATACGCTGTGTTAAGAGGGCTATACCAAAATCTTGGCGAAGAGCGGTATCGACCGGCACCGCTGTTGAGAAAAATGGTTCATGCTGGATGGATCGGCCATAAATCCAGAAGAGGCTTTTATGAAAGGGGATGAGGAAACGAGTGAGAGAAGCAGTTATTGTAGATGGAATCCGGACGCCGATTGGCAAATTTAATGGCGCACTCCGGGATGTGCGGCCGGACGATTTGGCAGCACATGTAGTAGCGGAACTATTAAAACGAAATAAAATCGACCAAGCGTTGATTGATGATGTCATACTCGGCTGCACCAATCAGGCAGGCGAAGATAACCGAAATGTCGCACGAATGGCAGCGCTGCTGGCAGGACTGCCTGAGACAGTTCCCGGTATTACAGTTAACAGGCTCTGTGCTTCAGGGCTTGCGGCTGTTTCGATGGCATCTTCCAACATAAAAGCAGATATTGGCGATGTGTTTGTTGCGGGCGGTACAGAAAGCATGAGTCGTGCTCCTTATGTGATGGCTAAACCACAGCATGGTTCCAGCCGTGGGAATTTGACCATGCATGATACAACGATCGGATGGCGACTCATCAATCCCAAAATGGCTGATCGTTATGAGCCGATCAGTCTTGGGGAAACAGCAGAAAACGTAGCGGAAAAGTACAATGTAACTCGTATCGAACAAGATACATTTGCGGTGAATAGCCAGCATAAAGCGCAAAAAGCGATAACGGAAGGACTCTTTCAGGATGAAATCGTACCAGTATCCATTCCGCAGCGCAAAGGTGATTCGGTCATATTTGAACAAGATGAGCATCCGCGGTTTGATGCCACAATCAGCCAGCTGGAAAAGCTGAATCCTGCGTTTAAGGAAAACGGATCTGTGACAGCAGGGAATTCATCTGGCATCAATGATGGAGCAAGCGCGCTGCTCATCATGGAAAAAGAGATGGCTCAATCATTGGGACTCCATCCGATCGCCCGTGTGGTTTCTTCTGCGGTTGCTGGAGTAAATCCGCTCTACATGGGGATCGGTCCTGTGCCTGCTGTTCAGAAAGCCTTAAAAAGGGCGGGACTAACAAGTGATGATATAGATCTAATTGAATTAAATGAAGCTTTTGCTTCTCAGTCTATTGCCTGTATAAACGAACTTGGTCTTGATCCGGAGAAAGTGAACGTAAATGGAGGAGCGATTGCACTCGGCCACCCGCTTGGATGCAGCGGTGCCAGAATTGTGACCACGCTTATTCATGAAATGAAGCGCAGAGACTGCCGCTATGGACTGGCGACGATGTGTATTGGTGTCGGTCAGGGAGAAGCGCTTATTATCGAAAAATTATAAGGGGGAACTACAATGACAGTGACAGCAGCAATTAAAAACGAGTATAAATTATTCATTAACGGCGAATATGTGGAAAGCAGCACTGGTGAGTATTTTGAAACGCACAACCCAGCGACCGGCGAAGTCATTGCCAGAGTAGCGAAAGCGACAAAAGAAGATTTGGATAAAACGGTGGAAGCGGCCCGTGCTGCATTTGAAACAGGTAAATGGCCGCGTTACACAGCAGCGAGAAGAGCCGGGCTTTTAAATAAAATTGCTGGGATTATGAGAAGCCGTTTTAATGAGCTTGTCGAAGCGGAAGTGCTAAACAGCGGAAAAACAGTTGATGCTGCAAAAGGACAGATCGGACAGGCAATTGAAGACTTTGAATTTTATGCGGCTGCCGCTTTGACGCTTAAAGGGGATGTAAACCCTGTGCCGAACGGGTTTTTTAACTATACATTAAAAGAGCCGGTCGGTGTGTGCGGACAAATTATTCCGTGGAATTATCCATTGATGATGGCAGCTTGGAAAGTCGCCCCAGCGCTTGCAGCAGGGTGTACGGTTATTTTGAAGCCGGCAAGCTACACACCTATAACCGCATTTATGCTTGCGGACATTTGCCACGAAGCGGGTGTTCCGGCTGGGGTTGTCAATGTGTTGACAGGGAGCGGATCCGAAATCGGGCCCCTTATGACCGAGCATCCTGGTATTGACAAAATTGCGTTCACCGGCGAAACAGATACCGGCAAAGATATCATGGCCCGTGCGTCCGGCACATTAAAGCGGATAACACTTGAACTGGGCGGAAAATCACCAAGCATCGTTTTCGATGACTGTGATATTGACGGAGCAGTGAATGGCTCACTGTACGGTATTTTTTACAATACAGGCCAATCATGCGAAGCGCGTTCCCGCCTGTTTATTCATGAAAATATTTATGATGAATTTGTTGAAAAATTTGTTGCAAAAGCACACAACCTGAAAGTGGGCGATCCGTTTGCGGAAGGAACGCATGTCGGAGCTGTTATTTCCGCTGGTCATGAAAAAGTGATCGACGGTTATGTCCAGATTGCCAAAGAAGAAGGAGCGGAAGTGCTGTATGGCGGATCGCGTCCTGTGGGAGCGGAGTATGAAAACGGCCATTGGTATATGCCGACCATCCTTGGAAATGTGACAAACGATATGCGCATTGCGCAGGAAGAAGTGTTTGGTCCGGTTGTCGTATTGATTAAATTTTCGGATGAAAAAGACGTCATCCGCCAGGCGAATGATTCGATCTTTGGCCTCGGTTCAGCTGTCTGGACGAAAGATCATGGCAAAGCGCATCGGGTTGCTGCGGCGATCCGTGCGGGAATCGTAATGGTCAATTCCCCTATTTCTGCCTTCCCGGGCACACCGTTTGGCGGCTATAAGCAGTCAGGATTCGGGCGTGAGTTGGCTGTAGAAACGTTAAATCTGTACACTGAAACGAAAAGTGTCGTTTCCTATGTTGGAGAAAAGCCATTGAACCTCTTCGGTTTGTAAAAGCATTATCTTTTTAAAAATATCGTCAATAAAACGCTTGCATTTTAGTGACTGGCATTGTATATTATGAATAAAGAACGACATTAAATAAAACATAATGAAAATGAAATTAGGAGGAATGACCATGACACAAGCAACAGAAACGAAAAAAGAGAATCTTTCGATTGTAAAGCGGGGCCCGCTCGCTGAAATCCACCTTCCTGTCCACAAAGCCAC
>NZ_MSDU01000046.1 GCF_001936625.1 Domibacillus antri | reverse complement strand
CACAATATTTTTTAATGGTGGCCACGGCTGTAACTTGGCTTGATGGAATATTACCAGCTCCTAATCCTGAACAAGGTGGATGCCCCCAGCCAACCCATGAGCAGGGCAGGAAGTAGAGTAAGCACCCGGCGCCTTTTCATGTTTCCATGACAGGTTTCCAAGCACTCCTCCCCGAACCGTACGTACACCTCTCGACGTATACGGCTCTCCATTTATCAATCCAGCTTCCCATTATGCAAGTCAAGGTGGCATTTTGTGCACAGTGCCATAGTTTTGCGATTTCTTTCAATCATTCGCTTTTCCCACCTTTTCTTACCTTTCAGGTCTTTTAGCTTTCTTACATGATGGATTTCTAGGGGCACATTTTCCGCACTACACCATTCACATTTTTCTGCTAAAAGTCGTTTGACTAAACTCGTTCTGTTATAAATGATGTTTCTTTCCGCAGGAATAGAGTCAATGTTATTTGACTTATAGACCTGGTTCTTCTTCTTGAACCCGTCTTTGTAGAAGTACGAAACTCTTTTTCCGCTGATCGTATCGTATCGAACTCCAAAATGACCATTTATGCTAAATTTATGGATGATCTTCTTTACACTGGATTTGTATTTATTGGCAAATGTTTTATACATACTATACTCCATAATGTGTTTAAAGCTGTCCAATTTATAAACATTGTTTGCCAATTGATAGTAGTTATACAGACCTCTAATTTCTGCGTTGTAGATCATCAAAATTTCTAAATCGTCATTTTGTATAAGATGCGCACGATGTGTCGATTTCCATTTTTTTGTTTTCGAGTCGATTTTAAGCGCTCCGTACTCGATCAGCTTATTTCTCCACACTTCGTGCGGCATAAGCAGTTCACAGCTCATTGTTCGAGTACGCTGTTTGTGACCACTGGCTGTATATTTTGCCGTTTTATTGTCGTGACTAATTTTTACATCATATCCAAGAAAACGTGCCCGCTCCCTTGAATGTGTAATCAGCGTTTTTTCTTGAGACAATTCAATTTTCAACTCGCTCTCAAGAAAATTGGTCAAGTCACGTTTTATGATTTGGCAATCCTCTTTACTGCCAATGACCCCTATAAGAAAGTCGTCTGCGTATCTTGTGTATTGCAGCCGTTTGTAGCCATCGTCCATCGGATCTTTATAGGGTAACTCCATCATATGATTTTTAAGTGATTTCACATGAAGTCGTGCCGTTTCTTTTTCTTCTTCGTTCAGCTCAGTCCATTTTTCCCCGTATTTCTTTTTTGCTCGCGAGAGCCTCATTTCACGGGTTCTATATTCACGTAGTCTTTTTCTTGCTTTCCCTTTATCGAACAAGGCTTTATACTTTTCGATAAATCGGTCAAGCTCGTTTAAATAGATGTTTGACAAAATAGGGCTGATTATTCCGCCTTGCGGCGTTCCGCTGTACGTTTTATGGTATTGCCATTCTTCCATATAACCTGCCTTTAGAAACTTCCAGATGAGGTTTATAAATGCCTCGTCCTCAATCTTTCTTTTCAGTATGGCGACAAGCGTATGGTGGTCGATATTATCAAAGAAACCTTTAATATCACCTTCGACGAACCATTTAGCCCCTGTAAATTGTTCCTTTACCTGTGTAAGGGCTGTATGACAGCTTCTTTCCGGACGGAAACCATGGGAACGATCAGAAAAATTCGGCTCATAGATACTTTCCAGTATCATTCTGACAACTTCTTGCAATAACTTATCTTCAAATGACGGAATACCTAATGGACGTTTACCACCGTTTTTCTTTGGGATGTATACCCTTCTTGACGGCTTCGGCTGGTAGCTGTAATCCTTTAAACTTTCTATTAGGTTTTCAATGCGTTTTAGACTCATTCCATCAATGGTAATTTCGTCGACACCTTTGGTCATATTGCCTTCTTTGCTGTATACCTTTGAGTAGGCAATAAGATAAAATTCAGCGTTGTACAGGTTTCTGTATAGCCTGCGGATTTTATAATCATCACGAGTAGCCTGTTTCGCCAGATTGTCTAACACTATGTTTGGACTTCTCATAGAGCCTCACGCTCCTTTCCAATGTTGTGTAAGACAAGATAAACTGCTCTCCTTCGCCATGTAACAGGCTTTCCCTGTCTCGGACTACTACGAGAGCTCCGTTACCATATTGGATATTCAGTACCTTTGTACATAGCCCTGTAGGGCGTTCCAACTTAGGTAATCACCATTTAGCACACATAAGAACAAGCGCATTGTAATGTCGGATGTGACGTTCGCCCTTTTCTTCTTATTGAAGACGGTCAGCCTTAGACCACTTCACAACTGACATGCAATTAATCAGTTGCGTAATCGGAAACGAACCTACAGTTATTTCGTATCCTTTGGCTGTATAGCGTTTATAAATACCTTCCGCTATAGATGGACCATTAATCCCCTCGGACTGTCATTCAGGCAGTTTAGCTTTCATCCTCGTTTACAATTTTTCGTCTTGCCATTCAGTCGTATCGTGGTATTTCGGTAACTTATGGCTTTCCCAGCATGCTACACTCCCCGATATTTGGTTTCCCTCACGGATAAGCTGGGTGACGACAGGTCGTTGTGGCCTAACCTGTTCCTTGCTAGTGGAAATTTCTTATGTGACCTTATGGTCGC
>NZ_MSDU01000045.1 GCF_001936625.1 Domibacillus antri | reverse complement strand
TAACCTGTCTAACTTTTCGGGATCACTTCACAATTGAATGAGACAACTCTTTTTTATTTTTTTGATAAAAATGCCGCCACGGCCTCATGATGCGCTTCCTGTTCCCATAAAATCGCACATTGTCTAATTTCCTGCTCCATTCTTTCTTTAAGACCGCTTGATTCCCATTTTGCGGTCAATATTTTTTTGTACGCCGTAAGCACCGTGCTGTGAATCGCCAATTCATGTTCAAAAAAGCGCTTTGCTTCTTCCATTCCAGCTCTTTCATGCACCCGATCAATAAAACCAAAACCTTCAAGCTGCTCCGCACGAAAAACAGCCGCTTCCGACAGCATTTTGAAAGCAAACCGCGTCTCTATACGTTCCATTAAAAGCGTACCTCCGCCCCAGCCGGTCGTAATCGCCTGATTTCCTTGAATGAATCCCATTTTCACGCCATCCCGGGCAATGCGGTAATCACATGCCGCAGCGATCTCACAGCCTCCTCCTACGGCCGTTCCATTCATTAAGGCCACAGTCGGTTTCGGAAGTGTGGCTAAATCATACAGCACAGCACCCATTTTTGACAGCATTGCGTATGCTTCCTTTTCAGTGCGCAGCGAATGAAACACTGACAAATCGCCTCCCGAACAAAAAGCCCGGTCTCCTTCTCCTGTCACGGCAAGCACCCGTACATCGTCCTGCTTTGCCCGTTCAACCGCTTCATTCAGCCCCTTAATCACGCCATAATTAACCGCATTACGTCTGTCTTGCCGCGAAATGGTAAACAATAAAATCCCGCTTTGAGTATCCAGCCGAATATGATAATCCATTGGAGCACGCCTCCTCCCGCTTCTATTGTAGCGCTTTCATAAATAAAAAAACAAGAACAAAAAAGGCAGAGAGCCATGGTCTCTCCGCCTTTTTTGAAAGATTCAAAAGTCTTATTTGCTGACGACTTCTTTGCCTTTATATGTTCCGCATTCTTTGCACACGCGGTGCGCCAATTTCATTTCACCGCAGTTCGGGCAAGAAACCATACCCGGCACTTGCAATTTGAAGTGCGTACGGCGTTTGTTTTTGCGTGTAGTGGATGTTCTTCTAAAAGGTACTGCCATGTGATATACACCTCCTTAAAGGAATAAAAACTATATGAAGCCAGAATAGCTGTACTTCTCAATTACTCTTCATCAGACGTAAAGAAGTTTTGAAGTCCCGCTAAACGGGGATCAATAGCCGGCTTCTCTTTTTCAGGAAGCTCGTCTTCTTCTTCAAAAAACGCCCAATCTTTTCCTGACTGCACAACATGCTTGTCTGCATCTTCACTGAATATTTGCATAGGCACTTCCAGGATGATCGCTTCTTCTAAGATCGGACGGAGATCAATCACATTTCCTTCCGGCAGATGAACATCATCCGTTTCATATGACATGCCTTCTTCCGGTTTCAAAAGAAACGTTTCTGTCAGCGGAATGTCAAACGGGTACGTTACGTCAACAAGCGTTCGTGAACATGGGACAATCATTTCCCCAGTTGCTTTCACATGGAAAACAACCTGGTCATGCCGTATATCCGCGCGGCCTGTTACATGAACAGGTGAAATGCGGCGAATATCGTTTTCAAGTGTTGTCAGTTCGGATAAATCGACTTGTTCATCGATTTCAAGACCGCGTTCGCGGTATTTTTGCAGTTGAATTATGGACCATTTCATTTAATCACCTCAAGGCAACAAAAGTAATTATAGCCCTCTCCTGATAGAATGTCAATATATTTTCTTTACAGTGAAATGCCGGTTTGACTTTTTTAACCGTATCTTTGAAAATGGATATACATTCTTGTTAAGAAAGGAATTTTTTCATGAACGCAGCCGGTATTGTCGTCGAATATAACCCGTTTCACAATGGTCACCTTTATCATGTAAACGAAACAAAACGCCAATCAAATGCAGATGTGATCATCGCTGTAATGAGCGGCTCTTTTTTGCAGCGCGGCGAGCCTGCATTGGTAGATAAATGGACACGCACAAAGATGGCGCTTCTAAACGGGGTTGACATTGTTGTCGAATTGCCTTACGCGTTTTCAACACAAAAAGCAGAAACATTTGCTTCAGGCGCCATCCAAATCCTGCATCATTTAAAATGCCAGTCATTTTGTTTTGGCAGTGAGGACGGCCAAATCGAACCGTTTCTT
Organism: Domibacillus antri; assembly: GCF_001936625.1. Classification (GTDB taxonomy): domain Bacteria; phylum Bacillota; class Bacilli; order Bacillales; family Domibacillaceae; genus Domibacillus; species Domibacillus antri. The sequence goes on along the minus strand of NZ_MSDU01000045.1, from coordinate 7,475 downwards.
CAAACAGCCGCCCGCCTGGATGAGCATAAAGAGGCACTGGATGAATCTGTCCGATTATGGATGAAAAAAGGAAGCAGTTATCCCGCCGCACAGACGCTGGCAAGAGATCAAATCTTTTCCGGTCATCCACTGCCGCTTGATCTTTCCAAACCAAATAACATTCTCGGCTTTCATTATGTGAAAGCCAATAATAAACTGAGCGGTCCGATGCAGCCGATGACCATTTTTCGGAAAGGAGCCGGTTATCATGATCAGCAGGCTTCCGGTTCTATTGCCAGCGCTACAGCCGTTCGCACATTACTGCTTGACCAAAAACAGGCAGATGCCTTTTTGCCTTCATCTGTCCAGTCCATTTTAACAGAACACAGCCAAAATGGACGGATTCATTCATGGGAAATGTATTGGCCGTTACTTCGATACCGTCTTCTTTCCATACAGGCAGATGAACTGAACACCATTTATGAGATTGAGGAAGGCATTGGTCCAAGACTTGTGGAAGCGGCCATAAAAAGTTCTTCATTCTCTTCTTTTATGGAACGAGTAAAGACGAAGCGTTACACTTGGACAAGGCTGCAGCGCATGATGACGCATATATTAACCAATACAACGAAGGAAGAAATGGATAAAGAAGCCTCAGCTGTTTCATTTATACGCTTGCTCGGCATGACCCAAAACGGCCGCGCCTATATTCGATCCATCAAAAAAGAGATGACAATACCGCTGTTATCCCGGACAGCCGCTGGGTCGGATATGCTTGCCCTCGATATAAAAGCAGCTCGTGTTTATGCGACCCTACCGTCTGCCCCTTCTTCCTACACAGGGCAGCTGCTTGATCAGGAATTTTCAGCGCCGCCGTTCTTACTTTGAAGCCGTCAGACTACTTAAATAATGGACAGCGTCAGAAAATGTTTTGACCGGCACAATATCCATGTCGGTCTTTATTTCTGCAGCCGCTTTTTTTGCCTCCTCATAGTTTGTCGGAACGCCGTTCATTTCATCGGGCAGCTCGTCATCCGGTGCAAAAAAGATTTCAGCGCCCGCCCGGTCCGCCGCTACCACTTTTTGCTCAATACCGCCGATACGGCCTACCGTTCCATCTGCCTCAATCGTTCCGGTGCCGGCAATCCGTCGCCCGGCAGCCATATCTTCTTCCATCAGCTGATCATAAATTTCGAGGCTGAACATCAGCCCTGCTGATGGTCCGCCAATCTCTTCCGCTTCAAGTGTCACTTCCGGATCACTTTCCAGCGTCCGGTCATCGGCCAAACTGATGCCAAGACCTGATTTTCCACCGAGCTCCGGAAAAGATTTCAAGCTAATTTCAGCCTTTTTTTCCTGATCATCCCGGTTGTAGGTCACCGTCACTGTCTCTCCCGCTTTTTTTAACTGTACATAATTCGTCATTTCTTTCGATTCTTTCAATTCTCTTCCATCAATCTCTGTAATGCGGTCTCCGGCTTCAAGGACCTCTTCTGCCGGCATGCCGGGAAATACACCAAGTACATACACGCCTTTGTATGTCCAGTCATACGATTTGCCGGCTTCATCAAAGGCAACCGTGATTGCATTTTGCTGAGACGTATCCATTAAATGAAACTGTCTGACATTATATTCATTATCCGATTCATGCGGGTAGCGCACGTCTTCTTTCGGCAATATTTCCTCAAATTCTCTGAAGTACGCCCAAATGGATGAATAAATGTTGGCCGGCCCCATTCGAATCGTGGTCAGCATGAATGTTCCAGTATCATTTTCGTCACCGCCCTCCACATGAACGATCGGATCAAGTTCATGCGCACCACCAGGCTTTGTAATATAGTACGGAAGCGGAATAAAGGCGGCCGCAATGATAATGATCAACAAAATATAAGTGACCGCTGTTCGTTTATTTTTCACTTTTGTTCTTCCTTCCATGCAGAAATCAACTGTTTAATCGCCTCAACATGTTCACGTGCGATTTGCTCACCGGCTTCGATGATTTCCGGAATATGAGTAAAAGCGCGTGAATTATAACTGTTAACAGGCGGCCGAATCATCATATTCGACGCAAGTGTTCTGCTTTCAATAATTTCAAGCTGCAAAATATCAATACTTTGCATAATCACGTCAAAAATAGTCGTTATTTCCGCATTCTTCTTGACAGACGCGACATCCACACCAATGACAATATCTGCCCCTAAGTCTTTGGCGACTGATACCGGAACGCGGTCGATCACCCCTCCATCCACGAGCAGACGGCCGTCGATTTTCTCTGGAACAAATACACCGGGTATTGCAATAGACGCCCGCACCGCTTCTGCAATCGGTCCTTCTGTAAAAACGACTTTTTCCGCAGCCTGTATATCAGTGGCGACAATGGCCAGCTGAACGTTTAAATCTTCAATTCGTTTACCATGCGTAAACAGACGAATAAAGTCTTTTATTTTCCGTCCAGCAATAAAACCCATCTTCGGTACAATACAGTCCAGAAAAAATTTACGCTGAAAAGCGGTAGACAATTTGTATAATTGCTCCATATTGTGTCCGGCTCCATATAATGCCCCAACGAGCGCGCCCATGCTGCTGCCGGCAATGATGTGAACCGGAATATTTTCTTCCTGAAGCACTCTCAAGACACCAATATGAGCAAATCCGCGCGCGCCTCCTGACCCAAGTGCCAGGCCAATTTTGGGCTCAGCTGCCATGAATACACCTCCAAGTCACCCTATGTTCATTCTATTCTGACGCACCACGCATATCCTTTCGTACAGACCCTTTTTTTATTGTACAAAAAAAAGCAAGAAAACTGCATTGACGCTCGGGAGGATTCTGTTCATGAATGTTGTTACATGGAAGGCATCTTTTGCCGCTGTCATCGTTACGTTATTGACCGCAGGGCTCCTTTCCTTTCCGGATCATGGATTAAACGCAGCCAGGCTGGGAATGGATATGTGGTGGAAAACCGTTTTCCCGTCGCTTCTCCCCTTTTTTATTTTAACCGAGCTGCTCCTGGGACTTGGTGTTGTTGCTTTTTTCGGCGCCCTTACAGAAAAAATCATGCGTGTTCTTTTTCGCCTTCCCGGCCCGGCAGGAGTGGCCTGGATCCTTTCACTGGCTTCAGGGTATCCAACAGGGGCGAGACTTGCAGCCCGTCTCCGGAACGACAAGATGATCTCACAAATCGAAGCGGAGCGGCTTGTGGCATTTGCCCACTCCTCCAATCCATTATTTATTTTAGGTGCTGTCGCCAGCGGATTTCTTCAAAATCCCGGGTTTGGATTTTTACTTGCTGCTGCCCACTACAGTGCTGCTTTTTTCGTTGGCATTACGATGCGCTTTTACGGAAGCCAGACTCCTGTTTCCGAGACAAAATCAACCGGGGCGGTTCAATCGTTTTTATTGGCGCGTAAAGAAGATGGACGGGCATTTGGGACATTGATTGCCGATGCCGTCATTTCCTCCGTACAGACGCTGATGCTCGTCGGCGGATTTATCATCTTTTTTTCGGTCATAACAGAATTGCTGAAAATAAATGGCGTTTTTGCCGCTGTTTCTTTTCTGCTTTCAAAAGCAGGAATGGCCCCGTCATTAACCGCGCCGCTTGTCTCAGGACTGATTGAGCTTACTGCCGGGACAAAACAGGCATCGGGGATGAGCGGAAGCTCTGAAGTTATCCTGATGACAATCAGCTTTATTTTAGCGTTCAGCGGTTTTAGTGTTCACGCTCAAGTTGTATCCATCTTAAGTAAAACGGATATCCGGTACACCCCTTTCTTTGCCGCTCGCGTGCTTCATAGTATCTATGCCGTTTTAATCACGTTCCTGCTTACATCGAACAATCCCGCCGCCTCACCTGTTTCTGTTTCCGCCATTTCACCTGAGAATGGCATGACAATGACCGTTTTATGTTTGGCTCTTTCTTCTATTTTGCTCGTTTTTCAATATAAAAACAGCCGCCACAAAAGAAATTAATTTCTTTCGTGCCAGCTGTTTTTATGCCGTTGGTCCTGTCAGCCGTTTTTGATTCAGAGCTTCTTCGACCGCTTTTGGAACAAGTTCTGAAATGTCCGCGCCATATTTCGCTACTTCTTTTACTATACTCGAGCTTAAAAATGAATATTGACTATTGGTCATCATAAAAAACGTTTCCAGCTGATCGTCAAGAACACGGTTCATCGAGGTGATCTGCATCTCATACTCAAAATCAGATACAGCCCTTAATCCGCGCAAAATCGCATTGGCGTTTACTTCCTTTGCATAATCCACAAGAAGGCCCTGATAATGATCCACTTCCACATTCGGAATGTGAGCGGTCACTTTACGGATCAATTCCGCCCGTTCCTCTGCCGAAAACAGCGGTTTCTTTGACGAATTGCTTAAAATAACGACATATACTTTATCAAATACTTTGGCACCCCGTTGAATGATATCAAGATGTCCGTTCGTAACCGGGTCAAAACTGCCCGGACAGACTGCCACACTCGCCATGATTATTCCTCCCCATCATTCGCCCATTTGTAAATCGAAACGGAAATCATTCCATACGTTTCATACCGTACTCGTTCAAAAGGTCCGGCAGTATCCGGCAGCGATACATCTGAACCATGTTCGCACATAATAAATCCGGCCGCTGACAGCAAAGAGTGTTCCCCGATAAACTGAAGCATAGACTCAAGCTTTTGCTTCTTATAAGGAGGATCAAGAAAAATACCATCAAAGACAATTTCACGCTTCAAAACAGCTTTTAGTGCACGGTCCGCTTCGTTGCGGTATATTTCCGCTGCTTCATTGAATCCGGCTGAACGCACGTTTTCTTTTACTGTTTGAATCGCTTTCATATCCCGGTCAACGAATATGGCCCGGTCAAATCCACGGCTGAGCGCTTCAATCCCAAGCCCGCCGGAACCCGCAAATAAATCAAGTGCGGTGCCGCCGTCAAAATAAGGACCAACCATATTAAAAATAGATTCTTTCACTTTATCAGTTGTAGGCCGTGTATCTTTGCCCGGTACTGCTTTCAGCGGCAGTCCTTTTTTCATTCCAGAAATAATTCTCATCCTATTATAACCTGCCATTCGTTTTTCTTCGTTTATGGTATCATAAACCAGCAGGTGAATCTACATAACAAAAAAAGAAACCTTGTCGTCATTCGACAAGGTTTACAATCCGTAAGACTGAAGATTAATCTGCCCGGGACTTTCCTGTACTTCGACTAAAAAGATTTTTTGAAACCAGATTTTATCAATATATATGGTGCCGTTTATATTTTGCAGCGCACTGCCGTAAAGGGCATAATTACGTTCATTGAGTAAAACACGATTTTCCTTTAAATAAAACCGGTACGTTTCAAACTCTTTTTTCATAAGCAGCTCCTGACCGCCTGACAGCTCCTGCACCGTAAATCCGAGTGCAGCAGCGGCATCCTGCACCGGCACATACAGAAGACCCTCTTTCTTTGTCATATGAAACGCAGCTTCTTTTCCTTCAACGGTAACCGGACGGCCATCAAAAAATACAAGCGGTGAAACGGGCATATCACTTTTTAAATTCAGCTTAAAAAAGTCTGTATCTTCTCCTTTTACGGAACCTAAAAGCTCATCCAGCTTTTCCGCACTCACTTCTTTCCCTTTTAGACGCTTTAATTGCGCTGTCCATTCCGACTTCTCTGTTTCTGACAAGCTGGCTGCAATCATTTCCTTCATCTTTACCGCTTTCGCAAAAACAGGCTGTGAATTATATAAAGAGACCGCAATAAATGAAGTCAGCCATTTTTCATTTTCCGGAAAAATAAAATGCTGTGCCGCATAATCATTAATGATCTGACTTCGAATCGCCTTCAGGCCGTCTATATTTTGAACAAAGGTTAATCCGTTAAATTCTGCCGGTTTGACATTTGGATCAATGATCACTGTATGAGGTTTGACTTCATCTTGGGAAAATGGAACTGTAAAGGAAGCAGTGGAAGCATCCACTTTTGCTTTGCTGTAAACGGTTAAGAACCGTGGCACCGTTGTTTTGACGAGCGGTGTTTTTTGCCAATACAGTACCGGTGCCGCTGATTTCCCTTCAAATGAGTAAAAGTCAATCATCGACATTTGTTCCGCTCCCGTTTGAGCAAGTGAAGACACCCACTCGCCTCCTCGTTTTGTATAATCCGTTATCATTAATGATGTGGATGTCATCGTTGTATCCGTCAAAACAGCATGCCAATTATTCAGCAAAAAGAAATCAGCAGATGCAGGTTTCTGAAGACTGTAGCGGATTGTCACTTCGCTGCCGGCCGCTTCAATTGCTCCGGACTGGCCGCCAATGTCACATTTGTCTCCTTTTGAACATGAGATATTCACCGCGTCTGCCGGGAGCTTCACGGCTAATTTTTCATTTTCCGGCAAAGAGCGGATTGTCTGATTTATAAAAATACCATCTTTTTTTACATCTACTTCAATTTCCTGTGCGGAAAGAATATTTTCAGATTCTTCTGATAATTTTTCGTAGCCAATCCATTGTATCGTTAATAATACACCGGAGACAACGAGCAGTGACAAACTAAATAACAGGACCTTTTTCATTCATTTGTCCGCCTCCTTTAGGAATGATGACTCACTTTCATCATATCAAATTTTGTCGAATATGACGATGAAATTTGTTGAAATCACGTGAACAGGATAAAATTATTTGTATAATAGAAGAAAGAGAATGGAGGCATGACATTGATTCAACGATTTATCGAACTTGGTGAAGGATACTCCGATTTATATGAACTGCTTGATATTGCAGGGCGTTCCGAACAGCGTGTGATGCATTTTCTCGCATTGCATGCAAAAATGGCGAACCGGAATGTGACATCATGCGCCGTCGTGTTAAAGCCGACTACGCCTGGTGACTTTCAGCCCATTTACATATGCCGGGAAGGAATACCCTATCCAATTGAAACACCGAATGAACGATACCGTCTTTTTGAGCAAGCCGCACAAAGAGCCGGGAAGTCTGTCATTGAACTTGATATAAAGCCTTCTTCCGCCTTTGCGGAAAAAGCACTTTACTATCAATATGTCACCGGTATCCTGCGGCTGAATCATTATATTCCGCCGCTTCAATAAAAAAAAGGGGCTGTCTCAAAAGCCTCTTAATGGTAAGGAGGCCGGCCGCCTCCTTTGTAAGCCTGGAAAAAAAGGTCGTCATCCAGCTCGTCGATCATGCCGCTGACCACACGCACGACATGGTCTTCTGGAATCAATTCACTGTAGTCCATTGGAAGAATCAGCTGTCCCATGGTATAATCAATAAAAGTAGCCTTTGTGCTGCTCATAAAAAATCGCCTCCGTAATGTTGGTTTGGTCACTTACATTATATCGGATGAGGCGATTTTTTTGTGCATAAAAACAGGGCTGCCTCAAAAGTCAGTTTCCACTGACTTTTGGGACAGCCCCTTTTTTGTATAGCATTTGTATTTATTGTTCCCTATAATTAGGAGTAAAGACTTAATGAAAAGGGGT
>NZ_MSDU01000044.1 GCF_001936625.1 Domibacillus antri | reverse complement strand
CTCGCTTTCCGTTATTGTCCAGCCTCGGGCGCTATCAGCGCGTGTCGCTGATAAGCGAGCGCCCGCGGCATTTCGTTGGTTAAGTCCTCGATCGATTAGTATTCGTCAGCTCCATGTGTCGCCACACTTCCACCCCGAACCTATCTACCTCGTCTTCTTCAAGGGATCTTACTTACTTGCGTAATGGGAAATCTCATCTTGAGGGGGGCTTCATGCTTAGATGCTTTCAGCACTTATCCCGTCCGCACGTAGCTACCCAGCGGTGCCTCTGGCGAGACAACTGGTACACCAGCGGTGCGTCCATCCCGGTCCTCTCGTACTAAGGACAGCTCCTCTCAAATTTCCTGCGCCCGCGACGGATAGGGACCGAACTGTCTCACGACGTTCTGAACCCAGCTCGCGTACCGCTTTAATGGGCGAACAGCCCAACCCTTGGGACCGACTACAGCCCCAGGATGCGATGAGCCGACATCGAGGTGCCAAACCTCCCCGTCGATGTGGACTCTTGGGGGAGATAAGCCTGTTATCCCCGGGGTAGCTTTTATCCGTTGAGCGATGGCCCTTCCATGCGGAACCACCGGATCACTAAGCCCGACTTTCGTCCCTGCTCGACTTGTAGGTCTCGCAGTCAAGCTCCCTTGTGCCTTTACACTCTGCGAATGATTTCCAACCATTCTGAGGGAACCTTTGGGCGCCTCCGTTACATTTTAGGAGGCGACCGCCCCAGTCAAACTGCCCGCCTGACACTGTCTCCCACCCGGATCACGGGTGCGGGTTAGAAGTTCAACACAGTCAGGGCAGTATCCCACCAGCGCCTCCACCGAAGCTGGCGCTCCGGCTTCCAAGGCTCCTGCCTATCCTGTGCAGACTGTGCCAAAATTCAATATCAGGCTGCAGTAAAGCTCCACGGGGTCTTTCCGTCCTGTCGCGGGTAACCTGCATCTTCACAGGTACTATAATTTCACCGAGTCTCTCGTTGAGACAGTGCCCAGATCGTTGCGCCTTTCGTGCGGGTCGGAACTTACCCGACAAGGAATTTCGCTACCTTAGGACCGTTATAGTTACGGCCGCCGTTTACTGGGGCTTCAATTCAGACCTTCGCTTAGCAGCTAAGCCCTCCTCTTAACCTTCCAGCACCGGGCAGGCGTCAGCCCCTATACGTCGCCTTGCGGCTTTGCAGAGACCTGTGTTTTTGCTAAACAGTCGCCTGGGCCTATTCACTGCGGCTCCCGCAGGCTTTCACCCGCAGGAGCACCCCTTCTCCCGAAGTTACGGGGTCATTTTGCCGAGTTCCTTAACGAGAGTTCACTCGCTCACCTTAGGATTCTCTCCTCGCCTACCTGTGTCGGTTTGCGGTACGGGCGCCCGCAGCCTCGCTAGAGGCTTTTCTTGGCAGTGTGGAATCAGGAACTTCGGTACTTTATTTCCCTCGCCATCACAGCTCCGCCTTATAGGGTAACGGGATTTGCCTCGTTACCGGCCTAACTGCTTGGACGCGCATCCATCCGCGCGCTTACCCTATCCTCCTGCGTCCCCCCGTTGCTGATAACGGCTGCTGGGCGGTACAGGAATATCAACCTGTTCTCCATCGCCTACGCCTTTCGGCCTCGGCTTAGGTCCCGACTAACCCTGAGAGGACGAGCCTTCCTCAGGAAACCTTAGGCATTCGGTGGAAGGGATTCTCACCCTTCTTTCGCTACTCATACCGGCATTCTCACTTCCAGACGCTCCACCAGTCCTTCCGGTCTGGCTTCACAGCAGCTGGAACGCTCTCCTACCACTGATCCCGATGGGATCAATCCACAGCTTCGGTGATACGTTTAGCCCCGGTACATTTTCGGCGCAGAGTCACTCGACCAGTGAGCTATTACGCACTCTTTAAATGGTGGCTGCTTCTAAGCCAACATCCTGGTTGTCTGGGCAACTCCACATCCTTTTCCACTTAACGTATACTTGGGGACCTTAGCTGGTGGTCTGGGCTGTTTCCCTCTTGACTACGGATCTTATCACTCGCAGTCTGACTCCCAAAGATAAGTTTCTGGCATTCGGAGTTTGTCTGAATTCGGTAACCCGGGATGGGCCCCTAGTCCAAACAGTGCTCTACCTCCAGAACTCTTCCTTTGAGGCTAGCCCTAAAGCTATTTCGGAGAGAACCAGCTATCTCCAGGTTCGATTGGAATTTCACCGCTACCCACACCTCATCCCCGCACTTTTCAACGTGCGTGGGTTCGGGCCTCCAGTGAGTGTTACCTCACCTTCACCCTGGACATGGGTAGATCACCTGGTTTCGGGTCTACGACCTCATACTTATGCGCCCTGTTCAGACTCGCTTTCGCTGCGGCTCCGCATCATCTGCTTAACCTTGCATGAAATCGTAACTCGCCGGTTCATTCTACAAAAGGCACGCCATCACCCGTTAACGGGCTCTGACTACTTGTAGGCACACGGTTTCAGGATCTCTTTCACTCCCCTTCCGGGGTGCTTTTCACCTTTCCCTCACGGTACTGGTTCACTATCGGTCACTAGGGAGTATTTAGCCTTGGGAGATGGTCCTCCCGGATTCCGACGGAATTCCTCGTGTTCCGCCGTACTCAGGATCCACTCAAGAGAGAAGAAAATTTCAGCTACAGGGCTGTTACCTCGTTTCGCGGGCCTTTCCAGACCGCTTCGCCTATTCTCTTCCTTTGTAACTCCGTATAGAGTGTCCTACAACCCCAGGAAGCAAGCTTCCTGGTTTGGGCTATGTCCCGTTTCGCTCGCCGCTACTCAGGGAATCGCGTTTGCTTTCTCTTCCTCCGGGTACTTAGATGTTTCAGTTCCCCGGGTATGCCTCCTCCTGCCCTATGTATTCAGGCAGGGGTGCCATCCCATTACGGATGGCGGGTTCCCCCATTCGGAAATCTCCGGATCCATGCTTACTTACAGCTCCCCGGAGCATATCGGTGTTAGTCCCGTCCTTCATCGGCTCCTAGTGCCAAGGCATCCACCGTGCGCCCTTTCTAACTTAACCTAAAATGGCGTGGTATCTTACTCGGTTTTATGCTTTGTTATACGATTACTTATATCCAGTTTTCAAAGAACAGGTTCAATTAGAAGGCATTGTCCAGCTCCAT
>NZ_MSDU01000043.1 GCF_001936625.1 Domibacillus antri | reverse complement strand
ATCAGTTAAATGCCAAATACATGATGAATCTATCAACTGAAGGAGCATTCCTGTTAGAAGAGTTTTCAGGGGCTTGAAATAGAAAGAGCCCTCTTGGTATGATGCGGAGTGTCAAGTCTAGGCGATTTGACCCCTAATGTAGATACCAAGGAGGACTCCATATGCATTTTACTGAAAATGAAAAATTCAATCAAGTCACCGAAGACACCCTTGTGATTGGGGTGGACATCGCCAAACGCATTCACTATGCCTGCATGGTGGATGATCGCGGTAAACTTCTGAAAAAATCGTTTCCCGTGCGCCAATCGCATGAAGGATTCGAAAGCTTTTATCGTCAAATTCGACAGGCGATGAATGAACACGGAAAAAAAGCAGGTTCTTGTTGGTATTGAGCCAACCGGCCATTACTGGATGAACCACGCCTATTTTCTCAATGGATAAAATCAAATCATTTATATATAGAAGCAGCACACAGAGGGCTTGTTTTTGTGTGCTTATTTATTGTATAGAGATATGTTTCTGTAGTATCTATAAAGAATTCTTATATTTGCCTTTTGACCAGTTATCGTGAAAAAACAACCGATTATCGAAAATCCATTTACAGTATGTTAGATAGTTTTTATATTTAAATTGAGTGAAAGGGATGTGATGAAGTGAAATTTGAAGTGTCAATAGATCCATCTTATAAAGAGCCGAAAATCATCATCCTAACTGACAAAATGACAGATGAGATATCTGATATGATGAAGAGTCTTTCGGAAACCTATATGGATTCATTAGCTGTATTTTCAGATAGAGGTGTTGAAATTGTCGAATGTAAAGATATCATTAGAATCTATTCGGAGAAAAAGAAGGTATTTCTCCAAACTGCAGCTGGTATCTTTGTCGTTCGCTCTCGGGTTTATGAACTGGAAGAGAAACTAGATAGTCAATTTTTCGTTCGTATTTCAAATTCAGAGATCGTTAACATTAAAATGATTTTAAATATGGATATTAGTATGACTGGAACAATTGGCGTGTTATTAAAAGGGAATATCAAAACATATGCTTCTCGACGCTATGTTTCAAAAATTAAGAAACTGTTCGGAATATGAGGTGAAAAACAACGTGAAAAAATTAGTTAGTCGAATGGTTGGTGGTTTTGTCATCGGCGTGATTATCGGACAAATCGTACAAATCATTATTTCGTTCAATTTAGGACAGGGAGAATATATGCCAGTTGTGGATCATTTTCGATCTTTCTTTGTTAGTGAGACGACAGCTGTCATCGTGCAAATATTGTTAACAGGGATTATTGGTGTTACATTCGCTACAAGTTCGCTCGTTTTTAACATAGCTAAGTGGAATTTACTGAAACAGTACAGCGTTCATTTATGCATAACAGCACTAGTATGGATACCAATTGTGATGCTACTTTGGATGCCAAAAACGTCCATAAACACACTGATTTTCTTCCTTAATTTTTTAGGTACGTATGTTATCACATGGGTTGTTCAATACATGATTTCAAAAAATGATATTAAACAAATTAATGCTGCGATTAAATCCAAGCAATTAGAGGGGAAAGGTGATAAATAAATGACCGTTGATATAAAAAATCTAACGAAAAAATATAAAGAGCGCACAGCTGTCGACAATCTTTCACTGTCGATTGAGAAGGGAGAATTTTTTGCACTATTAGGGCAAAATGCTGCCGGGAAAACAACAACGATCAAAATGCTTAGTTGCTTGAGTACACCAACAAGTGGAGATGCACTGATGTTAGAAGATAGTATTGTCCAAAACCCTACGGCAGTTAAACAAAAAATAAATATTTCACCGCAAGAAACTGCGATAGCTCCAAATCTTTCTGTAAAGGAAAATTTAGTTTTTATTGCGAGTATCTACGGTAGTATTAAGCAAGAGGCTGAGCAAAAAGCTGTGGAAATGATGAAAAAGTTTGGACTTTTGGAGCGTGCAAAAAATAAAGCAAAAACATTATCAGGTGGGTTGCAGCGCCGACTAAGTATTGCGATGGCACTCATTTCAAATCCCCAAATCATCTTTTTAGATGAGCCGACACTAGGACTTGATGTTCGTTCTAGACGTGATTTATGGAAGATTTTACTTGAACTAAAGGGGAAAATCACGATTGTATTAACAACACATTATCTAGAAGAAGTAGAAGCACTTGCTGACCGCGTCGGCATTATACATGGTGGTAAATTGCATGCACTTGGAACGATTGATGAGTTAAAAGAAAATACGGGACATTCTTCTTTAGAAGATATCTTCCTTACACTAACTGAAGAGGAGATATAACCTAATGAGATATTTAGCATTTGCTTCACGTAATTGTAAGGAGATTTTTCGAGATCCTCTGACACTCCTTTTTGGGATTTCTCTCCCGATTATTATTATGTGTCTTTTTTCAATCATGCAAAAAAATATGCCTTTTGACCTTTATAGTATAGAAAACTTAACACCGGGCGTGATCGTTTTTAGTTTTTCTTTCATTACATTATTTTCAGGGATGCTGATTGGAAAAGATAAAAGCAGTTCGTTTTTAATGCGAATTTTTGCTTCACCATTGTTTGCGACTGATTATATTATGGGATATGCTCTTCCCCTAATAGCGGTGGCGATTCTCCAAATTGTCATTTGCTTTATTTCAGCATTCTTCTTAGGCTTATCTTTTAATGCGAATGTACTAGGTGCCGGGATTCTCCTCATTATCATTGCAATGCTTTATATTGGATTTGGTCTATTACTTGGCACGTACTTTACGGATAAGCAAGTTGGTGGGATTTTTGCAATTTTCGTCAACGTTACAACATGGTTAAGTGGTACTTGGTTTGAGCTAGACATGATTGGTGGTACATTTAAAACAATCGGTTATGCATTGCCATTTGCTCATGCGGTTGATGCTACACGATTTGCTTTATCTGGTGAGTACGCTGATCTTATCCTACCGTTATTATGGGTAATTGGCTATACGATCATTATCTTCGTAATTTCTGTATGGGGTTTTAAAAAGAAAATGAAAAGCTAAATAAACACGCCTGTTGATTACCCAAAATTAGACAAACTGGTCCTATGAGTCTCTCGTTTCTGATACAGAATTTCTGCGATAGGAGACTGCCACTGAACCGGCAACCCATTACAAAGAAGCAGGCTCTGAAAGCCTGCGAAGGATAGGGACGACTTTAGTACAGCACGCTCTGCCTGCTGGTGCAGCCACTTGAGTAGCACATACGCGGACAGCGTTGCATAAAGCTGCGTATACACGGCATTTTCGGTCGTGCCAAATAGCGTCGGCACATTCAGGTTCTGCTTGATCCAGCGAAAGAACGACTCGATGCCCCAGCGTGCCTTGTACATGGCCGCGATGTCTTCAGCGGAAACGGTCATCAAACTGGTAACCACACGGATCTCATGCCCATCCTCATCTGTGAAAAACACAACACGGTGGCGTTTTTCCGAACGGGACTGTTCGGTTCCGAGCTGGCAGGTAATGTCGCGTGTCACATTAGAGCCTTCTACTCACTGGCGCTGCAGGGATTTCGGGCGGGAAAGCACGACATTGTCCTTCATGCGGATCACAAAGTCCTGTCCGCTTCTGCGAAAGCGGTCCAGCCGTTTGATCGCGAAATAAGCCCGGTCCTCGACCAGCACGAACCGCTTATCAGCCAGCTGTTCGCCAATAGGGCCGTCGTGCTTGAGGTCGGTTGTTTCGACCACTTTGACCGGCATGCCGGTTTCGGGCGAGAAGCAGGCGGTTCGGCAGCTTCATTTTCCACTGCCCAGCGCGGTTAAGCCGCTGAACAATCCGTTCGAACACCGCTTTTATGAAAGAATAATCCAGCTCTTTCAGCTTTTTGGACAGGGAGGAGTGTTCAAGCTGGATAAGACGTGCTGAAGGACCCACATCCGTTGCTTCACGATAACCTGTCCATCCATGAACAGCAGCCATGATCATGTACTCTGTCACAGCCCGGAAATTGACCTTGTTCGTTGATGTCTTCGTCAGTCAGAATGGTTTGAATCAGCTTAAGGAACGTGGTATTCTTAGTCATAAGGGAGGCCTCTTTTCTAAAAATGTTTGTGTGGTAACTTACATTTTATAAGAGTGCATCTCTTTTTGTGGGGTTTTATGCCAAATTATGCCAAATCAACAGGCGTGATATAAATAGTCTCTTTCCGTATCGCTTAATTTAAAAACACATTGCTGATTCATTAGAGTTTTACTTCCCTTTCCAAAATTAATTCTTTCGCGTAAAAGTGATTCTACCTAAATGGTTAAGAATGTTTTTAATCACTTTTACCAACCTTGGCGTTTTCTTAGTGAAGTAATTTGGGCAATATGATGACGTCCATGCCAAGCATACAAACCGAGAGCAGTTTCGAGTGTTGCTAATCCGGATTCAGGGTGATTAAATTCTTTCATAAAGTCTTGTCGCTGTAAGGAATTTAGTAATACTATCCATCTTTCATGCAAAGATTCTAAAAGGCTTATTGAAACTTCTAAAGGCGTTTTTTTGGTGTCTTCTAAATTTGCCCATTTTTCTTGTATATATCCTCTGATTAGTGGCTGCTCTTCTGTAAGTGCCAGTTTGAAACGAACATATCCGTTTAGATGACTATCTGATATATGGTGCACTACCTGCCGAATGGTCCACCCTCCTTCACGATATGGGGTATCTGTCTGTTCTTTTGTTAAGTCCTTTACACTTTTTCTTAACTGGCCAGGAGCTTCCCTGATTTCCTGTATCCATTGCTGGCGTTGCGAATCAGTTATGTTTTCAGGAATAATAAACCTGCCTATTGGGTAACGAAGTTCCTTCATTCAACTTTACCTCCCTATTTCCGCGTTTATTTTCTTTAACAAATCTTGATTATCTAGTCCGTGAATATAGTTTAAATCATTAATTAAAATGAACGGACGCTTGCTGCAGCTTCTGCAATTCCGAAGACATTTATGAATTTTTGTATCCATCTTTGGATCTTGAACCTTTTCAATACTTTCCTGGACAATTCCAGAAAAGCGGACAAGATTTTTAGAACAGAATGAAACTTTCTCAATCACTACCTAAGCAACCCTTCCCTAATTGGTATATTTTATTGAGGAACATGGGCAGTGCCGGTGTTCTGTTTTGTGGAAGGATCTTTAAGTACAATAGTAAGCAAAACACCAAGCAATAACATCGCTGAACTTGACCAAAATGAAATGTGATAACTTCCTGACAGTGTACGGAAATAACCCCCTAAAAAGACCCCTAATGCCGCGAATACTTGATGAAGAAGCCAAGTGAAACCAAGAATGCTACCTAAAGCATTGGCTCCGAAACGTTCACTAATAATACCTGTGACAAGTGGAATAATTGGCATAGATGAAATTCCGTACAGAAGGGCAAATATATACAATTCCGGAATAGTAGTCGAATTAGCTAATAGCGCCATAGCTATAGCCCTAATGAAATAAAGTCCAATCAGCAAGGTTCTTTTCCCATATTTTTTGGACAACTGTCCTGTCATCCACATCGACACTGCACTTGCCGCTGCCGCGATTCCGAGAATCTGTCCGCCTAGAGCAACTCCTCCTCCTAAGTCCACTGCATACTTTGGCAAATGAATCGCAACCATATACAGTGAGTAACCACAGGTAGCAAATGCTAAAGTAGCCAGCCAAAATTCACTGCTGCGCAATGCTTCTGACAATGGAGCACTTTGAGGCGGTGTAAAATTAAATGTAATGTCTCCGTCTGGGTTTTGCCCAATTGATTGAGGGCTATTTTTGACTCCAACTAAAACGAATGGAACAACGATTAGTAACATGATAAGGCCCAGCACAATAAAAGCAATTCGGAAGTCTGTGCTTGCGATTAAGACACCAGCAACAGGCAATAGAAGCAGCTGGCCAATATTCATACCCATTGAACTCCGTGCAAGCATGACTACCCTTTTTTGCACATACCATCGGGAAACTAAAACAGAGTTTGCCATTGAGCCGCAGCCTGCAAAACCAATAGCAGTGAAAACTCCGTAATATAAAAAGAATTGCCAGATCTCTGTAATTGTGGCAGAAAGCAAGAAAGAGATTCCCATTAAAGATGCACTTCCTGCAATCACTGGCTTTGGTCCAAATCGATCAATCAGTTTTCCCATCAACGGCTGAAAGAGCCCCCACATTAGCATATTCAGGGAAACCCCTAAACTAAGAGTTGTTAATCCCCAGCCGTAGACCTGGTTTAACGGTGCAAAAAATTGACCAGCCGTTAAGTTTAACCCAAAGGCACCTGTTAAGGTTAAAAATGCAATAAAAACAATGCGTTTTCCAATAAAAGGATTATTCATTTTCCCTCCTCCTAACTAACCTCTAAATATTTCCTTTAATGGTTAATACGAGCATAAAGGGTGTTTACTAACCTGTCAATATAAAAATTAATGGTTAATTATTCGCTTAACAAAAAGACATTGGCTTTTGTAACCGAATACATTTTCTTACAAATTCATTCGGATTATTTTTTTGACTGTTTGTCTTGAAAGCGCGCTACTTTCGTTCTGTTTCCACAAATCTGCATAGCGCACCATTTACGTCGGCCACTTTCATCTATAAATAATAATACGCATTCTGGATTTGTACACCGTTTAAGCTTATGCATTTTCCTATTAACGATTAGGTTTAGAGCGTCGAAGGCAACGTGGGATAAGATGATGTCTTCCACTTTCCCTATAGGGCGGGGAATAAGTTTATTTTGAATGAGTTTGTAGGCAAAGGGGGCCTGTCCGATTTTGTTTTCTAAAAAAGAGGTATATTCATTGGAGATAGGGTGCTCATCCGCAATAGCTTCAAAATTTTCTCGTAAAAACAACCGAAATTCTTTAACTGCGGATAATACATCTGTTTTTCTCTCTTCAGCTTTTATAATGAGCTCTTCATCAATAACAGGCGTTGTCTTTTGCATTTCTTTTAACCAGTCTATTACATCTTCTTCTACGATCAATAAATCGTGACGCTGCCCACGCCTTACGAGTTCTGTGTTTACTAAATCAAGAGAAAGATAGCCAGATATAAGCGGGAATTTTTTTATTTCCATCATTTTTCTACTTTCTCTTTATTTTCTAACTCTATGCTACCACAATATTAAATTTTGTGCGCACAGGTAAGTTTTTCCTTATCAATACAAGAAAAAATATTATGGCACAAACATTTTATGGATTCTTTTTCATTAACTACTAAAAAATGTATTGACAGGATATGGTTAAACGGTTAAGATTTACATGTACTAACCGGTAATTAAAAATATAAATGGTTAGTGTCGATAATTTATTGAATGGGGAGTATTGAAAATGGAACTAACAGCAGAAAAGTACCACGTGGTAACGGAAGAAGAACTTGAAAGAGTACGCAAGCAACATTCTTGGGTTGCTGATCCAATCATTAAAGCATCCGAAGAAGTTCTAAAAGAACCATTCTTTCAATGGTTGAAAAACGTAAAATCTGTACAAGAATTAAAACCAGTTGTAATCCAGCTGTGGTATCACTCAGCTACTTTTCCAAAAGTAATGGGCTTAATGCTTGGTTTAACCTCTCTTAAAGAAAACCATATGATGCCATTTTACGCCTTACATATTTATGGTGAAGCAGAGCACCATGAAATGCTTATGGAATGGATGCTAAAACAAGGCATTCTAAAAGATCGTTCAGAAATCGAGGAAGTTATCCCAACTGTGGCCACTAATGCATGCGTAAACTTGGTTTACCAAATGGCAATTGAACAAGACCGCTCAAAGTGGTTAGCATGTTTAAATTCAGGCATTGAACGCTGCTCTAATCATTTCTTCATCGAAATGACAGAAAAATTAGACGAGTTAAATGCAAATGATCCTTATTTTACTGTTCATGTAGAAGCAGATGAACATCATTCGATTCTTGGCTTGGATCATCTTGAAGAGGCGAAAGATCCTTTCCGCCAAGAAGTAATTGTGCGTAAGGCTTTAGAGGGTATCTCTCTATGGGGCTTTATGCTAAATTCTTGGATCGGTGTAAATAGAATGCCTGAATTTGATTTAGATGGAACTTTACTAAACCCACAAAAATAAACAACAATTTAAATAGTAGCGAGGCCATTCTACGTGCTTGTTACGGGGGATAACATGTTAACGGTTTGTCAAAATCATATTAAAGAGGGACTGGAATTATTGACGGTTCCTCATGTACAGAAGTGTGCCGAGCCAAGGTCCCATCATCATTCTTTTCCAAAGTGCTTTATCGAGAGGCCGTGCTGTATTAGAAGATTTTACAGCTGGTTTTAGAGGAACAGTGATTTGTGATGGCTATTCTGCCTACGGTCGTTTACCTAATGTCACATTCGCCAACTGCTGGGCGCATGTTCGACGTTATTGGCTGAAAGCCGATAGCAA
Organism: Domibacillus antri; assembly: GCF_001936625.1. Taxonomy (GTDB): domain Bacteria; phylum Bacillota; class Bacilli; order Bacillales; family Domibacillaceae; genus Domibacillus; species Domibacillus antri. Next base: position 3,738 of record NZ_MSDU01000043.1, on the reverse strand, counting down.
AAACGGCAAAATCGGTGTGGGTTATTGTGACCAACTCTATCAATTAGAACGTCAATTCAAACACCTTTCACCTGGGAAACGTCGAAAAGCAAGGCAAAAACATTCAAAGCCGATTGTAGAAAAGTTTCTAAAATGGGTAGATGAATCGCCTTTCTTCGGAAAAAATGCACTCGCAAAAGTAGCGGAATACACATTAAATCGAGTACAGGGGTTAAAGGCATTTCTATTGGATGGTCGCATTGAAATGGATAATAATCCAGCGGAAAATGCGATTCGTCCGAATGTGATTGGACGTAAAAACTGGCTTTTCTCTGTGAGTGAAGCTGGCGCGAAAGAGAATGCCATCTGTTTAAGTTTAGCAGAAACAGCAAAAGCGAACGGCATCGATTTCTACAAATATCTTGTGAAGCTATTGATGGAGCTACCGAATTTACCCATTCACCAGTAACCTGAAATTTTACATAACTACATGCCTTTGTCAAAAAACATCCAAGTGACATGTACAAAATAGCCAACTGTCCGAAAAAATTTCAGATAGTTGGCTATTCGTCGTGCGTACCAGAAAGGTGCGCTATTTTTTATATTTCGGGCTTACCTTGCTCTATAGAAAAACTTCTATGGTTATTTATTATGGTAACTAAACTTGATTTCTCAATGTAATAAACTTGGTGAAAAAATTTACTTGTTTTTTATCAAAATAGGTCCATTACTTTTTGTTTTTCTGGTAACATAATTTGTAAACGATAGATAAGAATGGGGGAGATTAAATGAAAAAGTCACGAATCATAGAGGCCCTCGCATCTATGATGATCGGAACAGCCTTGGTGCCGGACGGACTGCCTGTGCCACTGATCAGTGCAGAAGCTGCCTCTGCTTCATTCAAGGATGTGCCGGACAGCTATTACGCGAAAGAAGAAATTGCCGCACTAATGGAGAAGGGTATGATAAACGGATTCACGGACGGCACATTCCGCCCGTCACAGGAAGTCACACGTGCGGAGTTTGCGGCATTTGTTGCACGGAGTTTGAATCTGCCGGAAGCCGACAGCAAATTTAAAGACGTATCCAAATCAATGGCGCTGTATGACGGTGTGAGCCGTGCAAACAAGGCGGGGATCATCAAGGGCTTTTCCAACGGCACATTTAAGCCGAATGTGAAAGTCACTCGTGAGGATATGGCGGTCATGCTGAACCGTGCCATGCAGTTAAAAGGATCGTTCACCAAAACGAAAAAACTTGATTTCAGTGATACGAAAAGTATTAGTGCCTACGCCCAAACATCGGTGCAACGCCTGTATTACTACAACGTTATGGGAGCATACAGCGGTAAGAACTTCTCTGGTCAGACCGTAGGAAATCGTGCGGAAACGGCTGTTTCGATTTACCGGATGCTACAAGTGTTGAATGGGGAAGCATTGCCAGCCCCAACACCGCCGCCAACAACGACAACGCCAATCAACACGCCAATTCCGGAAAACCCGAAATTGGGGGATGAAATTTATGTGAAAGGAATCCACTTCACATATTCGGTTCTTGGTACATGGGACACAGATTACGGAATGGCCTTTTCAAAAGAACGTTTGAAAAAACAAAGCGGATCGGAATTTCAAAAAGGCGTCCGTTATAATTTTCGCAATGTTGCAGCTAAGTACGAAGAAGATTTACTCATTAGTTATCTGATTTGGGAAGATGCACCGTTCAACAAAGAAGAATTTATGAAAATTGTGAATCAAGTTCGCAATACGAAAAAGCCGGTAACAGCGAAAGGATTCTATTTCTATTTAGACCCAAAACCAACAAACACAGGCGACATTATTTTTGAATTGAAATAAGCAGTCTTTTTATTTTTCACAATAGAAATAAGAAATTTTGCTCGGGGTGATGGAAAATGATGACGAAAAATAATCAGACAGAACGGGATCAATTAGAAGTAATTGCGTTGGACCAGCTGGTGCCTCAGGACCATCTTGTTCGGAAACTTGAGGCGGCGATTGATTTCTCCTTCATTTATCCATTGGTTGAAAATTTGTATTCAACACTGGGTCGTCCTAGTGTAGATCCAGTTGTTTTAATAAAAATGACGTTTATTCAGTATGTATTCGGCATTCGTTCCATGCGCCAGACGATTAAGGAGATCGAAACGAACGTGGCGTACCGATGGTTTCTTGGGTTTGGCTTCTACACAGAAGCTCCTCATTTCTCCACCTTCGGAAAAAACTACGAGCGCCGTTTCAAAGACACGGATGTCTTTGAGCAGATTTTCTACCGCATCCTGAAGGAAATTGCGGACCAAGGGTTGCTCAGTGCTGACCATGTCTTTATTGACTCTACACACGTCAAGGCCAGCGCGAATAAGCGCAAATTCGAGAAGAAAATGGTACGCAAGGAGACACGTGCCTATGAAGCCAAGCTACTGGAGGAGCTAAACCAGGACCGGATTGATAATGGTAAGAAGCCATTTCCGACGGAGAAATTCGAAAAGGAAGATATGAAGGAAATCAAGCAGAGTACGACAGACCCTGAAAGTGCTACTACGTGAAGGATGAACGCACGAAACAGTTTGCTTATTCCTTTCATGCAGCGACAGATAAGAAAGGATTCGTGCTGAGTACGATCGTGACGCCTGGAAATGTCCATGACAGCCACATCCTCCAGCCGTTGGTGGAGAAGATTATGGAGAAAATCAAAAAGCCGTTTGCGGTTGCGGCAGATGCTGCTTACAAAACACCGGCGATTGCGAACTTCCTTTTCGAACAAGGCATCCTTCCTGCTCTTCCTTATACACGTCCAAAAACGAAGAAAGGCTTCATAGGAAAAAGCGAGTATGTCTACGATGAATACTACAACTGCTATATCTGTCCGCAAGGAGAGATATTACGCTACACGACAACAACGAAAGAAGGCTATCGCCAATAGAAGTCTAATCCCTTCGTGTGCGCGAGCTGCCCGTTGCTGGGGCAGTGTACGGAAAGCCAGAATCATCAGAAGTTGATTCAGCGACATATTTGGGAGGATCACGTAGAAGAGGCAAACCATCTTCGCCACACTCCAGAAGTAAAAGAAATTTATGCGCGGCGCAAAGAAACGATCGAGCGTGTCTTTGCCGATGCGAAAGAAAAGCATGGTATGCGATGGACAACCCTGAGGGGGCTTAAAAAGTTGTCCATGCAGGCGATGCTAACTTTTGCTGCCATGAATTTGAAGAAGCTAGCCTGCTGGACATGGAAAGGTCCAGCAACAGCATAAAATCAGCCACCCGAAGGGGGCATCAAGAGCAGAAATGCACATTTCCAACTCATTTTACAGCCCAATTCCGCAAAAATCTCATTAAAATTTGAAAAGGAACTTGGAATAAGGCCATTCCAAGTCCCTTTTGTCGACACTCCGAAAGGCAGAAGCGTTATTAAATTAACGTTTCTGCCTTTTTAAATTAATCATCATTTATAGGATCACCAACTTTAGATGCTAACAGCTCTCACTTTATTACAAAAATCGATAAAAGCTCCTCTTAAAATTCAGGATATGGTAAAATAGAACCATATTTAACGTAATATAGAATTTGTCTATTTCTTAGCAATCTAAAACAGCTTTCAAGAAGAATATATTATCATAAATAGTAAGAACAATAGCGCGAGTCTTTGATACTTATAATTAAGAAATCTATTTCAAAATGTTCAAGACCTTTGAATGAAGAGAAATCAAGTCGAGATTTTAAAAGGGACCGTCAATAATTTTGTG
>NZ_MSDU01000042.1 GCF_001936625.1 Domibacillus antri | reverse complement strand
GAGAGCAGGACGCCGCCTGGCGATTTTTAAATAAAATTTTTCTATTGCCGCGGGGTGGAGCAGCTCGGTAGCTCGTCGGGCTCATAACCCGAAGGTCGCAGGTTCAAATCCTGCCCCCGCAATAATTGTTTGGTCCGGTAGTTCAGTTGGTTAGAATGCCTGCCTGTCACGCAGGAGGTCGCGGGTTCGAGTCCCGTCCGGACCGCCATTTTCATGAATGAAGTTCTCTTTTTTTATTTAAATATTTTCGATATAATAACGATATAATAGGAAACCTTAGGATCATACATCCTAAGGTTTTTTTTCGAGGAAAGAAGGTAAAAGAATGGCATCTTCTTATAAATATACGATTCATGACTTAAAAGAAATGAAAAAGTTTGCTGCTCATGTCGCTTCATTGCTTGTGCCGGGAGATGTTCTTTTATTGGAAGGAGATCTTGGCGCTGGGAAAACAACGTTTACACAAGGACTGGCCGAGGCGCTTGGTGTCAAAAAAAACGTAAGCAGCCCAACTTTTACGATTATAAAAGAATATAAAGGGAAATATCCGCTCTATCATATGGATGTATACCGGCTCGGACAGGACTCAGAAGAAGATCTTGGGTTTGACGAATATTTTTATGGAGACGGTATTTCTGTTGTGGAATGGGCACATTTTATTGAAGATCAGCTGCCGGCTGAGTATGTGAAAATAAATATATATCATACGGGTGTTGAGATGCAGCGAGAAGTGGTTTTGAATATTAAAGGCGATCGTTATGATCGAATACGTGAGAAGGTGATGGACTTTGAAAGTACTGGCGATTGATACATCTACATACACATTATCAGTTGGGGTGTCTGATGGTGATGTCATACTAGCTGAACAAGTGACAAACGTGAAAAAGAATCACTCTGTTCGGGTCATGCCTGCAATTGAAGCACTTATGAATGAGGTGGAAATGAAGCCGGGTGATTTAGACAAGATTGTTGTAGCGAATGGACCGGGCTCTTACACTGGCGTGCGCATTGGCGTAACAATTGCAAAAACATTGGCATGGACTTTGCAAATCCCTCTTACAGCGGTATCTGGACTGGCCTCTCTGGCAGCATCGGCTCCATTAATTGAAGGTCTTGTCTGCCCCGTGTTTGATGCTCGCAGAGGACAAGTCTTTACGGGCCTTTATCGATTATCAAATGGGTTTGTCGAGACAGTGAAAGAAGATCGGAATGTGCTGATTACGGACTGGTGTCAGGAGCTGATTAGTATCGGGGAGCCAGTACTGTTTGTCGGCCAGGAAAGTGTTCAGCATGAAAAGGTCATTGCAGAGATCATGGGCAGTGCTGCTGCGTTTGCAGGCAAATCTGTCCCTTACACGCGTCCGGCTGCGCTTATTTCGCTCGGACAAAGTGCTGATTCTCAGGACCCGGAACAGGTCATACCGTATTATGCCCGGCTGGCGGAAGCAGAAGCAAAGTGGCTGGAAGCAAACGAAAAGAGGGCTCAGTCAAGTGAGTGAGCTATTAATTCGGCCCATGACGCTGGAGGATATTCCGGCTGTATATGAAGTGGAGCTGCTCAGCTTTACGATTCCGTGGTCAAAAGAAGCGTTTGAACATGAGATGATATCTAATCGTTTTGCGCTTTATCATGTGGCGGAAGTAGATGGCCGCGTAATCGGATATTGCGGCATGTGGATTGTGTATGACCAGGTTCAAATAACGAATATCGCGATTTTACCGGAATATCGGGGAAAACAGTATGGTGAGAAATTAATGGCTTACGTTATGAATGAGGCGAGACGACATGGCGGATCGGTTCTTTCTCTCGAAGTACGGGTCAGCAATACGCCGGCGCGCTCGATGTATGAAAAATTCGGATTGCAACCGGGTGGAATCCGGAAGCAATATTATACCGATAATATGGAAGATGCTTTAGTAATGTGGGTGAACTTATAATGGAAAAAGATACATTTGTATTTGGAATTGAGACGAGCTGTGATGAAACAGCTGCGGCGATCATTAAAAACGGCACAGAGATTGTGGCAAATGTCGTTTCTTCTCAAATCGAGAGTCATAAACGATTTGGCGGCGTTGTTCCTGAAATTGCGTCACGTCACCATGTAGAGCAGATTATCTCTGTATTTGAGGAAACACTCGAACAGGCGGAGTTGACGTTTCAACATATAGACGCGATTGCGGTGACGAAAGGTCCGGGTCTCGTTGGCGCGTTATTAGTCGGCGTGAATGCGGGGAAAGCGATTGCCTTTGCGCACGGAATTCCGCTTGTCGGTGTTCATCATATTGCCGGTCATATTTATGCGAACCGTTTAGTACAGGAAATGTCGTTTCCCCTTTTGTCACTTGTTGTTTCAGGGGGACATACAGAACTCGTTTATATGAAAGAACACGGTTCATTTGAAGTGATCGGTGAAACGCGTGATGATGCAGCGGGAGAAGCGTATGATAAAGTGGCACGTACATTGAACTTGCCGTATCCGGGAGGTCCGTATATTGATAGGCTGGCGGCGGAAGGCAATGATACGTATGCATTGCCGCGAATCCGGCTTGAAGAAGGGTCATTCGACTTTAGTTTTAGCGGCTTGAAATCTGCTGTTATTAATACGGTTCATAATGCCGAGCAGCGTGGTGAAGAAATTATCCCGGAAAACCTGGCGGCAAGCTTTCAAGCGAGTGTCGTGGACGTACTGACGGAAAAAACGGTGCGGGCAGCCAAAGAATACGGTGTAAAACAAGTATTATTAGCGGGCGGTGTAGCGGCAAATAAAGGACTTCGTTCATCGCTTGAGCACGCTTTCAGTGAAATAGACCAAGTGGAACTATTGATTCCGCCCCTTTCATTGTGCACAGACAATGCGGCGATGATTGCCGCGGCAGGAACGGTTTTATTTGAACAAGGAAAACGGGATGGCCTTGATATGAACGGTCATCCTGGTCTGGATCTGGAACAATTTTAAAAGACGGGCGCTGCCTGTCTTTTTTTGTGGATAATGTGGATAAAAATAGATATAAATTGTGGATAATGTGTATAAGTACTGTGGAAAGTATTAATTTCAAGGTGTTTTTTTGTTCTATACTGTGTATAAAAAAGCATGATGCTGTGGATAGCACCATGCTTTCGTTTAATCATCCTGAAGCATTTCCCATTCTTCCATTAATGTTTCAATCGCCTTGTTTGCCTGCTCCAGCTGTTGCTGCAAATCAATTGATTTTTTATGATCTTCATATATTTCCGGTAGGCAGAGAAGGTCTTCTGCTTCCGTTATTTTTTCTTCATGCGCAGCGATTTCTGATTCGATTTCTTCAATACGCCGCAGCTTTTGACGTTCTTTTTTACGCTGCTCTTTATCCGTTTTATAGGAATCTGAGGCTGCCGTCTTTGATGTAGACGAAGCGGTAATGGCTGTTTGAAGTTCAGCGAGTTCTTCCTGCTCGTTTTTCTTTTCTACATAGTAATCGTAATCACCAAGATAAACGGTGACTCCGGTTTTATCAAGTTCAACGACTTTTGTGGCGATCCGGTTAATGAAATAACGATCATGAGAAACAAATAAGAGTGTGCCAGGGAAGTCAATCAGTGCGTTTTCAAGCACTTCTTTACTGTCAAGATCCAGATGGTTGGTCGGTTCATCGAGTATTAATAAGTTCGCTTTTTGCATCGTTAATTTTGCAAGAGCAAGGCGGGCTTTTTCGCCTCCGCTCAGTGCCGCAACCGGTTTTAATACGTCATCTCCTGAAAAAAGAAAGGTACCGAGAATGGTTCGGATGTCTTTTTCCGGGGTGCCCGGGTAGTCATCCCATAATTCAGCGAGCACTGTTTTCGAGCGGTTCAAATGAGACTGCTCCTGATCGTAGTAGCCAATTTCGACACCCGTTCCTGTACGGATTTCGCCGGATAGAAGAGGAAGTGCGCCGGTGATGGACTTCAGCAAAGTTGATTTGCCCACGCCATTCGGCCCAACGAGCGCGATGCTTTCTCCTCTGGAAATGTCAAATGAAAGAACGGAACTGATGATCGTGTTATTATAGCCAATGGATGCCTGATCGATTTTTAAAACTTCATTTCCGCTTTGCCGGTTAATGTCAAACAGCATACCAGGCGGCTTTTCATCACCATCCGGCCGGGCCATCATGTCCATCCGGTCAAGCTGTTTTCGTTTGCTTTGCGCCCGCTTTGTGGTGGAAGCGCGGGCAATATTGCGCTGAATAAACGCTTCTAATTTTGTCGCTTCTTCCTGCTGTTTTTCAAATTGTTTCATCTCACGTTCGTACTGTTCCGCTTTTTGAATCAAATATTTACTGTAGTTGCCGGTATATTTGCGAATTTTATGACGTGATACCTCGTACACTTGATTAACCGTTTTATCAAGGAAGTAACGGTCATGGGATACGATTAAGATGGCACCGGAATACCCCTGCAGATAATGTTCAAGCCATGAGAGCGTATCGATATCCAGATGGTTGGTCGGTTCATCAAGAATTAAAATGTCCGGCTTTGTTAACAGCAGTTTCGCGAGGGCAAGACGTGTTTTTTGACCGCCGCTTAATGTCGAAATAAGCGTGCCGTAATCAAACTCGTGAAATTTAAATCCATGTAAAATGGACCGTAGATCGGCTTCGTATTGATAGCCGCCCGCTTCTTTAAAATCATTTTGAAGATGATCATAGGCAGTCATCACCTGTTCATATCGTTTTGGATCATTATACACGTTTGGATTTGCCATATCGGCTTCAAGCGCGCGGAGCTGCTTTTCCATTTCCCGCAGCCCGTCAAAGACGCTGTTCATCTCATCCCATATGGATAAATCAGATTCAAGGCCGGTATCCTGGGCAAGATATCCGATGGTGACGTCTTTCGGTTTCATTATCGCGCCAGACTCGTGTGAGAGCTGTCCGGCTATCATTTTTAAGAGCGTCGATTTGCCGGCACCATTTCTTCCGACGAGAGCGATTCGGTCGCCTGTCTGCACCTCGAGCTTAATATTCGATAAAATAAGTTCAGCTCCATAATATTTCGAAAGCTGCTGTACTTGAAGAAGTATCATGTTTTTCACCTCATTATTCACTTTACTTGAGGAAGAGTGAGCGGGCAACGAAAAAGAAGCAGTTCTTGTGAAAAAGGCGACAAAGATTTATGATTGTAATGTAAAGAGAAAACGAAATGTGTAAGCGGTATCAAGTTAGGGGGATAAAAATGAACAGCGATTCGACGAAAATTCCACAGGCAACAGCGAAGCGTCTGCCTTTATATTATCGGTTTATTCAAAATTTGCATTCATCCGGAAAGCAGCGTGTGTCATCGGCTGAGCTGAGTGAAGCGGTGAAGGTGGACTCGGCAACGATACGGAGAGATTTTTCCTATTTCGGAGCACTCGGTAAAAAAGGGTACGGCTACAATGTAAGTTATTTATTGTCCTTTTTCCGGAAAACGCTTGATCAGGATGAAGTGACAAACGTGGCATTAATCGGCGTCGGAAATCTCGGAACAGCTTTCCTGAATTATAACTTTTTAAAAAACAACAATACAAAAATTCAATTAGCGTTTGATATAGAAGAGAGTAAGGTCGGGACAAAAATTGGGGAAGTACCCATTCATCATATGGATGAACTGGAAGACACTCTTGCGAGGCTAGACGTGCCGGTAGCGATTTTAACCATTCCACAGTCAGCGGCACAGACGATTACAGACCGGTTAGTCCAATCGAATATTAAAGGGATTTTGAATTTTACCCCGGCACGGTTGAACGTACCGCCGGAGATTCGCGTTCATCATATTGATCTGGCGATTGAGCTGCAGTCGCTCGTTTATTTCTTGAAAAATTATCCGGACGAATCTGTCGAAAAATGATCATGGAATTTGGTCGATAAATCAGTTATGATGGTAGGAAAGGGAGGTGTGTGCCAATGGTTGGTGTTGGCAGCATGGTTGTGATCGGCGCCGCGGCATTGCTTATTTTTGGACCGAAAAAGCTTCCGGAACTCGGACGGGCAGCCGGTGATACATTGAGAGAATTCAAAAACTCCACAAAAGGTCTGGCCGATGATGATGACGATCGGAAAGAGGACAAAAAAGAGGACAAGTAACGTTAGGATGATTGACAAATGAGTCAACAAGACATGACGGTATATGAACATTTAGAGGAATTCCGAAAACGGCTTATGATTGTCGTCGTTTTCTTTTTTATTGCCGTGATTGGCGGGCTGCTTCTGGCAAAGCCGCTTATTCACTATTTACAGCATGCGGATGAAGCGGCAGAACTGACAATGAACGCTTTCCGCGTGACCGATCCGATCAAAATTTATTTTCAAATGGCATTTGTGATCGGTGTTATTTTAACGTCTCCAGTGATTTTGTATCAGCTTTGGGCATTTGTCAGCCCGGGCCTGCATGAAAAAGAGCGGAAAGTAACATTGAGCTACATTCCTGCTTCTGTTCTTCTGTTTTTAGGGGGACTGGCCTTTTCTTATTTCATTTTATTCCCGTACATTATTCATTTTATGATGAACCTGTCGAATGATTTGAATATTGAGCAGGTGATCGGGATTAATGAATATTTTCAATTTTTATTCCAGACGACCATTCCTTTTGGATTTTTATTTCAGCTTCCGGTTGTGACGCTGTTTTTAACACGTCTTGGCATTGTGACACCGGCATTTTTAGGACAAATCCGCCGCTATGCGTACTTTATTTTGCTCGTCATTGCGGCATTGATTACACCGCCTGATATTATTTCACATATGATGGTGAGTGTTCCGTTGTTTATTTTATATGAAGTGAGCATTTTCGTTTCGAAAATTGGATATAAAAAAGTGATTCAGGCTGAAGCGAAAGCTGCGCTTGAACGAGAAGAATCCGCCCAATAAGCTGGGCGGATTCTTTATTTTTGGCTGTTCTTTAATTTGAAGTGAAGAAATAGCAGCCGGAGACCGGTGCCGATATCGAGTGTTGCCAGCAAGATAAGCAAATACGTAAAAAAGCCAAAGCTGTTCGCATTTACATCCTGAATGGCGAGAAAAACGAAAAAGACGCCGAGTATGTTATAAAAAATCCCTGATGCGAGTGGTGACTGTCTCATCTTTGTTCCTCCTTACAAAAGCCAAGCAATAAACTGCTGCGTTTGCTGTAGTTTTTCCGATTCTTTCATCATGTCTTCAATTTCATCCGCAAATACATATTGCATCAGCACTACGAAAGTATTCATTGCAACGTGCGCCGCTATCGGGACGATAATCCGCTTTGTTTTCACATAAAGAAATGCGAATGTAAATCCCATTGCTGCATATAATAGAATGTGATCGAGTTCTGCGTGTGCAATCGAAAACACGAGCGAACTGATCAGTGCGGCAAAGAAAAACGGCATTTTATTATACAAAGAGCCGAATAAAATTTTCCGGAAAACGATCTCTTCCAAAATGGGGCCGAATAAGGCGACGGAGAGCATCATAAGCGGCACCTGTTTAACAACTTCAATAATATCCTGGGTGTTTTCAGATCCTTGTTCAATGCCGAGCGCAGTCTCAATAATGATGGCGGCATATTGAGCTGAGAACGCGAGAAATACGCCCAAAATGGACCAGATGACAGCAGCGCCGGCAGAAACAGGCGGCTGCTGTTCAATTTTGTTTTTATAGGCAGACTTTCGCAAAATGAGTAAAGTAATAAGCGTGGCCAGCGCAAAGCTGATGACGGTCCAATAGCCAGGCGCTGCGGCGGCCATTCGATCCGGCTCCGCACCTGCGGATACACCAATCCAAAAAAGAAACTGTACGCCGACAATGCCGGAAAACTGCATTAAAATGTACGTAATCAATATAAACCCGTATTCTTTTTTCACTTAAAAACCCCTTTATTTAATTCACTTACATCCCATTGTACTAATAAAGGAGAAGCCCTTCAAATAAGCGGTCTTACACAGATTAAAAATTTTTTTGCTTTACGCTTGCAAAATTAAGACGATTTCATTTATTATAATAAATGTGTTAGCACTCATCTGAGTAGAGTGCTAATAAAAATTATTCATCTATTTTTGAGGAGGGGTTTCACTTGTTAAAACCACTAGGTGACCGCGTAGTAATTGAACTGGTAGAATCTGAAGAAAAAACAGCCAGCGGAATTGTACTTCCTGATTCTGCGAAAGAAAAACCGCAGGAAGGCAAAGTCGTGGCAGTTGGAACAGGACGTGTTCTAGAAAGCGGCGAGCGTGTAGCTATTGAAGTAGCTGAAGGCGATCGCATCATCTTCTCAAAATACGCAGGTACAGAAGTAAAATACGAAGGCGCGGAATACTTGCTGCTCCGCGAAAGCGATATTTTAGCTGTTATCGGCTGATCATTTAACTAACTAAACGAACCGTATAAATAGAAAACATTAGAGGAGGCACTTTTAAATGGCTAAAGATATTAAATTTAGTGAAGAAGCACGACGCTCTATGCTTGCAGGTGTAGACAAGCTTGCAGACGCAGTAAAAGTAACGCTTGGACCAAAAGGACGCAACGTCGTTTTGGAGAAAAAATTCGGCTCACCGCTTATTACAAATGACGGTGTAACGATCGCGAAAGAAATCGAATTAGAAGATGCATTCGAAAACATGGGTGCGAAATTGGTAGCAGAAGTTGCAAGCAAAACAAATGATGTTGCCGGTGACGGTACAACAACTGCGACTGTTCTTGCCCAAGCCATGATCCGTGAAGGTTTGAAAAACGTAACAGCAGGCGCGAACCCTGTCGGCATCCGTAAAGGAATGGACAAAGCGGTTGCAGCAGCTGTAACGGAGCTTAAAAACATTTCAAAACAAATCGAAGGCAAAGAATCCATCGCTCAAGTTGCGGCGATTTCTTCAGCTGACGAAGAAGTGGGTCAATTGATCGCGGAAGCAATGGAACGCGTTGGCAACGACGGCGTTATTACAATCGAAGAGTCAAAAGGCTTCACAACAGAGCTTGACGTTGTAGAAGGTATGCAATTTGACCGCGGTTATGCATCTCCATACATGATCACTGATTCAGACAAAATGGAAGCGGTGCTTGATAATCCGTACATTTTGATCACTGATAAAAAGATTACAAGCATTCAGGAAATCCTTCCTGTTCTTGAGCAAGTTGTACAACAAAGCAAGCCGCTTCTTTTGATCGCTGAAGATGTAGAAGGAGAAGCGCTGGCGACACTTGTTGTGAACAAACTTCGCGGTACATTTAACGCAGTAGCGGTTAAAGCGCCTGGTTTCGGTGACCGCCGCAAAGCGATGCTCGAAGACATTGCGATTTTAACTGGCGGTGAAGTAATCACAGAAGAGCTTGGCCTTGACCTGAAATCAACAGATATCACACAGCTTGGCCGTGCGGCGAAAGTTGTTGTCACAAAAGAAAACACAACAATCGTTGAAGGTGCCGGTGAATCACAAAACATTCAAGGCCGCGTAAGCCAAATCCGCGCGCAGCTTGAAGAAACAACTTCTGAATTCGACCGTGAAAAGCTGCAAGAGCGCCTGGCGAAACTTGCTGGCGGTGTAGCCGTGATCAAAGTCGGCGCAGCGACAGAAACAGAATTGAAAGAGCGCAAACTTCGCATTGAAGATGCCCTTAACGCAACACGCGCAGCGGTTGAAGAAGGGATCGTATCCGGCGGTGGTACAGCGCTTGTGAACGTATACAACAAAGTTGCAGAAGTGGAAGGCGAAGGCGACGTTGCTACAGGCGTGAAAATCGTTCTTCGTGCATTGGAAGAGCCGCTTCGTCAAATCGCACGCAACGCAGGTCTTGAAGGTTCCGTTATCGTAGACCGCTTGAAACGCGAAGAAATCGGCATCGGCTTCAACGCGGCAACTGGCGAATGGGTGAACATGATCGAAACAGGTATCGTAGACCCGACAAAAGTAACGCGTTCAGCCCTTCAAAACGCAGCATCTGTTGCAGCACTTTTCTTAACAACAGAAGCAGTCGTAGCAGACAAGCCAGAACCACCTGGAGCTGGCGGCGGCATGCCTGACATGGGCATGGGCGGAATGGGCGGCATGATGTAACATCATCCCCCGAAAAAGCGTCAAACCTTGATTTATCAGGGTTTGGCGTTTTTTTGTTTTCTTCTGAATTTGAAAAAATCATAAAAAACTCATAGAAAGAAAATAAATTGTTTTTCAATTCTTATAAGGAAAGCGCAAAACCCTTTTCTTTTTTATATCGTCCTTTAAGAAAAGTCGGAAAATTAAGGATGGTGAATTTTTGAAGCCGGGTATCATTCTTAAAAAACTAAACGGGCATGAATCCTTTCTGGGTGATGTAATAAAACTCATTGACGTTGCCGCTTTCAATTGGAGAGTTGGTAGTCAAAAATCTGAAGGTAAAGATAGAGCAATAAGTAATGGAGATACTAAAACTGGTGTTGTTATTGAAAGACACTTAAGGGTTTCTAATCGTTATTGTAGTGCTGTATTTTTTGATTTAAATGGTCAAATATACGTTGTAGTTGAAGTCTCACTGAGTGAAGAAGGACGAGTTCGTTCTCTTCTTTTTGGTCAAGGAAGACAAGGGAATAAAAAAGAAGAGTGGAAAAAGCTCAAGTTTAATAATGTCCTTCAATTTGGGTTTGACAGTAAATTCTTTTACTGGCTATTGTCTAATGTAGGTAAGGAATTTCAGCATGATTCAGACAAAACCTATAAAATCAAACTTACAGATGTCTCAAATGTTGCTCAGTTAACAGATAAAGCAGAGTATGATAGCAAGAGCACGGGGACTAACGTCTTAGGCTCCTTGCCTGCACTTTCCGGATTAGGGAGTAACCAAAGTGTTTATGAAGCTGGTTTTGGATTTACTTTACCTAAAATGTCATTGACGTTGCGACTGGCTGATAATTCTACCTGCTATATAAACAAAGATCTTTCTAATGTAACAAGTGAAAAAGGAGAAACTTTAACTGTTGACCATGAATTAGTTAATGTAACTCTAACTGTATATGTAATTTTACTGTTAACGTTAAAAAAATCGTATAATGCAGACATTGAAAAAAAGACTTGGACACATAACGAAGAAGCTTCCCAACGTAAAAAATGGGCATTGTTTGTCATAGGAGAACTATGTGAAGAAAATAATGTTACGCTTAAAGATATAGGAGTATTGTTTGAGAGAAGTGGAAAAAAGTTAATTGAGGAAAGTATAAAGGAAGCTTAATAATCTGCCTTGGATCGCTATCTGATCCAAGGCCATTTTTATTAAAGAGATGCTATCTTTTATTGTATGAATGATAGTATAAGGAGGAATTGACACTCGAAACAACTTTATTATTATAAGAAAAGCTATTTAGCGTAAAGTAATTCGTAAGCCCCCAATCAAACAACGCATATAATCCCGCAGCACCTCCCGGTATGATGAATTGTTTGTGGCACTTAAAAAA